>CAZBOU010000025.1:0-19704 GCA_964493625.1 uncultured Caldisericota bacterium
GTTTTTTTCATAATAGTGTGTTTTTAGAATTTACACAACATATTTTACTCTACCGATCTTTAGTGTTTCAACTTTTATAAAAAGAATGACTCCATCTCTTCTTCATCAGATGGGGGTGGAGTCATCTTTTTGTTGTTGGTGGAGAGTCATTTGGTTTTGTAGGGCTTCTAGTTCGTGATGGGCTGTGCTGGCCAAATTTAGTTGGGCAGTTCTTTTTAATGAATATTGTGCAGGAAGAATGAAGGTGATATAAAGAATGGAATTAAATTTGGAGGTTTTTGATGAGATGTTTATGGAAGTGTTTTCGCTGTCGTTTTGTTGCGTTTTTACAGACCCGCTCTTTTGATCTGTATTGTTGATTTGGTTACATATTAAGTGATACTGAAGATAGGTGAATCCATGTTTGACAGTAAAAAAGGAGTGACCGATGAAAAGTAGTGCAAATCCAGTTATTGTGTTTTAGCTGTTGCAACGATCTTCATTTTAGGATATTTACCATTGTACAATCGATATCTTCCGACTCTATATTTTCAACTCATCATGATGGCTCTATGCATTCTACTTCTAAAGATATTTCCATCAATCCTGTTGAAGAAGTGAATATTGGTGACTATTGGTTGTACTATACTGATCCATCGGATCATAATGGTAGAAAAAATTCGGTGGTGATTCTTTTTCTACTATAATGGAGGAATGAAAAATAATGCAGGATCATCAAATTCGCTTAAAGGTTTAGTGTGGGGAGTTATCATCTTCTTTTTGCTGTTTTATGTTGGATTTGGGGCTGTTAACTTTAGCATTCAGCAAAGAAGTTTCGAACAAAGCTCCTACTATGTTGTGAATCGATTGGAGCAATTGCAACTCAATCTTGAAGTACTCCAAGATGTCTACGAAAAGGAGTACGGATTCAATCATTCGGTCACACAAACCATTGTTTCTCTAATAGAGGAAGCAGAAAGCTTACAAACCTATGATGAATTGGAAACCTTTATACAGGATGTTGAGGAATTGAGAAAGGAACGAACGTATTCCAAAGATGCAAAAAAGCATGTTCAAAAAGTCCTTGCATTCAACTTATATGTCAATACAAAGTTAATGAATGGATGGAAGGATTTACAAGTTCGTCGCTTGTCATATATTGGAGCTTCTCGAATTTTTCCTGGAATGCAGCTTTTCTTTCCTATTGATTCAGTGAACATCCCACGAAGGTCTACATAGAAGTTTTTTTCAAGCTTTCCCCTATGGATTTTTTTCTTCTGGTCTAGATGACAACAATACCTTTCGAAGATACAATGCTTTTGCAGGTGCTTTTGCTGTAGTGGCATTCATATTTTCAGCCACCAACTCGTCAAAACTCGAATAGGAAAAATGAGTGTCTTTTTTTGTTTTTCTAGTTGCTACGTGAACCATAAAACCACACATGCGACGAATTTGATTGTGCAAAAAGCGATTGCCAATGACAGAAATGATATGACCACCAGATAAAGAGCGCAGAGGAAAATCTACAGTAGAAGCTGCCTTTGTATCCATCTCACTAGTTGGAACAATGGATATGGAATGAATGGTGCAAATTGTGTTCTCATACTTTTTTGCATCTTTTGCAAAACTGCGAAAATCATGCGTTCCGCAAAACACCTTTGCGATTTGGCGTAAATGGGTGTTGGATAGGAAATCTTGTAAAACCCAGCAATACTGTGATAGAACCACTCCCTGATCTCTCTCTGAAATCACATACCAATATTCTTTCATTGCAATGGAATCGCGGAGATTGTAATCGCGCGGTACAGTTTTGATTTCCCGAAATTGGATAGATACAGGAAGATGATGATTAAGAACTGTTTGCAGGGTAGAGTCGGGGAAGTAGTCGGGTGCAAGAAAACAGACCGGTTGTGACAAGGCATGAACCCCAGCATCGGTTCGTGAGGAATAAGTAAAAGATAGATCTTCAGCAGGCTGCTTGCAAATAGTACATAAAACTGCCTCTATACAAGATTGAATGGTTTTGGTCTGTTTGTTCTTTGCAAATCCATGGTAGGTAGTGCCATCATAGGAAACAAATCCCAACCTTTGAAGCAACTTCATTAGAAGAAATAGGAAATAGTAATTACATACAATAAGGATAGGATCAAGAAAACATAGTCTTTTCTATGAAAAACAAGAACATGAAGATGTGTGCGAGGTTTTCCCACTTGAAACGATCGAGCTTCCATGGCAATGGCAAGTTCATCGGCACGTCGCAAGGCAGATATAAACAAAGGTACAATAATGGGAATAAGGTTCGCAATACGCTTCATTAAACTTCCTTTTTCAAAATCCACGCCTCGCGCTGTTTGTGCTTTCATCAATCGGTCGGTTTCTTCCATAATAGTAGGTACAAAACGTAGTGCAATGGTGATCATCATGGATATTTCAGAGACAGGAAGCCCTAGATATTTGAAAGGATGCAATACGTATTCTAGAGAAGCAGTTAGCTCCATGGGTGTTGAGGTTAGTGTAAGCAAAGAAGAAGCAAAGACTAGTAAAATTAAGCGGAGAAAAATAAAGACGCTTTGGTAGACACCATCAAGGGTTATCTTAAAAACCCACCAATCTACTAAAACAGGACCTGTTTTCGTGAAAAAAAGCTGCAAAACTGTAGTAAAAATGAGCAAGAAAATAATAGGTTTTAAGGCACGTACAAAGTGGTGAATTGAAATTTTGGTTGCAACAACGCTCAAAAGCATGTACGCTAACAATAGCAAGTATCCCTGAACAGTGTGAATAAAAAAGACAGAGATGATAAATGTTAACAAAAACATCATTTTAAACCGAGGATCCAATTTGTGGACAAACGAATTTGTCGGGATATATTGACCAATGGAGATGCTTTTCTTAAACTCCACAATGGCCTCTTTTTCTTTCTAAAAAAGAAAGAATCTCTTTGGTCGTTCCTTGTACATCAACATGACGAATACAGACTTCGGGATCTACTTTTTGCAACGTAGATAGAATTTGTATGGGTTCTGGAACATCAAGCAGTAACTCTCGTAAGGTGTTGTATTGAGAAAAGACATCAAGAGTGGGTCCTTGCACTTTAATCTCGGATTCACTCATTACATATACATACTCGGAAACGGAAGCAACTTCCTCCATATCGTGGGAAACGATAACCACTGTCATGTTTTGTTGTTTTTGGATCTGCAGTATATTCTCAAGTAATTCTTTTCGGGCCACTGGGTCTAACCCAGCTGTTGGTTCGTCTAATACCAGATATGAAGGATTCATCGCAAGAATATCAGCAATAGCTATCTTTCTTTTTTCTCCACCACTCAAGGTAAAAGGAGAACGATGCAGATATTCATTTGGTTGTAAACCAACGAGTTCTAAGGAATGACGAATTAGAGAAGAAATGTCTTTTTCAGGAATCCCCAAATTTTTAGGTCCAAAGGCCAACTCTTTTTCAACAGTTTCTTCAAATAGTTGATTCTCGGGGTATTGAAAAACCAAGCCAACTTTTTTACGCAGCCAACTCAAACTACCCTCCGTTTTGTACAAATCGGTTCCATCGACAAGAATGGTGTTCTTTTTTTGTGGTAAAATCAGTCCATTAAAGTGTTGAATAAGGGTGGACTTACCCGATCCAGAATGCCCAATAATGCCAATTATTCCTTGATCCGATATGGTCATTGTGATGTCTTTTAAGGCCTCTTTTTCGTAGACAAGACCCTTGTCATAGGTAAATGATAGGTGGTTTATTTGTATTGGCATAAATAGTCCGTTAATTGCTTTGTAGTAACCATTCCTTTTGGAGTTTTTACTCCTGATTCGTGAAGCCTGTTCATAATTTGTATCAATTGAGGTGGATACAAATGATAATCGTATAGGGTTGCATCATCAAAAGAAAAAGCATCAATGGGGTTTCCCTCAAAAACGATTTCCCCTTTTTTTAGAATCAAAAGCTGGTCCGCCATTAAGATCTCTTCCATGATATGGGTAATATACAGAACGGTCATCCCTTTTTTATGAAGTTTATGGATTTGCTGCAATACCAGTTTTCTACTAATTGGATCCAACAATGACGTGGGTTCATCAAAAACAATACAAGATGGTTCCATGGCAAGAACTGAAGCAATACACAATAGCTGCTTCTGACCACCGGACAATAAGTGAGGAGGTCGATCTCGCAACGATTCAAGATCCATTTCTTGGACAATGGTACTTACGCGTCTTTTGATTTCAGGACTGGGTATTTGTAGGTTTTCCAAACCAAAGGCAATTTCTTCTTCTACGGTGGTGGATACAATCTGGTTGTCAGGATTTTGAAATATCATGCCTACCTTGCTTCGTATTGGATATAGATAATCAGCTTGGGCTGTATCCATTCCAGCAACAACGACGGAACCCTCAGTAGGAGTTAACAACATATTGCACAAGCGTCCTAGGGTTGTTTTTCCTGAACTGTTTGCGCCTACAATGGCTACAAATTGGCCAGGTTGAATATCAAAAGAAACATCCCGAAGCGCGAAGATCGCGTCTTCGGCTTCGGGATACTGATAGGTAACGTGGTCAAATCGAATGAAATTCAATTTTGTGTTCGTGAAAGTAAATCTAGATGACTAATTTCAACATACACATTTTGGCTGCATCGCCTCTGCGAAATCCTGTGTGAAATATGCGTATGTAACCGCCATTTCGTTCTTGATAGCGATCATGCAATGGGCCAAACATTTTTTTCACAGCATCTTTGTCGCGCAATTTACTAAAAGCCATACGTCTATTGTTCAGAGTATCGACTTTGCTCAAATTGATGACAGATTCTGCAAATCTTCGAACTTCTTTAGCTCTTGCATCTGTAGTATTCACACTTTCTTCTTTAATAAGCGATACTGTCATGGTACGAAGAACACTTTTTCTTTGTGCAGAATAGAAATTTAGTCTTCTATTTTTTCGTCTATGCCTCATACATTACTCCTCTAGTCTTCTTTTAAGGATAAACCATAATGTCGTAAGAATTCTTCGATTCTTTCCACATTTTTCTTCGTGATCTTATGGTCTCCGGTTAACAATTGCTCTCTAGTGACATCGGTTAAATCACCGATCACTTCAATCGCATATTTTTTCAACTTTGTTAGCTGTTTCTGGGAAATACCAATGTGCTTTGCAACATCTTCTATAGCGAGTTTTAATACCTCTTCGGCTGGTAAGGTGTCGTATTGGGTAGGGGGTTTTGTTTGTGGAATTACTTCTTGTGGTTCTTCTTTGCTTGGTTCGATAGCTTTTTCAGTGGGTTTTTCCTGGGGCTTGGGAAGTGGTTTTTCTTGTTCCACTGGTTTGATCGTTTTCGCTTTTGGTTTCGATAGTTCTGCAAAATCTACCAATAAAGGAAAACGATCTTTGTTTTGCAATACTTCAATTTCAGGTACTTTCAGCAAATCTTCAATAGTGCTATACAGAGATTTTGCACCAAAATTCTTCAAACCCAATAATTCCTTTTTAGTACGTTCAAAAAGATCGCTGACGGTATAAATGCCAGCTTTTTTGAAAACGTTGCCTGTTCGAACAGACAAAGGAATAATATCATCTAATGCTTTTGTAAGAATCTCTTCTGTTTCATCATCAGGTTGTACTTCTTCAATCTCTTCTTCCACTGGTTCTCGCATAATGTTGCGGAAATACTCCACAAGAATTTTGGATGCTTGATCGAGGGAGCTCCTTGGATCAATAGCACCATTCGTCTCGATGTCAATGGTTAGATTTTCAAAGTCCAGCGATTCTTGTACCATCACTTGATTTACCTTAAATGAAACGTGACGAACAGGGCAAAACATGGAATCAATGAAAAAAGTATCAATGGGGTATGAATGTTCGCGATTTTCCTCAGCAAGCTGATATTCAATACCAGTTTCGATGTAAAGCTGCATATTCAATGTAAACGTTTCATCCACGATATTCATCAATACCAAATCAGGATTCATAACCTCAATCCCCTCTGGGCAGAATAGATCAGAAGCTTTTATTGGGCCAGCTCCTTTTTTGGTTACCTCCAAAATTTTGCGTTCATGGGTATGGGATCGCAAAACAAGTCTTTTGATATTCGCTACAATTTGAATCCCATCTTCTAAAACTCCCTCGATAGGAGTAAATTGATGAGATATCCCTTCGATACGCACGGCTACCACAGCCGCACCTTCGATGGAAGAAAGAAGGACCCGGCGAAGAGAGTTGCCAATGGTAATTCCAAAACCCTTATGCAGGGGACCAATTACATACTCCCCTCTCATTGGATTTTCACTCACTACATTAAGATTCAATTCTTCCAGGGTGGTTCTCATGATAAACCTCTCAATTCATAATCCTCTTACTTGGAATAGAATTCTACAATAAATTGTTCATTAAAGGGTACTTGTACTTGTTCTTTTTGTGGCAACGAAAGGACTTCAGCTACCATATTTTCCGCATCAAAAGTAATCCATTCGCTAACAGATGCGTTTCTAGACAAAGCTTCTTTTACAAAAACATTGTCCCTCAGGGATGAAACAAAACTAATCTTTTCACCTGGCCTTATGCTGTAAGAAGGAATGTTACAGAAATGGTTGTTCACTTTTACTTTTCTGTGAAGAATGATTTGTCTTGCATGAGCCCTAGATGTAGCCAAACCTAAGCGATAGACAACGTTATCCAAACGAGATTCCAGCAATTGAATCAAACGGTCACCTGTTGGAATCAATCGTTGCCTGGCGGCTTCATTGTAATACCCTTTGAATTGGGATTCCATGACGCCATAGTAAAATTTTGCCTTCTGTTTTTCGTGAAGGTGAATTCCATAATCTGTAATCTTTCTTCTTCGTCCACTTTGTCCATGCATACCAGGAATTCTGGGTCGTATTTCAAAGGGACATTTTTTTGTATTGCATTTATCCCCTTTTAGGAATAATTTTTCGCCGTATCGACGGCATCTTTTACATGAAGGTTGAATAAATCTTGCCATAACTAACTCCTAACTTCTCCTGGGTTTACGTGGTCTACAACCATTGTGTGGAATGGGAGTAACATCCGCAATAAAGGTAACATCTAAGCCTGTTGCAGAAAGAGCTCGAATAGAAGTTTCTCTTCCTGGCCCAGGACCCTTTACAAAAACGCGGACGGTTCGCATACCCATTGCAATCGCTTTTTTTGCGGCGTGTTCCGCTGCTACTTGTGCGGCGTATGCAGTACCTTTTCGAGTACCTTTAAAACCGCCAACACCTGCTGTACCCCAACAGATCACATCGCCACTATTATTTGTAATACTCACTGTTGTGTTGTTAAAGGTAGCCTTAATGAAAGCTTTTCCGTCAACAGGAGCTCGTTTTTTCCCTTTTTTTCGGGACACTTTGGGAGTTGAAGAACCTTTTGAGGCAGTTGTGCTATCCTCAGGCTGTGTAACTTCAGATCCCGGTACATTTTCATTTTGATTGGTAATAACTTTTTCTTCAGCCATGTAGAATCCTTTCTTTATTTTTTACCTACAGTTTTCACGGGACCTTTTCGTGAACGAGCATTGGTTCTAGTTCGCTGTCCGCGAACTGGCAATCCTCGTTTGTGTCTCGTTCCTCTGTAGCAACCAATATCCATAAGGGTGCGTATGTTTTGAGTTACTTCTTTTTTTAAGTCACCTTCTACTTGAAAGTTATCGTGAATAACGCTTTGAAGCCTCAAAATTTCATCTTGAGAAAGATCTTTCAACTTCACATTCAGGTCAATACTTGCAAGCTTACACACATCTATGGCATTGACGGGTCCAATCCCGTAAAGCCTTCGAAGTGCAATATCAATTCTTTTGTTATCTGGTAAATCAACACCAGCAATTCGAGCCATAAAATCCTCCTTAACCCTGACGCTGTTTATGCTTAGGGTTGACACAAATTACATATATACGACCTTTGCGTCGTACAATTTTACAATCTTTACATCGTTTTTTTACAGATGCTGATACTTTCATATACGTTCCTCCGATCAAGTTCGATAGGTGATTCGACCTTTGGTAAGGTCGTATCGGCTAATCTCGACTTTGACTCGATCGCCGACCACCAATCGTATGTAATGCATTCTCATTTTACCGGCAATATGTGCCAGAATCACATGTCCATTTTTCAATTTTACTCTAAATTGCGAATTGGGGAGTTTTTCTACAATGACTCCCTCAGTTTCAAGAATATCTGTATTGCTTTTATTCGTACTCAAACGCATTCTCCCTGTATTTTTGTTAGAATTTCAGGTCCATGGTGACCAATAAAAATGGAATTCTCAAAGTGTGCTGAATCGCAATGATCTTCAGTGACCACGGTCCAGCCATTTTCTAGTGTTTTTACTTGCCATGTTCCTTCGTTGACCATCGGTTCAAGAGCTAATGTCATTCCCTCTCGAAGAGAAGGTCCTTTACCAGCTTGGCCAAAATTGGGAACTTGTGGTTCTTCATGGAGTTGCAATCCTACACCATGTCCACAATACTCTCTAACAACAGAATAGCCGTTCTTTTCTACATAATTTGCAACAGCAAAGCCTATATCCCCAACAGTGTTGCCTGGAATAGAACTTTGAATAGCAATGGACAAAGCTTCTTGTGTCACATCTAACAATCGGGACCTTTTTGTACTAATGCTTCCAACTGGAAAAGTACGAGCCATATCGGAGTGGTATCCACCCCATATACAACCCATATCTATTTTTACAATATCTCCTTCTAGTAGCACCCTAGAGGACGCTGGAATGCCATGTATTACTTCGTCATTAATAGAAGCACAGATGGTAGCAGGATAATTATAGAGTCCCAGGAAGTTGGGTTTTGCACCATTTTTCAAGATATATTCATAGGCAATTTTGTCCAAGTCGGACGTTGAAATTCCAGGTTGAATTGCCTTTTCCAGTCTATTCATAGTGCATGCAATAATGTGTCCTGCTTTTCTCATTCGATCAATCTCATCGTTGCTTTTTAGAAGAATCATATCAGCCTTTTCCTAGACAGCGTTTAGAAAGTTCAAATACTTCATCAATAGAACCAGATGCATCAATAGAGCGTATTCGGTCCGTTTTTTTGTAATACTCGCACACAGGCAAGGATTTCTTCTGATATTCATTCATTCGACAAAGCAATGATTCAGAAGTATCATCCTTTCTTGGTATCAAAGGTTCGTTACATCTCTTGCAAACACGATTCAATGGAACTTGTTCTTTGGAAAAAGTCGCTCCACAGTTCTGACATTGATACCTTCCTGCTATTCGATCTGATAGTTGCTCTTGCGGAATATTGTTTAAATACAAAACATGACGCAATGCTACATTTTTCTGTTGTAGATAAGCATCAAGTAACTCAGCTTGTCCGATCGTTCTTGGGTATCCTTCGATAAGAACACCAGACTGCAAGTCGTATTGATCAAGTTCTGTTTTCACAATATCAAATACAACATCATCGGGAAGCAAGTTTCCGCTATTCACTTTTGACTCATATTCATTCTCATCAGAATGAATCATATCTCGGACTAAATCTCCAACTCCAATAAAGGGGATATTGTACTCTTTGGACAACAATTGTCCTTGTGTACTTTTCCCAGAACCTGGAGGTCCGATCAAAACAACAATCATCCTCTCAAAAATCCTTTATACTGCCGCATAGCTAAAAAAGCTTCCATTTGGTTTGAAGATTCAATAGCAACACCAACAATAATCAGAATTGAGGTACCGCCAAAATAGAAAATTGAAAGATTGGTGGAAAGAAGCAAAATGTTGGGTACAACCGCAAGTGCGCCAAGAAAGATGGAAGCGGGAAAAGTAATGCGGGAAAGGACGTAACGAATGAACTCTGAGGTTGCAACGCCTGGTCGGACACCCGGAATAAATCCACCAGATTTCTGTAGATTCTCTGACATTTGGTCTGGATCGTACGTAATTGTTGTATAGAAATAAGTAAAGAAAACAATCAGTAAAAAGAAGCCCACATTAAAAACCCATGTTGTTTGGGAAGCCAAATGCGTTTGGGTAAATTCTGCAAAAGCCGTTCCTTGTACAAATTGGGCAATGATAGTAGGAAAGGTAAGAACAGAAGATGCGAAGATAATAGGAAGCACACCGGTCTGAACAAGCTTAATAGGAATATAGCTAGCCTGCGTGCTAGATTCTCCTCCACTAATTCGTCGGGAATAATGGACAGCAATTCTTCGTTCTGATTGATAACAGAAGATAATCCCTCCGAGAACTACCACCAGTACAACAAGGGCAATAGCCAATGTAACCCAAGATAGGGTTCCGCCCTCTAACATAGTAGAAGCTTCGCGGAATGACATGGGAATTCGAGTAATGATCCCTACAAAGATGATTAAGGAAACACCGTTGCCAAGTCCCTTCTCGGTAATAAGCTCACCAATCCAGATAAGCAAAAACGAACCCGCTACAAGCGTTATCATGATTACAATTTTCGCAAGAATAGAAGTATTCGTAAGAGCATCAGCAAACACATAATTGGTAAACATGAATGCTTGTAAAGCTGCCAATACAAGGGCAAGATAATTTGTGTATCGAGCGATTTGTCTTCTACCTTCTTCTCCACCTTCTTTTGACAGATTTTCAAGGTGTGGAATGACGACAACTAAAAGTTGTAGAATAATGGAAGAGTTGATGTATGGTAGCACACCTAAAGAAAAAATGGAGAAATTTTGATATCCACCGCCAGAGAATAAGTCTAGGAGAGCTAAAAAGCCACCTTGACCAACCATTTCGGCGATAACTGCTCGATCGATATAGGGGATGACAAGATAGTATCCAAATCGAATAAGAATAAATATTCCTACCGTGATTAGCAACCGCTTTTGAACTTCAGGAAGTTTGAGTGCAGCAAAAAAGGACTTTAACATTTATACCCCCTCAACCTTCCCACCTTGCTCCTCTAAAAGGTTTTTGGCGGATGCTGATGCAGTTCCTTTCACAATGAGTTTTTTCTCAATAGAACCCGTAGCGATAACTTTAAAGGACTCCGCCTTTTTGCTGATGATACCCTTTTCTTTAAGAAGTTCAATAGAGACAGTATCACCATCTTCAAAAAATCGATTCAAAGATTGAAGAGTTACTCCAACACATTTATAAGGAGTTAAAGAGCTAAACCCTCTGAATTTTGGTATTCTACGGTAAAAAGGAGTTTGTCCTCCTTCAAAACCGATGGATTTACCTCTTCCAGATCGAGCTTTAGCGCCTTTGTTTCCATATCCACATCGGACTCCTTTTCCAGAGCTGGATCCTTTTCCTAATCGTTTTGCAGGTTTCGTATATCCCTTACGAAGGGGTAATTGATTCATATCCATAATAACCTCCGAAAAATCTTACAGTCCAAATAACTGTTTCATTGGTACACCACGCTGTTTGCTAACTTCAACTGGATCTTGCAGTTGCTCTAAAGCATGAATGGTTGCTCGGGCTGTGTTGACAGCATTGTGAGACCCAATTATTTTGGCAACAACATCGGTGATTCCTGCTTTCTCAAGAATCTTACGAACAGATCCTCCGGCGATAATGCCTGTACCAGGAACAGCAGGAAATAAATACACTTTTGCAGAGCCTTGTCTGCCAATAACATCAAAAGGCAAGGTGCCTTTCCGAATAGGAAATTCTATCATTTCTCTTTTTGCACCATTCACGGCTTTTCGAATACCGTTGGGTATTTGGTCAGATTTCCCAAGGCCAATTCCAACCATACCTTGGCGATTGCCCACAACCATTAAAACGCGGAATTTCATTCGTTTTCCGCCTTTCACTGTTTTCGATACGCGGTTGATATGAACAATTTCTTCTTCGAATTGATTAGCGTTTTCTTCTTCGATTGTTTCTTCTTTAAAATAGGCTTTCTTTTCTTTATCCATTAAAATTTCACTCCTTCCTCACGGACTGCATCGGCGAATTCTTTTACCACACCATGATATTGGAATCCACCTCTATCAAAAACACAAGAAGTGAAACCGGCTTCTTTCATTTTCTTTCCCAAGAAAGAGCCCAAGGCTTTTCCGGCTTCTTTGCATTTCAAAGAACCTTGCTGAATGGATGATTGCACCGAGGAATCTTTTGTAGAAGCAGCCATCAGTGTATGCCCTTTTGTATCATCAATCAGTTGTGCATAAAGAAATCGAATACTCCGATAAAAGGAAATCCTAGGTTTTGATTCAGTTCCTGATAGATTTTTCCGTAGACGAATGTGTCGTATGTGTCGTAATTCTTGTTTCCTAAGCATACTAAGCACCCTTTCCAAGAGCTTTGCCAGCTTTCTTAATAAGAACTTCGCCTGCATATTTTACACCCTTATTCTTGTAAGGATCTGGATTGCGAAGTTTTCGAATATTGGCTGCTACTTGACCTACTAAATGTTTATCAATACCTTTCACCTCAATGATCGTTTCGGCAGGACACTCAAAAGATATCGATTCAGGGGGTTCAATAACAATAGGGTGAGAGAATCCTAAACTAAGAGAAATACTTTTCCCTTCAACTTTGCATCGATACCCTACACCACTTAGTTCAAGTCTTTTCGAAAATCCATTGGTTACACCTTCCACCATATTTGCAATCAAAGCTCGAATAAGACCGTGTAACATCTTGGATCGTTTTTGTTCATTCTGCCTTTTCACTTCCATAATTCCATCATCAATCGTTAGATCGATGTTGGTCGGGAAGGACTGTGAAAGCTCCCCTTTGGGTCCTTTCACTGTAACTACACGACTTTCCTGATCAATATCGATCAATACTGAACCAGGTATAATGATTGGTTTGTTACCTACTTTAGACATTCTTTACCTCTCTACCAAACATGACAGAGTACTTCTCCGCCAACACGGATTTTGCGAGCCTGTTTGTCTGTCATGATTCCTTTTGAGCTAGAAACAATTGCCAGACCCATTCCTCGTTTGACCTTTTTAATGTCGTCACAGGAAGAATAAATTCTTCGACCTGATTTGGAAACTCTGACAATGTCCGTAATAATTCTTTCACGATCAGGGGTATACTTCAAAAAAAGCCTGGCTTTTTTTCTACCGTTCTCATCAAAAATATTGTAATCTCTGATGAATCCTTCATCTTTGAGAATCTGAACGATTTGGCTGATCATGTTATTAGAATACACTTCAACACATTGCTCGTAAATTGTATTTGCGTTTTTGACTCTACAGATAAAATCTGAAAGTTGATCTACAGCTACCATACTATCCTCCTACCAGCTTGCTTTCTTCAAACCAGGGATTTTACCCTCGTTTGCATATTTTCGAAGACAAAGACGACACAAGCCAAAGTCTCTATAGTACGCATGAGGTCTTCCGCAAATTTTACAACGATTGTAGGCCCTTGTAGAAAACTTGGGTTTTCTATTGCTTTTGTTAATTAAAGCTGTTTTTGCCATTAGTTTTTATCCTTTCGAAACGGAAAGCTAAACGCTTCAAGCAGGGCTTTACCTATCTCATCTGTCGGGGCATCCGTAATAATGGAAACATTAAATCCCCTTACCTTGTCAACTTTATTGTAATCAATCTCCGCGAATATCAATTGTTCGCGGATACCAAATGTATAATTCCCACGTCCGTCAAATGAATTGGGGTTTAGTCCCCTGAAGTCTCTGATTCTAGGTAAAGCTTCGTTAATAAGCTTTTCTAGGAAAGCATACATACGTCGACCACGTAATGTAACCATTGTACCTACTGGTTGACCTGCTCTCAGTTTAAAATTAGCAACCGATTTTTTTGCTTTCTTGACGACTGGTTTCTGATCTGTAATCGTAAACATTTCATCTAGTGAGGATTCGAGAGCTTTTGTGTCAACAGTAGCTTCACCAACTCCTCGATTAATCACAATTTTCTGGATTCTGGGAACTTGCATGACAGATGTAAAGCTAAATTGCTTCTTCAATTTTGGAACAATATCTTTTTGATACTGTTCAATCAAAGCAGAAGAAGGTATTTCTCTTTTCGTTTCCATTTTTTGTGTTTTTTCTTGATTTTTCGCTTTAGCCATCTAGTAACGCTCCTATAGTTTATCAATCAGCTCGCCACATTTTTTACAGTAGCGAGCATGTGTTCCATCAGCAAGGTTTTTTCTTCCTACTCGGGCAGGTTGACTACAGGAAGGACAAATCAACATGATCTTACAAGGTTGAATAGGCTTCTCTTTCTCGAGAATACCACCTTGTGGCAAACTTTGATTTGGTTTCACATGCTTTCTACACATGTTAAGTCCTTCTACAATAACTCTGGGGTGATCTGTCTTGGCATCAACAACACGTTGGATTGTACCCCGTTCATTCTTGTCTTTTCCTATTCTTATAAGGACTTTGTCTCCCTTGCGTAATTTGAGTTTCATCTATATCACCTCGGGTGCTAAGGATATAATTTTCATATATCCTTTTTCTCTAAGTTCTCTGCAGACAGGTCCAAAAATTCGGGTTCCTTTAGGATTTCCATCGTCGTCAATAATAACAGCGGCGTTCCCATCAAAGCGCACAATAGAACCGTCTGCTCTACGAACAGGAAAAGCTGTTCTTACAATAACTGCTTTTTCCACGGTTCCTTTTTTGATTTGCCCATTGGGAATCGATTGTTTAACTGTTACAACGATACGATCTCCAACAAAACCATATCTTCTTCTTGAACCACCCACGACTCGAATAACAGAGACAATTTTTGCTCCACTGTTATCCGCAACTTTTAGCCTTGAGTAAATTCCAATCATTTTAAGGCTCCTTCCATGTCATCCGATGATTGAATGGAAATAATTTTCCATCGAACAGTGGCTGCATAAGGCTTGCTTTCTTGAATCGTAACAACATCGCCAACTTTGGATGAATTGTCTTCATCATAAACATGATATTTGCGAGTCTTGTTTACCAATTTTCGATAAAGTTTATGTCCAAGCACACGGATTTTTTGTTCAACAACACGGAAATTTTTATTTTTGTCACTAACAACAACAGCTGTGACTACTTTTCTGTTTTCTGCACTCATGCGTTTCTCCTCTCACGAAGAATGGTTTCCATTCGACGAATATCAAGGCGAAGATTTCGTATTTTAAGGGGTTCATCAACTTGTTGCATCATCATTTTAAACCGATATTCAAATAGTTCTTTCTTCATTTCTGGAATTCGTTTTTCCATTTCTTCTGATGAAAGCTCTTTAATCTGCCAGAGTTTCATTAAAAAGCCTCCTGTTCTTCTCGAATAACAAGCTTTATTCTCATGGGCAATTTTGCACTAACAAGTCTGTTAACACGCATTGCATCTTCTTGTGGAATACCTACAAATTCAAACATAATTCTTCCAGGTTTCACAACGGCTTCCCAGTGATCCACATCACCTTTTCCTCCACCCATACGGACTTCGGCAGGTTTTTTTGTAACCGGTTTGTCTGGAAAAATTCGAATCCAAAAGCGGCCTGTTTTGGAAACGTTTTGTGTAATAATTAAACGACAAGCTTCAATTTGTCTGGCTGTAACGCGGTGGGGTTCCAATGCCATAATACCGAAATCTCCAAAAGAGACTTTGGAACCACGATATGCTTTACCGCGCATTCGGCCTCGATGTTGCATTCTATGTTTTACTCTTTCTGGTAATAGCATTTACTATCCTCCATATTCTGCGTACAAAGTAGGAAGACTTGCTGGATCAGTGGGTTGATCTCCGCTATAAATCCATACTTTTACGCCAACGCAGCCAAATTTTGTATTTGCAACTGTTTCGTGATAGTCAATTTTCGCTCGGATAGTGTGTAGAGGAATTCTTCCTTCACGAAACCACTCTGTTCGAGCAATATCAGCACCATTGAGCCGCCCAGAAACCATGACCTTAATTCCTTTGGATCCAGCTTTCATGGTTCGAAAAATAGCTTGTTTCATAGCCCGTTTAAAGGCAACTCTGCGTTCAATTTGCATTGCCACACTTTCCGAAACAAGTTTAGCGCTCATGTCGGGAGAATTAACTTCAATTACTTCTAATTTGATCTGCGATTTATCTACTATTTTTTCAAAAGTTCTTTTCAGTTGCTCAATATTGGCTCCGCGTTTACCAATCAAAATGCCTGGTCTCGAAGTAAAGAGCCGGACACGTAATTCATTTCCACGGCGATTTATGATCACTTTGGAAATACAAACTTCTTTTCCAAGCCTATCAATTTCTTTGCGAAGTTTAATATCTTCTACTAAATACTTGTTGTAATCACTGGGTTTAGCAAACCAATGGGTTCGCCAGTCGTAAATGACTCCAACTCTGTAACCAAATGGATGTACTTTGCGACCCATAACTTAATTCTCCTTTTCGCGAACGTAGATCGTGATATGAGAAGTACGATGATACATTACATCGGCTCGTCCCATAGCTCTTGGTTTATACCTGCGCATCGGTTTAGCAGCATCAACTAAAACACGACTAACAGTCAATAGATCTTCGTTCATCAAATAGTTTTCTTTTGCATTTGCAACAGCAGATTTGAGAGTATTGTGAAGAATACGAGCAGCCTTGTGTGGCATGGATCCTAGTATTCCTTCGGCAACTCCAACATCCTGATTACGTATCAATGCTGCAACTTTTCGGGCCTTAAAAGGAGAAAGTCGGGTATATTTTAGTTTTGCATATGCTTCCATGTGTTTCCTACTTTCCTACAATACCTTTGCCAACACCCTTGTGAGGTCTATATGTTCGAGTGGCAGCAAACTCACCGAGTTTGTGACCTACCATTGCCTCGTTAACATAGACTGGCACGTGGGCTTTTCCATTGTGGATAGCAAAGGTAAAGCTTACCATTTCAGGCGTAATAGTGGAGCGTCGGCTCCAGGTTTTAATAATTCGTTTTTCTCCAGTAAGTTTCATAGCTTCTACTTTAAGGAGAAGTTTAGGATCAGTGTAACCAGCACTTCTATTTCGTTGGGTTTTTTGTTCTTTCAATCGTAAACTCCTTTACTACTTTCGTCTCTTCATAATGAGCCGATTGGATTTTTTCTTTTTATTACGGGTTTTGTAACCCAATGCAGGCTTACCCCAAGGAGTTAATGGACCAGGATGTCCGATCGGTGCTTTTCCTTCACCGCCACCATGTGGGTGGTCTACTGGGTTCATAACAGATCCACGTACACGTGGACGATGACCCATCATTCTGGTTCTTCCTGCTTTTGCTAGTACAGTGTCTTTGTGTTCGGCATTGCTAACTTGACCAACAGTAGCGCGACATGTTAAAGGAACATATCTCATTTCTGAAGAAGGAAGTCGAAGATGTGCATATTTTTCGTCTTTTGCTAACAGTTGAGCATAGGATCCTGCACTTCTTGCCATAACTCCTCCACATCCAGTTCGCAATTCAATATTGTGAACCAATGTACCGGTTGGAATGCTTTTTAATGTTAAACAATTTCCGGGGTGAATATCTGCAGTTTCAGAAGAAATGACTGTATCTCCAACATGCAATCCATCGGGAGTGATGATATACCGCTTTTCTCCATCGGCATAATGGAGAAGGGATATCAGTGCACTTCGGTTAGGATCATATTCAAGAGTTGCTACTTTCGCAGGAATATCAAATTTATCACGACGAAAATCTATCAATCGATATCGAATTTTTGTACCACCACCAATGTATCGCATAGTAATTTTGCCTTGATTGTTACGACCACCAGATTTCTTAAATGAAAGTGTAAGCGATTTATGGGGTTTATTCTTATTATTGGTACTTGTAGATCGTATAACTGATACACGGCCACGTGTACCAGGTGATGTAGGTTTATATTTCTTTAGTGCCATTGCATTTCCTCTCTATTGTACCTTAAGGGTTTCAATGACATACCCTTCAGACAATTGAACTTCTGCTTTTTTCATGACAGAAGTATGAGTAAAGCCGGTTCGGGTACGTTTTGGTTTTGGGTAAATTTTGGTAGTCCGTACTTTGTCAACCTTTACGTCAAACATATCTTCTACGGCCTGTGCAATTTCAATTTTGTTAGCCAAACGATCTACAATAAAAGTATAGACACCAGATTCTTGCTGTTCCATTGATTTTTCACTGACAATCGGCCTTCGAAGGACATCTCTATTTTTTGGCATATTCTATCCTCTTTTCTAAGCCCTGAACAGCTTCTTCTGTTATCAAAACGCGACGGCAATTGATTAAGTCGTACGTACACACATCTTTCCATTCGACAGGAATATAGGCGGGTGCATTTCGCAGGCTTAACAATAGCTTTCCATTAGTAGCTGGATCAAAAATGATCAGATTTCTACCTTTTTCAAATACTTCATGGTTCAATTTGTTGATGATTGGTTTGGTTTTTCCAGCTTCATCGTTCAATTGAGAAAGAAGGTAGACTTTATTCTCTTCAAGAATCCATTTGATTGCACTGTTAAATGCAAGTCTGCGTTGTTTTTTTGGAATTTGCGTAGCATAACTTCTGGGTCTAGGCGGAAATGTAACTCCACCTCGTACCCATATGGGAGATCGACGAGTTCCGGCTCGAGCATTTCCCGTACCTTTTTGACGCCAAGGTTTACGAGTACTAAAGTTTACTTCGCCACGCGTCTTTGCACAAGCTGTTCCAATGCGAGCATTATTGCGTGTCTGAACAATAACTCTTACAATTAAATCTCGGTGAGACTTTTCAGGAAGTCCTTGGAATTCAAGATTAGTCTCAGACAATGATTTTGTGTTTGTGTTGTAAATTGGTACAGTACTCATTATTTACGCTCCCACTTGTTAATAAAGACTTGGGAACCCTTACATCCGGGTACCCCGCCCTTAATCAACAGCAGATTTTTCTCAGGTACTATCTGAACTACTTCTTTTCCCATTTCAGTAACCTTGTTGTTGCCAAGGTGTCCTGGCATTTTTCTACCTTTTATTACTTTTCCTGGTGTAGAACGGTTTCCAATGGATCCGGTTCTTCTATGTGACATGGCTCCGTGAGAACCTGGTTGTCCTCGAAAACCATGTCGTCTCATTACACCGCTAAAGCCAAAACCTTTAGAAATGCCTGAAACCATCACTTTTTCACCTTCAGAAAAAAGCTCTACACTAATTCCCTGATCGTCTTTTAATTCTGTATCTCTCATTTCGTACATAGTACGATATCCATCATCAACATTTTTTAACTGACCAAGAGTTGGCTTGTTCACACGACTTTTATCCACTTTAATGCTAGCAACTTTCACAGCGTTATATCCGTGTTTCTTCGCTTCTTTCTTTTCTATAACAACTGTTTCAGGTACCTGGATTACGGTCACTGGAACAAACTTCTCTTCTTTCCATATATGGGTCATTCCAATTTTAATACCCATTAATCGAAGACTCATTGTATACTCCTTCCAACAACAGTTTAGAGCTTAATTTCGATATCCACACCGGCAGGTAAATCGATATTCATAAGGGCTCGTGTAACTTCCGTGGAAGGATTACAAATATCAATTAAACGGTTGTGAATACGTAACTCAAACTGTTCGCGTGAATCTTTGTCAATATGAGGGGATCGTAAAACAGTGTATACATGTCGGCGAGTAGGTAAAGGAATAGGTCCTTTAACTTGGGCCCCACAACTGAGTGCAGTTTCTAGTATTCGCTTCACAGATTGATCCAGTATTCTGTGATCATAGGATCTAAGTCTAATACGCATTTTTTGACTTTCCATTCACAGTCCCTTCCTATTCAATGATCTTGGTAACAACTCCCGCTCCTACAGTACGGCCACCTTCACGGA
>CAZBOU010000026.1:0-18889 GCA_964493625.1 uncultured Caldisericota bacterium
GGTTGAGGGTGAATTTGGTGATTATTTCGATTGGGAATATGCAAAAGCAAAATGTGTGACACATGCAAGTGGAGAAGTGAAGCATTCGCTCTATTTATCGATATATCGAGTGATTGAGCATATTCCTCTTAAACAGTATAAGAATATCTACCTAGTAAATAAGGATGGTTCTACGCTTTGTCTGGAAGCGGCTCCTTATAAAACGCCTAGCAACTGGAGAGGATACGGACTTTATAAAGAACATTGTCCTGTTCATCCACTTGTTGTTAGTTCCTTGGAACCAGACATGTTAGCGGATTATATTATTAATGATACCACCAAGAAAATTACAGTTCCTGCGATTATATTCACTGATATACGCATTATCGATTTCAATGAGAAAGAAGATACTGGTAATATTGGGAGCATGTATGAGCGAGATCTTGATCACTTGAAAGATTGTATTGCCACTATACAGAGCAATAAGGATAAGATCACCAAGACTGTGGATCGTTCTTTTGATACTAAATTTTCATATCAAATTATTGATAATGGCTTCTACTTTGCTAGAGGAAATGGAATTATCTTCTATCCTATGCTCTCCTCTGAACAACTAAAAGAGGTTGATTATGATTGGGCAAGAAGTGCTAACTTCTTCTAGGCACTGTTCTTTCTCTACATCTGGTATGAAATGGGCTCAATTGGTGTAATCGCGGGAAATTCCCGTGATTACACTCAGGATTCCCTGATGATTTTACAAGGATTTTTGCTTGACAAAACACACACTTTACTACGAGCAAGGTGTTGGCATGAATATTCTTGTGCGCTGAAAGCGCCTGTCCGATACTGAGGGAATCACGAATCCGGTTCAAGGGAAATCAATCTGCAACCGTTTTGGGTAAATATTGCGGAACCGCCTGAATGGGGTGGCCTCAGTCATCTCAAAACAGGCGGGGTCGAAGCAAACGGCCTTTACTGCGATTCCTCAGGTTTCAATCCATAGAGCTCACGCATTGACCTGTCATGGTTTTCATCCACCGCTCGATTTTAATCTTGTAGGTGTCGTACTTGATTCTGTCCAGAGCAGCTTCTTGTTCACTCCGTTCCTAAGCAACTCCTTGCGGATGTATTCATAGTCCGGCATTCTCTTGGCGGAGACAGCCTGTTCCTTTGGAAACAATCTCTGCTCCAGGATTCCATCCGTGACTGAACCATCCAGCGGCCAATTCATGCCAAGTTCCGAAGCCCGCTTCTGAACCTTGACAACCGTTTTCTGTGAGACGCTTGCGCTTGTACATATCTCACGCTGAATATTTGCTCGATAGAGCACCGGTGCAAGAATCAAGTTGAGCACCACTTGTTTAGATTCTCATTCTAGCTTTTGAATAGTATTCACGCATGTTGTATTTTCCGCAGTTCAGTTTGCATAAACCAGAAAGGATTCGGTTCAGCATGCTTTCGCTTTTAGTTGACTCGCCTAGCCTGACATACCATTCACTGGTGGTAAATTGCGAGCAGAAGATTGTAGACTTCATTTCTACCAGTTCAAATAGGAAGCTCAGTTGTGGTTCAGTTGGAGCATTCCCAAGCCACTCATCGATGATCAACACGTCGTAATTTTCCATCTTCTTTATATACTTCCTTTTTTGAATCGGAGACTCCAGACATTCATAATCGGTCAGTAGATCCGGCATCCGAACGTACAGGGTTCGTTTCAATCTAGAACAGGCCAATACACCAATGCAGCTTGAGATGTAGGACTTTCCGCTTCCAGTGGCCCCATAGATTGCCAGGTCAGTTGCATGTTCCATGAAGTTTCCTGTAGCGAGTTGTCCAATCATAGTTCGATCCAGGATTCTTCCTTCCAAGTATTGGATATCGGCAAAAGATGCATTGAGGTATTTGATATTGGATCTCTTCTTCAACATTTCCTGCCGGTGCCCGTTCTTGATACCATACAGGTCTGCAATTACGAACTGAAATCTCTGATTGAATGGCATGGTCATAAATTCAGGGACTGTATCTTGGTTGGCGATGATGCCCTCAAGTTCCGGCATCTTCAACTCATTGCACATATCTCTTGTAGCTTGATCAATCATTGGACTCACCCCCGAAATTTGCGAAGTATTCACGGCCTTTGAGAATGCCTTTGGTCGCTTCCGCTTTACTCTGAATCCGTTTGGACTCGTCTTGATTGGTTTTTGATGATAGTATTGAATTCAGATGACGGTACCTTGGAGAATACACTTGGGCGAGAGCAATATCCGAGGCTCTTTCAATCCTTTCTTTTTCGTACCTGTTTGTCAGATGCAGAACTGCCAATGCCGTATTGAAAGCCTGTTCTACGATGGTGCGGGAAGAAAGGATTCTATCTATCACCACCTCTGTGGCCGGTCCGATGGCTTTCGCCCATCTACGGATCCTCTCTTCATCCCATTCCGTGAATCCAGACCCTTTGGGCATATCCTTTTTGTCGGTTCTGTACTGATTCACCATGTTGGGAAGAAAGCGAAGATGCCGTTTCATCAGTTTCCCTTTGTGAAAAACCATTACTTCGGTTGGTGTTACCTTCAGATCAACCACACATCCCTGATACTTGAACGGGCAAGAATACCAGTTTTTCTCAAATACTACATGGCAGTTTGGCTGAATCTTCCGGTTGTACATCCACTTTCCGATCTCAAAAGGAACCGAGGGAAGAGGCCTTAACGTTACACGTTCATTTTCCTCGAAATCGGAGCGTCTGGATCCAGAACGTTTCTGAAACGGCTGGTTGTTAAGAGCCTCAAGCTTCTCGGCGACTGCCTTTTTAAGTTCTGCGAACGAGGTGGATTCTACATTCCTGAGCGTTGCAATGATAGACAATGCCGCAGTATACACGCTGTTTTCAGTGGAGTTCTTCTGTCTTGGAGCTTTAACGGCACAAGGCATGATCGCCGTTCCGTAATGTTCCATGAGCAACTCATAATCCTTGGTGAGTACAATCTCCCCGAATTTCGGATGTGTCTGGACTCCTGTAAGGAGGTTGTCACAGACCAGGATCCTTGAAACTCCTCCGTAATAATTCCACATATTGATATGGCACTGTAGCCATGTCTGTTCCCGCATATCAAGTGTCGGTTCCACGTAGGCGAGTCTGGAGCTTACTAAGTCCGATACAAAGAGGTAGACGGTAACGCCCTTGCCCGTTTTCAGATCTAGATAGTGCATCGTGGGGCCTGACCAGTCCACCTCAATGCGGTCTCCTGCTTTATGAACAATATGGTTTGCAAACCCTTTGTTTCCTACATAAGCCGTGTAGCCTTTTGTGAATTTGCTATAGCTGGCAGGGCTCTTACCGGGGGGGTATATCTGCCTTGTATTCAACCCACAGACGGCTTAGGGTAACCCCGACCCTGTTCAGTTCCTTGTGGACATATTCATAATCCACAGGTTCGAAGACTGCCTCCTGTGTATTCCTATCGGGAAAGAAGAGCTGATACAGTTCTTCTTCAGATAGATTGGGAATTGGTCCCAACGGAAGGATTTCCTTCTCTGTTGCGATTATCACAACATCTGTAACGGAATGTTTTGAACAATGATATGCACTCGCAATATCATTGTTGGACATACCTTGCAATTTACCTTGCAAGATTGCCCGTACATTGATTTTCTTTGGCATAAAGCCTCTCCTAAAAATTGTATTTCGGCAAGCCGATGGTACAATTATAGAGGCAGTGCCAACCTATATCATAAATAAAAAGAACTGGAGCTCGTGCGTATTTTGCCGGTACTGTTCCGTATTTTCGAATAAAATGGGAAGGTTGGTGCCCTTCCATATTTTACTGGTGCTCAACTGTATTTGAGTGGTGCTGAAACGGTAGAATACTCAGTTAGATAGTAATAGTCAAACCAACAACGCACTGATGTGGATGTCCCAGCACCGATAGACTCGTATCCAGAGGTGCAAAATGGAAACCAACAAGAAGCCTGAGCAATACAAGGTTGAGATCATCGGTTCTGTCAAACGTGGCCGGGGAAGACCAAGGAAACGGTTTGACCCGGTTCCCTGGAACAGATCGGATCAATATCGATTTTGTCTTGCCGGAAAAGTATTCGTAGATGAAGAAGGAAAGATCAAGATTGAGGAGGCAGCCAATGCTTGACATGAGCGGCATCCCGATCTATCTGCTCCCTGGATACTCAGATTTAAGACGCGGTATCAACGGATTCGTGTCGGTCATCACCAACATCATGGAGATGGACGTCACCCTGGGAGGGTTGTACATCTTCTGCGGTAGGAGGCGTGACAGCATCAAGTGCGTCATGTGGGACAAGACAGGGTTCCTGTTGCTGCAGAAGAAACTGGTGGGCGGCTACACCTTCGCCTGGCCGAACAGTGAGGAGAGGGTGAAGGAAATCAGTGGGGAAGACCTGCTTGCAATGCTTGACGGTATAGACATTTTCCGTCGTTTCACCCCTTGGGAGAATGTACGGATGCGACCTGGGAAAGCTGTCTGAAAGTGCATCTAATTGTCTACAAGTAGTATACTTAAACCTTGTTTTCTGCTATACTTATCTCCATGAGAAGCAAGGGTGACAGGATATCAAGGACGGTCGAGATCATGGTGGACGGGCTGAAAAGCCCGGCCTCGGTACCGGCTCCCCTTGCCCCCACCCGGGACATGAGCTTCGACCAGATCAGCCTCATGTTCACCCAGATGCAACAGATGATGCAGCAATTGCAGAAACAGAACGAGCAGATGCACATGACGCTGCAATTGCTCATCCAGCAACAATTCGGCAAATCCAGCGAGCAGCTGAGGCAGAATCCCGATTGGGAGACACTGCCGCTGTTCGCCCCTGAGCTCCTGCCCCAGTCTGCCGGAGAGGAAGCTTCACCCAATCATCAATCAATTGATGGGAACAGGAAGAAGAGTGTCGGAAGGAAACCTCTTGCAGGAGCCTCCCATGTGGTGAACCTGGTCAACGATGTCGAGGCGTCGGTGCTTGACGATTACCGCAGCAGGGGCTATTCAGTACGCCCGATGCCATCCACCCACACCTCATATTTCCAACGCATCAACGCCGTCGTACTGGTAGAGGTCGAGAACCGAAAGTATACGGTAAAATGCAAAGATGAGGAGCTCGTGCTCAGCGCGCAATGCTCCCGGCGTTTCCTTCCCAAGACCAAGGTCGGTGAGCTGTTGCTGGCCGAGATCGCCTACCAGAAATACGGACTGCATGTTCCGCACAACCGGCTGAGCAAGGCCCTCGGCCTTGACGGCATCGACATCAGCAGACAGGACATGAGCAACTATGGGCTGGCAATCCTCGAGCGCATCAAGGCCGCCGAGGAATCGTTCAAGGCGAAGGTGCTCGCACAAGCTGCTCTTTATATGGATGAAACTACCACAAAAAAACAGGGTTCGGAGAAGACGAAGAACTACATGTGGGCGGTGTGCAACGAGAACCTCGCCTGGTACCGGTATTTCGAAGGAAGGGGCGGTGGTCCTCCGCTGTCGATGTTCGCCGACTACACCGGATGGGTGATGGCGGACGGCTACGGAGCCTATGATTCCCACCTTGGCAAGGCCCACAGGTGCGTCTGCCTTGCCCATGTTGCAAGACGGTTCAAGGACTGCGAGAAGATCACCAAGGACCACAACCTTGCAGGGCCCGCCATCGCCTGGATTGCCAGGCTGTACAAGATCGACTCCCAGCTTCGGGCAAGACTTGTAGCCGGCGAGATGTCCAAGGAGGCATTCATAGAAGAGAGGAAAGCTCTTTCGATGCCGATCCTCAAGGACTTCCATGCTTGGCTTGAGAATGCGGCCCTCACCACCTCCCTGATCAACCTGGTGCAGAAACGGGCGGTTTCCTATGCTCTCAACCAGTGGGACAAGGTCCTGCTTTCCTTCGAGAATGCAGAGCTGAAAATCGACAACAACGACTGTGAGCAATCTATCAGAGTCTACATTCAGGGACGCAAGAACTGGGTGAACCACGGCAGCGATGATGGTGCCGATGCTTCCTGTCTGCTCTACAGCCTCATTGAGACATCCAAGAGACAGGGACTGAATCCCCGCAACTATCTTGCCTATCTCTTCATGCAGGCTGCCAAGTACGACAACCTTGAGCTCACCGGCGAACAGATCGAGCCGCTGATGCCCTGGAATGTGAAGCCGGAAGACCTGCAGATTGTCACCGATGAGATGAACAGGCTCTCCCAGGCCATGAGGCCTATAGAGAACAACTGATTCTTGATCATCATAACTTTGAAATTCACGCATCTCACACTCCGGCCCCAATCATATCGGGTAGAGGAGTGTCAGGTTAGTGCGTTGTTGGTTTGACTGTTACGTTAGATATTAGATATCTACTATGGGACTTCAATGGCAAGCCAATTGAAAGTGCCTGGAGCGTCTTAAGTGGAAAAAAGGATTTTTATAAAAAGATATTTCTTGAAAAAGGGAAATGCAATACTACGTCTGTAATAAATGTATTTTCTACAATGGGAGGAAAAGAGTTTTTACCTGATGGCATTAGTTGGCTAACAGAGATATTCAAATCAAATATCTCTGAATCGATGTCGTTGACATCAGTTTCAGCAGAAAGAATGATAAAACGTCTTTTTTACAACGATATTTCTAAAATCAAAAACAATAGAACACTAATAAATGATTATATATGGATTTTGAATCGTATGATTGATTTAGGATCGTCTAATGCATACATGTTTAGGGAAAATGTTATCACCTATAAAAATTATGCATTATGATTATAATTTACAGAACTACACTATCTTGCTGACCATCACCTTCTTCCATGTTTTCAATTGTATCAAAAATCTGCTTTGCGATTGCAGTAACCAAAGGGACAACAACTGAATTACCGAATTGCCTATAAGCTTGAGTATCAGAAACAGGTATTTTAAAATTCTCAGGGAAACCCTGCAATCTCGCACATTCTCTAGGAGTTAGCCGTCGAGGATTACTGCCCTCTTGAGGAATCAAGATTTCTGAACCATCCTTATGATATCGTGCGCTAAGCGTACGTGTGATACCTTCAATATTTGCCAATCCAT
This sequence comes from uncultured Caldisericota bacterium, assembly GCA_964493625.1. Taxonomy (GTDB): domain Bacteria; phylum Caldisericota; class Caldisericia; order UBA6126; family UBA6126; genus JAGLCW01. The sequence continues at coordinate 7,046 of CAZBOU010000026.1, forward strand.
AACCGAATCCGTTTCCACGAGCTCTATGTTTCGCAGCATAATCTTGTAAATACTGCCAGAGCTTATCGGAAAGCGTGTATTTCAAAGGGACTTCACCATCGAGTATCTCTTTAAGCTTCCTTTTTTGGGTCTTCACCAAAAAATTGAATGAAAAATTAATGTTACGCCCATAGCGTCTTCTATCAAAGCCAACTATAAAAATCCTTTCTCTATGCTGAGGAACATAATCTTGTCCATCCTTAACTTCCCAGAAAACCTCATAATCCAATTCCTCAAGAGATTCTAGAATTACTTTCCAAGTTTTCTTGCCATCATGACTTTTTAGGTTCTTTACATTCTCAAGCAAAAAACCTTTAGGTCTCTTCTCGTTTAGGATTCTTACAATATCGAAGAATAAAGTACCCTGGGTTCGATCCAAGAACCCTGATGCCCTACCTAGACTATTCTTTTTTACGACTCCTGCAATAGAAAACGGCTGACATGGAAAACCTGCGACTAGAATATCATGATCAGGGATATCTTTTTCATTAATCTCTCTTATATCACCAATTGGCATTTCTCCAAAATTCTCACGATATGTAATTTGGCTGAATTTATTCCACTCAGAAGAAAACACACATTCACCATCACAAGATTCAAAAGCAAGGCGCATACCGCCAATACCTGCAAATAAATCGATGAAAGTAAAATAATTATCACCTTTCAAACCTCTAGCATTTGAACAAGTATTCTTCTTTTCTTGACTACATATTGTAATAGCAGAGTTTTCAATATTTAGCATTGTTTTTACCGGATTACATCATCTATACATATTTTTTATTCATTCACTCAAGCACTAATCATTCGAATCATCTACTCAGCTATCTATAATTGATATTTTCTCTCTTTCTCTTCAATTCGCAGTAGGCAGCATTATACGCATTTTCAATAATTTGCATACTTTGATTGGATGATTCCAACAGATGTAGGTTTATACAACTAATTCTCGCTAGGAATATCACCATCATTTTTCTAAAGAGGTCTTCTTTAAACTCATTCGTTTCATTTAGGCTGTTGATTTCCACTTTCTTTTTGCCTAACTGTATTGGTAGATTTGGATAGCCTCTCAACCTAGTGCGTTCAGTTATTGCAACCAAATTATCTTCGGATAGTTCTTTCAACAACCACCAATTGTCTATCTCATTTGATTTATCGAAGAAGAAATATGCACGCCACCATAGTGTCCCACAATAATTTCTTGTAATTTTGAAAAATCTTTCTGGATTAATAGAATATTCATTATTTTTCTTTCTTCTCCAGCGATACACAACGATATCAGGAAATACGCGCAAATTTAAATAAGTCCACATATCGTTATCGGATGCTAACGATGGAGTTAAATATTTACCCATATTTTTAAAAAGAGATTTTGCAAATACATAATCCAACGTGCTTGTAGTTAATAAATTAGGTTCATTCTCAATTCTAATATTATATTTTTCAAGCTCATCTATACAGTTATTCCTAATTGAAATAATTTCTTCAATATTTACAATATCTCCTATTGCTGGTTTAGACAGACCATTTGTGTCATATATATCAATCTCTGAACGTATTGAGACAGGGGCTAAATTAGCAACTATCTTCTCCTCAAAATATGTTTTGGCAAGGTAATAGGGAAACTGAGGGAATACAAACATAAGGTCTCCTAAAGAAATATTGCTTCTTGAAGCTTCAAATCAAGATTTGTTTGATTTGTTTCAATATTTTCTAAAAATTCAATTTTTTGTCTTTTAGTTTTCAGATCATTCAAGACTTGATTCAAGATTGAATAAAACGAATAACCAACCGACCCTCTATCATAGTTTTCAGGAAATCTAAAGACATCCTCCATTTCAGTCCTATATTTGACAATATCAAGCATTATTTCCCGGTATACGTTGAGTTGTATAAAATTTAATAAACTACGGACTGCGATGGTAGTGCCTTTTGCTTTTACATTTATAAAAACACCAGTGTCATTATCTTTGTTTAGTAAGAGCGTATAAATATTATTAAAAGGGTCATTTAGATCCAAGTTTTCTATATTCCTGTGTAAATAATAAAGAGCATTATTTGGTAATTGTGGACTTTGAACAAATGAAATAAACTTCGTGGGAAAGAGTGTTCTATCCCCCTCAATCACCAATTCCTTTTCATCTTCCCATATTACTGTTCCAATCTCATAACCTGTATTATTGCCAGGATTGCTCACAACTAACTCAAGAATTATTTGTACAACACTTGAAATTTGATCTCCTGGAATAATCCCACGTACACTTATCTCTTGATCAGAACCACTTACAGGACATATATGCCTACCAGCTACCCCTCTTAGAGAAGTCCCACCTATTGCAAAGGGTGAATACCACCTTAAAATAAATTCAAGATTAAGGTTATTATCTCTATTCTGTTGAATAAAATAACCATCAAATGCGCTAATGTGGATATCAATTTCTAAATTGATATCACTTCCCTTCACCCAATCTATTTCTGTTGATGTTCGTTTAAGTACAATTGAGGGTTCTGCTTTTGGAAAATAAGACCAAGCAGCCGAGAAAGTATGATCATCGGGAATTACATAAGATAATAATTCTTTATTCTTCTTCATTTTGAACCTCTATTAGCTTACATTCAAATTTAATATTCCCCTCAATGACAAACGTAAAAAAATAGGAGCCATCTCGATCAATTCTTAACATTCCATTTTCTAAAGGTATAGTCTCTCTATTCACCCCATTTGTGTCGATAGAAAAAGAAATTTCCTCCAAAACCACATAATTTAGTTCTTTACTTCTACTACCATCAGCCAAAATAACTGAAATTGATGGTTTTAAGGGTGTGGGCCACTTCTTTGTTTTTAATCGATAAACTACTCTTCTAGAAAATTGTCTATCATCCAAAAATTGTGGAGTACCAAAAATCTCAAAAGTTGCTTTAACTTTTTGTTTAGAGGATGAACCAGAAGAACCACCTAGATTAGAAGAGCTAGACCCTTTTGTAGAAGCTAGGAAACGGCCTAACTCACTTGCAAAAGCAATCGAGATCTCTGCTTCACTTTTAGGCAATTCCCCATAATCATAAGTAGTTTTCAGATATTCTTTAATTCGTCTTAATCCTATACGTACGTAAGTTCTTTGTCTTCCTTGTACTTGGTTTTCTGACCATTTATCATGTGTTTGATTTTCAGAATTACGAAATGCTAATTCCACTGTTCCAACTGGTTCGTCTGTAGCATGGCCAACAGGGTTGGTATGAAACATTGCTAATAAAACATCATCACCTAGTCCTGGAAGGTAATATTGTTCATATTTTACGATTAGTTCAACATTTCTCATATAGGCTAGACAAACATTATTACCTTCCCCGATCAATTCTCGAATATTCGTATTCACTAAAGGTGCCGGTATTTTTTTTGTAGTCACATAACCTAATATTGCTTTTGGATTTTTACATTCTATTCGACCTTCTTCATTATTTTCTTTTTCTAGCCAATTATTATAGGTAAAATTGTAATAAAAATACGGGGAAAAAGCTTCCATCGGATGCAGCAAGGGAATAGGGACTCCATCAAGAGTTATGTAAAAATCGATTTTCTTGCTTTTATCTTCAGTAATCATCTTTGGCCAAAACCAGTGAGGTATTCTTCTAGGGATATATTCGCTTAGAACATATTCGGAGGAATTGTTGTTTTCATCCTCGTTTTCATCTTCAAGTGAACATCCTAGAATCATTACGCTGGTTCCAAATTCATCTTCTTCATATTTCATCATGCCAATATTCTGTGCAAAAGAGTCTGCCTTTTCATTGATAAAAGGATATGGGCTTCTTTCCTTTTGGCACTTATTCTCATTATTGTCACCAACCCAATATTTTTTCATTTCACCTGATGAATCATCTTGAAAAAAGCGAATTATAAGCCTTGTTTCTGGTTTTCCACGATAAACTGTTCTAGAATAGATCACTACAGCATACAAACTAGAGACTAGAAAGAAGGAAGCTTTTCCTATCCCAAATATCCCTCCTAAATCTCCATCTTTACCGCCACCCATCATTAATACAAAATCTCTGTAGTTATAGGAGTCTGATAAAAGCTCGTTACCTTCAGAGTCGTACTGTTGGCAAGGACCTTGCAACCCAACTGTACCTTTGTCAGCAACTTCAAGACAAAACAAGTTTTCTTTAATCCTTGATGACAAATCTAAAGAGGCTTGCCCGTCAACACATTGAAGAAAACCTGCTAAATAATTTGCTTGAGAATCGGATAAATGCTTCCCATTTAGAAAAAATTGGACAGGTTTTTCCTTCTCCTTTTTTGCATCATAAGAGTTTTGTACGGCTTCCCTTAAAAGTAAATCAGTCCTAATTATACTTGACCCATCAAGTGACTTAAGAAAAATATTGCCATTATATCGCAACCAACTATCATCGGTATATTCATAACCTTGGTACAATGTCTTACCTCATTTCTTTTAAAAATTCATGTAAATCTTGTGATGGATAATCAGATAATTCTAAACTGTATTGTACAGAACCAATCCGATCATTTCCAGGAATGCTTTTCAACGATGAAGGAATAATTCTTGGAAATAAATTATTAATAGTAAATATTTTCGATTCAAGAACATTATATGTACGAGAACGAATATCTTGATTGATGTTTCCTAAAGCCATCATCTGTTGGGGTGTCAGACACACTTTATTTCTTTCATAAAGCGTGTTTAGAGAAATATCGCCGTTTTTTGCAACATGTTCTAATCTGACAAAAACCAAATAAAGACTCTTAGCTTCATTTTGAAGTAACTGTTGCAATCCATGAATTGATACAAAATATCCTCTTCGTCTGTGAGTAGTCTTTACTTCAAGATCGCTTTGCTTTGATAGTTGAAAATCTTTTGTGGACTTGATTGGATAATTCCAAACGAAATTATTATAAGCAAAAGATCGTAATAAATCGAAAATGTAGAGTTCACCAAGAAGGCCAAGCTCTTCATTTTCGCTATCCTCTTTGAAAACTTTTTCCCATACCTTACATTCCGTAATCATTTCCTCTTCTAAATTGAATTCTCCATGTTTCGAATCTAATTCAATTAAGGTGGAAACGCACATCACCGCAAATAGTGATAGATAATCAACATCTATACATTCCAAAACAAGAACATTCCTCTTAATATCTTCAGCATACAAACTTTGTAAATATAATTTTCCGAACTGCATTTTTTGTATTACTTGTGCTGAAGAATTTTGTACAAAGACAATGGAAGATTCTCCTTGCTTTGATAATCCAATAAAAACTGGCATACCCTTCAAGACAATGTCCATATTCTCCCAAGAATAATCTTCCTTTTCTAGCTTCCTATTCCAAATTTGTATAATTTCTGAGCGCTCAATTGAGATCATCATAGTCCTCATCTACTGGGTTATAATCAGGTAAATTCACAACAACAGAATCATATAGACCTGTGTTTTGAGCAATCATTGGAAATACAAAAGCAACACCTATTATATCCTTATCAAGAGTCAAAGGAAGCCTATCCTTTGAACTAGATTTGGATTTACTATAGATTGGATACAATATTACAAGCCCTGGTGTTTTTTTCCCTTTTTCTTTAAAATAATAGTCGCGTTGTTCAAATTGCTCCTTATAGCTAAATCTAGCTGGATTGTGAATCTCAGTATCACATAATATATCACCAGGCGATGTAATTGCCTTCAGATTTACACGTCCAGGAATATCATCAATCTGTCCACGAATCAAATAATTGATAGGTATATCAAGAAAATCCTTGAAGAGCTCGCATTTTATTACTTTATTTGTGTTGGAAACAGATTTCAGTACTAAATTCCAAGAATCTAAATAACCATTTTCTTTGGCCTTACTGATGAATCCTAATAACAGATCTTTTGAAAGCCCTACCGAGCTCATATGAAACTGATATTCTTCTAGGAATTGTGTTAAATCTTCAAAATTAATGTCCTCAAAAAGATAATTGCTTCTTATTTGTTTAATAGGTTTATGGGTTACTATATTCTTTTTAACACTAGATCGAACGAGATTTTTTGCTGCTTCTATATTATCATGTAACCAGTAAGTATCCTTCCTAAAATAGATTGTTTGAGGCCTATGTCCTGCTAAATTCACTGAAGCTTGTACTGCATTTTGCATAGCCATTTTTCTTACGATCTGCATATGTGGATTTGTACGAATCGCCAATGCTACTTGCCTAGGAGATGCATCAAGTTCATAGCGCTTTATTGATTCTCTTAAATCAATATCTAATCCTGCTAAAAACCTAAAATTAATCATTACTTCATAGGGCATCCACAACCTAGGTAGATCTTCATACCCTCGGCGATACCCAAACCATCGTCCCATTTGCATCAAAGAATCATAGGTCTTTGTAGATCGGGAAAAGAAACTTACAACCAAGCCTTCCAAAGTCAGACCTCTAGATAGCGTATTGCCTCCTGTAGCGATATAAACAGCAGGGTTTTCATCATCATACACTAATCGTTCATGGTCGGATGCTTCACCGTTATCGATTTTTAATTCTGTCTTCTCAATTATTGTTGCTAACAAGCCAAATAACCTATTAAAAGATGGTTCTGGCAATCTTTTTAATGTATCCTCAGGGAACTGCTCTTTTATCGCTACTCTATTATTTTCAGCTCTTGCTACATACTCTTTATCCCAGACTGCTTTGAAGTATCCTTTAGAGAGTTCATTATCAACTTGGTTGTATTCATCAACAATATTCTTATAAATTGCTTTTACTTTACTCAGTATTTCTCTTTGATCAATAATCTTATGAGAACAATGTATCATCATTGTGGAATGAGAAAGAAGACTTTCAGAATTAGGAATAGATTCAGCTCTCTCATATTTACAAGCTGTTGCTAATAGAAAATAACGTATAGCATTTTCCAATAATTGTAATTCTATACTACTGAAAACTTCATCTTTTCTTTTCCCATTCTTATTATACGGATTTATTATATCTAGCGTTGGCAATCCTGTATCATAGTCTTCAAATTCTTCACCCAATCCAAATATCTTGGAAGCTCCATAATAATCTTGCTTTTCAGGGAGAGCTACAATAAAATCAGATGGATACAGACTATATTCTCCAGGTGGTTCATTAAGAACATTGGCATAAGGTGTTGCTGTAAAACCAATATATGAGTATCGTGGCAGATATTTGAATAATTGAATGATCTGTTTATTAATTGCGCTCCTTTCATCAGCTGAGATATTTGCAACATTAATAGAGGCTTGGTCACATTCATCATCGATTATGAGTGCTTGATAATTTGAAAGAAAAGATTGATTGTTTAGTTTTAGAAACCTATTATTTAAATGCTTTAGCACCTGTGAATTTTTCTTGAAAACTCCAAATAAAACTGTATCTTGGTTAGATAATACACTATCTATTTTTTGACAATTTTTCCTTAAAAGGTCATCTGGATCTGTGATAAGATGCCAGTGCATATTACTAATCGGTGGATGGTCAATTCCAAGATCTCTTCTCAGCCGATTTAATGTTTGTTCTCTCAGATTATTAAGTGTGCCAGATAAGACAATAACGATACGACATCCCTTCGAGACATATTGTGCAATTACACCTCCAAAGGTAGCAGTTTTTCCTGACTGAACATTTCCATATACAAGACCTTTCTTGTTGAATTGATCGCTTTTTGATTTTATATATTCACTTCTTGGTGAAACTAAGCGATTTGTGATCACCAAACAATCATCTCGCAATTCAGTAATCTGCTCATCAGTTAAGTGCATATATTTCTTCAGATTAAGAGCATAGGCATTCCAATAGGTCGCTGACTTCTTTTCTGTAAATTCTTCTTCCAAAACCCAAGGATAGATATTTTTAGGGACAACTGCAGCTTCAGATGAAATTTTCTGAACTGTATATGGCAGAAAAGCTTCTTCGACTACTTCATGTATATAGGATTCATCAAGACTTGAATCTAATTCATACATTTTTTCTTTTAATTGAGTTTTACATTCATCATGTGAAAGAAGTTGATTTTGCTTTATTAGTGTTGCATGCGCTACAGCCAATTTACGGTACAATTCATCATAATTCTTATTCATGTTAATGTCCTTGGAATTCATTATAGCTCAATATATTGGAATGAACAATTTTTCTTTTGCTTTACGAAATGTTTAATGACTTTGAGCAAAGCTATATATGAGGATTTTTTTTATAATTCTATTATGTTTTTATGCCATAACATTATTTTTATATAATGTAAGGTTCATTCTATATACAATATTTTCACCTTACTCATTTTCAAAAATGATAAATTAACCCTTATGATAAGAACATCAACAATAATTTGAGAAACTTTCTTACAATTCATAAGGAGGTCGTTTATTTGATATCTAGATAGATAGCTCAACACAACTTTCAGTGAGGAGCAAATTCTTAATGCACAACCCTGCTCGTCAACATTGAATATACTAAATACTCCAAAGTCACCTTTCTCCTGAAACAATAGTAATTCATCTAATGTCAAGTTAAATTCTTGTTGCTCTTCAAATGTTGAAATTTTCAATAAGACATTTCTTACAACCTTATTGTTCATAATAATTTTGCAATAATTTGCATATTTATTTGCACCAATTGGCAAGATCTCAAAATCAACAATCTGACCTTTCTGCTTTTTGCTTTCGAGAAATACGGAAAGATGCTCTATCGCTATTTGCTGTAAATAAGAAGAGAAGTCAGTGAGATTGAAGATATTATCTAAGTCCCTTCCCTTTTGGTCCAGCATTCTCTGCAGTTGTATTTTCTTGATATTCATCTCAAGATCCGGCTTTAGAATTGGGATGATATAGTTCTGTAACAGCAAAACAATTTCTTCGTATTGCTGAATCTTCGGTGAAAGCACTTTCATAGAATCTAAAAAGAAATCTCCCATATAGTCTTTCAATTGATTAAACAGATCATCTTCTTTGGTGAATAAAACCGTAATTATCTTACCTAAATCCGTTCCAAACCAAATAAGAAACCATTCTTTCTCCGGTGTTTCTTGAACAACGTATCGTATCCTATTTACTAATGAAAATTCACTAGTCCCCAAACGGAATTTGGGACTCCTAGTTGTACCGTCAGGATTGGTTATCCTATCAAAGTAGACCTCAACAAACTCATAATTAATGTCATGAATTAGAAGCCCTTTCTCAGCGTGGTCATGATCTGGAAGAAACGTGAGCACATCACTATAGAGGCCAATGTGAGTCTGATGGGATTTCCCTGCACCAAGATCAGCATCGGTAAGTTTCTTGATTCCGATAGTGTTTTCAGCATGGACCTTGAACAAGTTTAGCATTAAGTGCTCCTCATATCATTATAACCCATTATACACAAATAAATAATATAATATAGCATAAACTGTGTTCACGCTTACTGCATTTCCTGCCTGTTTCATCAGTTGGAATTCACTTACTCTCTTCTTTATAGCATTCCCATAAAAATCACTTGAAAACCCCTGTAAAAGAAGCGCTTCCTTTGGAGTCAATCTCCTTATTTCCTTTTCCAATAAATTGTAAGTCGACTGATGGAGAAAAGCATGGGCATAAGGGTCCTTGCTTTGAAGAAATTCCAGTGAATAATAGTTATCTTGATTAGCACGATGAAGCTTAACCATTGTGGCTGTTAAGGGACGGGCAATCAGGCAGTTGATCATCGATTTACTATAATAGGAACCTGTTCCATCAGAAAGAATAGTTGGCTTGATCCGTTCCGATAGAAAATACTTTTTATCATTCACCGTTCTATCGAGGACATCCAACACATCTCTCTGTATCTCAAGAGAATGAGTATTTATTTTAAGGAACTCATCAAAAACAGTTTTTATCTTATCTTGTGAAAACTCAAATGTAGAGGGAAGAGACTCTCTAGTAGCAAAGATAAAAATGCGGTTTCTTTTTTGAGCGAGTCCAAAATCATTGCTGTTAAAGATATCGAAATAGATATGATACCCTATGCCAACTAAAGATTCTCGTATGATTGCAAAGGTTCGTTTTTTGTCATGAGTTACAAGATTCCTCACATTCTCCAGCAGTACAAAAGGGGGTCTCTTCTCTATCAAGATTTTCAAGATATTAAAAAACAAATTCCCTCTTTCATCCTGAAATCCATTTTTAAATCCCATCATACTAAAGGCTTGACAAGGAAACCCTCCAGTTAAAATTTTAAAATCTGGAAGCTTGCCGATTGTTTCTTGATTCTCTGTAAAAGATACAATATCTCCGAGATCTACTGATGAACTAACATCGTAATTTGCTTGATATGTTTTAATTGCTTGTTGATCGATTTCAGAATATCCCACACAAGGAACCTCTATGTTGTGATCAATTCCTAGCAAGTCAAAGGCACGATGAAATCCTCCGATTCCTGAGAATAGCTCCAAATGGCTTAATTCAGACATGCTTTAATTGCCCTCCCAATCAATTCTGCCAGTTTAACCGGAACGGCATTCCCTATTTGCTGATACCAGCTGTTCTGAGGGCCATAGAACACATAGTCATCTGGGAATGTCTGAATTCTTGCAGCTTCGCGAGGAGACAATCCTCGTGGCTGTGTGGGATGAATATACATATTACAATCATTTCTCATATGGGATGTAATCGTTTTGGAAATCTCATCATATTTAAGCTTGAAATACTTATCTTTAAACATGTGATTTCTCGAAGTATAAGGCATGATGTCCTTAATCGACTCATCAAGTGAATTTGCACCTTGTGGCAACCTCTTAAAGATTTCTATATCTCGATCATTGTTATAACGATTCTTATGGTTATACAGATAATCAATTACCTTGCCTTTATTGATATATTCTCTATACTCAGTCTCTTTATAAGTATAATTACGTTTAAAATATCCTATTTCGTTATTCTCAATTTTAGTGTTGTTTTTATTTGGATTCGGCTTTAATTCAGGTAAGTCACCTATAGCATCAAACAGTGTAAATGATTGCTGTTTCTGGGAAAATATTAAAAAGATAATATCATTGGTATTAATACCTAGATTATTCCCAATGATGAATAACCTTTCACGGTTTTGCGGGATATTATACTCTTTTGCATTCAAAAGACTATATGAGATATCATACTCTTGTCCCATATACTCATGAAAATTATCCATGACCTCGTCAATTTTCTGAGTCATTCCCCGTACATTTTCCATGATAAAAAAATGAGGTTTAACTCTCTTAAGAAATTTTAGGTATTCAAGGTAAAGATGATTCCTTGGGTCATCAATCAACCGCTGTCGGTTTGCCATCGAAAAACCTTGGCAAGGAGGACCCCCACAAACCAAAAACGGGTTATCAATACCTTCAGCTACTTCATGTAAATGTTCATTTAGATAAGTAATATCTCCTATGAAGACGTGATTATCATCCAATGTTCTATTAGTCTTATATGTTAATGCTGCATTGCTGTCTATTTCATTGGCAAATATTGAGGTAAAACCTGCTTGCTCAAGCCCTAAACTAAGGCCGCCTGCTCCGGCAAACAAGTCAATGAACGTGAAATTCTTTGATTCCATCGGACTCCCTGCTTAAATTTTATTGTGAGTCATAACATTAATATTTTATCATACTAATGACTCAATTTGTTTATTATCCATATTCCCTTTGAGAACATTTTCCAAACTTCATCTCTACTTCCACCTTCACACGGTAGCACTCCTGTATAAACGCACATTAACGCCTAACAAACCAAAAACCAGTCCGAAGACTGGTCTTTTATGGGCGCGATTGGGTTTGAACCAACGACTTCTACCGTGTGAAGGTAGCACT
>CAZBOU010000027.1:0-17440 GCA_964493625.1 uncultured Caldisericota bacterium
ATCCCGGTCCTCCCGTATTGGAAAGAAACAAGGTATCGGATTCACTACTCCCAATGGCTACTTGTTTGCGAATGTGCATCGGGGTAACGACAAGATACGGTTTGGGAATAACTGTAAGAACAATGGGTATGGTTTGATTTCCTCCATTGCTGGTGGCTACAATCGTAGCTTTGTATATACCAGAAGACAAGGATTCTGTATGGTACGTTGCTGTAAAGCTCATTAAATTGTCATCAATCACATGTTCGGAGAGCTGAATCCACGATTCTTGACAGGACAAGGATCCTTCCAAACCAGGCCCTCCTGTATTCTCTACATGAAAGAGAGTAGGAGGGGGAGAAGGAGAAGATCCTTCTACTATCGTAGATGTTACTTCGTTGGGAATAATAGAGAGCTGTGGAGGAAGCAGAACAATCAGACGAACCTGTACATCAATTTGTCCTGCATTGGTATCAAAGACAATAGTAGCTCGATGTACTCCAACGGATTGTCCTGATGGTTGTACTTCTACCTGAACAGAAGTAAGATGTTCATGTACGCGATGAGTATTCAATCGAATCCAAGATGCACCGCATTGAATGGTGCCTTCAATGTGACCTTGTGTAGTAACAGTAAGAGTATGATGGAAAGGATCCGTTGTCCCTACCCAGCAAGTATTTTGAATCTCTAAGGGAGTGACCGTGATAGAAGGAGGAGGGGGTGGAGTGAAGTGGACAATTTGATAGCCGTATAGATCATGGTAAAAAACTCCTTCTCCACACAGAACCCACAGATGATTATCAGTTCCAACAAGTTCACGAGGTGGAGCTCCCTCATACGGTACAGAAGTAGAAAAGAGCTCAGTACCATTCATGGGATCGAAGTATTGCAATGTGAGATGAGCATCACGTTGTGTACACACTACTAAATATTCTTCATTGCAAAAATAAGGAGCTCTCGAGCTGTTATCTCCAACTTGTTTTTGCCATATCAAATCCACTTTTTCAGTCGATAAGCATAAAAGATGTCCATCATAGCCTAAAGAAAAAATATCATTACTTTTTGTAGCTAAATGAATAAATGTCAAGAAATAGCTAGGTGAATTGGTAATACGGTAATCGTTTTGTAAACTTACTTTTCCGTTAATAATACTGAGTTGAAAAAGATACGCTGCGTTGACTCGATTCAATACTACATAAAAACTATTGTGTAGAAATAAAGGTGAACTAAGGGATTGAAAGTCATCAATAATCTTTGTGTGTTGATGATATCCAGTCTTAATGTTAATGATACTTATATAACAGGGACTGCTACAAGCAATATACTCGTGCAAATCGGTTGTCCAATAATGTCCTGAAGTAGTGATAAGAAACTTTGATCCTAATGCAATAGAATTGGAATGCCAATAGCATTCTCCTCCAGGAATATCATTGGATTCCCATTGTTTCTGTCCTGTTCGAAGATCGTAGCTGAGGATTCTGTGTTTCTGACTCATATAATTACTGGTTTCCGTTCGTTGAATATCAATCACTTTGACAAACGCCTGGGTGGTAGTCAAATTAATACTATTGGCATAGTATCCTTCAATATCTGCTTGCCATTGAATATCACCATTTTGAGGATGCAAGGCATAGACTCGCGAGACAAAGTTTTCTTTCCTCCACCAATCCCCTTCTGCTGTTTCCAGTAATAGCAGTTGGTTGGTCGCTTCAGAAAAAGCACATACATTCCCATACCGCATATCTTCTGCCTGGGAGCTTTTCATACTGGAATATTGCTTCTTCCATACCAGCTTTTGAGTATGGGCTGCATAGCAGTGTAAAATCCCTGTTTTCCATTCAATCAGGTAGTAGCAGTTGTTGCCTACAATGGGTGCATGATGGCTATGAATGGGAAGTATTCCTGCATATTCCATGGTTGTAGGCAAGGACGCAGTTGTAAATCCTGTATTCTGTGCATCCATTCGAATCAAGGGCCAGTTGGTATATTGAAATTCATCAGCAGAGGAAGCAGGGGTAGAATGAGAAAAGACAGGTGGGAACAATACTAAAATTCCCAATAGCACCGAAAGAATACAAGATGTAATATGTCTCATTAAAACTCCCCACATACTTTTTTTCTTTGAATAAATATACGGTGAAAAGGCTTAAAAGGCAATGTTTTTTATATACTTCCCGTGAATGGTTTGGGTGGAACCCATCCATTCGACAGTGAGTGTTTTTACTTCGTTTTTTGCCAAGGGAACAATAATGGTGGTGGTAGTTTATTACCATTCCGATCGTATCCGATTTCAATCAATCTAGACTTAATTACTGTGTTTGATTTTGCTTTTGAATGGCTAGGTTGGAGTTTTCTCAGTTCAAAATGACCGCTGGTCATGTCAACAGAATATTTGCGAGAAGATGTGGATTTGTAGATGTAAATATCTTCTTGTTCTGGGTTGACCAGGAAGTCAAAATCACTTTGGAATTTTCCTGATGTTTTGTCGAGTTTCACTTGAAAGCCATCATTGTCAGGAATTTTTAATGCCATGTCTCCACTTGTCATTTCTACGAATAGATTGTCTGGCAGGTTGTTAGTTTCGATAGAAACGTTTCCACTGGTGAGTTCGGATGTGATGTTCTGAAAACGTCCATTCAATGTTACCCTGCCTGATGTGATCGATACATAGAGATGTTCTGCTGCTAGATCGTTGCCATTACAGCTTCCGCTGGTTAGAGAGAGTTGAAGGGTTTCAAGGTACATGGGGGGAACTTCGATGGTGATATTGGATGAATGGAATCGCGAAAAAGGGAAGATGTAAAAACCTGAATCGGTTTGATGGATTTCAAGAATATCTCCCTGGATGGAGGATTGAAATGGTTCTACTTGATAATATGAAGATTGCGTGATGATGATATCTTGTCCTGTTGATGGCAAAATCTGAATCTGACCAGCATCCCAGTCAATATCCAGAGAATGAATATCAGAACTATCCAGTGTTTTCTTTTCTATAATGGTTTCGGTATCAAAGCGTTTGGACATTAGCGAAAACCTGGAAGGTCGACCTACAAGGAAATAGATAAATATACCGGTAAAAAGAATGGCTACAATGGACCATACTATGATGGCTGAGAGAGCTATAGATTTATGATTCATTTCGATCCTCCTCTGTGGGAGGGCTGGGAAGCTTGTATAGATATATAGCACGTACAATTTGTTGGATAGCAGCTGCTATGATAAAGATGATCCATGAAAAATGCCAGATGCGAAAAACAAAGCTAATGATAAGATAGGTAGCCACTACGAGGAGCCAAAAACCACCTTCAAGGGCTGATCTTGCCTCTTTCATTCGAGGGTCTTCTGTTGCATATTTGTCTTTACTCATCATATCCTCCTGCGAGTTTTATTTGTATTGATGTGGTGTTCTTACAACAATTCTTCACTATGGTTCTCACCATTCACATTTATGTCCATCCAAGTTTTTTCTTCTTATATACCATTCGAAGATAGAAAGGTAAAGTTTTTTGATTCTTTATTGCTTTTAGACTTGATAAGATTGTTATAGAATTAGATTTCAAAAGAGGTGGTGTGTTGATCTTTGCCCAATACCTTGTGTAACTTTTTTGTGCAATGCTGTGTAAAACAGGTAAGAATCTTGTAAAATAAAGTAGCGAGGTGGAACATGAAAAAATTGATTTCGGTCATTTTACCACGAAAGCAAGATACAAACAAGCTGGTTTATTCTTTCTAAGTCACATTCTTACAAAACCAGAAGGAAACGTCTATGATTGCTTTTTTTTAAATTTGATAAAATCTGAAAAGCTACTCCAGCCTAATCTTCTTTTTTTCTTCAGCATGGAATTCCAAATTATGTTTCCATGATTCTCCGTTAATATTCCTCGTTTCAATGCTTCTAACAAAATATCACCGGTTGTTAAGTGTTTTAAGTTGAATTTTTTAATGTAAACACTAACATCCTTTAAGTTGTTACTACCAACAATACCATTTACTTCTTTTGCTAAAACGATTGCAGCCGCTTCCCCTTTACCAATAATTCTATGATTCTTTTTAGGGGATAACGTTAATTGTTGATACAAAGCAAAAGATTCGCTTTTTACTGATATCACTTCGATAAAGGCTTGTTTGTTTGATAACAGTGTATCGATTCGATTTTTAAGGTGCTGAACACCAGGATATGAAATTTCATCATAGACTGGTTTTGGAATAACAATCCTACTGGGATACAATTTGACTAGAATACTTTCGTTTTGAACCCATAAAAATGCAGAGATACAATCAGTATCGAAGAATATTGGATTAATCGAGAATTTCTTCGTCAATTTCTTCCCCATAAACTAAATCAGAGCGAAATGCTTCTAAAAGAAGTTCTTCGTACTTACCTCTTGATATTAATCCCCTTTCGTAAACAGCTTCTGCTTGTTTAATGTAGTAACCATACGTTTTATAGCGTTTATTGATGGGGGATGGTTTGTACAAAGTATCGTCATACCCTAAATTGATGGCAGCTAGGATGATATTCTGTCTCATTTTTTCGGCATCGTGTATAGACAATTCTTTTTCTTGAATTAATCGGTACAAAATAGCTTGTCTACTTATTTGATAGTATTGCTCAAGAAAAACAACTTGTTCAAGAGTGATATTTTCCCGAGAATTTTCTTTACCTTTTTGAATCATGTCTGTGAGTGCCAATGGTGGCATTAGTAAATAGGAAGCAAATTGATCTGCTTGAACCTCCTTTTCATTACCTACACCAATACTTTTTGGGCAAATTGACGTGGAGGGTTTAATGTCGTAGTAAAGATGAAAAAGCTCATGAGCTAAAGTGAAACGTTGCCTGCCAAGTGTCATAAGTGAATTGATGGCAATGACATTGTTATACCGACCCTTAACACATATACCGCTAATATTCTCACCCATTGGATAATAAACTATAGATAGTCCATCTATTGATTTTGTTAATGTAAACAAGTCAATTGGTGATACAGAATCCTCACCCAAGACCTTTCGAACCTTTTCTGCTTTTTTCCAAATATCCAGATCATTCATGCTCGTTGTCTTCTTTTAATGTGGTTTTGAGTTGTTTTGTCATAAAATCGCAGTTGAGAGCAATACGATGTATGGCGGAAATAATTTCGCAATCATTTGTGTTAATGTCATTTGCTCTGAGGGAGTAGTTCATTGTTTTCTCTTTCACATACCCATTTACAAAAAAAGATGTATCTATCCCAAACAAAGCTGATAGGCGATCCAGCATATCTGATGTAATGGATCGTTCACCCTTTTCAATTTTGGAAACAAGGCTTTGATCTACTGAAAGAAAATTTGCAATATTGTTTTGAGTGAAACCAGCTTGTTCTCGAAGATTTTTAAGCGTTATACCGATATTGGTCAATGTACTATTCATAATAACCTCCTAAAAATACATATACCAAATGTCATAAAATGATTATATACAATACTGAAAATATGACAAGTTTCTTTTACGATTTATTGCCATGTACTGCTAATTGTTTGTAATAAAAACCAGATTTCAAAAGAGGTGGTGTATTGATCTTTGCCCAATACCTTGTGTAATTTTTTTGTGCCATGCGATGTAAAACAGGTAAGAATCTTGTAAAATAAAGTAGCGAGGTGGAACATGAAAAAATTGATTTCGGTTATGTTGAGTATTATGCTCTCAAGCTGGATCCTTTTTGGGACTCATTGGGTGGCTGCATCAAATACGCAAGATCTATTTAATGTAACAAATTCGCAGAATATGGTTGTGAAACATACGAATAGCGAAAGTATGATACAGTCCAGATGGATTTTGCCCTCTGAGACAAATTCTTCGATTCAGAAATGGAATGAGCCACATTATGTGAGTATTCTTGATTCTACCGATCAAAAAACAGATACCTTGTGGGTTTTTTTGCCAGGGACGGGAGCAACACCTGATTTCTATACCGTTTTAAATGAGGAAGCTGCAAAAGCTGGACTTCATACAATTTGTTTGCGATATCCAAACGACCGGAGTATCAATATACAAATTTGTCCTTATGACAAGGACAATGATTGTCATGAAAAAGCAAGAAAAGAGATTGTGACGGGCGAGGATGTTTCTGACAATGTAAGCGTTGATGCTGTGAATTCTATTGAAGGTAGGATACGAAGTCTATTGACGTTTTTAAAAGATGCGTATCCGCAGGAAGAATGGGGTCAGTATCTAGATGCAGAGGATCAAATCAATTGGTCTAAAGTAGTGATTAGTGGTCATTCTCAAGGTGCTGGCCATGCATTGTACATTGCGAAACATCACTGTGTGGATCATTGTGTATCTTTTGCAGGTGTCGACGTACGCAGGGGTTCTCTTGCATCATGGCTCAAAGAAGGAACGTTTCTTACCCCACCTGAAAATTTCTATCTTTTCTGGCACAAAGGTGATACGATGATAGCAAAGCATCAACCTGCCTTAATGAAGGCGCTGGATCTGGATTCTTTTGGGAAGCCTGTTGAGGTAGAGGGCTCTTCACCACCCTATTTAGGAAGCCATGCCTTGGTAGCAACCTTTCCTCCTCCTGCTGGTGAAAGAGCACATGGTACTCATGTTGCTGACAAAGCTCTTCAATATGACGAAGATGGTGTCCCCATTTATCGGGATGTATGGCAGTTTTTGTTCTAACCCAGTACAAGAAACTAATCCTCTTATTATTACCTGCATTTAGCTCTAATTGTGGATAAGTTAATTCTGAAAGATTTTGGTTAGAAATATTTTCAGTGGTTGAAATGATGCATGGTTGAAATCAACTACACGAAGTATGGATTTAACATATTCATTGGGATTTGGCGACGCAAAAAAAACACGAAATTGTGATTTTGAAAGGATATTTTCAGTCATATTTGTATCAATAGATTGGCTTGAAAGGCAACTGAAATATTGTTTTATGCAGCCCATCTTTTTTTATCTAGAGTTTCTAAGCATAGGGTTTCGATACTACCCTTGCATTGATTATTTGGAAAAAGATAGATGAACACTGAAATATTCTGCCAGTTAGTATTTGGAGATGATCCAATGTATTCAGGACAGTTAAAAGTCTTATAGGCACTTAGCTTTTTTACAATATCTTGGAAACGTTTTTGTGGTTCTTCATCTGCGTCTACAATTATGACTAATGATTTTAGCTTTTTTGTGGTTACCACATTTTCTGTGTGAAGACCATTTTCTAAATACTCGAGAACTTCACTAATAGAACCTTTTGGTTTAATGTGATACGGCGTTAATTTTAAGATATTCAGACTTTGAATGACTTCTTGTAAAAAATTTATATCTAAACCGCTTTTAGTACTTTCGCAAAGAATCAAGGTTTGGCAGTTTTCTAACGAAACCTCGATACTTTGATTAACGGACATCCATTTTTTCTTTCATTGCATATAAGTATTGTTCGTAAGTGTATCGGAAAGCCTGTGTTTCATTGTTGACATTTTTTTCAATGCGATAGAGGTTGATTTTGTCGCAATAACTCATATCTTGGCTTGTTTGATAGAGATTGTGAATCATTTCTAAAGAATGTGTAGTGATGAATAACTGCAAATCTTGATTTACGTTAGCTAGAGATAATATTGATTTCCATAGGGTTTGTTGTTTGGTATGGTATAGTCCATTCTCAATTTCATCAATAAGACAAATGTTGGCTTTCTCCAATGAAAGAATAAAGGTGAGTATTGATAAGAATTTAACAAATCCATTGCCATAGGTTCCAATGTTTATGGCTTCAGAAAATCGGGTATCGGTCGCAACGAGTGTATTGGACAAGTGGTTAATATCCCGAATAGTGGGTTCTAGCTTTGTCAAAAAAGATATCAGTTTTGTTTTGTTGTTTAATCGAACCAAATCATCAAATTGAGAAGAAATAATAGTCGGTTTGCTATTTGTTAGATTATTCAAGTATACACCATTCAGAAGTTCAGTGTAATCCTTGTCAATGACGGATTGTAATCCTTTGTGGTCTAAAAACAATCGTGATTGAGACAGTTTGTCATGTAAAGCAGAGTCAATTTGTAGCCCAATAATGTTTCTGAAGGAAGTATCGCTAGAATCGTAAAATGTTGATGGTTCATGTACTTCACTTTTTTGAAGTTGACTGTCAACACTCGTAGAATTGAAGGGGGAAATTTGTATAGTTCGGTTTCCGCTAGTATCTTTATTAAACGTAAGTTCGATTGTGTTTTGAAAATCAAAATCATAAAAAAAGGTTTTCCAGTATTCTTCTCCAGCTTTTTTGGTTTGAATCTCATCAATGTTGCGAAAAATATTGGTTTTGGTGGGAAGGTTTGGGTTATTGGGGTTGATCCCTATATAGAGAGCATCCAATATGGTGCTTTTTCCAATTGAGTTATCTCCAACTATTATGTTGATCTGTTTGAAATCTTCCAAAACAAGATTCTTTAATCCTCTAAAATTTTTGATTGTTAAATTTTTAAACATATGTACATTATATTCAAATTTTATCGATGGGGAATAAGAGCCTTGATCTTTAATTTCTACGATATTAGGACGGAGAAGAGGGAACAAAATGATGTAAATGTTATCATAAGGTAGGATAACAAATAGTTTCCTGTACAATGTATGTAAAGACATGGTTTGTCTATGGATTTACCTCTTCAGAAGCAGGTAAAAAGACTGAAAAGATTTGTGACAGTTAGTGGAGGGAGAAAACAGTGGAAAGTGGAACGATCCACATAATGCAATGTGGGTGTATCACATGATTATTGTTCGATCCATGCAAGTTTACCAATTTCAATCTATTGCATCAACTCTACAAGATTAGCAGCAGAAAAACCAACGTTTTTAGACGGGCTTGAGGCAACAAATTTTATAGTTCAAGGTTAATGAACAAAAGCATCCAAAAATGTTCAACCGTGTTGAACTTTATTTTAAATTCTGTATACTGTAGGCAAGGAGAAAACAATGCTGGAAAACTATGTCACGATTATGAGCCGGTTGTTACATCATGTACCTACTTCATTTCAACGATATTTGTATTCCACTATTTCTTGGAATTCTTCTCTGATCGGAATAGCAGGTTTCCGTGGCACTGGAAAAACCGTCATGATGTTGCAACATATACAAGATCGTCTTGCAAATGCAAATGAATCTATTACAGATTTCTTATACCTTATTGCTGACCAATCTACTGTAATTTCAGAAGGACTCTACGAGATTGCTCAAGAATTTTTCAACTATGGAGGATCAGAGCTATATATCGATGAAATTCATAAATATCCAGACTGGAATCGGATTCTGAAAAATCTCTGTGATGTTTATCCGGACAAACGAATTGTCTATTCAGGTAGTTCCTCTTTGAGTATTCATCAATCTTCAGCAGATTTATCCCGAAGAACGCTTTTGTACAAGTTAAAACCACTTTCATTTCGTGAATATCTATGTCTTAAATATGACATGAAGCTTTCTCCTATCACTTGGGAAGATCTATTGTTTCGTCATGTAGAAGTTTCTCATGAATTAACACAGAAATTCACGATACTGAAAGAATTCAATGATTATTTGACCCATGGTTCACTTCCCATTTTCATTGATGACGAAAACATTGGTGATTATTGGCTACGAATAAACGGACTTGTTGACCAAGTAATATATGAGGATATAGAAGCGGATTCAAGTTCTTCAAATCGCATTTTATTGAAACGAATTTTAGGTATTATTGCTTCTAGTAATCCATTTGTTTTTCAAATTGATCGCATGTCGAGTTCACTTGGTGTATCCAAAAACACTTTGTATCGATTGGTGGATTTGTTAGAAACCGCTGAGATCCTTCGCATTGTTTACCCAAAAGATACTGGATATCGAAAATACCGAAAAGGATCGAAAATACTATTCCAAATACCAAACATGTATCCTGCTATTGCTTCTAATTATGTATATAGTAGTGAAATGAAGGGCTCTATTCGTGAATCTTTTTTGGTGTCACAATTATCGAATCATTTTACCCTATATTTCTCAAATCCCATGGATTTTGTCGTAGAAAAGGAAGGTCTTGCATATTATTTCGAAGTGGGTGGAAAGAATAAAACCAATCGACAAATTCAACATGTTGACAGGGGTTATCTTCTTTTAGATGGCATTGAGATAGGGTTTAATAATAAGATTCCTCTATACCTGGCGGGATTCCTATACTAGAAAGTCCTATCTTTGCCCTCCAATAGAAATCAATGGTGTTTTATAAGAGCTGCATTTCCTGATATACTCAGATTTTTCGTTTTTGGTACCTTTTTCTTGTATCATTTTTGGTTTTTGCTTTGCAATGCGCAGGACAGAATTCATAAAACGAAAAACGGAAAAGATACTAAAGGCCGCTAGTAAGATTCCTGCCATCGATGTTTTGGTAGTATCTTCAATAGGCTTGAATTTGGCATGATCGTTCAAGATTTCAATATATCCTAAGGGATGCGTTTCAATACTGAGTCCGATGCCCACAGTGGAGCTTTGCATTGTGGAGCTTTGAGGTGGAGCAGGTTTTGTTTCATTCGCTGGAGTATTGTGAATTGTTTTTGGCTGAAATTGCGCTTGTGCTATATTGAATTTGCCTGTGGGGATGCAGATGGCTCCGCCATTTCCACTGCCTCCACCACCATTGACTACAATTTTGGCTACCGGTATGATGGTAAGGTTGCCTCTGTCAATAGGTTCTCCAAATACGACTCGAACATTGGCATTGGTTTGAATTTGACTTGTAACTTCACTCATCAACTCTTTTGTATTCATTTGATCTTCCTTTCACGATAACGCAAGGATTCACTACGAGATGATTTTCGTTTCCATTGTAGAGTTTTCTTTTTGCAAAGCAAGAGAAGAAAAACCTTGTACTTTTCAGTTGTTCACCGAAACCATACAAATAAAGTAAAGGTATGCTTCATTTGTATGGTTGGAACTATTGACAAGATCAAAAATTACATAGTTCTAAACATTATTACGATGAGCTAACTTCTACATTATTGAATGTGGATGGTATCCAAGAAATAGACAGTTGGGTTATCTTGCATTTCTACGCTACCATAAGGATTTCGGCTATAGGATCGACCATTGATTTCTAGATACACTTTGTAGGTGCCTTTTGAGAGGAACTTTTCATTTTTCAAGTTTGTTGTATCCCATTTTATCACATATTCACCTGGATGGACTGATTCACCGTAGTATATGTCGCCAAGAGAATTGTCATTTTGGTCGGTGACAAAGATGCGGAGTTGTTCTGCAATATTGAATAGTGCATAAGCAGTGGGGTATTGCAATTTCGTACCCGAATGGAGCTCAAAACTAATGTCGTAGAGACTCTTGTAAACTTGTGTAATTTGTCCGTTGGAAATTCCCTCTTTGACTGGTGTGATGCTTTCTTTGTGAAGAATGAAAGGAACGTGAAGTTTCTTGGGACGATCTTCAGCTGACTCCGAGGCATACGAAATATCCCACTGGATTTCTCCTTGTACTACTGGTGATATGAAGAAAAATGGAGATGGGTTGATGGTGGCTTGAACTGTAGTTGTTTCTCCTGGTTGTAGCTCTATCTTTGTGGGTTCAAAAGAAATAAAATCAAGACGCTGGTTGACTTGTGTTAGGTCTTGTATCTCTTTTTTTCTTCCTGTGTGAATTATATACGATGGGACGGCTTGAATGGATTCATTGGTAGTATTTCTTATCGTAAAAACTTGTTGATATGAAGAAGTTGTAGGTGTTTGAAGATGCGAGAAATTGTAATCTACAAACTTCTGGTGACTAGGGGGAGTGATAAGTAAGGGTGTATGAATGGCATGTTTTGCATTAATTTGCCCAGACCCTTGTAAGAAATAGGAATAAGGTTGGTTGTTCATTGGATTGACTAAAATATCTGCGGTATTCATGAGAGCACATTTCACATCGTGAGGAGACCATTTTGGGTGTGCTTCCTTTATGAGTGCTACAACACCAGATGTACATGCTGTTGCCATGGAAGTTCCTTCCCATATCTCGTAACGATCTTCATACTGACCTTTGGATTTTCGTTTTGCTAGTGCAGCAGAACTGATTTGCTTTCCGGGGGCACACACATCGGGCTTGAAAAATCCCAGATCAGCATCGCCACAAGGCCCAGTGCAGGTAAAATCGGAAATGGTAGATTGCTCATATGGAGAAATAGATAGTATAGAATCCTGGTTTAAATATGGTTTGATAACATCATAGCAATTTTGACTGATGATAACAGTGGGGAGAAGATATTCGGCGGGGATATCTGTGACATCATTGCTTTCAAGGATGGAGAATGTGCTGTTCAGGTTATTGTTGTGATCGACAATGATACAACCCAAAAAATTTCTGGATGAGATGTTTTGTACTTTTTCAAGAAGAGAAATGGGATCTTTTTCAGGACCTCTGTGGACAATAGCATAATGTAAAGGTTTACCAGGATTGATTTCTTCTCTGCTTCCGTAGCCACAATCTAAAACTAAGTCTCCTTCTATACAACCATCAAAGGTGGGTGTATTAAGAAGCTGTTGAACATTCATCGTAATGGGAGTTGCTTTACTGCTGTTTATCGTAAGTGTGCGAGTTAATCGATCATCGGAAGCAGCGACACCGATTGTATGGTCAAAAACGAATGGTGCTAGTACTTTCCATGGGTGTTCTTTCGTTCTTGCTCCGTAGTTACCTGCTGCTGCGCATACAGTAATGCCAGCTTTGGTGGCGTTTTCTATAGCAATATACATAGGGTTGTCTTTATCTATAGAGGGGATCGGCTCTTCCATACTGTATCCAAGTGACATGTTGATGACATCACATTCTTGTTCTAAAGCCATATCAATGGCTTTGATGATGCTCTCAAGAGTTAAGCCTCCTTGATCGGTAAACACTTTGTAAACTAGTAAACTGGCATCAGGGGCAATCCCTTTTCTCGAAGTATCAATTGGGTTATTGCCAGCAATGATTCCACCAACGTGAGTTCCATGTGCATATATTCGTAAATCTTGAACATTGTCATCGGCATCGGTAATATCGTATCCTTTGTAAATTTTTGGAAAATCAGAAGAAGAGTACGAAAAATCTCCATGGTTTAAGTCGATTCCTGTATCAATCATACCTACTTTCACGTTTTTACCAGTGAATTCGGTTTCCCATTGAGTTGATTGTAATCCAAATTGTGCATTGACACTTACGAGTACAATTTCTCTTGCAAGCGTAATTGTTTCGTTCGCAGGATAAAGGGAGATATGCGTTGGAAGGGACTGTAGTGCCCAAGTATTATAGCCACTCACTTCGATGGCGATTGCATTTATGGCGTTGGAATACTGATGAAGAAGAGTGAATGGTATTCTATTTTGCAGAGAAGCAAGAAGGTTTTCTTGCTCTTGGAGAGGGTTGTCAGACTCTGGTAGAGAAAGGATAAAAGTTCGTTTCAGCGAGGAACGATAGAAGGAATCATCTTCGTCATCATTGAAATGGAGTCCAGAGGAATCATTGATACTTGAGGAGGATGCAATCGTAGTACTTTGAAAGCAAGTTGCTAAGACTAGAAAAGAAACAATGATGAAAATAAAAAATCTTTTCATGTTTAACCTCCGAAGGTAAAAGTATGATAAATACATTTAATAATGTGTATCACAAAGGTACTCATTTTTCTAGAATAAAGGGTTACAAAAACAAAATTTAAAATTCGAGGAGTTCAATAAAAAACAGCTATACCATTGCAAAAATGGGGGAAGGGGAGTATTATTTATGTATGATATAATTCATTTAAATTGACCTGACCTTTCGTGCGAAAAGGAGACACTAAATGAAAATGAAACGATTGTTTGTTGTTTTTTCCACTGTTTTAGTGTTGGTCATGGTGATGTTATATAGTTCCATACCTAGGGTGTCTGCACAAAGTTTGCATGCAAGTCCTGCTTCCATTGAAATAGGTCCAGATCACAGAATCAAGGTTTCTTTTTCAGGGGCTTCTGGAGCAGTGGATGACGCTATAGGTTTGTACAACTCTTCTACTCAGAAGAGAATTACCTATCAATGGTTAAAGGGGCAAAAAAGCGGATCAATTGAGTTTGGTGCACCACAAGAGCCGGGTACCTATGAATTTCAAATGTGGATACAGAACTGGAAAAGCAAAGCGGCCACAAGCAATAAGGTCGTGATTAAATGGGGAGAAGTGTTGTTGAGCCAACCGTTGACGATTCATACAATTGCACCTAGCAAGAAAGTTCAGGTAACATTTAAAAATGCGCCTGGTTATCGTGACGATGCGATTGATTTGTATGATGTACAATCGGGTAAGAAAATCACGTATCAGCATATTCTAGGGAAGAAAAATGGGACTTTGCAATTTACTATTCCTGAAACGCCAGGGTCCTATGAATTTCAATTATGGGGCAATAACTGGCGTAAACACTTGGCTACATCGACTACTTTTGAAGTAAAATGGGGATCGGTTGGATTGCAGGTACGTATTGGTGATGCTGATGCACAAGGCAAACGGAAAATTCGTATAGAGTTTACAGGTGCCCCAGGATACAGAGATGACACTATTGGTCTCTTCAAAACAGGAACCACCACCAAGTTGAAATATCAATTCCTGAATGGTATGAAGGATGGAAGCATTGAGATAGGTGGTATTGATGAAAATGAAAGCATTGAAGTTCAACTATGGGGTAACAATTGGAAACAACTACTTGCAAAAACACAAGCTTTCCTTCCCAAAAATGGCCCCCCGCCTCCAGTAGACAAAGAACCATCCAAGCAAGTTGAAGGACAAGTTGTGATTGTCCTTACGATTGGAATCAAAAACGCCTATGTGAACAATCAGTTGGTTGTGTTGGATGTGCCTCCCTTTATAAATTCGGGGCGTACTTTTGTTCCTTTCCGTTTTACAGGAGAATCGCTTGGTGCGGACGTTGGGTTTACTAAAAATGCTTCTGGACGAGTGGATACTGTAACCTATGAACTAGATGCCATCTTCATCACATTGTATATAGGAAAGCGGGAAGCGACGGTAAATGGTAAGAC
Source organism: uncultured Caldisericota bacterium (assembly GCA_964493625.1). Taxonomy (GTDB): domain Bacteria; phylum Caldisericota; class Caldisericia; order UBA6126; family UBA6126; genus JAGLCW01. The sequence goes on from CAZBOU010000027.1 coordinate 15,005, forward strand.
CGTTTACCTAGATGTTGCCCCACAAATCGTCCAAGGAAGAACCGTGATTCCACTTCGCTTTGTCACCGAAGCTTTGGGTTGCAAAGTAGACTGGGACGGGGTGAAAATGCAAGTAACTATAGAGTATCCTGCTTAAAACTTCTGCTTGTAATATTCCGTGAATTGATAGGAATTACAGGATTAAACTCCTGCAATTTGCAATAATATAGGGAATACACTCCTGTAATTTGACAGAATTGCGGGAATTCAGTATACTTCTATTATGTATATTGAAAGATTCTTAGAAAAGCAAGTTTTATTCTCTCTTGAAAGCTCTTTGCACCCTGCCATTCTTGTGTATGGACCAAGACAAGTTGGCAAAACAACTCTTTTAAACAAAATAATGGAAAGGATCTCACTAAAAACAAAATTTGTAGCATGTGACGATCCTGCTGTTAAAAATGCTTTTGATACATTTAACATAGAAAGCTTAAAAAGATTTACTGCCAATACTCAACTTCTTGTGTTAGATGAAGCTCAAAAAGTACCACAGATTGGTACAATCTTAAAGCTTATCATCGATTATATCCCTGGTGTGAAAATTCTGGTTAGTGGATCTTCTAGTTTTGAGTTAGCCAACCAATTGAGCGAACCCCTAACAGGGAGAAAAATTACATATCTGATGTATCCCATAGCACTATCCGAACTGTATAAAAAAAATCAGATCATTGAGCTAAAGAGCTCTATCGATTATTATCTTCGGTTTGGTTTGTATCCTAAAACGTTTCACTTTACCAATGAACAATCTTTGGAAAACTATCTTATTGAATTAACTGGGGATTACTTGTATAAGGATATTTTTGAATTCAGACAAGTACGTAACAGTGAGCACATACGAAGACTACTAACCGCTCTAGCATTACAAATTGGACAGGAAGTATCCTATACCGAGTTGTCAAATCTTGTGGGTATTGATCAAAAAACCGTTATAAGTTATATCGATTTGTTAGAGAAAAGCTTCATTGTTTTTCGTCTTCCTGCTTTTGCTAGAAATAGAAGAAATGAAATCAATAAGAGTAGGAAAGTATATTTCTACGATATGGGAATCCGTAATGCTCTAATTCGTAATTTCAATGAAATGAAGTATAGAGATGACAAGGGTCATTTATGGGAGAATTTTTTACTTGTAGAGAGAATGAAACGAGATTCTGCTTTGGGGATTAAAAAGAATTATTATTTCTGGCGTACATATGAACAACAGGAAGTTGATTTGATCGAAGAATATGGGGGAACACTAAAAGGATTTGAATTAAAAATGAAAGATACAAAGCATAAAGGATCACAGTTTTTAGAAACCTACATCGGCAGCACTATTGATACCATCACAATGGAAAACTTTGAAGACTTTGTTCAACCCTGAAACAATAATCAACATCCACCACGTATTTTAAAAACGCATCCGTAAAAACCGAGGAATTACAGGATTAAACTCCTGCAATTTGGCATAATATAGCGAATACACTCCTGCAATTTGACAGAATTGCGGGAATTATTGAAGTAGCAATTTAATTGTATCATAGACTATATTCATGAAATCTTCTTGTAATTGTCCGATTTTTTTTACAAGGCGCTGCTTTGAAATAGTTATGATTTGTTCACACTTAATATACGAGTCAGATGAAAGACCATTTTCCGGATTTTTCCTCACAAATAAATGAAAAGGAACGTTTCCCGAACTTTTTGATGATATAGTTACAACAATGACATTGCCATATTGAGGATTAGCACTCCCAGAGTTTCTTTGCACAATAAGAGAAGGTCTATAACCTGTTTGCTCTGATCCTCTGCCGGGATTCCAATCGATCATCCATATTTCCCCGCGATACACGATTTTAAAGTCATGATTCATGGATCACCTCGGCTTGGGCTGGTAATGCGTATTCAATATCTTGTTCATCTGATCCTATGCACGAAAAAGCTTTTTCGAGTTCCTCTGAATCTATTTTTTCTCTATACTCAGCCACAAGAATTTTTAACAGATGATTCACTGAACAATCTAATTTTTGAGATTCTTCTTTCAGAAATCGGTATTCCTCGTTTGAGATTCGCATGCAATAATTTGTTGTAGTGGCATCTTTTACTTTCATACAATCCTCCTATGCAAAATACAATACAAGTATACATATAAAAAGTGTATATAAAAGTAATATCACGTATTTATATCATGTGTACATCAAAAAAATTTTAGCACCAAATTGAACTAAAATGCATTGTATTCCCGAAATTAAACCTAAATACAGGAATACACTCCTGCAATTTGACAGAATTGCGGGAATTATTGAAGTAGCAGTACAATTGTTTCATAGACTCCTAAACTCTTCTACTAGTTAGGCAACACAATCTGTAATTTCTGGAAAATGATGCGTTGTGCTTTGGTGATTTCATTTAATAGACACG
>CAZBOU010000028.1:0-17239 GCA_964493625.1 uncultured Caldisericota bacterium
GTTGATTCACCAATAGTCCCATATTGATTTGTGGATAGGGGGAGTGGTCTTTGGAATATCCATATTCTGCCTCTTCTAGATCCGATGCTTGGGAAGCAAAACTGGTCAGATCAAAGAGAAGAGATTCTCCTTCATGATGAACTTGTTGGCTCCAGTGCAAAAAGAACCGCATAATCGAATCCATTTCATCGTTTCCAATTTGAGCAAGATGCTTGGAGATGGAAGCGGAATGAAACGAAGTAGACAACGGATAGAACGAGGGTAAATCTGACGTTTCTAGCCACGATTCCATATGTTGAAAGGCTTGTCCATCACTCAGAAGTTTGTAGCCTACTGCTAATAGAAGAAAATGAGTCATGGATTCAGAGAAGCATTTGAGAAGGATTTTCTTCAAATGAAGCTCTTCTACCAGTGCATGGTACAAATACGCATCCCCAAAGTTGGTAAGTTGTTGGATGCTAAGTGAATTACTCTCCGTTTTCTTCTGAATAACAGGAGGTTCTTTGGTGAGGTGATCCAAGTCTTCCTGGGGATGAATCTTCCGAATATACTTGCTGGTTTGCCATCGCTTTTTTGTGTAGCAATTGTAATACTGCGTAACTTCATAGAGATACGCTTTGTCTTTGACTTTTTTCACTCGCAAAAACGGTTCGTATTCTTTTACATTCTCGTCCAATTCAATCTGTTTTGGTGTTTGTGTTTTCATTATGCCTATATTATGGGTATAATTGTTTCAATGTCAAGTTTTCTATATTGTTTAAATAAAATGCTGTAGAGAAGCTTTTTAAAAATTATGCCTATTTATAAAATGTAATGTAGGACCCATCTCTTCTATCGTCGAAAGCCTAAAGTGACGCAAAGCAAGTATATCATTTGAACCCGATTTTTTCTAATTACTGAAGTACTACCATCAAATTGAGCCCTTAGGTGTATATGGAATATTCTTGAAAAGTACCGCTCAAAAAGTTGGATAACAATACTCGCGTAGCCAAATTCTCCAACGGTATGAAACTCGCTTGCGTTTTATTTGATCAATTTTCATTCATCATTTCCCATTTGGGACGCAATAAGTACCAAATTAAACATAGAAGACAATAGCATAATAAAATGGGACTCACTGAGCCCCGAATCAGGCAAAGCACTTTATGGCTCTTGTTTACGATTTCCCCACAGGCGTGGAAATGAAAAAGATGACAACTATCTTGACAAATACCGATCGCATCACTGAGCTTTTCGGTGTTCGGCGTCCAGCAATCACCAAGCACCTGAAAAACATCTTCGAATCCGGTGAACTGGAGGAGAAAGTGGTTAGTTCCGTTTTGGCACATACCACTCAACATGGATCTGTTGAGGGTAAAACGCAGACCCGCTCAGTCAGATTTTACAATGTGGAGAAAAAACAAGAAAACAAATCCAAGAAACTAGGGAAGAAACTAGGGAAGAAACTAGGGAAGAAACTAGGGTGGAAGATCAAAAAACTAAGGTGGAAACTACAGTGAAAACTAAGGTGAAAACACCAGGTTTTTCAATCCGATGCAGACTAATTTCAGCAACGGCTTCCTATAAAGAAAATGTGATTCTTTTTACCTCCTTTCATCTGCGGAGGTAAATTTACATTTGATGCACCACCTCGATGTCCAAAATGTGGGTCAACAGAATTTCAAAAAATTGATGGAATGTATACATTCTACAACTAACATGGGATACTACGTTTCTGTCCAACAGATGCCTTTTAGATAACTTCTACTGAGACAACTCTTGAGTTTGAAACACATTTGGGTGATATATAAAGATCTATCGCGATGGATGTGGTTGTAGTTGCTAAAGGGTTTTTATTGAAAAGAATATGCGATGAGCTATAATACAATGTAATGTTGCGATATTTATGAAAGTAGTTAGAAGTAAGGATTAATATGCGATCAATACTGTTACCGAGAATAACCTCAAACATAGCCCAAGAGAAAGATGTTAAGCACTTGTTTGAAATGACCAAGCAGTAAGAACAAGTGGGAGTTGAGAATTAGATGAAATTCAATGTTCCTGTAATCAGAAGCAATTATAATGGTTTTGACAGCATAGCCAGCATAACCGTCAAGACGAAAGATGTTTGGCTTGATTCCATTGAATTGGATTTTTCAACATGCAGTTTTTTTGAAGCCAATATGACAGCACCCTTATATGCCGTTATTGCACAACTTCGTGATGACCTTAATGACGTATCTATTGTCAATGTGCCCCTAGAGGTAAGCACGATTCTCCGGAAAAACAAATTTTTAAACGTATTTAATCAACCTGATTCACCGGATACCAATCAGACAACATTACCCTTCAAGATTTTTAAATTGAGTGCTGGTGATCAGTTTAATGATTATCTAGATATCTACCTGAACGGAAAGGGAATTCCGGACATGTCGGAAGCACTTACAAAACGATTCAGGCAAAGTCTTTTTGAGATATTCTTGAATGCGACCATCCATTCACAATCTGGGTCAGGTATTTTTGCATGCGGACAATTCTATCCGAACAAACATCGATTAGATTTTACTATTTCTGATGCAGGAGTCGGAATTCGGGAAAATGTAAGAAAATACACAAAAAAACTACAGCTCGATTCCTGTAAAGCTATTGAATGGGCTATGACGGAAGGAAATACAACTAAAACTGATAATCAGCCGGGTGGTCTTGGTTTGAAGCTCATTAAAGATTTTATCCAAATGAATGGCGGGAAATTTCAGATTGTATCAAGGTATGGATATTACGAGTTTTCTGCAAACAATGTGTCTGTTCAAAAAATGGAAAATGATTTTCCCGGCACTTGTATAAATATTGAGATCAATACAGAAGATACAAGCAGTTACTGTTTAAAGTCTGAGCTGCAAAGTGAAGATATCTTCTAACAGTTAAAGGAGTTAATATGAATAATCAAATTAAATTAAAAGTAACGGACCTGATAGGCAGTCCGCTCTGTATATCCACTGAGGATGGACAGAAAGTATTCAGCAAGATCGAGTATTTCATGAAAGATGGAAAACAGGTTACTGTTTCATTTGAAAATGTAACCATGCTAATATCGCTCTTTCTTAATGTTGTGATTGGGCAGCTTTACGGTTCTTTTAGTGAAGAAGTGATCCGGGCTCTATTGAAAGTTGAGGGACTATCTTCTGATGATATGGAGCTTCTCAAGCGCGTCGTAGACAATGCCAAGAAGTATTACTCCAATAAGAAATCTTACGACGAAGCCTGGTTGGAGGAAGATAACAATGAAGAATAAGGCGTATGATCTATCTTCCTATTGCTTCAGTTCAGATGAACAGGTACTTGTAGATACAAATGTCTGGCTTTACCTATTCCCAGCACCCGGTAATCCTCCACATAATTTTGCCCAACAATACTCGACAGCTTTTGCAAACCTGGTATCAGCACAAGCCCAGCCCGTTCTCGACCCAATGGTGTTAAGTGAGTACTTAAATAGCTATACAAGGATTGAATGGAGAGGATACAAAAAATCCCAATATCCGAAATACAAAGATTTCAGAAACTCATCAGATTTCTTAGCCGTTGCATCGGCAGCAGAAACATTTGCCAAACGAATCTTAAGTTTCTGCCAAATTCATTCTATACCAGCCAATGAATTGGATCTTAATCAAGCTTTGATAGACTTTCAGACTGGTGGTGTTGATTTTAATGATGCCCTTTTGGTGGACATCTGTAAAAAGAAAAATCTTAAATTAATGACCAACGATAGTGATTTTCAGGACGTTGGTATCGAGATTTTAACAACAAATCCGAGACTTTTAAAAGCTTGATCTTGATTTACGGTTGTTAGACTGCAACAGGTTTTATCAATTTTATATAATCGGTCAACAGGCTGTTGACCAAATTCCATGGGGCACAAACTGATGAGACAATCGTGCCTCGAAGAGAGGCACAAATGATTCCTGCAATTGTCCAGCAGATCGGGGGATAATTACCTTTGAGTCATATCAAGATTCTTCTGTATAAGGTTTCGGACTACAAAGATTATCAGTTTCCAATGGTATACTACAATAAGAGTAACATTGGGGGGTACCAACAATGAGCGATGTACAAATTATTGAGTTAAACCCAGACAATATCGGGGATTATGGCGTTTGTGGATACAAAGATGCAAAAAAACACATAGAACTACAAAAGAAAATTGACTGATTTGCAGAATACTACCCAAAGGGTTTACGAATCTCAATTGTTGTCACAAAAGAAGGTGGTTATCAGGGAATGCTGGAATACATTCCGGGTGAATATGCCCACCGTCCAGTTGATGCACAGGGATATATGTTTATTCATTGCATTTTTGTAGGATTCAAAAAGGAATACAAGGGAAAGGGCTATGCAACATTATTACTGGAAGCATGTATAAAAGAAGCAAACGAAAAACAAATGCTCGGAGTTGCTGTAGTCACAAGAAAAGGGTCTTTTATGGTAAACAGTGATTTTTTCCTGAAGAAGCATTTTCAACTTGCAGATACAGCAAAACCCGACTTTAACCTAATGGTTCTAAAATTTGATCAAACTTCCAAAGATCCCTCGTTCAAACGAAACATGACTGAAAATGCAAAAAAATATCCCAACGGAGTAACCATTTTACGTTCAGCACAATGCCCCTATACAGAAAAAAATGTACATGCAATCCTGGAATCTGCCTATGCTTTGGGTATAGAAACAACATTGATCGATTTGAAAGATGCAAATGCAGCACAAAATTCTCCTTGTGCTTTTGGCACCTTCTGCATACTTCACAATGGAAAAATAATCAGTCATCACCCCATTAGCAACACAAGGTTTATCAATATCATAAAAAAAGAACTAGCTACCTTAAGAGCAAGGAAGGATACTCAATGAAAACATCTCTTATTGCCCCATGCGGTATGAATTGCGGAATTTGTAAATCCTAGTCAAAAAGGTGGAAATGCTAAAATGTGGAGAAGTACTTTCTGCTCATAGAGATTTTTGTTTACAATGTGGAAAAAAAACATGATAACAGCAACAAAACTTAGCTATACGTATCCGAAATCAAACAAATCTGCCGTTAGAGATATCTCTTTTGATATACACGAAGGAGAGATCTTTGGCTTTCTTGGGCCTAGCGGAGCAGGGAAAAGCACTACCCAAAAAATCTTGATCGGTCTTTTAAGTGGCTTTGAAGGCGACGTAAACATCATGGGAAAGGCTTTAACCGAGTGGAAAGAAAAATTGTACGAGCATGTAGGCGTGATGTTTGAATTTCCCAATCACTTCACCAAGCTAAGTGCCATAGAAAACCTAAAACTATTTCAATCTCTTTATTCCAACAAAAGCCAAGACCTACTACTTCTATTGGAAAAAGTAGGGCTTCAGGAGGATACCAACACTCGCGTAGCCAACTTCTCCAAAGGCATGAAAACGCGCCTAAGCTTTATTCGATCCATATTGCACAATCCTTCCTTGCTATTTCTGGACGAACCCACGTCTGGGCTTGATCCTATGAATGCACGTCTAATCAAGCAAATGATCCTGGACCTTCGAGCGCAAAAGAAAACCATCTTTTTAACCACTCACAACATGCACGATGCCGAAGAACTTTGCGATCGAGTGGGCTTCATAGCCGATGGAGAACTCGTGGTAGTCGACACTCCCCAAGGCCTTCGAAACAAGCATTCCGAGCATCAAGTCGAGATTCGATATCTGGACGAGCAAGAAAGACTTCAAAGCAAAACATTCCCCTTGCCCAATTTGGCGAATGAAACCGAATTCTTTAGCATCATTCAACAGTACTCAGTTCAATCTCTGCAAAGCAAACAACCTTCACTGGAAGATATTTTCATTCACTATACCGGGAAGTCCCTCCAATGAAAAAGTTACTCGCGCTACTACGCATGGACTTTCTTCTTGCTTTTCGATATGGCCTGCTGTATGCTGCCCTTTTTATCACCTTGGTTTATCTTGGCGTATTCTTTCCCTTGTCAGATATGCTTCGAGCTATGTTTTTGCCGTTTATCATATACATTGATTTGGCCATATTTGGCTTTTATTTCCTTGGAGCCTGGATATTCTTCGACCGGCAGGAAAACACTCTTAGCGCTTTGACAATAACTCCCATCACATACAAAGCTTATATCTGGTCCAAAATAATCGTTCTAACGTTCATTTCCGTCGTGGTTTCCATCCTTCTAAGCTACGCTTTGTCTCTTGCTCTCAATCCAATACTCCTCATCATCAGCACAATTCTTAACTCCATTCTATTTTGCATGATCGGTCTTTGGATTGTGGTGCGATATACCTCGTTTTCCCATTTTCTGCCTGCTTCCACAATGATGCTTTTTGTATTTGAACTACCCCTCTTTGAATATTTTCAACTCTTGCCCTCAAGCCCAATAGGAGACCTTCTCTGGCTGTTTCATCCCAGCTTTGGTAGCATGAAACTCATTGAACTTTCTTTTGATTGCTGTCTTTTCGGAAGAGATTTTATCCAAATCGTTGCATATTTGGGCATGACAATGCTTTGGATAGCATTCTTTCAAACGCTAGCCTTCAAAGCTTTTCGTAAACACATTCTGGAGGCATGAACATCGCATGAAAAACATACTCACCTTACTACGATATGACATGAAGCAAATCGCGCGAGACAGCATGCTGATGCTCCTTGTGTCGGTTCCTTTGATTATGGTGATAGTTATACGGGCCATATTGCCTCTCATGGATGCCAATCTTGCAACCTATAATCTTCAAATTCAAGACTATATGCCATTAATCTTTAGCTACTTTTTCCTAATGCTGTGTCCCTCCCTTTTTGGTCTTGCTTCTGCTCTACTACTGCTCGATGATCTAGACGACCAAATCTTACTCATGATCCGAGTTACTCCTCTCCAATATCCAGCCTATCTTTGGTATCGAATCGCTTTTTTTACCATGATTCCAAGCTTTCTCTACATTTTACTCACCAGCGTTTTAATGAGTTACCCCATCCTCCATTGGCCTGGATTTATACTCATAGCTGCTGTAGCATCTTTGTTCGGTCCCATGTTTACATTGCTCATCTTATCCCTGGCACGCAACAAGATCGAAGGCATAGCAATGATGAAAGCCACAGGCATCTTTTTGATTGCCCCCGTGGCAGGATTCTTTATCACTAGCTGGCATCGTAACTTGTTCTATTTCCTGCCCACCTATGCCCCTCTCAAAGCTTTCTGGGCTTTGTCTGACGGCAGTTTTGACCTAGTAGGCATCCTGCTGGGACTTCTCATCCTTTTCCTGTGGATCACCGCACTATGGAAGCTAGCCAGTCGTAAACTCCTGAACTTGGCTATCTAAAGACCCAATCTTTTTTTTACCCACAAATGATATTAGAAGGCCCAAGGAGTAGAATTGTTTTGTACAACAAACAATACTCTTCGTCTGTAATTCCCTTTTTCGAACATTAATATCTTTTAGGTATAGTTTTCCCAAAGACCTATGTAAAAACACGGGGTCATGATTTGCAATACATAACTTAGTTTTCTATGATTAATAGGGAGATAAACTTTGGGAGTTTGTATGCAAAAAAATATTTTAAATCGGTATTACAAGATTTCTCTATCTTTACAAGGGAAAGGCTATCCTTCCTTGGAAAGAATAGCGGATGAGTGTGAAGTTAGCGTAAGAACAATTAAACGATCTATACAGGTATTACGCAATGAGTTTGATGCTCCCATTGAGTATTCGTCGCAATACAAAGGGTATTATCTTCTGCACGACTGGAGTTTTCAGTTGCCCAACCTGTCTGAAAAGGAACTCATCCAGCTATTGATGGTTACATCTACCGTAAAACAATTCCACGGAACTCCCCTAGAAAGCACTTTCCAGAGTATAGAAAAGAAGCTAAATGCCATTTTCTCAGACTATATCACAGTACCATCAGAACAGTACCATACCATCCTTTCTTTGAACCCCAATCCAGTCCAAATAAAAAAGAATATATACCAAAGTTTTTCCATTTTAATGAAAGCCATTGCGAGTCAAAAAACACTATGGATTCGTTATTATACAATGTCGAATCAATCGGAATCGGAACGAGAGGTGGATCCATATCATTTATACAACAAAGATGGTATCTGGTACTTCTGTGGTTACTGTCATACAAGAAAAGAAGTACGGGATTTCGCCCTGGATAGAATTTTAAAGATTAAAATGTTTTGTAGATCTTTCAAGAAATCCGATAATTTCAACCCCCAAGACTATTGCAAAAGTTCATTGCACATCCGTAAAGGGGAATCGTGTCAATGTGCCATATGGTTTGACCCAATCGCAGCCCCTTACATTCGCGAACGAAAATGGCACTGCTCACAAACCATCCAAGAACAGCCCGATAAAAGCTTGATTCTTGAACTCAACGCAAACCAACAAGAAATCAAAGAATGGGTTTTGCAACATAGTTATCATGCAAAAGTACTCCAACCCTTATCGCTGCAGAAAGAAATCCAATCGGAAATCACCAAAATGATGAATCTCTACAAAAAAAATCATCCAGGGACATAATTTGGCACTCTATGGTTGTATAGTTTTAGTGAAAAGAAAAAATAATTTAACCAGGCAGGTTTAGATGAGAATTCTTTCCATCCAACTATATTTGTGGTTGCCAAGAATAGAAATCAGAGGATGATAAAATATGACAAGAGAATTGATTTAAATGAAACTTGAAGTTATTGCTCATGTATGCAAGAATGAGGATGATAGGTGGAAAACACCTCAACTTCTTGATGATCATTTGAGAAAAACAGCAGAATTAGCTTCTATGTTTGCAAAGAAGTTCCATTCCTCAGAATGGGGAGAAGCTTTGGGTTTACTTCATGATGTTGGAAAAAGTAGTCCTACCTGGCAAGAATACATTCGATTAAAAAGTGGATACGAATACAATGAAGAAGCTCATCTTGAAAACAAAATAGGAACAACCCCTCATGCAATACATGGTGCCGTTGTTTCAAACCAAAAGTTTTCTAAAATGATAGCCACTATTTTATCATATTGCATTGCAGGTCATCACGTAGGTCTTCAAGATTTTAGCAGCGAATTCACCGGACTGCGTTCGTTGGAATACCAACTCAGCCAGGAAATTGATACAAACCAACTTGATCAAAATATTCTCAAATTGTTTGATAAAATTGAGATTAAATCACCACCTTGGAAGTTCTCCAAGGGCTTAGATGCACCTCTATGGATACGAATGTTATATTCTTGTTTAGTGGATGCTGACTTTTTAGATACTGAACACTACATGAACCCCTCAAAGTCACTTTTACGAAATCAATATCAACCACTTTCTATCCTTGACGAACGGTTGACAAATCACATTCTAAATCTACAGAATGATTCTCCAAAAACCAAAGTAAATTCCATTCGTGCTGATGTTTTAGGTAAATGTCTCCGTGCTTCAGATTTACCCCAGGGTTTTTTCTCTTTAACCGTTCCAACAGGTGGTGGAAAAACTCTTTCTAGTTTAGCTTTTGCGCTCAAACATTCCATAAAACACAATCTAGACCGAGTTATATATGTTGTTCCTTACACAAGTATTATCGAACAAAATGCATTGGTCTTTCAAAAAGCACTTGGTTATGACCAAGTCGTAGAACATCATTCTAACATCGTTGACGATGAAACAACTCCCCAACTTCGTATATCCTCTGACAATTGGGATGCACCCATAATTGTCACTACCAATGTTCAGTTTTTCGAATCACTTTTTGCTTCAAAATCTAGTAGGTGCCGGAAATTACACAATATCGCTAATGCGGTCATCATTTTGGATGAAGCTCAGTTGATCCCCATTGAATATATGCAACCCATTCTTGAAACCATGAAACTTCTTGTCAAGAGATACGGAGTTAGTTTTGTTATTTCTACAGCTACACAACCTGCATTTAGTCCAGCTGAGAAAACAGAAGATTTTAATTTTGGGTTAGAGGATGTGCACGAGATCATGGGAGACAATGAGGATATTAATAACCTTTACTCCAACCTAAGAAGGGTAGATGTTCAGATTCAAAGCAATGCTGAAAGACCTACATCTTTTGACGATATTGCAAAGGAACTCTCATCTTACGAACAAGTTCTATGTATCGTCTCTACAAGAAGAAGCTGTCGAGAATTATTCCAATTAATGCCTGATCAGACATATCATCTTTCCACCTATATGTGTAGTAGCCATAGATCTGATACTATACAAAAGATTAAGCAACAACTGTCGAACCATCAAATAGTCAGAGTGGTAAGTACACAATTAGTTGAAGCAGGTGTTGATTTTGATTTTCCAGTAGTTTACAGGGAGTTTTCAGGATTAGACTCCATGGCACAAGCTGCTGGAAGATGCAATCGAGAGGGCAAAATGGAATTGGGGACAATGAAAATATTTAAATCTCCATACCCCCCGCCCATAGGAATATTAAGGAAAGCTGCTGAGGCGACGGCAAAATTACTAAAAATACATCCTAATGAAGACATCCTTCAACATAAGTTATTTTTAGATTTTTTTGAAGATTTGTATTGGCGAATGGGTAACTTTGATAAGCATTCCATTTACGAACACCTTAATCCTAGTCAGAGTAATTTTGGTATCTATTTTTCTACAGCTAGTTCGAGTTTTAATATGATAAATGATTTCAATCGTAAAACTATTTTGGTTCCCTATAAAAAAGGAGGTGATCTGATTGATGATCTAAGAAAAATAGGTCCTGACCGCTTTTTATTGCGGAAACTGCAACGTTATTCTGTCAGCATATATCAATTTGAATTTGATAAAATGCAACAAAGGAGGTTAACTGAAGAGATATACCCAGGCATTTATACTCTTGTACAATCTTCTGATTATTCCGATGATGTGGGACTTATCATCGATAATGAATTAGAAGAACTAATCTTTTAATGAAAGGAGAAATCTATGAAAAACTGGTGTTTAGAGGTTTGGGGAGATTTTGCATGCTTCACTCGACCAGAGATGAAAGTAGAACGAATGAGCTACGACGTCATAACTCCATCAGCAGCAAGAGCTATCTTCGAATCTATACTTTGGAAACCTGCTATTCGCTGGAATATTACCAAAATTGAAGTATTGCGTCCAATCCGTTGGATTTCGGTACGAAGGAATGAAGTTAATAAAAAGATAACTTCACCTTCTCCAAGACAAATGACTAACAATCCTCTGTTAGGAATGTTTATTGAAGATGAGAGACAGCAACGCGCTGGTCGGTTGTTAAAAAATGTTCACTACCGATTGCATGGATACTTCGACTTTCTTGCCAATGAAGATACTACAAGCTCCTCCAACTCAGAGATTTGGTCTGGGGAAGATGAAAAAGTAAAGTTTCAATCTGCACAAGAATCCCCTGCTAAATATGCTGCGATGTTTGAGAGAAGAGCCAGTAAGGGTCAGTGTTTCAACCAACCTTATCTTGGATGCAGAGAATTCTCATGTAGTTTTAAACTCGTAAATCAAACTTCCGATTTGTTACAACCCATTAGTGAATCTCTTGATCTTGGTTTTATGCTCTACGACATCAATTTTACTGATAAAAAGAATCCCATTCCACAGTTTTTCCGAGCTATCATGGCAGATGGCACAATCAACACGGATAAGCGAGAAATAGAGGTGATTGAATGATCTTACAGTCCCTCTATGAGTATTACGAACGTAAAAGCAGTATCGGGGAAATTGCAGAAGATGGATGGATACGAGGTGGATTGGACTTTGCAATCGTACTGGATACGGATGGAAATATTCAAGACATAGCAGATTTTCGAGAAAAAGATGGAAAAAAAATGATCCCCCGGAAATTTCATTTACCCAACATTGGGAATCAATCGGTTAAGCATTCCAACAGTGGTAAAGACGCGAATCTACTCTGGGATAATGCAAAATTCGTCTTTGGTTTAGGAGCTAAAGGTGCTTTGCATTTGAATAGCATGCTTGATTCTCTGGATCAGTGGATAGGAGAAACAAACGAAAACGATATAGAAGCTGTTCGTAAATTTTTCCAAAAAGGTATTGAAAATTCTGATCACTTTAAACCTGCACTGGAACATACAGATTATGGCGATATCCTATCTGAAGGGAATGTGAAAGTATCTTTTCAAGTTACTCCATCTACATACAAAATGGTGTTCCAAAACCCTATAGTAAAGGAAGCACTCCAAAAAACAATGATCCCCTCACAAGATGATAATTTGGCGACATGCTTAATTACAGGGGAAAAAGACCAAATTGAAACCACTCATCCAGTTATCAAAGGAGTATGGGGTGGACAAACTTCTGGAGGCTGTATTGTCAGCTTTAATGCCAATGCTTTTGAGTCCTACTACAAGAAGCAAAGCATCAATGCTCCCATAAGTAAAAAAGCGGCTTCGCGATATACAAAGGCTCTGAACTTGCTTTTATCATCTAGCAAACAGTGCATTCATATTGCGGATATGTCTATGGTTTTCTGGGCACAAAAAGAATCTACACCATTTGAAGAAGACGTTCCTTCTTTTTTTGAAGAACCAGATAAAGAAAGCCCCGATAAAAATACGCAGAAGATAAAGGCTGTAGTTGAATCTATCCACAATGGTAGTTTCATAAAACCAGAAAAAGATCAAAGCTTCTACATCCTCGGTTTAGCGCCCAATGCTGCAAGAATATCAATTCGATTTTGGTTTTCTACCACGATCAACCAATTCGCTGTGAATATCACTCAATTCTTTGATGATTTTAGTATATCAAAACCTAGTTTCGAACCTGAGTACTATTCCATATGGCGAATTCTAGTAAACATAGCTACCCAAGATCAATCAAAAAACATCCCTCCAAATGTAGCTGGTGAATTTGTGAAAGCAATTCTTACCAATACCCCCTATCCAGCATCTCTTCTCCAATTAGCTCTCAACCGAATTCGAAGTGATGCAGAACATAGAGTAAAGCCCGTTAGGGCAGCTTTATTGAAAGCATATATCAATCGTTACTATCGTTTCCATCCTAGTTCTATTCATAAGGAGATAAAAATGAAACTAGATAAAACACAACCCTCCGTTGGTTACCAACTAGGAAGGTTGTTTGCTACATTGGTAAAGATCCAGAATGAAACCAATGCCTCTATCAATGCCCCTATTCAGGACCGATTTTATGGATCTGCATGTGCTTCGCCAGTTACTGTATTTCCAATACTTCTGAAGCTAAAAAACCATCATATTGCAAAATTGCCCAACCGGAAAGTGTATTTTGAACAACTGATTGGTGAAATCATAAGCAACATTAATGATTTCCCTAATCATCTTGATTTACACGATCAAGGTCGCTTTTCAATCGGTTATTATCATCAAATGCAAGATTTTTATACAAAAAAAGAAGACAAATCTGAGAATTCATAAAAAAGAAAGAGGTAAAAATGAGTTTAGAAAAAAATATTCAAAAACGCTACGATTTCATTATTCTATTTGATGTCAAAGATGGTAACCCTAACGGAGATCCAGATGCTGGGAATTTACCACGCATAGACGCAGAAACAGGAAATGGTCTTATTACAGATGTGTGTCTAAAAAGGAAAATCCGTAATTATGTTCAGATAAAAAAGGGCAATCAACATCCCTATAGTATATTTGTAAAAGAAAAAGCAGTCTTGAACAACACGATTGAACAAGCTTATACTGAATCAGGAATTGATTTAAATGCACCGCCCAAAGATCCTACTGACGGAAAAAAACGAGAGAAAAATGGGCATGGTCAGGGTAAAGAAGTAGATGAGGCTAAAGAGTATTTATGCAAAAATTACTTTGATATCAGAACCTTTGGTGCCGTTCTTACAACAGGAGCAAATGCAGGCCAAGTACGAGGTCCTATCCAGTTCACATTTGCTAGATCTATCGATCCTATTGTAACACTTGAACACAGTATTACACGCATGGCGGTTACCACCGAAGCTGATGCCATAAAACAGGGCGGTGATAATCGTACCATGGGAAGAAAATTTACAGTCCCTTACGGTCTTTATAAAGCACATGGTTTTATCTCAGCTCCGTTGGCTAAACAAACAGGTTTTAACACTGATGATCTCGCACTATTTTGGGAAGCCATAGAAAACATGTTTGAACACGACCGATCTGCAGCAAGAGGACTTATGGGTATGAGGAAAATCTTCATTTTTGAACATTCTTCAGAAATGGGTAATTGCCCTGTTCAACAACTTTTTGATGCAATTGAGATTTCTTCCACAAAATCACCCCCAAGAGATTTCTCCGATTATCTCATTTCCGTTAAAACAGATACCATTCCAGAAAATGTAACCCTGATAGAGAAATAAAGAAGAATGATTCCACCCTATGTTGAAGATGACTATCTGTTACTTTCTGGGATACAACACTTCGCATTCTGTAAAAGACAATGGGGTCTTATCCACATTGAACAACAATGGCTTGAGAATCTATCCACAACAGAAGGTCATCTGATGCACGAACGAGCACATGATCAAACTATACACAATGAAAGCATAGACCTTGTTACAACAAGGTCTATGTGGCTTACTTCAAAACAATTGGGGCTTTACGGAATTGCAGATATTGTTGAATTTCTCTTTACCAAAGACTCTTCAAAAGGAGTTCAATTACCCACAAAAAAAGGATATTGGATTCCTCATCCTGTGGAGTATAAAAAAGGGAAACCGAAAACGGACGATAGAGACCAAGTTCAAGTTTGCGCTCAAGCAATATGTTTAGAAGAGATGCTTAAAGTAACTATCGAAAATGGATGCCTTTATTATGGACAAACAAAACACCGAGAAAAAGTAGTTTTCACAAAAAGTTTACGAGAACGCGTCATATCTTTATCAATAGAAATGCATGAGATATTTAAACAAGGAGTCACTCCAATCGCCAGATACGGGAAAAAATGTAAGTATTGTTCTTTGCTCCATTTATGCAATCCAAAAATCTTAATGAAACGTTCATCGGTTGAAGAATACATCCACGTTATGGCAAATCAAGATGAATCAAAACAAGAGGAGACTGATTTGGAAATGAAGGAATAATGAAGAAACTACTAAATACTCTATACGTAATGAACCCAGATTCATACCTTACAAGAGATGGTTTAAACGTAGTTCTTCGTGTTGATAATCACGTCAAATTTCGAATTCCGGTTCACAATCTCGAAAGTATCATATGTTTTAACCATTCAGGAGCAAGTCCGTCTCTGATGTCTCTTTGCACGCAAAACAATGTTGGAATAACTTTTCTCACTCCTTCTGGGTTCTTTCTGGCACGAGTGACTGGAAAAGTCAATGGAAATGTCCTTCTGCGCAGAAAACAGTTTAGATTAGCAGACAATCAAGAAGTATCAACAATGATAGCAAAAGGCTTCATTACAGGAAAAATTGCAAACGCCCGATCGGTTTTGCAAAGATTTATTCGTGATCATAGTGAAAAAGTGAATACAGAAGATTTACTGATTGCCATTAAGACTTTGACATCTAGTTTGCAAAAAATTCAAAAAGCTGAAACCACTGATACAGTAAGAGGTATCGAAGGGGATGCAGCAAAGATTTATTTTGGTGTTTTTGACAAACTTATCTTAGTGAACAAGAAGGATTTTTACTTTATTGAAAGAAACAGGAGACCTCCTCTTGATAACGTAAACACCCTTCTATCGTTTGTATATACTCTCTTGGTACATGACATGCAATCTGCTCTTGAATCTGTAGGGTTAGATCCCTCCGTTGGCTTTTTACATGTTGATCGTCCCGGTAGAGCTAGTCTAGCACTAGATATGATTGAAGAACTAAGACCCTATCTTGCCGATAGGATTGTTCTTTCACTGGTCAACAGAAAACAAGTAGATACTTCTGATTTCACTGCTTCAGAAGCTGGTGGAATAATGATAAAGGATGATGCAAAGAAAAAAATCATTACAACCTGGCAAAAAAGAAAGCAAGAATTAATTCTTCACCCATACTTCAACGAAAAGATAGAAATTGGCCTCATACCTTACTCTCAAGCATTATTGTTATCGAGATATATCAGAGGTGATCTAGATGGGTATCCACCATTTTTCTCTAGGTAATTTGCAATGATGGTACTAATTACGTATGATGTAAATACAACAGAACCAGAAGGAAAGAAACGATTAAGACATGTAGCAAAAAAATGTAAAAATTATGGTCAAAGGGTTCAAAATTCTGTATTTGAATGCTTAATTGACCCATCTCAATTTGCAAAATTAAAACATGATTTGTTGAAAATTGCAGATCTAAACAAAGATAGTATCAGGTTTTATTTACTAGGAAAAAACTGGGGAAAAAGAATTGAACACTTTGGTGCTAAGGAAACATATAATCCTGAAGGTATTCTTATTCAATAATCATGCGAACCTATTGTGATACGGAAATACCGGTATGTTCGCAAACAGTCTGTTAATGGTCTTTTCATAGCTCTTTCAATGCCTTTTTTGTATACTCAAACATCAAATCTCCCTTGTTTCGCAAATTTATCATCTTTGAATCTCTCTACATAATATTCTATAATAGTTACTGTCGCTCCCCGTGCGGGAGCGTGGATTGAAACTATGAATTAGCAGATGCGAAGAAAGATTGGGAGAGTCGCTCCCCGTGCGGGAGCGTGGATTGAAACAAGATACTCATGTAAATGTCATTGACATCCTCTTGTCGCTCCCCGTGCGGGAGCGTGGATTGAAACTTACAAAAAAGAATCCTACACTCTCGATGCCAAGTCGCTCCCCGTGCGGGAGCGTGGATTGAAACTTTTGTAGAAGAAAAGCAATTCGGTTGGCAACGTGTCGCTCCCCGTGCGGGAGCGTGGATTGAAACTCTGTTTGCACTCGGACAATCCCGCTACTGATCGTCGCTCCCCGTGCGGGAGCGTGGATTGAAACTTGAATGCATCTTGGTCAAACAAGAAGTACTCTGGTCGCTCCCCGTGCGGGAGCGTGGATTGAAACTTTACTAAGGAGGTGATTGGTTGAAAAAAATACGTCGCTCCCCGTGCGGGAGCGTGGATTGAAACAGTGGGGAAAAGCTCTAAAGCCTTATCCCGTAAGTCGCTCCCCGTGCGGGAGCGTGGATTGAAACTTTTCCCAATCAGCATGCCAGGATATTGAACATTGTCGCTCCCCGTGCGGGAGCGTGGATTGAAACAGGAGTTAATGTGATTAGGTAAGCGCCTAGCGGTGGGGGGGCCCCGGGGTGGTGCGTAGAGGGTCGGGGTGGGGAAGTGT
>CAZBOU010000029.1:0-16381 GCA_964493625.1 uncultured Caldisericota bacterium
CGAATAGAGAAGAATGGGAAGCAGAAGCCATTATTTCTGCCTACCGAGGACAATATCATATTGAACATCTCTTCAGGCACTTAAAGAATCCCTACCATCATAGCGTATATCCACAGTACCATTGGACCGATCAAAAGATTAAAGTCCATACGTTTGTATGCATTATGGGACTTCTTCTTTCTCAAATGCTATGGCAAAAAGCCAAAGAAGAAGGATATGAGGGAAGTATTGAGTCACTTCTGGATCTACTAATGCAAGTCAGACAAGTAGAAGTAATCAGTATATCGGATCTGCAAAAGAAACCAATCAAAGAAACCACATTGGAAACCATGAAACCAGAAATACAAAAGTGGTACGACCTACTGAATCAAAGCTTTTAGATTTTTAGTATATACAAACCCGTTTTCTGTCACACCAGACAGGAAGAGGCTTTAAGGGTCCTTTTCAACTACAGCGTAGTAAACTCAAGCTAGTACAAGATTATTCTTTTCCCATAGGTCTTGTATATTTTCGGTTAACTGGCAATATAATTCTTTTGTAGTTTTAGTATGAGCGGGAAAAAACAAGGAAGATTTTCCATACAACCTATCGATTTTGTTTCCTTTTTTATCCCATAGAGTAAAAGGCTCTCCATGTCCAAAAAAGAACTCGTGATCAGATGAATTTTCAACTTCTACGTTAATACAGATTGCATTTTGTTTAGATGTTTCTTCCTGTTTTTGATCTACAAATATTTTCTTACCTGTCGCTGAAAATGGATATGGACTTATAAAAACCTTCTTAACTGTTATTGAAAATGGGTACTGTTCTACTCTTTCTCCTACTGTATGTATGAGGAAGCAAAAGGTATTTGAATCAGACTTTGAATTTGTTGGAGAATCGTCAATTAACACTTTACTAGTCTCATTGTCCCAAGTAACTTCTTTGTCTACTGCTTCTCCAATTGTACGTAAAGGAGCATAAACCCGATCTTGGTATAAAAAAGGTTCTTGTTCTGATTCGATTTCTTCTCCATTAACCTGTAATCCAATATTCCGATACGTTACTTCAATTTGTTTCTTTCCCGTTTCTCCGTAGGCAGGAAGAAAAAATGTCATACTGCCAAGCAGAAAACTGATGGTTACAAGAACAACAGTACTTTTGTTCAGTTTCATGCTATGCTCCTTTGGTGCACTAAAGGATCAAGGAATAGAATGGTAGCTCCTTGATCCATTCATTCACTCTTTCACTATTACGCCTAAATCAAAAACCAAATAGTTATATAATGACTCTCCGCTACAAATATCTGAGCCGTTGAGGAAGACAAGGTATAATTCTTTGCCTTTCATTTCCTCGGTGACAGGAAAAGTAAGATAGCTATTGCTATCGGATGTATAAGGATGTCCTTTGGTGAAGTAAAAACTATGATAATTCTTCCATTGCATTTTTGCATCAATCCAGATGCCTTCTGTGTCTATGAGATAGAAAGGAGGTTGGTACAGACAGTATTCGGGTTTTCCGTCTTCTCCTGAGTATTTAAAAGTTAAGTCAATGCGAATTCCATCTATTTCTCCTTCACGAGTAGATATCTCTATTGAGCTTGTTTTTTCTAATGTTAATGCAAACGGTTTTTGTACAGCCGTATAACCTGGTGGATATACGGGAATAGGCAATGTTTTTATTTCTGCTTCTCCATGAGCATATCTCGAAACAAGCAATACCAACGCTACACATATAACTAAACTACTTATCTTTATGAACCAGTTTTTTGCTTTCACTTTAGCAACTCCCATCACATGATGTCAGATCAGTACATCTTATTTCAGAACATCCCGTTGTGTCACTACAGGTTTTCTGATTTACACAATCAACGTCATTGCAAGAATTTGAATTAGCACAATTATTGTTGTTACATTCTGAATTGGAACATAGGTTATCTGTACATTCAGGTTCATTTGTACAATTTGAATAATCAGAACAAGTGTTTTCGTCAGTGCAATGAGGTTGATTAAAACATTCATTGTCTTCACATTCATTGTCTGTACACTCTGGTAAATGGAAGCCAGAATTGATACATCCATTGTCCTTGCATGAATCTGAGTCTGAACATCGATTTTTAGCATTTAAGCATGCTGCATCTGTACATTTTTCTTGATCTGTACAAACCGTTTGCTTGTTAAGACATGTATTATTATCTAAACAATCTGCTGTGTCAACGCAAGTACCATCAGTATTGTAAATACTATTTGTATGTAGTTTTTTCCTGAATAAATAATCAGAATTGTTATTGCTTTCTAAAAAGCAACTCTCAATCGTTAGCATTAAGTCTTGTAAATTTTTCTTACTAAGTTGAGTGTTTTTTCTATGTGCGATTGTTTCTATAAGTTTGCCTATTGTGTTGTGAATTTCAAAAGATCTATCATTATATATCGACATTGTAATTCTCCTATCAGGAAGGTTGTGTGCAATTGTCATTGGAACACTGTCCTGGAGCATAAGAACAAGTATCGTTACATGTTCTATTGATACAAGATAAGTCATCTGTACAATTAAGATTATCACATGTTTCATCTTTACAGCTTTTATCATTACATTGATCGT
Source organism: uncultured Caldisericota bacterium (assembly GCA_964493625.1). Taxonomy (GTDB): domain Bacteria; phylum Caldisericota; class Caldisericia; order UBA6126; family UBA6126; genus JAGLCW01. Next base: position 2,581 of record CAZBOU010000029.1, read on the forward strand.
TATCTGAGCAATTTCTTAAGTCAGAACAATCCTCATCACTGCATTGAGAAATATGTCTACAGGATAGATCAATGCATTTGTTTTCATCTGAACATAAATTGCTATTATTGCAGGAGTTATCACTACAAGATGAACCACTTAATAGATTATCTGTACATTTTGTGTAGTTATTGCATGATATGTCTATACAATTATTATTGTCAATACAGTAGGTATTGTTTCTACAGGTATCGTTATCAATACAATACCCACTATCAATACATTGTACCGATTGTATACTATTATTACATTGTCTATCAACACAATGAGAATTGTCGGTGCAAACATTGTTATTATTACAATGGTTTGAATCAGTACACGTTTCAATATCAGTGCATACCTCGTTGTTGCAATTAACATCAACACAATTTGAATTTGAATTTGCAACGTTTTCGTCTTTGCTTATTTTGGAATAGTCAGAGAAATTCCAATTATTTCCTTTATTGCCTGCTTCTTGATTCTTGATTTTTTGCATCATTCGTTCTCGGAAACGGGAGTCTCCTGAGTTAATGTTATTTACAAATTCTTCTTCTACAATTTTCTGTAAATTTTGATGTAGTAATTGAACTTTTTCCTGGTTGTCTGAATAACAATTTGAACTTGTATTTTCAGTTTTTGTATCTATTTCATGCAAATTAGTTTCTTTCAGGAATTCAACTATCTTTTGCGGATGAGTTTGTAGGTCTTCTGTCCAGCTATGAAATAGGCTCATGAGTATATGCCTCCGTTCTTGCAAATTGATCTATTTTTTCGTGAAGCCGTTTAAAAATAGTTTGAATTAAAGTTTCCATTTTTTCTTTCTCTTTTGGATTCATACACATATTGTTTTTTCGTAATGTTTGGTCTAAATCCAGTAGTAAATCGGTGCGGAACTGAAAATCATCAATGGCTTTTTGAACTACTGCATAGAAATCAGCTGGGATAACTTCATCTTTCAATAATTCAATGCCATCCCGTTTGGCTCTTCGCAAGGTTTCCATACATGATTCGTGGTGAATTGTTCCATTGTTCCGTAAAGCGGGAAGGGGACATGGATAGCAATAAGAAACAATATATTTGCATCTGTCACAGGGAGTATTGCAGGATTTCATATCAATGTTAAACATTTTTTGCATAAGATCTACGTAATTCTGGGAATTCCATATAGAATCAAAGCCTTGTTTGGGAATCGAAGAACGGGCAATTTCCTTTTTCTTTTGGTTTAATATGTAATAGTGGGTTAACTCCTGGCAAGGAAACAATGCTCCATCTGGTTGGATGAATCCTTTCATTTTTAACGAGTTACATCCGCCTGGACTGATAGGAAGATTGATATGGTATTTTTTGTTCAGGTATTCTGTGTTGAGTGGAGAACCGATTCCTAGTTGAATGTGCTGTTTAAAGCCGGTAGCAATAAGCTGGGCAATTTCTTCTGCTACATCAAGTTCTTCAGAAAGAGTTAATCCCAAGTCCTGCAGGTTCTCTTTGGCTCTTCCTTTTCTGCGAAGTGTGGTTAGGATAATAGAATCTAAACCAAGATCTTGCGCTAAATAGCATAATTCTTTGGCTTCGTGACGGTTAACTTTGGTGATGACCGGTGATGTAATAATGCGCAGGTATCGCTTCTTTGCCTTTCGAGCCCGGTCAACTGCTCGAATGTTTGCACATACCTTGTCGAATACCCCTTCTCCCCGAATTCGGTCATTGGTTTCAGGGCTGGCTCCGTCTAGACTGAAAGTTAATAGATACACGTGGCTGTCAAATAGCTGATCAATGATTTCATCGGTTAATAAGGTTCCATTTGTGTTAATAGAGCAGACAATGCCCAGTGTACTGGCATACTTCACAATTTTTAAAAGATCGGGACGCATAAAAGGTTCTCCACCCAGGAAATGAATTCGGTTGACTCCGTTTTTGGCTAGATCATCTAAGGTTTGAAATACTTCCTCGGTGGATAAATCTTGAATTTGTTCGCCCTGTTTTCCTTCATAGTAATCGGTAGAACGACAATGTTTACATCGTAAATTGCAACGCTTAGTAATGTCCCACTGCATAAATTTGATTTGATTTCTTAATAGAGCATATTGATTGTTAAAATTCATTGCAACATCCTCCCTAAACCACGAAACAAGACAAAAATGCTAAGAAATTATCATCTTTATATCACTGCAAATGTAAATGTCAATCTTTTTAAGACTTTTTTCAATGTTCTCATCTCAATGTAATAAAAATACTGGGAGATTATTTTTTGGTTCAAAGTGGAATACTTCTCCATCTGGTGGATGAAAAGGTATAAAGAAATCTTAAACTGCCAATACATCAGATTTGTTGACAAAGGGAAACGGTGTGATAATATTTAGCTAGCTAAATATTATTTTGAAAGGATACTGACATAAAATGACAACTACTGATGAGGCATTGGGTAATCTGTTTCATGAATTGCTACGTCTTCATCATAAGAGAATGAGTGAAATCTTTGCAAAGCATGGGCTGTATGCAGCCCAACCTCATTTGCTACGGATTTTATGGAAGCAGGATGGACGGTCTCAAAATGACTTTGTAGAAAAGCTACACTTGCAACCTGCTACCATTTCCAATATTCTGAAAAGAATGGAAAACTCGGGATTGATCCATCGGGAAAAAGATGATCAGGACCATCGAATCACTCGTGTGTACCTGACAGATCAAGGCCGTTCGGTGGAGGTAGAATGCAAAGCAGCGTTTGAAACCATAAAAAAGCGTTGGTTTAAGGGCTTTACGATGGAAGAAAAAATCTTGTTAAAGCGTTTATTACTGCAAATGTGTCAGAATTTGTCGGACGATGACCATAGCGTGTGTAATATTTAACTAGCTACATAATAAAGGTGTTTGTATGAAATTGATCTATACATATTTAAAAAAATACTGGGGGTATTCGATTCTTGCTCCTCTTTTAATGCTTATTGAGGTTGTATGTGATTTGCTTCAACCCAATTTGCTGGCCAAAATTGTGGATCAGGGCATTGCATCTGGAGACATAACCCTCATCGTCCAAACTGGCCTGACGATGATTGGTGTAGCTCTGATTGGTATGATTGGCGGATTTGGGTGTACCATTGCTGCAAGCATAGCCAGTCAAAATGCAGGTACGGATATTCGCTATGAATTGTTTACCAAAGTGCAAAGTTTTTCTTTTTCTACCTTCGACCGTTTTTCTTCCTCTTCTTTGTTGACTCGTTTAACAAATGATGTGGTGCAGGTGCAGAATTTGATCATGATGCTGCTGCGCATTTTTGTGAGAGCCCCTCTTCTATGTTTGGGTGGAATTGTGATGGCGGTATCTTTGAATGCAAAGTTAAGTCTAATATTAGTGGTCATCATCCCTGTGGTTGGGATCACATTGTACATCATCATGAAAAAGGGTCTTCCTTTGTTTGCAAAAGTACAAGTGAAACTGGATCGTGTCAATCAAGTAGTGCAAGAGAATCTTTCTGCTATTCGAGTTGTGAAAGCATTTGTTCGAGAGAGAAAAGAAAAAAAGCGATTTCACACTGCAAACAAAGATCTTCGTGATATGAATGTGAAGGCTTTTAAGCTGATGGTTCTTACAATGCCTATTATAATGCTTTGTGTAAACCTTAGTGTAGTGGCTATTTTGTGGTTTGGGGGAATTCAGGTCGATGCTGGTTCTATGCAAGTTGGGCAGATTATGGCTTACATCAACTATATGACGCAAATATTAATTGCATTGATGATGATTACCTTTTTATTGCTTTATTATAGTAGAGCACAGGCCTCTGCCAATCGAATTAACGAAGTTCTTGAAACCAAGATCGATATTGTAAACATCAACAATCCTATTGTTGCTCCTATCACGAAAGGGTCGGTACGATTTGATTCGGTGTCATTTCACTATCTGAAATCACCGCCTATCTTGAAAGACCTTTCCTTTTCGGTGCAAGAAGGAGAAACCGTTGGGATTATTGGGGGCACGGGGTCGGGGAAAACAACGCTTCTACAATTGATACCCAGGCTGTATGAAGTATCGGATGGTAGTATTTCCATTCAAAATCAAAACATTAAAAGCTACGATCTGAAAACTCTTCGGCAGTCTATTGGATTTGTTTTGCAAAATACCATTTTGTTTTCAGGTACCATTCTTGAGAATTTAAAATGGGGCAACCAGGAAGCAACCATTCAAGAAGTTGAAGAAGTATGTAAAATAGCCCAAGCGCACGATTTTATCGAGCAGTTTCCCGATGGTTACAATACGGTGTTGGGTCAAAAAGGAGTAAATTTGTCAGGAGGACAGAAGCAGCGGATTGCTATTGCAAGAGCGCTTTTAAAGAAACCTTCCATTCTTCTGTTGGATGACAGCACCAGTGCTGTGGATACAGCCACTGAAGCGAAAATACAAAAGAACCTGAAATCGTATCTTCGCAGCACCACAACCTTCATTGTAGCACAAAGAGTGAATTCAATAATGAATGCAGATAAAATCATCGTGCTGGAAGAAGGTCGCATTGCCTCCATAGGAAATCACCCGATGCTTATGAAAGAAAGTCTGTTGTACCAAGAGATTTATCGATCTCAAGTTCAGGAAGGAGCCACTGATGAAGAATAAAAAAGTCAGTCAAGAAGCTACCTTCCGACCTGGATTTGGAAAAGGTCATGGCATGATGGGTGTAGGGGACAAGCCAAAAAACATTGGGGTTACCCTTCGACGATTATGGAAGTATATGGCAGTGTTTCGGGTTCAATTCTATTGGCTTGTTTTGCTTGTTGTCCTTGCTTCCGGTGCTGTGATTGCAGGACCTTTTTTCATCGGATTCGCTATAGACCGCTACATCATTCCTGCTGACTTTACCGGCTTGGCATGGATTTTGGGGATCATGCTGCTGATTTATCTTTCCAGGTCGCTGTTTTATTGGTTGCAAAATGTTCTTATGATTGATATTGCACAAAATACTATTCTGGCTTTGCGAAAAGATATTTTTCATACACTGCAAACTCTGCCTATTCGTTATTTTGATACCCATTCCAAAGGCGATGTTATGAGCAGAGTGACCAACGATATTGAGAATATAAGCAATACGCTGAACTCTGCGGTTACTCAGTTTATAACCAGTTTGCTATCGGTGGTGGGTACAGTGGTCATGATGCTTGTGTTAAGTCCTTTTCTGACTGCTTTTGCTCTTATCATTCTCCCCATCATGCTAGTTGCTACCAAATTCATTGCAGCCAAAACCAAAACATATTTCCTTCAGCAGCAGCAACACCTTGGAAAGCTTAACGGAATCATTGAAGAGACCATCACAGGACAAAAGGTTGTTACCGTGTTCAATCATGAAGAAGCAGTTATTTCGGAATTGTCTGTTGAAAATCAGCGACTGCGAAAGGTGGGGATAAAAGCCCAAATATTTGCAGGCATTATTCCTCCTTTTATGGGCGTGTTGAATAATTTAAGTTTTGCTATTGTTGCTGGCGTGGGAGGCTGGATGGTCTTGTCTCAGATGATTACAGTGGGAATTATTGCCAGTTTTGTCAACTATACCCGGCAGTTTACAAGACCTTTAGCGGAAATGGCCAACCAGTTTACCATGATTCAGTCTGCGGTGGCAGGCGCAGAAAGAGTGTTTCAGGTACTGGACGAAGCCCCAGAACCCATTGATGACGAGAATGCACACGTATTTGATACCGTGAAAGGACACGTAGAGTTTTCCGATGTCACATTTGGATACGATCCTTCCGATCCTGTCTTAAAACACATTTCTTTTGAAGCGAAAGCTGGGCAAAGCATTGCGCTTGTAGGCCCTACGGGAGCGGGTAAAACGACGATTGTGAATCTGTTAACTCGATTTTATGATATTCAAGAAGGAACCATTCACATTGATGGGCATAATTTGCAGTCGATTCAAAGAGAATCCCTGCGGAGCTCTTTAGCCATTGTATTGCAAGATACTCATTTGTTTTCAGAATCGGTTCTTGAAAACATACGCTACGGACGATTGGATGCATCGGATGATGAAGTGAAGGCAGCGGCAAAAATGGCCAATGCACATCATTTTATTAATCATTTACCGGATGGCTACGAAACAATCCTGTCCGAAGATGGAGGTAACATTAGCGAAGGGCAAAGGCAGCTTCTTTCCATTGCACGAGCCATATTGGCGGATCCACCCATTTTAATTTTAGACGAAGCTACTAGCAGCGTAGATACTCGCACCGAGATGCATATTCAAGAAGCTCTACTGAAGCTAATGAAAGGACGAACCAGTTTTGTGATTGCGCATCGACTAAGTACGATTCGGAAGTCAGACTTGATACTGGTGATCGATCATGGTGAAATTATTGAAAGAGGCACTCACAAAGAGCTAATGACCAAAAAGGGATTCTACTACCAGCTCCACCAAAAAGCCTACCAGGAACAAGTGTAAATCCGTCAATCGAAATAACTTAGCAGATCGGAGATATTGGATAGTTCTTTCTACTATTTGTGCAGGTAGGCAAAAATGAGCAGTTCATTGTTGTTTTCGTCCAATAAACGAAAACTGGATGGGTTGAGTTGGTATTTTTTTGCCTGGTTCAATAACTCATAATAAATTCTTTCTGCATTCATCTCTTCTTCGGATCCACCCATAAAAACTATGAACAATGCAAGCAAACTCAAGCATATCGTTTTCATTTTTTCTCCTTGATTTTTGTTTGAATCTGTTATATGTCATCTATATAGAAAAGCAATATATTTCAGTTATTGTTCATCCTACACGGGTATAAACCACATCTGTTTAGCTAAAGGATACATTTTTTGTTGTAATTTACACCTTTCATTGCTGTATCAGATATTTACGATATGCTCTTGGATATATCTCCACTGTGCAGGAAGGTATCCGTTGTTTTACGAACGATGGGAATGCCATTTTCTGGACCATATTCACTGATCTATCTTCAATGGACACAATTTGGAGTTAATCGTATAATACTGTATTGTGTTTGTGTTGGATGATCAACATTCTATATGCATAGGAGAACCTATATGAAAAGATGGATTTCGGTTTTTTTTATTGTCCTGCTTTTAGGATCGTCACTTTCCATTTCTTCCTCTGCCATTGCCGATGAAAAGGAAACCTGGATGGAGCAATCCCAGATACCAGTTTTAGAAAAGTACTCTGCAAGCTGGTGTACGCCATGTGTGATGATGGATGAAGTAGTCGTGGAATTGTACGATTCGGGTACTCCTCCTTTTCAATTCTTAACCTTTGATGTCATGAATAAAAACTCTTTTATTCAAGACAGGAGAATTCAATACGAAGTTCAGGGTATTCCACATTGTGTATATCAAGGAACGGAGTATTGGATCGGATTCTCTGATTCAATCTGTGAATCCATAACTGAAACCATTGAAAGTTTCACATATACACCAAACATTGAACTTTCTGCAAAAGAAGAACACACAGAAAAAGACTTTACCATTACTGCTAGATATGACTTGCTGGAGAATGCAGGAGGTACGCTCCATTTTGCATTGGTTTCGCATTTGGTCATACAAGACAGAGTTCATTTCCGCAACTATGTATTGGATGGTCAAACATTTTCCATTGAAGGGAGTGGTGAAGAAACAGTCTCATTTGACATACAAAACCAATCTGACACTGCATTGTTGAAAGCATTGGTGTGGGTTGAGGTTGAAGGCGAGTTTGTGGGCAATGTATGGCTAGAGTATTGTGCTGATCCGTTTGACAATGAAAAAGGGTTTCTTTCTTTTCCTCCCATCATTGATTTAGAAACAATTCAACGCGACAAAGAAACAAAACGGTATATTAGCATGTACAACATAGGATTGGAAGATGCCCGTTTCACCCTTTCCTCGGATGCTTCGTTCCTTCGTTTTTCTGAAGATTACACTGTGAGAGCAAACCGAAAGAAGGGCATTGCTATGTATATCGATACTACCGAATTGGAACCTGGGGAATACACTGCAACAATCACAATCCACCCCTTGGAAGACAGCATTTCTTCTCACTGCAATCGAACCTTCCAAATCCGCTTTTCCTATGAACCCCAGGAGGAGTAGGTGAAAGCTCAAAATACACTTTTTATTATTTTTCTTGGAATCGTAGTTGTATCGATGGGATCTTGTATACCCCAAAAAACTTCTCAGAAACAACCTGATCCGATAAAACCCTCACCTGTTGTTTCTCAAGATGATAAAAAAACACAAGAATACTTGTTAAGCCCTATTCAATTTCCATCCTACGAGGTTGTGCATCAGGTTTCTCATTTGCGCAGCGATGGAGGAGATACGCTGTTTGTTTTAATTCCTCCTCTCGAATCAGACTTCGAAAGCATGGATGAGAAAGTGAAAAATCTTGTGAAAAAACTCGTGGTGCTAGACAAAAGACCCGAGAATATTTCCATTCTCATTTTTGATGAAGCACAAGCATTGGAAAAAGTGTTTCAAGAGGCACACACCGACGATCTCAATGTACCTGTACATTACATTGCTAAATACACTGCCAGTCCTGAAGAAGGCATTTACAGATGCAATCTGTATCTTTTTCCAATTGCTCCCGACAGCAATCCTGTCGTCCAATCCATGAGTGAAATCATCGAATTTGATCCTTACAATTGGTAGCTTCCATTCAACATTAACCGCCCCAAAAAAACAACTCTTGCATTCGTCGCATTTGTTGTTTTGTGTATGCCTACATCTCACTTTTAGAGCAACATCAATGTCCAACTGTTTGTCCGTCTCCCAGTTGAGTAATCTATTATACGAAACACATGTACAATGAACCAGAGGGAAGGGAAAATGCCTTCCCTCTGGTTCTTGATTGCGAAAACCGTAACAAGTGACGAAAATCACTTTGCAAGGCTGAAGCAATATATGGAGTTGGTTCCACGCTGCTTTGCGAAAAATAAGTCTTCATGAACTCGAATGTTTACGTAATCACCCTCATCGTTGGAAGAATAAGCCCAAACCAGATTCCCATCGTCTGTATCGATCAAAAACAAATTCCCTTTGAAGTCACTGACTAAAATGTATTGACCCATCATTTGAGCATCCTTATAATGGTACATATCTTGCACATAGATGTTTTCCGCTGCAGCTTTGTCAGTTTTAGACCAAATTAAATTCCCTGTTTGAGGATCTAGTTTTTCAAAAATGAATGTAAAGGGATCTGCTTCATAGGTATATCCTCCAATCAATATGTTATCATCAAGGGTGGGATAACAAAAACGAATCCGTTCTTGTTTCCAAAGTACCTTTTTGGACAATGGATCCAACACGTGAAGATCTGTATTCGCATTAGAGTCAAATGCAAGGATAACTGTGTTTTTTACCGTAAAGGGTTGTCTGAAAAGTTTGATCCGCCAAGGGGGCCATTTGTGGGTTGGTTTTTCTTCCTCTGTTTTCTGCAAGAAAGCATCGATAAAGGGTTGTATATCTTCTGATGAATATGGGTACTCCCATAGAAGCTTACCTGTTCTAGCATCTACAAATCGGAAGGGTTCGTACGTGGTTCCGTAATACCCAATCATCCCATCAATGCTTGTGAATACAGAATACACACCAATGTGATTTTGCCTCATAAAAAAGTCCTGATGCGTCTTCCATAAAAGCTTTTCGCTGGATCGATCTATGGCATAGCAGGAGCTATCTTTGCAGGTAAAAAACAGGATATCACCATCCAAAAAAACATGACTTCTGATTTCTTCCTGTGCATCAAAACGCCATAGCTCTGATCCATCTTTTATGCGAATAGCAAAGAGAACGCCACTCGAGTTGGTAATGTACAAAACACCATCGACAATATGCCTCCCTAGAAAAAGTGCAGTTTGATCTTCCAAAGATTTTGTCCATACAATCTTTTTTCTTTTGGGCTGATAGGCTTGGATTTCATAGGTTCCATCATCTTGTTTTCCAATCATAAATAACTTGTCTTTATCATGTGTAGTGATATAGATCCAAGATTCTACTGTGTAGTTGTATTCAATTTTCCCTGTAGGAACATCCATGTGAAACAAATTGCCTTGTTCATCCAAGAGCCAAAAATAGTTGTCGTAATAGTACCAATCTGAGTCTTGTGAAGATTCCTCCAGTGAAAGCTTCCAATTCAAGTGAACCGTTTCTTGATCGATATCAGATTTTGTCCAATCAATCCACCGAAAACCAACTGTATCTTCTTTTTCAATCATGATATTTTCCAATTTTGAGAGATCGGGAGGTTGTTTCTCTGTTGTACAGCTTTGAAGTATTGCCGAAAAGGACACAAGGAAAACCAATAGTACGACAATAGTAATCTTTTTCATCATAGTTTTATCCTTTCTTTTAAAGGGGTCTTCATATAGAATAGTTGATCCATTTGACTCGATCGCATCGTTTTTTATCAACGGATGAAGGCTATTTGATTCTTGAAGCATTTCTTTTGCAGTAATTTTTAGTCTCTGAGACATCCTGCCGGCACAACAAAAACGCCATCTTTTCTTTTGTATGCTACGCTTCCACCATACAAAACCATTAAAAAAGAAGGTTCTTTCATGCGATTCGTATCGATCTTTTGACGCAAGGTTAGCAAATTTTTAGCAGCTTCATCTATCTCGTTTCCACCCAGTTTTACTTCGATAAGGGCATACGAACCATTGCGTAAATGGATCACTGCATCGCATTCAAGCCCAGATTTATCTCGATAATGATACAGTGTGCCATCGAGGGATTCAGCGTATATCCTTAGATCTCTAATACACATAGATTCGAAAAACAAACCCATGGTATGTAGGTCATTGATCAAATCATTGGGCCCAATTCCGAGGGAAGCTACTGCGATGGAAGGATCGACAAAATGACGCTTGTCGGTACGTCGAATCGCTGTTTTAGATCGTAGGTTTGGACTCCATGCTGGCAAATCCTCAATCACAAAGATCCCTTTTAAGGCGGATAGATAGGAATAGATGGTGTCACTGGATAAGGTGTCGGAGTCGTTGGAAATCATATCGGATCGGATATGGGAAATTTTCGCTTCGGAGGAAATACTTCTAGAATAAGCTCTCATCAATAATTTCACCCGCTGTGGATTTCTCTCAACTCCATCCACTACAGATATATCTGATTCTATCACAGAGTCATAATAGTCATATGCTTGCATTAAGCTAATTTTCTCTCTCGTTTGGAGGGATTTTGGCCACCCACCTCTGCATATAAGGTATGCCAAGTGAATAATATCGATGGAGCACATGGCAGCAATATCTTGCTCCCCCTCAAACAAGCGACAGAGTGCTACGGTTCCATTGGAATCTTCTGATTCCCAAAGCGTCATAGGGCGCATGGTCATCCTGGATATTCTTCCTGTACCAGAATGAGAAGTCGACATATCTGCAGAAGGTGTGCAAGAGCCTGTCAGGATGAACTGTCCAAATTCGTCTCTTTGATCAATTTCAAAACGAACAGCATCCCACAGTTGAGGAGCTAACTGCCATTCATCAATCAAACGAGGGGTTGGTCCTTGTAGCAGTAATCCTGGATTGATGGAAGCCATTTTTAAATACTGCTGTTTGTTGACTGGATCATGCAGAAACAAGATACTACGGGCTATTTGAGAGGCAGTTGTTGTCTTCCCACACCATTTAGCGCCTTCTACCAATACAGCACCCTTTGCTTCAAGTTTCTCTTGTAGGATTTTGTCTGCAATACGTTTTTTGTATTCTTTCATAGTATTCACCTTGGGTAGATTGTATGCATTATAGGGTGAATTGCAATTGATTATCGGTAAAATGGCCGATTATATTTCGGCACTTTGGCCGTTTTTTGTTCGGTAGTTTGGCTTTTTGATTGCGAAATTCAAAGGGTATCGCAACAAATACCAAGTTTTTTATATTCATGTACCATTTCCAATCATCCTTGAGTGAGAGTCTATGAACAAAGATATCGGATTCCTGCAAAAAGACTAGAAAAATCAATATTGGCTACTAAAGAAGTTATACATTACTTTTTTGTACGCGTGGTTTGATTCAAATACCACCTCATTGCTCATTTTTAACAGAGGGAAGGAACTTGTCCCTCCCTCTGGTTCTTGATTTCAAATACTGTTACTCGTTTGGTAAACCAAAGCAAAGAAATTTGGTAAACGTTCCATTGACATCAAAAATGCTAACAAATTCAATAATACTATTCCTTAAGGATTAAGTAGGTTGATATTGCTTGAGAGGTTTTTTCCTTTTCAAAGAATAGAAAATATCCCTTCTCATCTTCGTTACTGAAAGGCATCACATATTCCAGAAAAAAGCCTTCTGCAGGAATTGCTACGGATTGAATCTCCAAATTCGCACGCATATCAATAATTCCTATGTATTGGTCTGTATCCTTGTGAGATTTACTCCATACAAGAATCTGATCTGAATTGGGAGTACAAACCGTGTAGACGTTTTTGAGTGTTGAAGGTGCGTCAGTATCTTGAGAAAAGGAAAGGGGCATTTCCTGCACAAAAACAACTTCATCTTCTCGAATAGAATACGTTTCCAACATGTCTTCATAGGTTAGAACAGCAAATAGATCTTGTTTATTGGATGCCAGGAAATGATGATAGGGATTTTGATCTTGTGGGGAAGGATCAAACACTTTTTCATATAGAGGGACGACTTGATTGTTCATTAAATCCGGTATCAGGTATACCGAAAGCTTATTTACACAATCATTCTCTGGCAATGAACTTGCCGATAAAACAACAAGATAACGATGATCCACCACTTCCATGTCGTACACAGAATCCACTTCAAGCAACGGAACAGGAGAGGGGGTATGTAATACTACTCGCGTTTGAATGTCTTGATGTCCCACAATGAGTCCATCTGATGACATATAGCATGTACACCCAACAATTTTCTCTTCTATTCTTGTGATGGATGGATTCAAAATCTCTAAGGTTAAGAGTGAATCGTTGGCAAAATCAAAATCAAGAACTAGATTTTGATGTTCTCGAATTGGCAACTGTGAACCTACAGTATGCAGGTAGTAGGAATCTTCTTGATCATGCGTTGCATGAAACCCATCTGCTGAAAAGCCTTTATTCGCCTTCAGAGAAAAAATCTGATTGGATTTCAATTGAAGGATATGGATGAGATCGTCATGTTGGATCGTTGTAGTACAATCGGAAAACTGTTTACCCTGAAAAGGTCCACTAAAACAGACTTGAAGACGCAGTGGTTCTTTTGTACCCGTTTGTTTGCATCCAGAAAAGGGTAACAACACAAGAAGAGCAACTAGAAACCCACAGAGATAAGAAATCAACTTTCGGATACTTGATATTTGCATGTCATACTCCTTTTAATACTCAACAACCAAAGAAAGAGCCACCATTAAGTGTCTCTAGCCATTTTTGACTATTTTTTAAACCTTTTCCTAGGAAACATCTTTGATCTTCATCTGAAATATTGTGACAAGAAGGCATAAAAAACCAATACCAACTTAAACATCCTTTATGGTTATCCATCATATCTCCCAATGCTGTTTGACAGTCATTAATTCGAGAACATAATCCTGTTTGGACGAAACCTAAATTAGCAATAGGTGGACAATCAGCATCTTTGTAGTTTTGTAATGCTTCTGCAAATTGTTGACAATCGACGTTTTTGTCACCTGCTTTATTACCGATATCTTGAAACAACTTATCACAATTCCCACAATCTGCTTCTCCCTCCGAACAGTCCTCCTCAGGTCCACCATCAGAAGGGCATGTAGCTTCTTCTCCATGTCCATTGATATAGCAGCATAGAACTTTGGGAGCAAGGATAGGAGCTAGATTTCCAA
>CAZBOU010000030.1:0-10886 GCA_964493625.1 uncultured Caldisericota bacterium
AAATGAAAAATATGTTTTTGATCTTGTAGAAGTGTAAAACTAAAGACATCGAATTTGATCCTTACAATTGGTAGCTTCCATTCAACATTAATCACCCCAAAAAAAAAACAACTCTTGCATCGGTCTTATTTGTTGTTTTTGTGTATACTTACATCTCTTTTTTAGAGCAACATCAATGTCCAACTGTTTGTTTGTCCGTCCCCTCCAGTAGAGTAATACTATTCAAAACACATATGTAGCAGAGGGAGGGGCAACTACCTTCCCTCTGCTACTTGATTGCGAAAACTGTAACAAGTGATGAACATCACTTTGCAAGGCTAAAACAATATGGCTCTTCGCATTTTCATGTGGGTAAGCCCTTATAATTGATTAACATAATAATATAATAATATGCCTGTTTGAGAATTTTGCAACATTTTTGAGTACATTTTTTTACAAGGTACAGTACAAATAAGAAAGCAGGTATAGTATGAACGAAACATTAACCTCACAAGAAGCTTTACTCTTCCAAGCAGCCTTAGGGATTCAATCGCCTTGGTATATCACCACCATCACATTGAACAAAGAAAAACATGAACTTCACATTTATCTAGATTTTGAAAAAGGAAGTCAATTCCCTTGTCCGCTATGCAATACTACCTGTAGCTGCTACGATACCCAAGTCAAAATATGGCAACATCTTTCTTTCTTTGAATATACAACGTTTCTGCATGCCCGTACCCCCAGAGTCTCTTGCAAAGAAGATGGTGTCCATCGCATCCAAGTTCCCTGGGCTCGAAGTGGGAGCGGATTTACCCTTTTAATGGAAGTCTTTCTGATCCTGCTTAGCAAAGAAACTACGGTAAAGGGAGTAGAACGCATTACAAAAGTACCCGATAAACGCATATGGAATGTTTTACGCCATTATGTAGGTGACGCCCTGCAAAACATGGATAGTTCGAACATGACTGGTATGGGCGTGGACGAAACGTCCCAAAAAAGAGGACACCAGTATGTTACGATTGCCGTAGATATGCACGAAAGAAAAGTCTTTCATGTAATCCCAGGAAAAGGCAAAGAAACGTGTACATCGATTGCTGGGGCTATTGTTGAACAAGGAGGCAATCCCCTTCAAATTCAGGAAATCTCTATGGATATGTCCCCTTCCTTTATCCAAGGCGCTAAAGAATCCTTTCCTTTGGCTGCCATTACCTTTGATAAGTTCCACATCATGAAAGCTATTAACCATGCATTGGATAGTATACGTAGAGTGGAAAACAAAACCAATAAAGAACTGAACAAAACCCGCTGGATCTGGCTGAAGAATCTAAACGCTTTAACCCCTACACAACACACCCAATTGAAAGAACTCTTGCAAAATCCATATCTCAAAACAGCCAAAGCCTATGCACTGAAATTGGAACTACAAGACTTTTGGCATTGCTGTCCCAAAGAAGCAGCTTTGTACCTACTGAACTGGATCGACAAGGTAAAGAAGAGCCAGCTAGAGCCACTCATGCAAGTAGCTGACATGATCATGAGACATTGGGATGGTGTTTTACGATGGTTCCAATCTCGTATCAACAATGGAGTACTGGAAGGAATCAATAGCATCATTCAAGCAGCAAAAAGAAAAGCCAGAGGATATCGTAGTTTGGAGAACTTCATTACCATGATCTATCTGTTGGTAGGAAAAATTAACTTAGATTCTGTATTACATGTGTTTCCCCATACTAAATGACGAAGAACCGTTTCTAAGCTTCATTTCATTCTCCTTGCAAGGCTCTTAGATTCGCTCTTTCTTCGAGGTAGCACACACTACGCGGGATAGATAATCGTCACCTTCATCGTCTGACCATCCCAGTCCACCTTACAGCCCAGGGCTTCGGTCACAAAACGTAAAGGAATCACCGTACGACCCTGCACAATCTTTGGGGCCACATCCAGGTAAACCGTGCGACCATTCACCAGGGCATCTTTCCTGCCGATATAGAGGATAATGGAAGTGGATCCCAGTTTATAGGTGACGGTGGCAACTCTGCCGGAAGCATCGGTGGTATAGCCTACTTCTGCTCCCAGGGATTCGCCCACAAAGCGGAAGGGCACAAAGGTACGACCAGAATCAATAAAGGGAGCTACGTCCAAAACCACCAATTGCTGATTTACATAGGCATTCTTACTTCCAATGGTGAGGACAATGGTAATCTTGCCGTCTTTGCCCGTGGTAAGCGTCACGGTATGGGTGCTGGTAATAGTATCTCCGGTCTTGGTCTTGACCACCACGGTAATGGTATTCTTTCCTGGGTTGAGTTTGACGGTAGCAGTAAAGCTACCATCTGGTCCTACCGAAACGGAGGCACCATTGACGGTAACTGTAGAACCCGGAGGGACTTTCCCGGTAAATGTATAGCTGGATTGCGTGGTAGTGGCATTAGCAGGAATATTAATGACAGGTTTGGGAGCATTGGGAGTCACACAGACTTCATTGGAAGCTGCCGATTCTGTTTTATCGCTATAGACAGCTTTCATATAGTAACAGGCTTGCATGCCATTATCCACATTCAAATCCATGTGATTCAACCCTTTGATTGGAAAGTCGGTAATGGGAGAGCCATAAGGAATGCGAGAAGTCTTTCGGTAGAGATTGTAGGCAATGACATTGCTGGTGTTTTGGGGAGGAGTCCATTCCAGCCAGACCTTGCCATCGCCAGGGAAAGCTCGGAGCGTAAAAGGCTTGTCGGGAGGAGAAGGATCCGTAGGACCTTGATCCACCGGAGGGGGAGGTACATTTTTAGAGATGAAGGCTTGAGTTTTGGCAAGCATGATTTTCCAATTGTTTGCCCATAATTGAATTTCTAGATTGTCCGTTTCAGTAACATTAGTAAATTCTATGGTACCGTTGGTTTTAGAGCTCAGATACTGATAGGCTATTCGTGTAGTTGTTCCTGCTTTATAAAGACCAATAGCATCATAGCTATATCCCGGAGCACCACTATATTGAACAGTTAACTTGCGTTTTCCTTTTGCATCGGGGCTGGATACGGTCACCTTCATTGAAACCGGTCCCCATTGAACTGAGAAAGGAACGCTGGTGGTCAGGTGCTTGGTATATTCTCTTCCCCACATGCGAAACTCATAGGATCCAGGACTTTCCGGGGCAACAAATTCAAGGGAACCCTTGGTTTTTCCTTTAAGATACTGCCAAGATATCCAGCCTTTCGCCTTTGCGCCAACCTTAAATAAGCCAATCCAGTCGTTATCGTAGCCTGGAGCATTTTCAAACGAGACAGATACTTTTTTCCCTGGTCCAATGTTCATTTTTTGAACACTCGGATGCAATTTAGCTGGAGGATACTCAATGGATACCTGATTGCTCACAGCCACCTGCCTTGTCCAATCTTTTTCCCACATGCGAAATTCATATTTTCCAACTTCTTCAGGAGCATTAAAGGTCAAAGTACCACTTTTCTGGCCTTTAATGTACTGATAGGTAATATATGATCTTGCACCAGCACCTGCTTTAAAAATCCCTATCCAGTCATTTTGATTGCCAGGTGCACCAGAAAAAGTGACGGTAATGGTTTTTTTAGGACCAAAGTAAATTTTGTCCGGACTTGCACTCAAGCTTTGCGCTTGAACAAGAGGTATATTAGAAACAAAAAGCATAGAAAAAGAAACTAATAGAACACAAAATCTTATCATAAAACGAGACTTTTTCATAAGATAGCTTCCTCCTTGTTCTACAAACACCACGCTTAAAACATAGATATATTTTTAATATATCACTTTTAAAGACAAATGAAAGATTTGTAAACAGTTAAATTTACACAAAAAAAATGACTATAAAAAGAAAAGCAGGAAAGCTCAAAGGACATCTCTATAAAGAAGACATCCTTGCTTAATTATGCCACAAGAATGTTATTTTTTATTGGGCTTTGAGTCTTCTTTCTTTTTTGCGTTAATACCAGCAGAATTTTCAGATAGTTTTCTCCTACTTCTTTTTTCTCAGATTCCTATACACTTCTGGTAACAAAAGGCGGATGACTTCTCTCATAAAAGATTCGTCTTTGAACATGCGAACAAAGAATTCTTCGTTTTTCTCATACCGCAGTGCGGCAATTTCCTTAAATTGTTGCTCGAAGATGCGTTCAAAAGTAGCCTGGGGATTGTTCTTAGCCAAATCAACCAAACGTTGATCTGCTGCAAAGTCCTGGGTTAATTGCTGGAGAACTTTGTCCATTTCTGTAAAGTTTGTACCAAAACGTTCGTTGATTTTGTGGATAATGATCGACAAAGGCTCTTTCTTTTTATCCTTACTACCGAGATATCCTTCTGGCGGCTGCAGCTCTGGTCCATCCTTCAGCATAATGGGACCCTCAAAATCCTTCTCAATCTTGTATCGTTCTAAAATTACTTTGTCGTCAATCACAATCTTTTCTGCTATCCCTTTAGGAATAAGTTTGAGAAGAAACTTGGCAAAGATGCTGAATTTTTGCATATCCTTGTCAAACATTCGACAAACTTGTGTAATAAAAGCATATGCCCTAACAAAACGAGAAAGCCCTGATTTAATCAAGTCTTGTTCTTTTGGCTCTTTAGCTGCATATCGGTCAAGGGCGGGTTGTAAAGCAGAAGTTAGTTTTCCAAGATCTGGCATTTCCTGATTGCCTGCTTTGTAATATACTCCAGAAAAAAGCTCAATTTCAGATTCCTGCCACAAATGGTATTCTTCCAGTTGGTTTTTCAAGTCGTAAATAATATTGGGATTTGCCTCTTGGGAGAGTATTGTTGCTTGATAATACGGTTCAAACGATTCTTTCATTTCGTCTGCTGTATTGACAAAATCTAACACAAAAGTGTCTTCTTTGCCTGGCATTATTCGATTTAACCGAGATAGGGTCTGCACTGCTTTGACGCCGGATAGTTTTTTATCTACAAACATGGTGTGAAGAAGGGGCTCATCATAGCCTGTTTGGTATTTCTCGGCAACAATTAACATATGAAATTCCTCGGAACGAAAATATTCTGGGAGTTGTTTTTCTTTAATTGTTTTTCCGTCTTTTGTGTGATTCAATTTTTCTTCCGTGTATTCTATTCCATCGTCATTGACCACTCCAGAAAAAGCGACCAAAACTTCTAGATCGTCGTATTTTCGCTCTTTCAGGTATCTCCTGAATTCATGTAAATATCGAACTGCATGAAGCCTGGAGGAAGTAACAACCATTGCTTTAGCATTCCCCCCAATTTTATTTCGGGTAATACTTAAAAAATGTTCCACCATAATCACAGTTTTTTGTGCTAAATTGTGTGGGTGGAGGGATTCAAATCGACGTATAGCAGTAGCTCCCCGGTTACTATCTAATTCTGGATCGTCCGAGATTTTCTTTATGATTTCAAAATAGTGGTTGTAGGTAATATAGTTTTTCAGAACATCAAGGATGAATCCTTCTTCAATGGCTTGTTGCATGGAGTAGATATGAAATGCTCTGTATTTTCCATCTGCTTGTTTGTCACCAAACATCTGGAGAGTTTTATCCTTGGGAGTAGCAGTAAATGCAAAAAAGGAAAGGTTTTTGTGTTGACCATGAACAGCCAGCTCATCGAGAAGTTTATCTTCTTCATCTTTTCGTTCTGACTCTTCCAAGTTTTCCAGCCGGGCATATTCTTCAAGAATACCTTTGGTATCTGCAAGGGCTTTTTTTAGTTTTTTGGCAGATTCTCCTGTTTGGGAAGAATGTGCTTCATCCACAATGATGGCGAAATTATGATTACCTCCCATAATTTCTTTATAGATTACCGGAAATTTCTGAAGGGTTGTAATAATGATAGCTTTTCCTGCATTGATGGCATTTTTCAATTGAGCAGAGTCTTTGTCAATTTTCTCCACGACTCCCAACTTGTGATCAAACTGAGAAATCGTATTCTGGAGTTGATTGTCCAGGACTTTTCGGTCGGTAACGACAATAATCGACGTAAAGATCTTCTCATTTTCGTGGTTGTGAAGGCCAGATAGTCGATGAGCTAACCAGGCGATAGAATTGGATTTGCCACTTCCGGCACTATGCTGGATGAGATAATTTCTGCCTGGTCCATGCTCTTTAACGTTGTTAAGAATCTTCCGAACAACATCTAACTGGTGATATCGGGGGAAAATGATACTTTTAGTTTCTGTCTTTTTCCCTGTTTTGTCAGTGATGTTTTTCTTTTCAAGGTGGACAAACTTCTGCAGAATTTCCATCAAACGGTCTTTGTAAAGGACATATTCCCACAGATAGGCAATGGTAAAGTTATCATACCTAGGTGGATTGCCAGCTCCCCCTATATTTCCTGCTCCCCCTCGTCCTTGATTGAACGGTAAGAAGTAGGTGTTGACTCCTTCCAGGTGAGTGCTCATGTATACTTCATTTAAATCTACTGCAAAATAGACTAACGCACGATTGGGAAACTCAAAAATTGGTTCCGACGGGCTCCGGTCGTATTTATATTGCTCAATGGCGTTGTTCACATCTTGTCCAGAGAACTGGTCTTTCAGTTCCAGGGTAATGATTGGGATACCATTTAGAAACAGTACCATATCCAGAGAATTGTTGTTACGAGTTGAATAATGGAGTTGGCGAGTGCAGGTGAGGATATTTTTCTCATAGAGCTCCTGGGTTTGCTCGTTCAAGTCTGTTTCTGGACGGAAAAAAGCAACACGAAATTTGATTCCCCGATCGGTAATTCCTTGCCTAAGGATACGAATAAGCCCGAGTTGACGAACTTCTTTACAGAAACGGTCAATAAATGCCTTATCAGAGGAGGAACCATAAATGGTTTTGTATCGTTCCCATTCCTTTGGGTGGGTGTTTTGGACAAAGGATAAGAGAGTTTTTGTATCAAGGGCTAGTTCCTTGTTATAACTGCTCGAGTCTCCTTTTTGATATCCTCCCTCTTGGGTGAGGAAATGCTCGATTGCTTCTTCCAGTTTTACTTCCCGATGGTTGAATTCAGCTTTACTCATGCTGTTTTTACCTCCCTTTTCCCAGTAACACATTCATAGATGAGGGATTTTTTGTAGTTGGATAGCTTTTCGATAAGCTTTTGTTTATGTTCAATGACTTGGTCGATCTGAGTGCATTTTTGGTCGAGATAATCTGCGATGGCTTGTTGTTCGGGGAGGGGAGGGAGGGGAAGACGCATATTTGCTATTTGTTTGAAATTTAAACCTTCACGATTAGCTCCTGATTGAAAAACGGTAATAGAATTTACACCACAGTCACTCATAAAGAAATAATGTAAAAAACTAATGTCAATCAAACCTTCAATTGGTCTAATTATACAAACATGTTGATTTACATTCGCAGATCCTATATTTTTTGGAAAAATACAGCAACGTCCAATAGAGCCTCCTGTAATATTCAACAATAAATCATTACTATAGACACGAGTATTCTCCATTTCTTTATCAATATCTTCTGAAATAAATACAACATCGTCAATCTTGAGACCTTCGTTGTAAATATTCTGACTTCTTAGAAAAATGATTCCAGTTTGAACATATACTTCAGAGCCACCTCTTGGTGTTACTCCACTTCCTATTTTTGATGTAACTAATTTAACTTTATTCGAATCCCATCCCTTCGGAATATCCCCAATCCATTCAATTCCACTTGGTTTCATGGGTACTGTGGGGTTGAGACCTTTGGTGACTGCTTCGGTGATGACCGATTGCTTATACAACTTCAGCTTTTCAATCGCTGTTTTTTGCTTTTCGATCGTACTATCGATCAACTCACACTTTCGATTGAGATAATCCGCTATGGCTTGTTGTTCTGGGAGGGGAGGGTGCGGGAAAAGTAGATCTGAAATTTTATTCCATCTTAAGTCGCAAGATCTTTCTCTGATTCCTGTAGCTAATGCTATAAAAACATTCTGAGTAGACAACATTCTTAAATAATACATCACAAACTGCAAATCGTTATCATTTTTTTCTCTACATACACTTAAAACTGGAGATCCTTTTCCATCTGAATCAGAAATTCCAATAGCTCCAGCAAAGCCATCCATCCCATGGATTACTAAATCATCTTTTTTTATTCCTTGATACCCAATTTCTTTATCAGCAAATGTAAAGCCATCTTCTCTTCTGTTGATTCTAAGAGTAACTTCACCATCTCGAAAACAAGTAATAACACTATCCTCACTACTAAACGGTCTTTTCATAAGATTTAATGTATTTTTGCCTCTAACAGTACTCCAGCTCTCCGGAATATCCCCAATCCATTCAATTCCACTGGGTTTCATTGCCCTGCTCATGACCCAAATACCTTTTTCAAAGCTCCATCTAGTTCTTTTTCAATTTCTTGAATTTCTTTCATGATGTCATCTGCTGGCTGGGGTGGAGAGTACTTATAAAAGTATCGGGTAAAGGGAATCTCATAGCCTATCTTGGTTTTGTTTTGATCAATCCAGGCATCAGGTGCAAAGGGGAGCACTTCTCTTTTGAAGTAGCTTTCAATTTCTTCGGTTAGCGGAACGTTTTCCTTATCTCGCAAGGTTTTGTCAGGTTGTTTTTTCCCGTTTTTCAAGACTGGATTACCTTTTTCATCCAGTAATGGTCTCTCCACTATAATCTTGGAATACCCAAATTCCTTATTAAGAAAAATTTTACTTATGCTACTTTCTTTGAAGTCGCCATAAATATGAGTGATTTCATCGATATAGTGTTGTGGGATATCATTCCGTTTGTTACCCAGCGATTTCCTGCGTTTTTCATACATTTCATTGGCATTGATGAGCTGAACTTTGCCTTTGCGGTGGTTTGGTTTCTTGTTGCTCAGTACCCAAATATAGGTTGCGATTCCTGTGTTGTAAAACAAATCGTTGGGAAGGGCAATGATAGCTTCCAGTAAGTCATTTTCTAGAATATACCGCCGGATTTCCGAGGGTCCTGATCCCGCATCGCCAGTAAATAATGGAGAACCATTCTGGATAATAGCAATACGGCTCCCACCCTCTTTTGGCTCTTTCATCTTTGAGAGAGCAGTCAGCATAAAAAGCATTTGAGAATCACTGATGGAAGGAACCCCAGGACCAAATCGTCCAGCATATCCTAGTTTTTGTTCTTTTTCTACCGCTGCTTTTTCATTTTTCCACTCTCTGCCAAAGGGCGGATTGGACATAATGTAATCAAATTTGTCATCTTTAAATAGGTCGTTGGAGAGAGTATTGCCTTCTTTGATATAGTCGGCATTAGCCCCTTTAATCAGAATTTCGGATTTGCAGATAGCATAGGTCTGAGCATTGATTTCCTGCCCAAAGCAGATGAGCTGGGCATTACTATTTTGAGATCGTAAGTATTCTTCAGCTACTGTTAGCATACCACCGGTTCCACAGGCAGGATCGTAAATAGTCCTTATTTTTGATTTTCCCGACATTATATCGCTATCTTCATCAAAGAGGATGTTGGTCATGAGCTCAATTACTTCTCTTGGAGTATAATGCTGCCCTGCGTCTTCATTGTGAGATTCCGAAAAACGTCGAATGATTTCTTCAAAGATGTATCCCATATCAATATTGCTGATTTTGTCGGGGTGCAAGTCTGCTTTCGGATTGGTAAATTCTTTGAGTACGATGTAAAGAAGGTTTTTTTCTACCATGGTATTGATCTGGGGATCAAACCTAAAGCGTTCAATAATGTTACGAACGTTCTCCGAAAATCCATTTAAATAGCTTCGAAAATTGGCTTCAATATTGTCAGGATCATCCAATAAGCGCTTAAAAGTAAAAGGGCTGGTATTGTAAAAGGAGTGGCCCGAGATATTTCGTAGGATGGGATCCTTAACCTCGATATTCAAGTTTTTGTTTTTTCCCAGCACTGCATCTTTGGTATCTTCCAGGATGCAATCAAATCGACGGATGACTGTGAGAGGGAGAATTACTTCACCATATTCATGGGGTTTATACGTACCCGTTAGCTTATCCGCTATAGCCCATATCAGATTCGCCTTCTCGTTAATATTGGTGTTAGAGGTTGTCATGTGCTATTTGCTCCTTTGGTTTGGTTAGTTGTATTGATTGTTTGGGTTTTAATCTTCAGATTCTTTATCCTCTAATTCGGATAAAAATTCAATAAACTCGGGTTCAATGGAAATATTGTTGAAATCTTCATCATTTAAAATGATGTCTTTTTTTGGTAAATGTCCTGCTTTTTTGCATTTATGTAGATATTGAACAGCTTTGGATTTGTCATTTAACAAAGAGTACAAACAAGCTAAATTGTATAAATAATAACCAGGATTTTTTTCTTCTTGCTTTTCAAGAAGTTCAATAGCTTCTTGCAGCAATTTTTCTTTTTCAGATCCCGATTTTAACTTAGCGATATCTGCTAAAGCAGCTCCCCAGTTGGAATATGCTTTGGGCATATCTGGATTTAACTTCAGAGCCTTTTCAAACTTAGCGATGGCCTCCCGATAGAGCTTTATTGCCTCTTCACCTGATTTCAACTTAGCGATACTAGCCAAAAGCATCCCCCAAATCAAATATGCCATATCATCTGGTTTGAGTGCTATGCTCTTTTCAAGCTTAACGATGGCATCCCGGTATAATTCTTCAGCCTCAGTGCCAGTATTCAACTCAGCGATATTCGATAGACTGACCCCCCAGTTGAAATATGCTTCAGGTAGATCTGGGTTAAACTCAAGAGCTTTTTCATACTTAGCGATGGCGTCCCGGTACAGCTCTTCAACTTCAGAACCCGATTTCAACTTAGCGATATCTGCTAAAACAGCTCCCCAGTTGGAAAATGCTTCAAACATATCTGGCTTAATGTCAATCGCTTGTTTGTATTTGTTAATGGCGTCCCGGTAAAGCGCTTCAACTTCAGAACCCGATTTCAACTTAGCGATATCTGCTAAAGCAGCTCCCCA
>CAZBOU010000030.1:10986-15930 GCA_964493625.1 uncultured Caldisericota bacterium
CTTCAACTTCAGAACCCGATTTCAACTTAGCGATATCTGCTAAAGCAGCTCCCCAAATCAAATATGCCATATCATCTGGTTTGAGTGCTATGCCCTTTTCATACTTAGCGATGGCCTCCCGGTAAAGCGCTTCAGCTTCAGAACCCGTTTTCAACTTAGCGATAGCCGATAAACTGGCCCCCCAGTTATAATATGCTTCAGGTAGATCTGGGTTAAACTCAAGAGCTTTTTCAAACATAGCGATAGATTTCCTATACAGCCCTTCAACAACCTCCGTGCCAGTTTTCAACTTAGCTGATTTGACAAATTTTAACCCATAATTGTTCAAGAAGAAAGAAAAGTATAATTTTGCTTCAACAGGACTGGAATCATTAATGGATTGCAACAATTCTTCATAGTTTTCTTCTGAATCATTCAACCATGTTTCTCGTGCTAATTTAATCAACTCTTCATTTGCTAAATTTTCAAAAATATCTTTAGCTGCTTCTTTGTCATGATCTTGAAATATTGCTTTTGCTGTTTTTACCCATTTTTTTGTCTCTTTTACGATATCTGTTGGGGGCTTATCTTTCATTTCCAACAACGAAAAATTTTCTAAAACTTCGCTAAGGTATTCAAATGGTCTACTAACTATTCTTGGCCCCTCTATACCAAGCTCTTTTGACAATTCAATAAAAAAAGTATCTGCATTGTATCCTTTTAAGAAAAAAGAGTATTTGTCGCCTTCCAGTATATCTTTTACGATTTCTTCACTGGGCTCGTGATCTTCAAATCCAATCCAGTATAGTCTTCCTTCAAAAGACTTTATTTCTTTCAAATGCCTAAATACTGGATCACTTACACCGCTATACCCTATAACAATTAAGGTTCGTTTAATTAGAGAATCGTTAAAAACAGGTTTTAATTTTTTAAAATGATCATCTAATTCCGGTTCTGTGTTCAATAAAACAAATCCATCTTTTTGTCCATGAAGATGAAAAATCGATATATCCGCTGCTTCGCCAGGTACAAAATTTTGAGATGCAGCAAAATCATAAATTCCAGGAAAAATGTTTTCCAATGCCAATGCTTTCTGGGCTAAAGGGTCAAAGTTTACTGTCAGAATACGATCGATGTATCCGTTTTTAACTAAAGAAGATAAATATAGATGAGCAGGATTCAGTTCTGCATTCTCTATCAAATCATTGATGACTCTACGCCTTACCATTGGGGTCAAAAGTTTCATATACTCACAATATGTTTTTTTAATACACTTATTACTTAGTGCTGGGAAAGTTTCTTCAATTTTTTCAATAATTCCATTAGATGTGGGTATTTTCGCAGAAACTGATACTCCAGCACCTGTTAATATAGCAGTGCCCAAGTTATTTGCTAGATTAAACTTCAATTGATCTGCAATTTCCTGAATTGTTGTCGTTTTATATGCCATCTATGTCCTTACCTTTCTAATTCTTAACTTATCTCAACCTGCAAAAAACTATTTTCGCGTGGGGATGTGCCATCATATATCTTCACTGACCCCATTACTACTGGAATACATTCTTATGTATTGTGTTGAGTCTTCTATAGTACTCTTATGGAAAGCAATATTTCCATAACCTCCATTGTTACCAGAATTGGGTATTATATTGAAAGTGATTTCAATCCTTTTCCTTTTAGCAACTACAAATGCTTTTGAATACATTTTGGTAGTGATGAAGCTGAAGGTTGCAAAAAAAGGCGTGGCAATTCGTTGATTTTTTGAATGGAACATTTTGTTCTGTTTTCTATTCACAACCATTCTATTACTCTACAATATTGACTATATTTTTCAATGTATAGAAGCCTTTTTGTTGGCAGAGGTATGGTTTGAGATTAAAAGTAAGAAGTAATGGAAAAACTATTCTTTAGTATTGCACAATCAAGCAGCAATGAGAATTTCTAAAAAAGATGATTCATTGGTTGGGGTTTTTACCATCAAGTAGATGTATTCATTGGGGTAGCCTTTTAAAATAGAGGAGATGATCTTTTAAACAGGATTTTCTAAAACTGCACCATTCTCCCATACCCTTCTCTGGTTAGGAAGGTAACATGGCCATTGAGGAAGGATAAGGAGTCTATACCGGTGTAGCCTCGAGTGGGTGGTGCGATATAGTGATAATAGATCAAACCGACAGGAAAGGCTTTGTTGCTACTGTTGTATTGTAAGAAAGTGGCTCGTATTCTTTTGTTTTCTTTTTCAATCAGTACAAAAGTATTGTTTTGGGGATTAAAGAAAAGAGTGTTGCAGGCAAAGGCATCCCAATATATAGCTGGCGCAGGTAAAATATCTTGTTCGACAAAGGCATTGTCTTGAATTGTACCTTTGATGATGGTTTCATTGTGATAGATAAAGATCGTTTCATTGAAAACAGCGATGGGTCCAGTAGGAAGGTTTGATACGGATGTATCATAAAGAGTACAATCTTGTAGATTGATTTTTAGTAAAACCCATGCGTTGTCGTTTACTCTGTCAATGCCCCTTATGTAATATTCTTGCTGGAAAGGAATCAGCTCACAAAAAGAGTAGGTATCCCTCAAGGATTCTGAAAAGTGGTATCCGTCTTTGCGAACAATGCAAAATTCGTCGTTTGCTAAAACCAGGCAGCTTTGTTTGGAAAGTTTAACAATATCATTGCATGTTTCATAGGGGATTTGAAGAGTAGTGTCTTCCCATTTTGATGAAAAAGGCTGAGGGTTTGTATCTTCATAGATACAAATGCCTTTGTTGACTAATATAGAGGTTTGGTTTGAGGCGGCATGCAGGCATACCGGGTATTGCAGTAGTGAACCTTGAGATGTGGAAAACTGCATGGGTTGACGAACAATGGCATCGTTTTGTCTTGTGTATAAAATGGGATTGGACCATGCAAAAGCATTGATGGTAATGGGGGTTTGATTGTCTTGATCAAGAAGAACTTGCGAATGGTAAGAAAGACGCTGCACCGAGTCAAACAATGAAAAAACATGATCTTGGTATTGGTACAATTGGTAAAGGTTGGTTTCAGGATTTTGAGCAATAGCATATATGGTTTGATGGTCTGCAATGGCAATGTCATGAATGGGCAATTGCCCGGCGTATAGAGTAGAAAGTTCCTGCGTTTGTAGATCATATTGCAATAAATTGGTTTGAGGATCTTGGTTGTAGGCAAAGCTACCTATACACAGGGTGGTTTCATCCATCCATTGCATCTCATGATAGGGAGTATCAATGGATTGAAGTATCTGTAGAGTATTGTTTTGATAAGCATATAAGCCGGTGTCGGTTAACACGATCATTTTTCCTGTATCGGTGAGGACAAAATCGTGGATTCGGTGGTCGATAGGAAAGGGGATTTCGCTTTTATAGGACAGAGTTTTCAGATCGTAGCAATAAATACGGGCTGTGTTTCCGCTTATACCGGATATGTCGTGGTATTCGTTGGTGGCTAGAATGGAAAGGGTATCTTGATAAACCCGAAGTCGAGTGGGGCGAAGGGTTTCAAATTGATCATGTAAGGAATTCTTATCTGGGAAGAAGCTTGGAATTTTTTCTGTATGAATGATATGCCATTCATGGTTTACTTTTTCTGCCATCATCCAGTGATTATACCCAGAGCAGGCATGAGTACTGGAAGCAAATATAGCCTTGTTTTCGTACCAAGCTATGTCTTGAAACAAAGTTGGAGTCATTTCTGGAGAAGCTGTTGGCTGCGCGTGGGTAGGATAAGGCGTAGCAATAAGCATACTACTGAATAAAGAAATAAGTAAAATCGACACGATCCGCCTGTTCTTGCTTGTTAGTTTCATCAAACATCTCCTGTATTTCAGTTCCAAAACAATGGTACGTCTTTCTTACCAATGAATGTAAAAGAATTGTTTGAAGATATCAAGGAAAATAGGTTACAAGATATAATACATTTGACAACTATTGTGCAGGGTGCTTTAAACTGTTTTGAAAAGAACACTATGGGAAGTTTTACTTTTGGATCTTTGATTGGATACTTGGAGAAGCAAAATATAATAGTACCTGTATTGGTTTTTATAAGACAATCTGGTAATTTTATATCATGAATTCGTTTGATGGGGGCTATAGATGAAAAAGCTACACATAAAACTAAAAGAAAAGGCAATGCGGAAAATTGTTCGCTATAGCTTATTTCTTGCTATATGGGGAGCATTGTATCCAGTGGCTCATTACCACAAATGGGTGGATATTCATTTGGAATGGGTGAACGATGCTTGGGTGATAGGATTAATCATTGGGATTGCTCTTTTATGTTCTCAAATTGTGGTATATACTATTCGCTCTCACTGGAAAGTGAAACGAGAGTTTCAAAAAGCCCCCAATATGTTGATCGAAGTGAGTGATATCATGATCTATATCATTGCTATCAAAATGGTGCTCTTGCAATTGGATATGAATATTACTCCCATTTTAACAGCGTTTGGCGTAACCAGCTTGGCAGTTGGATTGGCGATGCAATCGTCTTTGTCTGATTTTTTTTGCTGGTTTGCAGCTTATAAGCGACCCGATGATTCAATTGGGAGACTTTATTGAAATTAATGAATTCCAAGGCACCATTGTGGATATTACGTGGCGAAGTACGCATTTGAAAACCTTCAGCAATACGTTGGTTATTGTGCCCAACACAATTGCTTTAAAAGGGGTTGTAACAAATTATACTCGCCCCGAACAATCGTATGGATTTTTCTTCTCGGCGGGAATATCCTACCATAGCACGCTAGAGGAAGCAGAAAAAACAATCATGGAAATTGCTTCTGAAATGCAGAGTGCTTTGCCTAAACCTTTCAATGAAAATGTTCCACTGGTACGATTTAAAGCATTTAACGAATCCAATATTGATTTTATGATTAAACTCATTCTGCCAAGGGTCTGTCAAATTAAGTGTGTAAACAACATTTAACGTATGTTCAACCTCCCTT
>CAZBOU010000031.1:0-15759 GCA_964493625.1 uncultured Caldisericota bacterium
GTACATTGTTTATTCTTTTTCTAACCCTGATCATTCGGACCTATCTGGGAGGGAAAATGAAAACGAGCAAGATAGACTCTAGCTATTCAATTCGGGGATTGTTTCTAGAACTTCACAAACTAAAGAAAGCGATTTGGCAAGGGAAAACGTGTTTGTTGAATGAAATCACCAAAGCGCAGCGCATCATTTTCCAGAAATTACAGATTGTGTTGCCTAACTCGTAGAAGAGTTTAGGATGAACATCATTGTAGTGGTGATTTTTCCTATATACGTGTCGACTTCAGATCAAAATGCCCTTCCACAGAAACGTCAAGAATTGTTGGCTATGTGTATGGTGCAGGAGCAAATCCTGGTACACGTATCCAAGTATTTGACGAAAGTGGAGACATCGTTTGGCAAGGTCTTACCAACACAAAAGGGTACTACGAAACCTCTACCAGATATGATGGGATATTGGCTTGTCCTGGCACGTATGAAGTAGTAGCATTCAAAACAGGATGCACCTTTAGTACAACCACAAAGACAACTTCTTTTGAAATAGGAGAAACCAGCGAAGATGGTTGGTACAAAAGAGTAGATTTTCGGTCCAACTGTTCTTCAGAAAAAACAGGTAGAATTCTCGGCCACGTCTATGGTACTAATGTTAATCCTGGCATCACTGTGACGATCCTAGATAACAATGGTGTTCTTGTTTGGAGAGGCGAAACAGATAGAAGTGGGTATTTTGACACTTCTACACCAGGAGAAGAGTGTATATTGATTACCCCCGGTACGTATACCGTCACTCCTAGCAAGCTAGGTTGCACCTTTACCAATCCAACTGAAACTGTTACATTTGGTGAAAATGATAATTGTGAAAACGGCCAATACAAAAGAGTCGATTTTCGAGCAAACTGCTCTCCTATCCATAAAGCCAGGATAATGGGATATGTGTACGGTTCGGATAGCAATCCGGGAACCACCATATCCATTTTTGATAGCAATGATCTTTTGGTATGGCGAGGAGAAACAAACCTTCACGGTTATTATGAAACATCTGCATATGGTTCAATTTGTATATTAACTTGTCCGGGTGCATATAAAGTTGTTCCAAGTAAACCTGGATGCTCGTTTACGTATACAAATAAGATTGTAACCTTTTTGGAAGGAGATTGTTGCGAAGATGGAGAATACAAACGTGTTGATTTTCAAGCAAATTGTTCTCTCCCCCAAACAGCCAGAATAATTGGCAATATTACAGGTTCTGGAGGAAATCCAGGCACAACCATAAGGGTCTACGATAGTAGTGGAGTTCAAGTATGGATCGGAGAAACTGACTCCGATGGTTATTACGAAACATCTGCTACCGGATCTACCGGTATTCTTATCTGTCCTGGTGAATATATGGTTATTCCAAGCAAACCTGGATGCACATTTTCTTCTGCAACTAAAACAGTAACATTTTTAGAATCAGATAGTTGCGAAAATGGCAATTATATGAAAGTAGACTTTACTGCAGAGTGCTCTCCTAATGAATCAGGTAGGATTGCTGGTCGAGTCTATGGTACCGAAAGCAATCCGGGCACACTAATAACTATTACAAATAGTGCAGGAACAGAGGTTTGGAGTGGATTAACCGATGTCAATGGTTACTACGAAACATCTTCTATGGGGGGTAACTGTATACTACAATGTCCAGGGACATACAAAGTCATTCCCACAAAAAATGGATGTAGTTTCAGCAACCAAAGCGAAACGGTCACTTTTACTTCTGCAGACTGTTGCGAAGATGGCTACTATATCCGAGTGAATTTCACAGCCAATTGCACACCATCCAAAACAGCTAGAATAGTTGGTTATGTGTATGGTTCTGAGGCAAATCCAGGCACTTCTATATCTATCAGCGATGAAGATGGAAACGAAATTTGGAATGGGTTAACCGATGCCAATGGTTACTACGAAACGTCCGTGTATGGACAAAAAGGTATTTTGGCATGTCCGGGTACATACGAAATAACCCCTAGCAAAAATGGATGTAGTTTCAGCAACCAAAGCGAAACGGTCACTTTTACTTCTGCAGATTGTAGTGAAAATGGCGAATACATGCGTGTTGATTTTCAAGCAAATTGTTCTCTCCCCCAAACAGCTAGAATAATAGGTTACATTACAGGTACTGAAGGGAATCCAATTAGCACTGTAAGAGTCTATGATAGCAATGGAATTCAAGTTTGGATTGGACAAACCGACTCATATGGTTATTATGAGACATCCGATGAGAGAAACAACTGTATACTAAAATGTCCTGGTACCTATAAAATTGTTCCAAGCAGAACTGGTTGCACGTTCACTGAAACGGATGAAACCATTACTTTTTCAGAGAATGATAGCTGCGAGAACAATCACTACAAAAGAGTAGATTTCACATCAAATTGCACGTCGACAAAAACTGCAAGGATTGCTGGTCATGTATATGGCTCAGATGCTAATCCTGGGGTAACAATCACTGTTACCAATAGTGCAGGGGCCACGGTTTGGCAAGGACAAACAAACAGCAACGGGTATTATGAAACCTCTTCTATATACGGTGATTGTATTTTGAGCTGCCCTGGTACCTACAAAGTTGTTCCTAGTAAAACCGGGTATACTTTCTCTCATGAAAGTGAAACAGTAACTTTTATTGATGGGAGTTGTTGTGAAGATGGATATTATATGCGTATAGATTTCAATGCATATAGTGCAGATATTTCAGAAAAAGCTCGAATCGCAGGCTATGTTTACGGTTCAGGTTGCAATCCTGGGACTACCATATCCATTTATAACAACAATGGGACAAAAGTATGGAGCGGACAAACAAATAGCGATGGCTATTACGAATCATCCGCAGAATCAGAATGTATCCTTCCCTGCCCAGGTACATACAGAATCGTCCCCACCAAAACAGATTACATTTTCTCGTATGGCAGTGAAACGGTCACTTTTTATGATGAAGATTGCTGCAGTAATAATCGATATATGAGAGTTGACTTTCGAGGCTACTATTCTCCCTATAGATCCATCCGATCCTCATCTGGAAACACCTCACAATTCTTATACGAAACGATAAAAGAACTCTACTTAAGTGATGATACTCGCTATTTGGTAAGCCAATACACGAGAAGAAATTAGGTGAAAAAAATGTATAGAATAAATACGAAGTACCTTACAGTTATTACGATGATTGTATTCATTACTCTGCAGATGTCGTGTTCAACCAAGAAATCGAGTTCTTTAGATACAGAAAGTATAGCAACTGTTGCATCCTCCGATGTATCGACGCAATCTGACAAAAAGGGACCGGTTACAACAGAAGAAATCAAGATACCGGATTCTACTCCAAGCACTACTCCAGATACTGATCCGTATTCAGGTTCTATCGATACCCCTATCACATTTCCTGAAATGGAGATAACCCCACCGTATGATATTATGGAAACCTCTTTTGACGAAAGATCAGACAATGCAGAAAGTCTATACTTATTGATACCCACGGTGAATTTAGATCAAAGAAAATATGTCACATACATAAAGAATATTGTTAAAAAGCTTATTGTGTATGGAGGACATTCGGAGACTATATCGATTTTGATATTTGATGATAGGGATTCTTTATACAAAATATTTCAAAATCCAGATGATCCCGATCTAAACATACCTTCTCATTACATTGCAAGATATGATGGTCACATGAAAGGAGTAACGTACGATTACAACCTCACAATATTTCCCTTAGCCCCAAAAAGTAATTCGTACGTAAAAAGCCATCATGATACTATAAAATTCAACCCATTTAACTGG
Organism: uncultured Caldisericota bacterium; assembly: GCA_964493625.1. Classification (GTDB taxonomy): domain Bacteria; phylum Caldisericota; class Caldisericia; order UBA6126; family UBA6126; genus JAGLCW01. The sequence continues at coordinate 3,814 of CAZBOU010000031.1, forward strand.
TAGCATTAAGAGACTTCGCTCTCCTTATAGTGTAATAGTTAAAGGATTGAATCGCGGGAAAGGATACATCTTTATGCTCAAAGGTGTATCCTTTCCAGTAGGCTATTTAGATCATATTTTAGATGCATACAGTCACAAGTATGGTGAGTCACCATTTTGGTATTTTACTTTTACTGCGTTTTATGTATAAAATAATTATGAAAAACCCATTTATTGTCGGAAGAAAGTATGATCCAGATAGCTTCATTGATCGAGAAACAGAATCAGCTACACTTCTTGAAGAAATTCAGCAACAAGGCAATGTTCTGATTCATGGAACTCGTCGCTTAGGAAAAACATGGCTCATAGAAAAAGCAATGCAACAATTGTCAACACAAAACAATCGCACTACTCTTTTTTTTGATATCCAGCAATACCCCACAATTTCTTTTTTTATCAGTGATTTTGTCAGCAAATTGTATCAATCTTCTTCCTTTGAGGGCAAAGTAGAAAATTTTTTTAAACAGTTTCTTCCTCAAACCCATATTCATTTCTCTATCTCCATGGGGCCTCTACGATTTGAATTGCGAACGCAAAAGCATGAAAGCATTTACCAAGCATTCATTGAGGCGTTGAATATTCCAGAGAAGTTATCACGCAAGAAGAAAATTGTCATAGCCTTTGATGAATTTCAAGAATTATATGTGTTGGACGAAGCCATTATTCCTCTTTTTCGAAGTCAAATCCAACATCAAAAAGAAGCAACCTATATCTTTGCTGGATCTCGAGAATCCCTTCTGAAAAAAATATTCTTTTCAAAAAGTGCACCATTCTTTAAATCCATGAAACAGATGCACCTTACCAATTACCTTCCCCTTTTATCGTGCAACCAATACCTTAGCAAACGATTCTTTGATAGTGGCAAAAAAATCACTCCTGACGGGGTAGAAACAATTCTGACAATCTCTGAAGGGCATCCATTGTTTCTACAGCTATTGGCTCGAAGAGCGTGGCAAAAAACAGATGCGATATGCGATCAAGAAACTGTAAATATGGCTTTAGATGAAGAACTTACATCCAATCAATATGAATATGAAGCACGTTTTCAACAAGCTCGAACAAAGGAACAGCGTATTATTTTATGGAGCATAGCCAAAGGTGAAATTGGCATTTTTAGTCAAGAGTTTGCGAATCGTTATGGAATTGTACATCCAAATACTTTAAATAGATCTATTTTACAGCTCATTGAGCTAGGTTTCATTGAAAAAATGGAGCGAGGTAAATATCGCTACGCGGATCTTTTTTTCAAAGAATATATTCGGCTGCGTTCTTGCTCATCTTAATCTATCTTTCACATATTACCAGTCTTTGTTTTTAGATTTAATAAATTTTTTTGCATTTTTAATCCCACCAAACCCAGAAAACATGTTTTCCACTTTTCGTTTCTCAATTTGTCTAGATTTTAATCCCCTGTAAGCTACTTCTTTCTGTAATTTTTGATAACCCAGCAAGTGATCTTCGGAAAGAATCCCGTCTTCAATAGCTTTGCGAACGGCACAATGAGGCTCATGCTGATGCGTACAATCCTTAAATTTACAGTGCAAAGCCAATTCTTCGATATCTGTAAATGTCTTGGATAGATCTGCAAAATCCAACCCCAATTCCCTCATGCCGGGGGTATCAATGACAGCTCCTCCTTCGGGTAAGAGAAACAACTCACGATGCGTTGTCGTATGCTTCCCTTTGTCGTCATTTCTAAGTGCTTGGGTGGCAATACTCTCACCACCAAGAAGTCGATTGATGATGGTTGATTTTCCCACACCAGATGAGCCAACAAATGCAATGGTAACACCGCTTTTGATGTATTTCTGAATGGACTGTAACCCGTCTTCTTCTTTGCTAGAAGTAATCACAACATCCAAGCCAATGGCAACATTTTGAACTTCCTCAAGAAGCCCATCAAGATTATCGCTCAAGTCTGATTTTGTTAAAACAACCACAGGGATTGCTCCACTATCCCAGGCAACTGCAATGTATCGTTCCAGTCGTCGTATATTAAAATCGTTGTTGAGGGACATACACAGAAAGAGAACATCAATATTGGCAGCAATCATCTGTGAGTCAAACTCACACCCAACCATTTTTCTTGAAAAGGCACTTTTCCTTTCCAATACATGATGAATGATGGCATTTCCATGTTCATCATTGTCTCGGTCCATCAATACAAAATCACCGACAACTGGAAACTGAGAAGCACTTCCAGCATTGTGTCGAAATTTTCCAGATACTTCTGCCATGCACTCGTTTGCCTCTGTAGCGACTTTGTATAGAACTTTATGTTGTGTTATGATTCGACCAATAACTAGCGAATCATATTGTTTCGCTAGTTCCCACATTGCATCGGTACAGCCGATCTTTTGTAACCAACTATTCACATGATCACCTACAAACAATGGATATTGAGAAGTACCCAAGACTACTCATGATATATTTTACCCAAAAAAGAATTCTGTCCAGCATATTTGTTTACAATTTTGAATCGAGGTCCTTAATCATTGCCTTTTCCCGAGTCGAGGGTGCGGATAGATTTGTTGGATCCTTTGGGGAAAATATCCAATGTCTTTTCCAATCGTTGATTGACTATTCATGAACGGATACAGACGCACATCTTTGACACCACAAGGCGGAGATCGACTTTTTAGTAGGAATCCATCCAAATCGTGAGTAGTTCTTGTAATAAAACTAGCATATCGCAAAAAGTGCAGTTCATCCAGATACAGCAGCTACTATAGGTTTGTTCGTTTTCATATTTGCCTTTTCTCAGAAGTAAGATATGATTTTTTTATATAATAATACGTCACGACTACCTACGATCAAGAGAGTAGAGCAAGTCAAAGAAATGAAGTGTAGAAACAATGATAACTTCAGTAGTAAAATGGATTTGCGTGGTGTTCATTTTTATTTTTGTGCTGATTATTGTTTTCACATTGTTTTCCCCCAAAGAAACAAACCATCAAAATGCTGTCAATATGTCCGCCGGGAGGAATGAAATGGTTACAGTCGAGGATATTGAAGTAGGATATCGGATATATGGAGAAGGGCAGCCCTTGATATTAATCATGGGATATGGCTCTACAATGAATCTTTGGGAAGATAGTTTCCTGAAAACACTCTCGGATCATTTCAAAGTCATCATTTTTGACAATCGTGGAATGGGAGAAACCAGTGCAGGTGAAAAAGAATTCAGTATAAAGCAATTTTCTAAGGATACTTTGGGGCTTTTAGACGCTCTTTCTATTGAAAAAACGCATGTCCTTGGTTGGTCCATGGGTTCTTACATTGCTCAAGAGCTGGCATCCAGAAATCCCGATCGTGTCAACAAGCTGATCCTATACGCCTCTGCACCTACCCCATCCATGTTCCTTCCCTCTTCAGAAGTACTAGCAAAGCTAGAAGATACGTCGGGTACTCCCGAAGAACAAGGAGCACGATGGATAGGACTTCTATTTCCTGAAAAATGGCTTGAAAACAACGGAGAGAGGATTCAAGAAATATTCTATAGACCAATGGGTACAATCCATCCAGAGAATATTGGCAAACAGTCCCTGGCTATAGGAGAATGGAAGGGTCTAGAAGAACAGCTTTCCACACTCAATCATCATACTCTCCTGATTGCTGGTAAAGAAGATGTATTGATACCTCCAGACAACTCCATCTATCTAAAAGAAAAATTACCCAATTCTGACATTGAATTGATTGAAGGCACAGGTCACGGATTCATGTTTCAAGAACCCAACCAATTTTTACAGATCGTCATTGAGTTTCTGAAAAAATAGGCAATCATTCACAAAATATCTTATAAGGTCTTTGTAGCATTCTTTTCATCGCATACTACCCAATAACCGTTTTTCTTTGAGCCTTTTCGCCAAATCTTTTTTTCTTCTCTGAGTTTGACTATGGTCCGATAAATTGTCGACCTGCCTTTGTTTAATCGATGGGCAATTTCCTCATAGGATGCCGTTGGATCTTCCCGTAAAACACAAATCAATGACGAAGTGAGTTCTTTTAAAGTGTCATTTTTCGTTCCATGTAAAGTTTCAGTTGTATATTGTATTTCATTTTTGCGATGAACAACAACTTTAAATTGGTTCAGATGTTTGTCATCCAAAAACGAAATATATGGGTATTTCTCCAAAGCTCTTTGAATGCCAGTTCCTAAGCCACTGTATGGTAAAATACCCTTTGACATATAAGAACATAAAACTGGATTTCGTATAATGGATATGCCGGATTTAATTTTTTGAACCGTTAAGTGATTTGGGAGACTTCCAGGACTTATGATTTCAATTCGATTTTGATACACAAAAACCCGTATAGGAGACTGACAAAAATAATCTCTATGAACTAAAGCATTGACAAGAAGTTCTTCAAAAACAATGCGTGATATTTCAGGTGCAGAAGGAGAGTTTATGCTTCTCCCGGTTTGTAATTTTGGTAAACATCGCATAATAAAACCAATAGAATCTTGGAACACTTCATACAAGTATCCCTCGTGATCCTCTTTATCCAGATAGTGATCCATATCGTTAGTAGTTCCAGGGAAAAAAATCGACTTGACGACGAAACTTGGTTTGTACAATTGTGGTTTATCGCCGAACAAAAGTAGCCCTGCTAAATTTAAATAATTGTTTTTTGAAAGTCCTAAGTTTTCAAATAGCAATTGCTTCTTTACCTTTTCATTTGGTACCAATTTTCCAAAAAAGCCTTCCAGAAATCGAGAAAAATATTGCATATGAATGGCATCAATGGTTGCTTTCGTAGGGGTTTCATCGGCATGGATCTGATCGGAAATCTGGAAAAATCTCCTTAATTCCTCTTTGGAGTTAATCTTCCGTTTATCTGCACCAACTTTAAGCCAGATGATCCCTTCATTGTCGAAATATGGCTTATTAATTCCTTCTGATACGCGCAAGCAAATAACAACTTTATTCTGGCCAATGGAGATGTTCTCTAATTTCACGGTTACAGGACCCTTGATATGCTGACTAGCAGTATTACTGATTACATTGTTGATTCGCTTCAAATCGCTCGATTCAACTCCAATTAATTCGCCATCATCAGAAACACCTAGTAAGATCCAGCCCCCTTCAGAATTTGACATCGCAACAATTTCAGAAGATAGTGATCTTTCATTATCTATAGTCCTTTTGAATTGATGTTGGCTATCTTCACCATTTTTTGCCATTTTCTTTAGTTCTTGTAAGTTCATCTTATCGCACCTTCGGCTATTTATAGTTTCATTGTAAGTACCATTTATAGTACCATAATCAAGATGTCTATGCAAGTATTCTACTTTTCCCGTTAAGTCATCAATTGAATACCTGCGCCTAGATATCTAAAAAAATATAGGGAAGCTGAATAAGAAATAAAGTTTCATGGTATCATAGGATTATGAAGATATATCATTCAATCCCATCTTTGGATGGCGTTAAAGAATTTGTAGAAAAATACTACGAGATAAAGGTTTCCACTATATCACTATTCAGGGATATGATTGGTTCTGTGTATCGCATTTCTACCTTACAAAAGCAGTACATATTGAAACTTTATCGATCGTTTGATGAACAGGTAGCTATACAAGCCTCCAGGGTGAACAGGTTTTTAGATACAAACGGTTTCCCTGTTCCTACCATTCAAAACACCCTGGAAGGACGTCCGTATTGTTCAATTTCTATGCCAGAAGGTAAACGCATTGGTATTCTTTCAGAGTATATTCAAGGCGAAAATCCAACAAAAGAAAGAGATTTAGAAACCATTGGCAAGTTGACTGCTTTGATGCATCAACAAATGAAATCCTATCCCCATTCACTTCGAGTTTTGGGAAAGGCTCATTTTATAGGACAATTCCTTGGGCATTTACGTGACAATCATTGCCCCGAAACATGCTATCAAGAATTTGAAGAAATGGGTTCCATTCTATGGGATCGAGTGTCTTCCAGTTTTCAAGGATTTACTCATGGAGACTTGCATACGGGAAATTTAATCAAAACGACAAAAAATGAAATCTACTTTTTGGATTTTGATGTGTCATCAATCTCATATCCGATAATGGATGCATCCACAATATCAGATGCGACAGACTTTAATGTTGTGTCCTTGGATGAAATGAAACACACTGTGCAAAATTTTGATCAATTTGCCAAAGGGTATACCAAAATTCTGAATTTGAATATATGGGATGAAAAGATATTGTTAGACTGCATTGCTCTTCATCACTTAGAGTTAAACGGCACTATTCCTTCGTATAAAGTACCCCTCCAAGGGAATCATTGGTTTCACGTCGATTATTTTGACCGTCATCTACAATGGATTCGCAAGTGGGAGCTGTTAAGAAATAAACATTTCGGTTAAAATTTGAAGATTGTTGGGTAAATGACAATCCCAGCAGGCACATATGCATTTTCTCGGTTTCGATTAGACAGTACAGGGTATCAAGAATCATGGGATGGGATGTGTGGTCAGTGGCTACCCTCTAGTGGATATGCCCCCCGACGACAAACCATGTTATGAACAATATTACGGTAGTCCTAAAGACAGTCCCGATGGAATGATGGACGTCGACATTGTCATCCCCGTAAAACCGTTGTAGAACACATTTTCTCTTCAACCAATCAAACAAATCAATGTGTAATAGATCGTGAAATCCTGAGTGGTGTTCTTAGAATTTCACGATCTATTGTATAATACATACATGATTGTAATGCACATGAGTTGGTTTAAAGATCGTTTTTATGCTTGGGCTGAAGAGATCGCTCCGCAGCACTCCTGTTTTTTCAGCGCTGAAGATCTACTTCTTTGGCTGGAAGGAATTCTTGGCAAGCCCGTAAACCAACAACAACTCTGCACTATGGTAGGGTTGTTTCCGTGTGATCCAGAAGGTCATCTACAAAACTCTTCTTCCATTCAAGAAGAAGTTCCCCGCGATTCCTCTGATGGAAATGAAGTCTACCAAGATTCATTCTGTCCATTTCAAATAAGCTGCTATTCACTCCACTTTACTGATTACCAAGAACTGTTTCGCCAAGCAGCTGTATCCAACGATTTGGGAGAAGAAATACAAGCGGGAGCAGATCTCCAGTTTTGGGCAAACATGTATTTGTGGGTGCTCAAAACCATTACCCACAATGCATTCTACCCCACTATCATCAATTCCTCCCATGAATTCCAATCTGCTTGGAAGCTTATGTATACGCAAAAAGATTTTTCTATCCTTGAATCCTTTCTGCAATATATGCCTGACTCAACCCGGTGTATTGGCACGTCTATCTCTGACATCCAAAACCAGTCGTTGTTTGGTACATTACAATCTGCTCTTCAATCCATCACCAACGGTTGGATACGTTCTCAAGAAGAAATCCTCCCACAAATCCTCTGTATAGAGGAAGACAAAGCTCCGCTAGCCTATGAATCAATAGCAGAAGAAAAATGGTTTCACTCTTTACGAGGTATTCAATCGACCATCGATGCTCCAAAGGATGCAACCCTTTTTTTCACAGAACAGCTACAGAATTGGCAGAATCACTTGCATCTTCAAAGGGGTATTCCGTTTCGGGTTTTCGTCCGGATTCTTGAACCAAACCAAGACAATCCTGAGCATTGGCATGTTGAATGTACAATTCAATCCCTTTTACAACCCCATTCTTGTATCCCCATTTCCTTTGTATTTCAACACCCCTCGGATGTAGCTCAAATCTATGGTCTTTCTACTGCAAATTTTCTCACCGATTTCTACTTCTTGCTGGGTTGTATGGATCACTATGTCCCTCATGAAGTTCTTTCTTTAAGCCCTGTCAAACCTTCTTCGTGGATTTGTTCCCTCAATGATATATACAACATGTGGGAATGGGCAGAAATGGGAAACAGCTATGATTGGATTCAATTTGAATTCCCCTTTGCAGAGGATCTAGACGACAGTCCTATCCAATTAACTGCTCGCGTTCACTCCTTTGCGCATTCAAGTTCCTTTTTCTCCATCCAAAATCTTGTAAATTTTGACTGGAAAGTCTCCGTTGGAGACGATTCTCTCTCGCAAGAAGAATGGGATCGCCTTATAGAGGCAAAAATTCCTCTGCTTAAGAAAAATGGAAAATGGAAGCTTTATCACCGTTCGCTTCTTGAATCGGTCGATATGCTCATGCATAAGCATACGAAGAAATCCTCTTTGCAGTCTCTTCTCTACGAAAGCCTTGGAGGAAACCAGTTCTATATCCCCGTTTCCCTTGATTTTGGCGAGCAGTTTTCTCATTTTGAGTCCATTCTTAAAGGAACGGTTTCCTTAGACGATTTCACCTTTCCATTATGCGTAGACAATGTTCTACGGCATTATCAAAAAAAAGGTATAGCCTGGCTATGGAACATGAAGAAGGTATCATTCAATCCTATCCTGGCGGACGATATGGGCTTAGGAAAAACACTACAAATCCTAACCTTCCTACAAAAAGAAAAAGAAGAAACTCTCCAGCTTCCGCCCTCTCTAGTCATCTGCCCCACATCTGTTCTAAGCAATTGGAAAGAAGAAGCCGAAAGGTTCATTCCCTCTCTTTCTTTGTACATCCACCATGGTTCCAATCGATTGAAAAACCATGACTTTGCCCAAGAGATTCAGAAACACGATATTGTATTAACTAGCTATAACCTTGCATTACGGGACACTTCTTTTCTAACCAAAACCAATTGGAACGCAGTAATACTAGATGAAGCCCAAAATATTAAAAACCCCCAGGCAAAACAGACACAAGCCATCAAACATCTGAATAATTCGTTTCGAGTAGCGCTAACGGGAACACCCGTAGAAAACCATGTAGGAGATTTATGGTCGCTGTTTGATTTCTTACAACCTGGCTGGCTAGGAAATGAAACACAATTTCAACGTTCTTTCTTCAATCCAATTCACCGAGATAAGGATCCTGGTAAAGCCATCTCCCTCAAAAAAATGACCCAACCCTTTATACTCCGGCGATTAAAAACCGATGCTACCATTATTCCCGATTTACCCGACAAAATCGAAACGAAGGAGTATTGCTTCCTCACCAAAGAACAAATTTCTTTGTACGAAGCTTGTTTGCAGTCTTCCTTGCGTAATATAGAGAGCACCGAAGGTATAGAACGCAAGGGAAGAATCCTCACTTTGCTTTTGCACCTGAAACAAATCTGCAATCATCCCGCTCATTTCTTGAAAGAAAACACTCCGCGCTCTGCTTCAACCAGTTCTTTTGACAAAAAAATCAATGCCATCCAAAGATCCGGGAAACTCAAACGCCTATGGGAGCTTCTTCAAGAGGTTATGGAAGAAAATGAAAAAGCTCTCTTATTCACACAATATCGAGAAATGGGATGGATTCTACAAAGCATACTAGAAACAGAATATCCTGGGCAACATTGTTTTTTCCACGGTGGTTTATTGCGAAAAAAACGAGACGAGTTAATCCAACAATTTCAAGAAGAATCAACGATGCGAATCATGGTGCTCTCCTTGAAAGCGGGGGGAACTGGTTTAAATTTAACCGCAGCGAATCATGTATTTCATGTAGATCGATGGTGGAACCCAGCGGTTGAAAACCAGGCCACCGATCGGGTATTTCGAATTGGACAACAAAAAAACGTCCATGTGCACAAAATGATTTGCAAAGGAACCATGGAAGAATCCATTGACCAGCTCATGGAATCAAAGCTTGAAATAGCAGACAAAATCATTGGAGATACTTCTTCTCAGTTGACAGAAATGTCTCTTCAACAGCTCAAATCATTGTTTTCTCTTCGGAAGGATGCACTTTATGAGTAAAAAGTATTGGTCATCTCGATCCTATTCCAATTTTTTCCACGCCCCGCCTACTCCAAAAATTGAATGCCACGGAATTGTTGTAGATAACAAAAGAGGGCCTTTCGTCAAAAATTGGTTGGCTTCTCAGTGGATACAATCCTTTGAACGTTTTTCTTCTTCGGGTCGTCAGAACAGAGCCAAAAGCTACGTTCGAGGCAGACATGTGTTGTATTTTCATATCTACCCAGGAGAGATCAAAGCACTGGTGCAAGGCAATGAACCCAACCCTTACACCATACACATCCGTGTAAAGCAGTGGACGGAAGAAGAATGGAATACCTTTTTTACTACATTTCCTCTACATTTTCTTCGCATCGCAGAGTGTGTATCTGGAATTATTTCCCCCCAGCTTGTTGATCATTACCTGAGCAATGGTCTTACAATGATTCCAGACTTTTTGACGGATATCTCTTTAGGTTGCAATTGCCAGGACAGTGAACTGCTTTGTAAACATATCCTGTCGGTTCTTTATATGGTTGGCATCGTATTTGATACCGATCCCTTTGCAATGCTTATTCTTCGTGGAAAATATCACTACGAAGTAATTGAAAAGTTACTCCAGCGGTTCACCGAATCTGTTCAAAATGCAATTGACCCGGAACCGCAGCAAGAGCTTCCCAATGCACATTCGCTTCACAACACCAAGAGTTTCTGGAAAGGAAAGCGTTCTCTAAAAGATCCCAGCTTCTCTATCGAAGATAGTCCCTATTACGAAGGTATCCTTCAATTTGGCGATTTCCCATTATGGCAAGGAAAACTTCAACTTGATCAGCTTTTGACACATTTCTACCAACCCCTCACCGATACAGCCAGTCAGGAACTAGAAGCCCTACAAAACCAAATTACCCTCTACCAACAAGAAAAAGATGACCCTACCTTCTCTGATGAAGAAGAGGTGGAGTCATCCTAACGATTGGCATTTTGAATCTTACATCATGCGAATATCAATTTTGCTAATAGTCTTAAATACTAAAAAATTCTACTGACTTATTTTGTTTTTACTTCTATTTTTCGGAAGTGTTCATTCTTCTATGAGTGTATTGGAATAGTTTAAAAATGGATACATAATGACTAACCACCATACAATCATGAAACTATATCGATAGACCCACCAAATTGGTAAGGTGTTGTTGGAAAAAAAAGAAAAAACAAAGAACGGTAAAAGCGTTAAAATACTTGACAGAATGAGCAATATATTGCTCATTTTTACAATATTTCTAACTGCCTTTGTGAAGTGCCAATCAATCAATAGAAAGTATGTTGTCTTTGATATTAGAGCGAACACCATATTTAGGGCTCCAATGAAGATGTATGGGTCGGTGGTATTTATAAAACCCATATTCAGTATGGTTCGTTTCAAATAGCTGATACACACTACTGCAAGAATACCTATGACAATTATGAAATAGCTAAAGTTTCTCAAATTCTTGTTTTTCTCGTTGTTCTGTTTTTCTTTCTTCTTTATAAACTTCAAATGTATAGCATTCAGGAATAATGTACAAACAATTACAACGAGCATCAGGTATACAGGTGCGTTATAAATGGCATATAGATAAAGAGCAAAGGCAATTGCATTGAAAACTTTCATAATCTATTCTCTTGTAAACAAGGTGGTAATACTAAAGCGCACGAACTTTCATCTTTTTTGTATTTTCTAAAACAAAGTGCTCTGCATCCAAAAAAAGCAACGAGTATTGCTGCAGCTGCTATTATTATCAATGCAGAAGCAACTACTAAACCTTTGATAATTACTATCATTGAACCAATACTAAAGATAAGACCCCCACCATTGATAAAATTCTGGAAAGCTTTAGTAGCCATTATTACAGAGAGAAGTGCTGCTAAAGTTGCTGTTACTACAAGGATGATTTGGTCACAATCATGTAGACAATTTTCCAGACTGCTAGATAGTAATCTAAAAATACCTCCATAAAAAGGATTTTTAAACTTCAAAACAGGTGGCCAAGGTACAACGATAGGATCCAATCCAATGGCTATTCGTCCAATAGGGGAGTTGTGGGAAATAAGGGGCACAATATAATCATCTCCAATGATACTCTGGCTCATGCCTAGGGGAAGGGAGAAGG
>CAZBOU010000032.1:0-15038 GCA_964493625.1 uncultured Caldisericota bacterium
ATGAAACCTATATTCAATCGACTTGTTTCCTTGTGTGTCGTATGTTGCTTGTTATTTGTCTTTTGCTTTTCATTGGCAGAAGCAGATGAAAAGGAACGGTCTACCATCATTGGGTACGGACCAATTGCAGCAGATCTGGTAGAACCCAGCAGTACAATTATTCATGATGGGAAGTTGTATGTATTGGATCAAACAGGAATTAGCGTGTTTGATTTGGAAACCAAAAAACTGACCGACAAACACCTTGCCTCTTACCAGAAGAATTTCTTGTCTGATTTGAAAAAGGTACCAAATCTACTTGCACTTTGTGAAAATCTTTGCAACGGATACATCCTTTGCTACTCACCTCTTGGAGAAGAAGCACGCTATTCTATTTACTTCCATCAAAAGTACTATGTACAACCGACTATGTGTATAGACTCTAATCAAAATCTCTATATTGCTTCGCAAGATGGAATCCATGTTTTATCTATCGAATCCTTGGAACTTCTCAAAACTCTACCTTATCCAAAAGAATTACTTGAACAGAAAAATGACCATTATGTAAATATCATAACATGTAAGTTGTACAAGGACCAGATTTACCTTTTAAAGACCGTGTACAACTGGACACAAAAACCACATTCGATGTTTCAGTTAGATAGAGATGGATCTATTGTTAACACAATTTATTTCCAATGTGAGGAATTTGTTAGTTCCACAATTAATAAACCAGATTTCATCTACGTGCCAGAGTTTGATCTCTATGGAATCATCTATTTTTCGAGAAATTATTACAAAAAGGAGAAAGATGAAAAACCAAATCCAGTGTTGTGGTTTAACTCCCGGGGTGAGAATATCGTAATCGAAAACTCCGATGGGCTACCTGATAGTTGTACTAGCATTGATTATTGCTCACAAAACAAACAAATTGTACTCACCGGTTACGACTACACATTTGAAAATTCTCAACCGGGTCAATTTGTTCTGTTTAATCTTCACTTGGAAAAGAAAGACGATCATACCTACTAGAACGTTTCCTAAATAGCGTTGCATAATATGCATTTTCTGATATACTTAGGTATCTTACTTCATAGGAGATACTTACAATGTCAGAAAAAAGTGCTACGAAAAGAAAACGTGTTGTTTTTTCTTTATCCGACGTACAACGAAGTCAATTGGAAAAGATTGCTTCCAGTCGAACCGAAAAGCATTCTCGCGTAATGCGTGCCAAATTCATCCTTGATTTTGCCAATCATGACTCCATACAACAGATTGCAGACCGCTACAATGTACCCCGTGTCAAAATAGAACGCACTCTGGACAAAGTAGAATTGGTAGGACCTATAGAGGCCTTGAATGATCTACAAGGACGAGGACGAAAGAAAGTCATTTCTGATCCTGCCCATCTATGGATGCTGCATGTTGCTTGTACCTCTCCCCAAGAATGCGGCCTTCCGTATGAATTATGGTCGCATGAAAAACTAGCCAAATACTACCGCACTCATGGACCCGAAAGAGGATACCCCTCCTTGGCACACATCCAAAAAGGAACCGTGTGTAAATTCTTGCGTGATACCAATCTAAAGCCTTTTCGAATCAAATACTATTTAGACAGCAGTGACCCCCAATTTGAAGAAAAGATGACGCAAATTCTTCTTCTATACAAAAAAGTACATCTTTGTTTGGAAGAGAAACAAAAGAGGGACGAAGAACAATGTTCTTGCCCTGTTCCTGAGCATTCCCAAATCCAAGAATGGACGGTCGTATCCTACGATGAAAAACCAGGGGTACAATGCATCGAAAACAAGAGAAAAACAAACATGCCGTTGTCTTGTCCTGGAATGAATACCCATGTATCAAGGGATTATGAATATAGTCGCCATGGTACCGTATCTCTTTTAAATGGGATTGATTTATTGGATGGCCATATTCATATGGACATTAAAGAACGACACCGAAGCAAAGAATTTGTAGGTTTCTTACAAGAATTAGATGAATACTATCCTCCCCATATGAAAATTGACATCATTTTGGACAATCATAGCGTTCATACATCCAAAGAAACCAGAGCGTATTTAAAAGAACATCCCGATCGTTTCCAATTTACCTTTACACCCACCCATGGTTCATGGCTCAATATGATTGAAATGTTCTTTGGGAAAGTCCAACGTTGTTTTCTAAAACACTTGCGAGTGAAATCCAAAGAGGAATTCATCGAACGCATGACAGCATATATTGAAGAACTGAACAAAGAACCGGTGATCTTCCGATGGAAGTATAAATTAGAAACGGTAGAGGAGAATTCTATGCCATGTTAATTAGGAAACGTTCTACTACTCATTTGTGCTGGATTCTACGGAACAAAGAGAAGAATTTGGCTACGATTGCATGGATGTTACCCTTTACGAGGATTCTATCATGATGATCTCCACAGGTCAGTTTCAGGAAGCCTGGAATTGCAGAGTATACCGATTCACTGAAAGCAATATTGAGCAGTATGGTACCACACCGAATCGAATTGGTCAAATTCACGGATCCATGTCTTTTTGTATTGATCCAGGTGGTATATTGTATACACACAACAATAGCCAAACTTTTCTCAATCGGTTTGACAGTAATGGTAAATGTAAAACATCAATAGATCTGAATTGTAATTTAATATCTCCTAGCTTTGGAGTGCCCAATTCCACCTTCCTCAGTGATATGATTCTTCTTGATGAGACAATAGCCTTTACAGGTGTGTCTCCGAATACTGTAACCGAATACTCGCTACATGATGAGACATGGAAGCAACACTACAATGGATTTTCTTGGTTTCCTGATTTTTGGTCCGGTGTTCAATACTATGACCAGGAATACTATTTGTTTCATCCTCTTTCTACAGAAGAACAAACCCCTTCTCTCTACACAATCATCGATGATTATCACGCAGAACTTATGGAAGGGTTTCAAAATGCTGACGAAGAGTATGAAGAACCTCCGATCTTTACCGGATTCAAAATGATCGACATTCCCTACCAAAACAAAAAATACCTTGAATACCAGTTCCTGGATTGTGTGCACCAAACCATTTGGATTTATGACCATCGGAAGAAATTGCAAGAGATTGTGCAGCTTCCTCAAAATGAAAACAGTTTTTACTCTTCTTTTGATCTGTATCCCGATGGATCTTGGATTGTAACGGATGTGACACAGCATCGAATACTGCATATTAGCAGAACGGGAGAACTGATTGAAACCATTGGATCCAAAGGCCAAGTTGAGATTGGTACTACCCAAGAAGAATATCTGGAAAAACCAGATCAATTCTATTTTCCTCTTCGTGCCAAGATTGCAAACAACCACATCTATGTGGCTGATTTCGGAAACTGTCGCTACCATAAAATTCCTATTGGGCCTCTTTCCATCCAATGGAAAGACAATGCTATTCACCATGAACATGTTTCCATCTTTTCATCAGAATCTGGCATCGTGGAGTACGATGTTTCCATTCCTTCTACGGTATCGTATGAAGTAACCTCTACAGTCCCTTGGTTGGTGATACGGCATCAATATGGTTCCTTGCAAGACAAACAAATCCGCTACCACATTCTTGCAAAGCAACTTTCGCCTTGGAAAACTCATGTTGGTGAAATCCATGTTACCTTTCCTCAGAAGTGGTCGTATCTCAATCATTCCATTCCCATATCTGTTTCTACCATAGGGTCAACCGTGGAACTCACCATTGGCTCTGATCAAGCAAAGGTAGATGGAAAACCAGTTGCTTTGGAAGAAGGGTATGTTCCCGTCATTAAAGACGGCCGAACATGCATTGGCATACGATTCCTTACAGACTATCTCTTTCGTTCGCATGCTACCATTGAATACGAAGCAGATGTCCAGCGTATCAAGGTAACCACTAAAGACCATACGATCTATATAATCATCAATCAAGATGCAGCGAGTGTGGATGGCAATCGCGTTCTATTGGATGTACCCCCCTTTATTCAGGAGGGTAGGACCATGATTCCCTTGCGGTTTGTCAGTGAATCTCTGGAAGCTGATGTGTTATGGGAAGCTTCTACGCAGAAGATTACAATCACCTATCCCAGAAGATAGGATATCACAAAACAGAAGTATTGCTTTCATGATGGATTAACCTCTATCCCCCCTTCTCTGAGTTGAATTAAAGAGGAGAGGGGGGTAGAATGAGAAAAGTATGCTCTCAGATTGAAAAGAAAATCTCAATGGAACGTTTACTGAAATTTTTTTGGTTTAGTAAACGATTAACAATTAATGAGGTGGTATTTGAATCAAACGGTTAGTTTGTGTGAATTTGGTACTACTGAAGAAGCATTTTCTCCTGCTGGCCAAGTCAATTGTTTCCAGGGTGAAGCCTACAACCCCTATGGGATTGAAATTCCTTTTCAATTTGATGGACGAGATAGAACTATCAGCTGTTATGTATTAACAGGCGAACAAACAGAATTTCGAGGAAAAGATATGGATAACTGTAAAGAATGGCGAACTGCATTGAATAGTGGGTCCTATTTCGGCTGTCCATAATAGTGAAAGGAATAAACTATGATGAACAAAAGTTGTAAGAATCTTTTCATCCTGTATTTACTTTGTGCAATAATGTTGAGTTTCAGTGGATGTTCAAAGACTACACAAACAGAGATTCTCAATAGAGTTTGTGTAAAAGGTCCATTTGGTGGTACTAATCTGGAAAAATGTGATACGGTTATCCAGCATGATTCTCGTTTTGATGTTCTTCACATTGGTTCTAATCAGATTTTTACAATGCAGACGGAAAAAGAAAACAACACCTATCATATGAAAATGATTGGAGTAAAACTCTCTCCTGAAATGCATCCGAAACAAACCTATGATTTTGATTACTACCATAATGATTTGGTGACTCTTCAAATTTCAGATCCTGACGTACTCCAAGTTACTCTTAAATCATTTGGGCAACCCATAATAGAATCTATTCATGGAATGGAATTTGGTGTCATACGATATCCTTGTCGTGTAGTACTGTTTCAAAAACATCAAAATCCTGTTGTTTTACTGGAGAAACCCTCGATATACAACATAGAGATTATCGATAATCGGTACATCGCTACTCTCCGCTGCGAGTATCACGGGGAAGAAGGGGCAAATAGTGTTCTTGAGATTTACCGTATCAAAGACCTTCTGAGCAATAACCCTCAAACAATCTTTACTAAAGTATACCAAGACGGTGAAAATTCAGATCTATTATTCCCTTCCCTGGAATCCAATCAAGAGTCACTGCTGTATGTCTCAAAATCTTCTGGAACCATAGAGACATACAATCTTTCTAATGATTCTGTAAGTTTTGTGGATAGTATTGAATTTGAAGATCACGAAGTTGATTACAAGCATAATACATTTCTATTGATTCAAGTAGTTTCCATCCCCACTACTCCCTATATTGCTCTATTGATGAGCAAAGCCTCAAAAAATACAATAGAGAATCCTGTCATGATTATGGATGCAAATCATCTCGATGTTGTTGATACGATACCAACTCCACTAGAAGGGTATTCTCCCTACTATGTCATTCCTTACCAGCTTGATGATTCCAAAGGCTTTTTTGTATTCTACAAGAATAATGATAAAGAAAAAACCATCTCCATCTATTACGAGGTGCAATGATGGCTAGTTCCAAAAATGTAGACACTCTGTTAAAATATAACATGTGCAAGGAAAGGGTTAATAATGAGTGAAGTATCATTTCGAAAGAAGTTCCGGATTGTTATCTTAGCAATGGTATTGCTATATCAAAGCCCTATTTCGACATCTGCTCAGTATAATCCATATAAAATAAGTCATCATGTTGTGGAATCCTTTGGTTCTGCAGCATTACTTGGCATGGTTGCTCCTCTTCATCAAATTGAAAAAAAATGGAATTATCGCGTGGATGGGATCTATTATCTAGTTGACAACAAGGATAAATATCGCAAAATCCTCCCCAATGAATATGGGCTTATGCGCTGGAAGTATTTGAAACAAAAACTAGACATTTCTCATAGTGGTTTAACCCTGCATATTGTTGATCATCATTCTCACTTTGCAGGACGAGGTAAAGGGAGTACATATTGCCCTCCATCTTGCGTAAATGGTATGTGATAAGGAGAGAATCTTATGAAACATCTAGATATCACTAAACATAAAAAATGGATTGGTTTTGCTTTACTCCTTCTCTTTGTTAGTTGCATTTCATGCTCAATTGCAGTTCCATCTCAATCGATACCTTCTTCAAAACTTGTGGAAGTTGGTTTAATAAGCCATTTGAAATCACAATTTCCACTACTGGAGCTTGAAAATGAATACCCCAATATCAGTGCAATTTCTTTTGAACCTCCTCTTCATACTTTCAATCCATCCCCGTATTGTTTTCAATACTATGATGAAGGAGTCCGACAATACATGCAACTGGATCGAGGATACCCGCAAACTATATGCCATCGCACATCTTATTATTTGGGAGTTCCCAAAAATGAAACAGGATACGATTGGAGCAAATGGATCCCTATTGTTTATGAGAAGATTAAGGATGGTTCTGCTAGTACAGGTATCGTTTTGGTGCAACCCCATGTAGAATGTACAGAAGATTCCTATACTGCTACTGCACAATTGAAGTGGGAAGACATATTTCCGATGGAAGATTTTAAAAATCTTCGTTACAGTATTTTTCTTAAAGCCGATCGAATCTACTATTACAATTATCGCGATCCAGATTACTCCGTTGAAAACATTGCCTATGATATAATCCCCTTGTTAGGTGATGTAAAAGAAGAATACAGTGGCAGTGGATTTCCTTTGTTTTCCTCCTCGGATGAATACCCAACTGAACAAAATCCCTATTTTTCACTTACAACCGAACCTTTTACTCTACCTTTTATAGATGGTTTTCCAAAGAATCAACAACCCAATTGGAGTCTGCACCTGATTCTAAACGATGGAACCAATTTGAGTAAGAACCTGTATTCCTGGAGTTTTCCTATTGAGATTGAAGAAGAAATTTAAGGATTGTTTTAACGAAGATAAGCCTTATTCTTCATAGATGTGTCATTTTTTGGTACACTGTTGTTAGGTTTTTGTAAAATTTGAAAAAGCAAAGGTAAGATTTGTGTTGAAAACATTAAAAGTATTGAGAATTGTAGTTGCCTTCTTTGTATTAATTATGTCAATCTTTGTTGTTAATGATGTCCTGTTTCGTGGGTCTAACAAGCTGTTTCTAGATCCTAATGATATTGTGTTTCTCGGGTATATTATGATGATATGCTCTTCAGCCATGATATATCTTGAAGCTTTGTGTAGAAAAAACCTACCGAAGGCACAGCATCAATCTTTACATTTCGGTTATTTTTCATTATGGGTAAGTGTGTTTTTTACACTTCACTTTGTAGAATACTTAGAAAGCCTCATTTTGTCGATTCTTTTTCTGTTGTTGTTTGGATTCTCAATTTTTTTATTCCTTCGAAAAACGTTCAAAATAGGCAGTACAAAAAAATAATCTTTAAATTTCGTAATGAAAATGCCAAACTACCGAACAAAAAACGGCCAAAGTGCCGAAAAATAATCGGTCATTTTGTCGATCCTTCCATCGCAGTAGCTTCCCTCGGAATTGGGCCCAATGATTTGATCAATGACCTACATACCATGGGTTTGTTTTTCGAATCTATGTGTATTAGAGATCTAAGGATATACGCTGAATCCCTCGATGGCACACTGTATCATTATCGAGATAAATCTGGGCTTGAATGCGATGCAGTGATCCATTTACGCAATGGTTCGTATGCCCTTATCGAAGTAAAACTGGGTGGAAACGAGATAGATGAAGCTGCTAAAAATTTGCTAACCTTGCGTCAAAAGATCGATACGAATCGCATGAAAGAACCTTCTTTTTTAATGGTTTTGTATGGTGGAAGCGTAGCATACAAAAGAAAAGATGGCGTTTTTGTTGTACCAGCAGGATGTCTCAGAGACTAAAAATTACTGTAAAAGAAATGCTCCAAGAATCAGAAGCAAGGGAATATGATTGCAAAAATCTGGCACAATTATATGATTGTATTATCGTAATAAACATTTTATTGGCTTTTATACACGAAAGTGTAATGTGCCTAGAGTAACGGTAAACTATACTTGTATGGAGGTAAGTTCTATGTCTAAATTGAGCATGATCGAGGGTATTGGCGAAGTGTACGAAACGAAACTGAATGAAGTTGGCGTTAACTCAGTTGAAGAATTACTAGAACTCTGTTCATCCAAAAAAGGCAGAAGCGATATGGCAGAAAAAACCGGAATCACGGAAAAACTCATTCTTAAATGGGCGAATCATGCCGATTTATTCAGAGTTAAGGGTATTGGCGGCGAATATGCTGAACTTTTAGAGGCTTCTGGTGTGGATACAATTCCTGAATTGAGACAGCGCAACCCTGAAAACCTTTTTACTAAAATGACGGAAGTCAATGAAGAAAAAAAACTGGTTCGAAATCTCCCTACACAAGATCAGGTTGAAGACTGGGTTAAACAAGCTGGTGATCTTCCTCGCATACTTGAGTATTAACACTATCTAGGATTGTGGTTTGGAACAAAGAAACAAGATAGCTTCTTTGTTTTGATTACTCGCTGAGTAAGACTATGTGCCTCGTTTGATCACTGCTGCTAATTGTGCCTTGATGAACATGAATCGGTCTTATCTCACTGCTTATGTAGCGTTTTGTATCCTTCCTTAAGGATTTGTTCCATAGAATTATTCCGAATTCGGAATAATAGCGACAGAGGATATCACTATCGTTGGTCATTGGATTGATCTGATGAAAGAAACAAATCTTCAAAAGATGTATACATAGTTGTTTGCAAAATTCTTGCACGGGTATAAACTGATACTATCGTGTTAATCAATTACAAGTACCTATCCACACAAATGCGCGAAGAGCTATAAAAAACTACTGAGGAGAATTGATTTGAAAAAACCTCAAAACAATAAAAAAAGAGATGGTTTAATGATCAGGAACAGTACAGCAGAGTTTTTGTTGTTTACAGCTGACTCAAGGAAAGATGGCTTAGAAGTTCGATTCCAGAACGAGACAGTTTGGCTTACGCAGAAATTAATGGCTGAATTATTCCAATGCACCACCGACAATATCTCTTTACACCTTAAAAACATCTTCAAAGACTGTGAGCTTGAGGAGAAAGCAGTTACCGAGAAATTCTCGGTAACTGCCAGTGATGGTAAAACTTACCAAACCAAACATTACAACCTAGATGCTTTCCTTGCATTTAATGATAGAAAAGTTTTGGAGAATAGTGGACAAGTTACAGCAGAAAAAGCAAAAGCATATGCAGAATCAGAATGGGAAAGATATCGTGTTATCCAGGACCAGCTATATGAATCAGATTTTGATCGCGAAGTTAAGAAGTTGTTGGAGACAAAGAAGGATGATCTATGAGAGTAGTAAGCGTAAGCTTCTTTTCTTTTGATAGAATGAATTGGTCTTATCTCACTGCTTATGTAGCGTTTTGTATCCTTCCTTGATGAATACATATAGAAGCAAGAATTAGATCAACAAGTAATTACAGAAATCCAATCTATCATCAACATTGCCAGGGAACGAGTAGCCACTTATGCTAATGCCGAGTTAACCCTTCTTTACTGGCAAATTGGCAATCGAATTTTAAAAGAAATTCTTAAGAAAAAACGAGCTGAATATGGTTCAGAGATTTTGCCGACACTGTCGGCAAAATTGGTACCCGAGTGTGGAAAAGGGTTTAGTGCTCGCAATCTGGCTAGAATGATCAAATTTGCTCAGTTTTTCCCTGATCCCAAGATTGTGTCGACACTGTCGGCAAAATTGAGCTGGAGTCATTTTGTGGAGATACTTCAGATTGATAGCGACTTGGCACGAGAGTTTTATGCTCAAATGTGTAGAATGGAACTATGGAGTGTGCGTACTCTTCGCCATAAAATCGACAGCATGATGTTTGAACGTACTGCCATCTCCAAGAAATCTGATTTCGTGATCAAAGCGGAATTGGCTACTTTACGAGAAAGCGATCAAATGTCTGCGGATTTAGTTTTTAAGGATCCCTACCTGTTGTCGTTTTTACAGTTGCAGGATGCTTATCTGGAGAGAGATCTGGAATCATCCATTTTACGAGAACTTGAATCATTTATTATGGAGATGGGTATCGGTTTTACATTTGTAGCGAGACAAAAGCGAATCATCCTCGATGACGCTGATTTTTATCTCGATTTGTTATTTTTCCATCGAAATCTAAAATGCTTGGTAGCCATCGAGCTAAAACTTGAGAAATTCAAGCCTGACCATAAGGGGCAAATGGAACTATACCTTAAATGGCTGAACAAATATGAGCGAAAACCCGGCGAAGAAGAACCGATAGGTCTGATATTGTGTGCTGAAAAGTCAGAAGAACAAATCGAGTTGTTAGAGATGGCTAAAAGCGGGATTCGGGTTGCTCAGTATTTGACAGAACTACCTTCGAAAGAGATATTGCAGAAGAAGCTGCATGAAGCAGTCAATCGTGCTCGGATGCGTTTGGAGAACAAACCAAATGAAGAACTAACCAAATGAAGAACCAAAGAATGCCAGTTAAAAGAGTGGTTCTTCGTTAAAGTATGATTTGTTCCATAGAAGCAAGATATTCTGAATATTTTTGACCACTTTTCTCATATTTTGTATTTTTTGAGGGTATTTGCAAATAATCCTTTTAAGTGATAAAAAAATCCTTTTGGAAAGTACCAATCCAGTTGCTATATCGTAGAAAGAACAATAAAATAGTTCTGTGCTGAAAATGTGTAGAAATTCCATACATTTATCTATAGATTCTCGACTCAAGGATGAGTATAAATGATACTGCTATACCAAAAAAAGAACAAGGTATTTTTTGTGGTGCTTATTCTAACGCTGTTAGTCCTAGTTTATTTTGTTCACCCAACCAATAGAAACTCCTACGTACAAGCGTATGACTCCTCGTATACAGTTGCCGTTTTAGAAACATTAGGTGGTCGACTTGGTTTATCAAAAGACAATATTATTGCATTTGATGCAAAGGGAACCGATGGTTATTATGATTTGTATACCATGCAATGGGGGGATTCAACACATCAAAGAATAACTCATGAATCTAAGAACATCCCCCAAAAACACAATGGTAATCCCTCTTGGCATCCCGATGGAAACTATATCGTTTTTCAATCCGTGGATCCTAGTTTACAAGGATTGCCACCTCGGTATCACGATATAGAAATGGCACTGACAGGCCCAGGTGCAGGGGTAAATAATAATTTATGGATCACTGACAAAAAAGGTTCTGTGTTTTATCAACTCACTCATGTTACGGATAAAAATGGTGTATTACATCCTCATTTTTCTCATGATGGGAAAAAGATTGTTTGGATGTCCAGCAAAGATATTCCTCAAAAAATCCAACAGTACAAAGTGAAGACAGACTATTGGATTATGGATCGAAATGGAAAAAACAAGCAAAGGCTTACCTATTTCAATGATCCACAAAGCGAGTATTATGTGCCTGGTGGAGCCATTGCTGCCGATTGTGACTGGTTTAAAGATGGTAGTGCATTGATTGGATATTTAATCTTTCGCGAGGGGCAACGAGATTATAACGTTCTCATTGAGTGGAAATAAACTCAAAATTGTGATGCAAAATACCACCGTTGTTTTTTTTCAGAGACAGATCCACCAAACATGAACCTGTCTCCGTGTCACTTTTCAGTTGTTTCTACTTCTTTTTGTTTTACCGGGTTTTTTGGCTAGTTCAGGATTGCTAGAGGGTTTTCCAGGCTTTGGATCCGATTTAGGTTTCGGTTGTTTCGTTTTTTCTTTTTTTCTCATAAATTCATGTTCAGCATATGCAGATAAAATTCTTCCAAAAAGCAAAAAACATGCCGAAAAAGAACCAAGATTTGTTCGATTGTTTAGTAAGAAGCGGTTTGTATCCATCTTCGACTGCTTGCTCCATAGCAGAAAGTTCTTTGTAGGTCAGAAAATGAAAATGAGTAATTCGTTTTTTGGGAAAGAGTTCATTGTTCTGAAGACACAACTTAATGAAAAGGTCAACAAGGCGGTCTGACATGTCAATAATATAGTTAGATTTTTGGATTCTTTCAATATTATGTTTATATTTTTCATATCACTCATATTTTGTTTATCTTGCAAGGAATATGAATCTTTTATTTCCTTTTATTGGTCATCTAAAAAACTTTTTCACCAACTGTACTTTGTTTTTGTAAGGCGGATAACGCAATGGTAAATCAAGGAAATTGCTTTTCTGTAAGATACTTTTGGAATGGGAAAATGCATCTAAACTTGCTATTCCATGATACCTACCCATACCACTCTCTCCTACGCCGCCAAAGGGAAGCTTATCGGATGCAAGGTGGACAATGACATCATTGATGCATCCACCTCCATACGGTATATTATGCACAACAATTCTCTTGTTTGTTTTTGAAGTTGTGAACAGATAAAGCGCTAGAGGTTTGGGTTTTTTGGAAACTTCCATCACGATCGAAGACAATTTTTCATAGGACAGAATGGGCAGTAGTGGGCCAAAAATCTCCTCTTGCATGAGGGGGTCTTGCCACGAAACCTCGTCCACTAGAGCAGGGCTTATCTTACGTTCCTTTTGGTTTTGATGTCCTCCCCAGATTACATGTTCAGTTCTGAGAAGACTGGTAAGACGTTTATAGTGCCTATCGCTAATAATAGCAGGGTAATCAGGGTGATTCTCCGGATGCTCTGTATAGAACAATGTGATATTCTTTTGTATTTCGTCAATCAAATATTGCTTCATGCTGCTATGTACCAATAAATAATCAGGAGCTACACAGGTTTGACCTGCGTTCAAACATTTTCCCCAGGCTATTCGTTTTGCAGCGAGTTTAATGTTTGCCGTTTCATCAACAATACAAGGACATTTACCACCTAGCTCAAGAACAACTGGAGTTAGATGTTTGGCAGCTTTTTCCAACACGATTTTTCCCACCGTGGTACTGCCTGTAAAAAATATCATATCAAAGGCTTTGTCTAGTAAACACTGTGCTGTTTCAACACCGCCCTGTATCACGTCTACAAAAGAAGCAGGATATATACTTTGGATCATTTTTTGAATCACCTTGGCAGTAGCAGGAGAGTATTCAGATGGTTTGACAATAGCACAATTACCACAAGCAATAGCTCCCACAAGTGGCAACATTGCTAAATGAAAAGGATAATTCCAGGGAGAGATTATCAAAACATTTCCGTATGGTTCTTTGTACACTCTGCAACTGGAGGGAAACTGCGTGATAGGAGCACGCACTCGCTTCGGTTTGAGATAGCGATGCATATTGGATAGCATGAAGTTGATTTCTTGGAGCACCATTGCAATTTCTGTAACATAGCTTTCGAAAGAAGATTTTTTCAAATCTTCCGATAAAGCCTTACAAATCTCTGCCTCGTTGAGTGTGATCGCTTTCCTAAGTGCTAGCAGTTTCTGCTTCCTAAACTCCAAGGGCCTAGTTTCTGCTGTTCGAAAGAATTCTCTTTGCTTATTGAATATTTCAGCAATTGAGTCCATACGTATCCTCCTAAGCACAATACAGTTTTGTATATAGTATGGTACATTTCAAAGTAGATTTTCCTAGCCAAATCCTAAGGATGGAAAATTCACTGATGATTATTGACAAGGAAAGAAGAGTAGGGAAAATAATAAGTGGATATTTACAGTTTTACCAGGAGTGATTATGAAACTGGAAGATACTTTGAGGTGCCTATTGATATTGAATCGCTTGAAGCAACCGAACTAGAGCTTTCATCTCCGTAGGAGGAGAAACATGAAAAGAAGTTTGCGTATTATCTTTATCGTTTGTCTCTCTATACTGGTTTGTATCCCCTCTATCCAAAGCTCTTACATGTTTGAAACAAGAGTACAATGGCAAGAAGAACAGACTAGCTCAAACACCCCTCCCCAAAACGGTATCTTTATGAAGCCCATTACCATGGCTGAGGAATTTTATAGTTCTTCCACCTGGAGTCAATACATAGTGGCAGCATACTACCCCTTTTTGTATCCCGACGATAACGGATTGGTGGAGTACATTGGAATGCCCTCTCAGAAGTATTACAACAAAGAAAACGATGGGTCTCTTCCAGAAAATGATATTCGTTTTCGGCAGAAGCTATATGATACAGAGTATATGCCTCGGTTTTCTATCAATGGGAAGATTCATGCCCCCAATGAAAAAAATGTGAGCCCCATTGCTGGCTTCAAACTCATCAGAGATGGCATTCAATCGAAGAAGCAATACGCAGATTTTTGGATATCTCCCTCTTTTGATCTCATCCAAATTGTAGGTACTCACGATGCCCTCGAAGACTATCCAAACTTACACCTAAACGTCATTGTAGTGAAGCGCAATGTAAACTGCACTGATCAGGGAGATGATTTTTGTACTACTATTTTGCATCAAATAGCAGTCGATTACCCCATGGGCGCTCTTGGTGAAAAGATTCAAATTGCCAACAATGTGAGAATAGACAAAGAACTCCTTCTGGAGATACCAGATACTGAAAGGGAAATGTGTGGCTTGGTAGCATTTTTACAAGATATGGACTCCAAGGAAATAGTGGCTGCATCGCATGCAGACCTTTCCTCAAAACCACCTACCTTGTTTTCTATAGATCATCTACCCCCATGCACCCTGGAAAAAGTGGATCAGATTGGCAAGTTTTCTACTGGTGTCTTGCCATTTCATGTTTTGCAAAATAACCCCCTGTATCACGAGCCCATGGGCCTCCGTGAGAAAGTGATTTCAGTAGAGAATGCACAGTCCCTTCATGCCATTGACGCAACCCTCGATTATACCGATTTTGAATCCTCCATATATTCAGTTTTAGGGGCAGCTTTGACCAAAGAGATGGAAAACAAAGCAACGTTCCACTATGATCCCTCTACGCACCGCGTTTGTATTTGTCAATCGAAAAACGGGCCAAAAAAATGATTTAAACATGGGCCACTTT
>CAZBOU010000033.1:0-14448 GCA_964493625.1 uncultured Caldisericota bacterium
GGATCAATTCAATGTTGTAAGATTTTTTGGGCTTGTAGAAGTGTAAAAGTCAGGTGCGATTCCGAAATTTAACTTCCATAGGCTGAACGCGGGTGTGTTTGTCAACAATGATATCGATTTCAGTATTCTCACCCCTATAATAACCAGTTTTCCACCCATGAGCGTTTGCGTAATTCTGAACAAATTGAACACAACTATTCTCGATTAAGAAACCTTCTCTTGTAGAATCAATTTCATTGTAATGAAGAAGGGCGTTTGCAAGCCCATTATCGTGAATGTATAACTTTTTGTTCTTTCGAATTCCCTTCCCGGCATTTCGTGAAAAGTGATGTTGAATCAAAATTAGATACGCTTGTTCCAAGTATGTGAGATACTTCGATACTGTTTCATTGTCGCAATGAAGAGTATCGGCAATTGTTTTAAAGTTAAAATCTTGTCCATTATTGGCCGCAATGAAATAGAGGAGTTGTTCTAACCTTTCAGGATTTTTAATTTGATACAGATAAACGACATCTCGGTAGAGCCCTTGGTTAACAATATCAGTTGAAAGCCGTTTTTGCCACATCAAAATATCCTTGTTTGAGAAATATTCTGGGTAACCCCCTACCAATAGGTATTCCTGTAACACTTTGTGCAAGAGAGGGGTATATGCAGAAAACCTCCACCTATCCGATTGGAGGTGTTCAAAGTATTCGTGTGGAGAATCTAGAAAAGAAAATGAAGGGAGCAAAAGAAAAAAATCAGATAGGTTTTTAGATTCTTCATATACGCTCCAAAAATAACAAAACTGAGAAAAATCAAACGGCAGTATAGGAATATAGTCAATCCTACCTAACAAAGATTCCCTTGATCCATGAAACAGGTGAGTTGAAGAGGAGCCGCTAATAATGAACTTGATGTTCAATCTCTGATCATAATACTTTTTTATCCATTGTTGCCAGTTTTCAAGGGTATGAACTTCATCAATAAGTATATAAATTGTCTTGGAGAGTTGTTCTAGCGGTTCATGTAAAAGGTCTAAGCAGTACGAGTTAAGGATATCTGATAGGGTAACAGAGGGAAAGAAAAGCGCAGGATCATCCCCGCTAAAAAAAAGAATGCGCTTGTTTTCTGTATTTTCAGAAAGAAGGTGTTGCACAACTTGGTACAAAAGAATGGATTTCCCTGTTCTCCTAGGACCAATAATAGCGGTAATTCTGTCTTCAGGGAGCAATGAAACAATTTCTGAAAGTTCTTTTCGAGTTGCAGGATACAAAAACGATAAAGGAACTGCATCGGTAGTCCACCATTGATTAATTTTTGAAAGCGTATCTGTTATGGTCATTTTTGTCCTTTATGTTGCATACAACCTTCTTATTATTTTACGATTTATGCGATTCTAGTCAACCTAATTTATATAATAGTGCGATTACAATCGCACAGTATTCTATGCAAGTGACTTTTGCGTGCGCTCTACCATGCATATGGGTAAATTTCTTCATTTTTTACCCATATCGAAATCCATAGGGGTAAATTTCCCGTTTTTTTACTCACACACTCTTCTTTTTGCAAATATTTCAAACAATGGTCGATTGACAAAATAGTGATGGACTCCATATTTCTCTTTTTGTAGAAATCCACCCAGTACTAAATCATCTAAATATTTAGCAGCTGTTTTCCGTGTTACACCTAAATCACGCTGGATAAAGTCAATTTTTGTATAGGGATGACAGAAAAGATTATTAAGAAGATCCTGGCTGTAAAACTTATAATTTGCTCGTATTCTCCTCTTATAATCCAACATCAGGTGGTGAATATCTCGGATGACGGCAATGGTTTCAATGGATGTCTTTTCAATACCATCCAGAATATATAGAATCCACTCTTCCCACCTGTCATGATCACGAATCTCTTGTAAGAGACGATAATAGTCATTTTTGTGTTCAATAATGTACCGACTTAAGTACAATACAGGGATATCCAGAAGCTTTTTCTGTACAAGATAGAGAATATTGAGAATCCTACCAGTTCTGCCGTTTCCATCGTAAAAAGGATGTATGCTTTCAAATTGATAATGGGTTGTAACAATATTTTCAACTTCTGAACTATCTTTAGCTTCTTGAATAGAAAGAGTATTGATTAAGATATTTTGGTTCGGAATCGTACTGGATATACCTTTCAATTCAGCCAAATATCGATTTGCTTGTGAACACTTCCTTAAAATCTTTTTTGTTTCTAAGTCTACTTCTGGCGGTAGTTTTTTTAATGACCACATATTCAAAGCAAGCCCCTTCCTACAAATAAAACAACAAATCGCTAATCCATACGCAAAAAAGCTAATACTCGGGTTACGATGGGTCTATTATGGTAGAAAATCAGATTGAAATCAAGAGTATTCGATTCCATACGAGTGTCGAGATATCAATAAACTAGAGGTGGCAAACCAGCCACCTCTAGTTTGTGTATGTGTTATTTCGCCTTTACGTACAAAATTGTTTCACCTACAGTAAAGGATGAAAGTTTGCTTTATCTGGTAGTACCAGTCATGCAATGCCTACTTCACCCATACATACATGGTGGAGGTTTTTTCTCTGCCATTGGCTTGTATGGTGATTTTTAGGTGCATGGTGCCTTTGGCAGTGCATTTGTGGTTGAGGAGAATGGGGGTACTTTTTACTACTTTGACATCAGTGGTTACTTTCGCATAGATGACAAAGCGCAGAGTAGAATCAGCGTCTATGGTACCAATGGTAAAGGTTTGATGTTGGCCTTGTCCAGTGGCTCGATAGGTATCACAGCCTGCATAGGTTAAAGAAGGAGGTAAATCTAGTTCTAGTTGTACACCGGTAGCTTGTCCGCCTAGGTTGCGCAAGGTCATATTGAGATATACCAGATCTCTGTAGTAATAATTGGGTTTGTTGAGAGCGGTTTCTAGAAATAAGTTTGGACAAGGAGGAGGGGGAACGACATGAATCAATTGTATAGAGACAACTATCATTTTCCTTTGTCTCATTTTAAAGACAATCTAATCAGTTTGTCCCGATTCCACAGAGTAGTCAGTTTAACCGAAATAATGTAGGATCGAATAAAAAAAGGTGACCATGAGCAAATCAATCTTTAAAGAAAGTAATTCCAATTTTTGTTGACCCTTTTTAAAAAGCATCTTTCATCTACATTTTATATCATCTCACGATGTTCTGCTACTTTATGCAAAACAAATTCACAAAGAGTTTTATTCTAACCACGTTAAACGATAACTTGACTTTCATTTTAACCATGATATTATGAAACTATCTGAACAAGTAGAGGAACACAATGTTTCATCGATGGATTGAACTAGATACGAACAAAAGTGCTTTGATTATTGGGCCTAGAAGAAGTGGGAAAACTACATTTTTAAAGTATACATTTCCAAATTATACATATACAACATTCGATGATTTTGATGTAATGGAATGGGCAGAAAAAGATCCGAAAGGATTGGTCTCCAGCCTTGGCAAACATTGCATTATAGATGAAATCCAGCGAGTACCCATGGTAACAGTTGCTGTAAAATATGCAATCGACAATGAAAATGCCCACATCATCATGACAGGATCCAGCTCGATTGGGCTCCTGGATGCATCTGCAGATACTTTAGCAGGAAGAATCAATCGATATTCTATGACTACTGCCTGCTGGGGAGAATCGGTTTCACCTCCCTTGCATTCTATCTTTCATGAAAAAGCTTCTCCGCTTACGACCAAAGAGGGAATAAGATCCTTTCAAGAAGTACTAACATATGGCTTGTTTCCTGAGGTTATCACTTCTTCATCAGAAGAATCAAAGAAAAAGATTTTACAAAACTATCGAGACACATATTTCACAAAAGATCTGATGCAAATGGGGAATATCGAAAATGCAAACGGATTATATGCGATATATGCCAACATATGCAGGTCAATCTCATCGCATTTAGAAGTGAGTAGTTTTGCTCGAGAATCCCAGCTTAGCGTACCTACTACAAAAAAATACTTACACACACTAGAAAAATCTGAACTTACCTTTAAACTCTATGGATACCAATATGGCCCAGCAAAACGATATATTAAAGCTGCCAAAACCTATTTTGCTGATACAGGTATCATCGAATCGTTTGGTATCCGAATTAGCGAAGGTCAGTTGGTGGAAAACTTCGTGATTGCAGAATTGGAAAAAAGACGAAAGCTGGGATGGATCAAAGCAGACCAGTTGTACTATTACAAAAGCTCTTCTGGTCGAGAAATCAACCTATTGTTCGAAGAAGAGGAATGGTTGTATGCCATCGAAATCAAATCCGTTACATCCCCCTCCAGAAAAGATATAACAAATCTTAAAGAATTCATAAAACAATCACCGCAAAAAGTAAGGGGATACATTTTCTACCTAGGTGAAGAATACCAAGAAATTGAAGGCATATCCCTAATTCCTATTTACGCCCTTTTTTGCGGAAGGTAGTTTCACTCCAAAAGCAAAAAAACTCGCGAGTTTTTTTGACTACGGGCAAAATTACTCGTACAATAGAGGAAATTCTCTAGGAGCACAAATGATTCATCGGTACTTATTAAACCAAATTGATCAAGATTTAGATAGAAAGATGGTCTTCTTAGGTGGCCCAAGGCAAGTTGGTAAAACAACATTAGCAAAAATGATCCTTTCAAAAGAAAACAATGGAGTGTACCTAAATTGGGATTTTACAGAGCATCGAGAACAAATCTTGCGACAAGAAATTCCTGAAGCATCCATGATTGTACTTGACGAATTACACAAATACAAACAGTGGCGACAATACTTGAAAGGAATTTACGACCTGTATGGAAGCAATAAAAGAATCCTCGTTACAGGAAGCGCTCGATTGGATTATTACCGTCACGGAGGAGACTCTCTGCAAGGAAGATATCATTATCTAAGAATGCTTCCGTTGTCAGTCGCAGAGCTTCAATTATCTACACAAAAAGATCTCGATCAATTACTTACACTGGGTGGTTTTCCAGAACCCTTTTTTTCTGGTTCAGAAGTACAAGCAAAACGATGGTCTAGAGAATATAGGCAAAGACTTATCCAAGAAGACATTGTGAATCTCGAGAATACAACTTCTTTGCAGAAGATTGAATTCATGATGCTACGGCTTCCTGATTTAGTCGGTTCACCACTGTCATTGAATTCACTTAGAGAAGATTTAAACGTAAGTCACAAAGCCATAAGCAATTGGATAGAAATTATGGAGCGGTTATACGCCATTTTTCGAATTCCACCTTTTCACAAAAATCTTCTTAGAGCGGTAAAAAAGGAACAAAAGCATTACCATTTTGATTGGACAGTGGTCAAAGAAAAAGGAACAAGATTTGAGAATATGGTGGCTGTACATCTCCTAAAATGGGTTCTCTGGAATCAAGACGGTTTGGGAAGAGATATGTCTATTCAGTATTTTCGCGACATTGATGGACGAGAAGTAGATTTCGTGATTGTTGAAGACAACAAGCCTATGGTTTGTGTCGAGTGTAAAGTAAAAGATGAGAATCCTTCAAAACACTTGCTCTATTTCCTTGAAAAATTTCCTTCTTGCAAAGCCTGGCAAGTTACACTGGACGGAACCAAAAATGTCACTACAAAAGAGGGTATTCGTATTGCCCCAGCCATACAATTCCTAACAACCCTTGTCTAAGGAAGATAATGAGCAGTTGAAGCAAAAAAACTCGCGAGTTTTTTTGACTGCAGGCAAAATTACTCGCATCCCAATTCTTGACAAATCATTAACGTGTTCACAATTTACCAACTCACGAGTAGGCTACTTACGAGTTGATTAGAAAATCCCACAAAACAATCCATTACACAAAATATATACGTATTGGTGGTAAGTCTACCCCAAAAAAATAGTCCACAAACTGTCGTATTGGTCTGTTCTGCCCGGTCAATTTGGTCCGTAACGATGGTCAGTTTGGTCCGATAATCTACAGAAGGAGAGGCTTCTATTTAATTCATGCCACTTGTACGCTTCACGGGGAAGGTTTGTTTGCGCAGGCCTGTATGGTCTCTCCATGAAATGGTGACTCTGCTGATTTTTTTGGTATCAAAACTCGTTGCGAAAAAGGTGATCTCTTCTCCTGGACGGATGTATAGGCCATTTTCATCGTCGCCACTATCCATAGGTTCAATGTACTTCGAATGAAGAATCACATTCTTTGCAGCTTCATCTCCAACATTTCTAACATAGATATAATGATCTTGTGCATGCAGTTCAATTTTTACTCGTGGGTAATGCGAGGGTTTTACTTTGGTTTTTATAATTTCAAAAAAAGACTCAGGCTCTCCTCCCCATGAGTTCTTTTCTGCTTTCTCTTTAGCTTTACGAATGCCAACAAATATGACAATCACCACGAAAACTAATTGAATAATTCCGCCAAAATAACTCATTCTTCACCCATTTGGTTGTAGTATTTTCTTCTCATCTACCATTCTATATCATTTCCTTGTTGCTGTAAAACAATGGATACAGCATTTGTTACTTTTGAAGCTTTTTTGCAAGCAAATAATAGTACAGTAGAAGTAGAAATGAGGTGGGGGGTATGATTCTATGGGTTAGTTGTCTGATACCGGTTGTTGTGTTGTGTTTTACTATGTTTCAGTACAAACGATTAATTGCCTTACCAGAAGGCACACCTTTAATGAGTCAAATTGCAGAAGATATTCGACAAGGAGCGGATGCATTTTTATTTCTTGAGTACAAACACTTATCCACATATGCTTTGGGCATCGTCATTGTAGTAGCTGTTTTTCTGGGATGGTATGTTAGTATAGCTTTTCTGATGGGCTTATTCGTCAGTTCTCTTGCGGGATGGATCGGAATGAAAGCTGCCACAAAAGCAAATGTTCGAGTTACCAACAAGGCCCGAGTTACAAAGAATATAGGGAGCGCATTTTTGACTGCTTTTTTAGGGGGAAGCATTATGGGGCTTTCTGTTGCAAGCCTTGCATCCCTGGGCTTGCTATTGGTAGTCCTCATTTTCGGTCTTGGAATGGGGCAGCTAGACCCCGCTCAAATCAACATTCATTCAAATGGAGGTCTGATTCATTTTATCCCCTTCCCCATGACAGTATCTGGCTATGCACTGGGATGCTCTCTAGTAGCACTTTTTAATAGGGTAGGAGGAGGCATCTATACAAAAGCAGCGGATATGGGAGCCGACCTTGTTGGAAAAACCGAACTAGCCCTTGCAGAAGATGATGCCAGAAATCCAGCTACCATTGCAGATAACGTCGGAGACAATGTAGGTGATATCGCAGGATTGGGATCGGACCTTTTGGAGAGCTATGTCGGAGCTATCATCTCGTCTATCGTTTTAATCCTTCATACATTTGTGCTGTTAGGTGCCCAAAAAATATCTAGCACGACTGCCCTTCATCTAACCTACTATCCCCTTATCTTTGTATCGATTGGGCTTGTTTCCTCTTTTATGGGCATTCTCTATATTCTGCGAAAAAAACCATATCCAACCCGCAGAAAGAATTAAACAACAGTATATACATTTCTGCTGGCTTTACACTTGTTTTTACGTTTCTATTTACCTGGGGATATCTATCTACCATTCCTGCATCAGAACTCCAACATCTTTCTTTTTCGTTAGGAATTGTCTCTCCCTGGGTAGCATCCGCCGTTGGTATCGTTGTAGGCATCCTGATTGGAGCGACCGCAGAATACTATACCAGCGAAAAATTAGCCCCCACCAAAGAGCTTTCTAATTTTAGCAAGGGTGGTGTTTCTATTCTAATCACTAAAGGCTTGGCATTAGGAATGAAAAGCGTATTAATAACAGTTACACTTTTGTCTATAGGAATTCTTGCATCATATACATTGGCAGGATTGTACGGGGGTAGCAATGTCAGCACTGGGAATGCTCTCCTTTATTGCTACTACAGTCACCGTAGACTCCTTTGGTCCGATTGTCGACAATGCAGGGGGAATTGCCCAAATGGCCAACTTGTCTCCAGAAGTTCGCGCCATGACCGACACCCTCGACTCCATTGGGAATACAACTGCAGCAGTAGGAAAAGGGTTTGCGATTGGGTCTGCAGCATTGGCAGCTTTAGCACTCTTTGCCTCCTATATCTATGCTCAATTAGGCCCAGCCGATGTTGGAATCGGGCACATGGGAACTATTCTCGTCTTAAACATTATGGAACCTCGCACCATTGCAGGAGCCATTTTTGGAGCAGCTCTTCCATTTTTCTTTAGTGCCTATCTGATCGATGCAGTAGTAAACTCTGCAAACAAAATGGTACAGGAAGTGCGAAGACAATTTGCAGAAATTCCCGGACTCATGGAGGATACGCAAAGAGGAGATTCCAAAAGATGTGTTGAAATTAGCACCCAAGGAGCTCTACAGAAAATGCAAATTCCTATCCTTATCGCAGCAGGTGTTCCTGTTACAGCTGGGTTTTTGCTTGGCCCCAATTTCGTAGGAGGCATTCTATTTGGCACCACATTAAGCGGTATCATGTTGGCAATATTTTGTGCAAATTCCGGAGGAGCCTGGGACAATGCGAAAAAAAGAATAGAAGCCGGTGAAGTAGAAGGTGAGTACAAAGGATCAGAAGCTCACAAAGCAGCGGTTATAGGGGATACAGTAGGTGATTCTCTCAAAGATACCGTAGGGCCTTCCTTGGATATTCTCATTAAAATCATGTCCATTACTGCCCTCATCACGGTTTCCATCTTCAAATTAATCCATCTCTTTTAGAAGAAATATTTTAAAACCGGATTCAAAATTCTGGTAGGCTAAAAAACCTTTTCATTAATCATCATTGTGGGTTTACCTCATTTCCTTATGATAGGTCAAGACACTATTCGTGCGCTTAATCTAAATGACAAATCATTGTGAAACTTTTATTACTTTTGTGTATGCGAACCATTCTACATCATATCCAATATTTTCAGCAATAAAGCGCACAGGGACTAGTGTTCGGCCGTTACGAATCACAGGTGGTGCATCTATAGTAACTTTGCGCTCATTAATATAGACTACCGTGCTATCAATTTGCATGACGATCATGGTATCCCCTCTAACCAGTCGAATGCTTTTGATGTTGGCGATCCATTCTACGTCAACATTAAAAGCTTCAGCAATAAAGCGGAGAGGGACCATAGTGCGTGCCTGAATTGTTTGGGGAGCTACGTCTATCTTGATCGAATGCTTCTTCCCTTCTTTAACTAAATCTGCGTCGGTGCTACCGATTTGAAGATAGACGATAACTTCCTCCAAAGTAGGAAAATAAACTCTTGAGATGAAAGAATTTCCTAAGGGTTCACTTCTCCCATAGTAGCCGCTATAAGGCATTGTTTTTTGAAAACCGTAGGCGAGTCCAGGTAAAGTTTTACAGCTTGTTTCACATGAGATAAAAGCAAATCTTGAATTTGTAACAGCTAGGTTAGGTACATCAAACTTTCTACCAATCACCGACTCTCCAACATATGTTGACTGGTGAAATAAACTTAAATCTGACGAAATCCTTGTTATAAAATAATAAGCTGGCCTAGTACTTTTTTTTGATAAAGCCCCTCCTGATATTTCTGGTAAATCGTAGCTGTCAGTCTTTCCAGCAATATATAGGTCAAATGCATCAGAAATTGCAATGGAGTATACAACATCTATTCCACTTCCACCAATATACGTCGATCGAATAATAGATCTTAAATTTGATGAAAGCTTAACAACAAAACCGTCCTCCTTTCCGTTTTTTGTTTCCTGAGCTGCCATGTTTGTCTTCTGTAAATCATTTCTTGTTGTTGATCCAACAATATATACTGTATTGTCTGGAGCAATGTCGAATGCTTGGATTTGACCAAAATTATCCGTCTTAAACACTTCAATACGGTTTTTTAGATCAGAAGAATACTTTCTAATACTATTTCTGTCATTAACAAAAACAGAGTCATCGGGAGAGCATTTTATTGTACTCCACTCAGGTCCATAAAGTGAGTTTTCAAGATTACTAGCATATGTGGATTGATGA
This sequence comes from uncultured Caldisericota bacterium, assembly GCA_964493625.1. Taxonomy (GTDB): domain Bacteria; phylum Caldisericota; class Caldisericia; order UBA6126; family UBA6126; genus JAGLCW01. The sequence continues at coordinate 10,009 of CAZBOU010000033.1, forward strand.
AGCATAGTCAAATCTCCAGATAACTGACTAATAAAACCACCCCTTCCATAATAATCATTAAAGTCACTTCTTGGATTGGCACCTTCAGCTGTTTTTGGAAAATCCTTACTGCTTGTAGATCCTACAACATATACCATTCCTTCTGCTGAAATGGCAATACTGTTAATACCGCTTCCCTCTGAACCACCTAAATAGGTTGATTGATGAAGGGTTGTAAGATCTGGTGAAAGCTTAGCTATAAAACCATCATAATCAGCCATACCTTTATATCTCTTTGTTGCTCCCTTACTTGACTGAGCCCCACCAGATGTATTTGGAAAACTGAAACTATTTGTTAATCCAGCAGCATATACCGATCCATCTTTTTCATGAACTGCCAAAGAAAGAACCCAGGTGTACGATTCTCTGTCGCCTCCAATGTAAGTAGCCTGATAAAGCTCCGATAAATCAGATGAAAAATGCGCAACAAAACCAGCTTCCCATGATGGTTTGTTTTGCTCTGCTCCACCTGCAGTTTTTGGAAAATGGGGACACATTGTATCACCAGCAACATATACAGTCTCTTTAGGACCTATTGATAATGATGTAACAATAGCACCAGCAGTCGAACCACCCACATACGTGCTTCGGATCAAAGGATCAATGACAAGAGTTTCTTTTCGTGGGGCGGGAGGAATACCGGTAAAGCTCAGGATTGTCTTGGACAAGAAAGAGTACTCAGTATGCTTTTGGGACTTCAAGAATGAATGCCCTGGATGTCGGAAGTCAGAGGTAGGAACTAATGCCTCTTCATGTGAATGTCTGATAGGAGTAACATCAATAAAACTCACAGGATATGCTTTTTTAGAACTGGCTCCGTAAGTATAAAGTGGAGCTTCCACCAAGGTCCCCAATGGTGTTTGCAGTTGTAAATGGGCGTTGTCTTCTCTTAGAAGGAGATCAGCACCCTCAAGATAAATATTCAGCTGAGAGGAATCCGCATCGGGATAAAGAATAAATTCATACTTCAAGCCTTCATCACTAAAAAAATAAGTCAGATCTATCCCGTCCCAAAGGTTTTGGTACGTTATTTGCTGAAAAGCTTGACACTGAATTGCCCATTGAGAAGGATCATCACCATGAAAGTAATTAAAGAGGGTACTCATTGGATCATCTCCTTCTATAGTGACGGGAGACGATTCAGGATATCTCAGATTGACAGTATAAGACTGATAGCTAGAACCAAGAGAGGAAGAATTCTTGGTTGATTTGGTAACTGGATTGTGTTGAATTGAAGACAGTTCTTTATTACAACCATATTGTATTAGCTGATATTGGACTAGATCATTTCGGAAAATGACTCTTCCAAAATCCGTATCCCCAACGAAAAGAATGTCCTTTTCCCATTGACCTTTATTTTCAACAAAATAACCTGTTGAACTAAGTTTTTCGTTAATCGAAGAAATAGATATATTCTCACCATTTGATGACAATACTGCTCCCAAAATTAAATTGCTAGGAATCAAAATTGACCCAAGAAAAACTAAAATCATCCCAAAAATCACGTTCTTCTTTACCATAATCCACCTCATACAAATGCTCTCCTTAGTACTTCACATCAATAGTTTCACCTGTTAATGCATCAATGTAGACCCATGCTACTTTTTCTTCTAAAGAACTATCTAAACTTTTCACCACAATCTCCCAAAGCAATTGCTGTTGATTGTCCGTTATCTTATGGACAAATAATCTAGTACTATATATATCGACTTTATCTGTTTGGTTTTTTGTCGCATTCATTACTATGTTTTTTGCACTACTCTCATTGACCTGAGGTGTGGTTGAAATGGTAACTTTACCTAGATCATGTGAAGAAAAGAATACGATCTGCCCTGTTTCTGCATTCACATCTATTTTTATCGTCTGAAAAAGTTCTGCTCTGCTTATTGGATCTAAAGTTTTCCAAATAAATGAATAGTAATTCCCTGCATCAGGATTGTTTAAAACAACAGGATCTTGAATCAACTCCTTTTGAATCAAGCTTAAAGAAGAAAAATCTATAAATGGAACTTTTGAAGCTAACTCCAAAGCAATCTTGTATGCATCACTTTCAGACAATATGACTTTTTTGGCAATAGGGGCCAATACTACAAATCCAATTGTTCTACCTGTACCTTCATCACGATAGATTCTTATCAAATTGTTGTTTTCATCATATGCTTCATACTCTACAATGCTGCCTTCTTCCCATTGACCCAGTTTAACTTCATTGTAAATAGTACCAATCATTGCATCATTCAATGCATTTTTTTTGTCTTCAACTCTAAATAAATCAAAATCGTGGCTTCTTAAGAATAAAGTTAAACTATCTTGGCGCTCATACAACAGCAATATACCTCCCAAAATCACAAATACTGTTAAAGACAATATAACCAATCGATACCAATTTCTTGGTTTCTTTTTATAGCTATAATCAATAGGTGCACCGCATTTTGGACACTTGCTATATATGGGCGGAAGTTTTTCATTACAGTTTTTACATGTGATAATCATACCTTAGACCCCTTATACTTCCTATCTTTTGAACCAAACAACAAAGGCGATAAGAGCAAAGCAATCAAAAGCAAGAAAGCAAAAATGACCAAAAACAAAAGCGTCTCGTCATATGCATTGCCAACTATATCCCCCACGGAGGCAACTACATAGTACGAAGTGCCGTCCAATGATACTTCTTTCCCGTGAAGCATAACTGACCATTCACCTACTCGGGGTCGATCCAAAACAAAATAAGCAGGACGTTCACTTCTCCATACCTTTAATCCCTTATAGTTTTCATCAACTATTTTCCCCTTTGGATCTACAAGTTGGAGATCAATTTGACTACCGGGCCAATTGAGAGAAATCCTGAGATCATCCTGTCTTTTGTCTAAATTTATCTTTCCAGCATTTATAGTTTCATCAGGATATATTTGTCCTTCAAACTCTGATACAACTTCCCCTGTCCCATGGTGTTGTGTGGACACAAAACTGTTGGTCAGACCAAATGACTGCGCACCATGAAAATACTTCCCATCAGTGATTTGTGCGATATTTCTCAATAGATCTTCATCAAAATGATCCCGATCACCCAATCCTACAGTATAGATTCTGGGCTTGAAAGAATCAGGCTCCTTTATTTCTGCAATATAGGTATCAGTTTCAACTAAATAGACAGGATCTTCACTCTGATAATACATTCGAGGAAGTATTGCATAATAATAATGATAACCATACTGTTTAACATACCTATTGGGTAAACGATACATCTTGAAATCATAGTCCAGTATAGCTAGTTTATAAGATTCATATACGCTTTTGGGGTTTTCTGTATTAAAAAGGTGGCGATAATAACACTGTACCCATTTTGAAATTCCAGTTGTATTCCCATAATCTTTGAACCCCATAGAAGCTTTGGCACCCCTTTGTACAAAAACAGTAGCGATGTTTTCACGATCATCTAGTATTGATGCGGTCTTACAACCGCCTAATACAGCCAGTTTTAGTTGGTTAAACTGATAACCACTTAGATCGTCCTTTGTAAGCGAGTCCCGCTCCAAGATACCTTTTTTAAATCTTCTAAAACCTAACAATTCTTTGTTAGCATGACCATAAAAAGAAAAAAAGACATCTTTATTCAACTCGTCTAATGCAATTTCTTTCATGCTGTCGTTACCTTTTCCATCATCTTCGCTAAATTCTGTATGCAGTTTGACACCATAGCCTACCACATTTAAATAATCGGAAGTAAGCTTTGCAGTATTCTTAAAATCAACTCCATCCTCATAGTCAAATCCATATACCGATGCTTGTGGCAAAAAATCTTTGGGGACAACTCCTCCTTGTTTTTCCCTCAGCCAATCTAATATCTCAGCAGGTGTTCTTCCATTATTGGTTACACCATCAGAAAGAAGTACAATGTAAGAACGATCAAATATACTTAAATCAATTTGTTCATAAGCTTTTTCTAGACTATCACCAATATTTGTCCCTCCATCAACAGATAACTCATTTACCTTATCCTTCAACAAGCTGAAATTCGAAGTTAAAGGTTGAATAACCCTAGCTTCACCAGAAAATTCGATTAAAGTTGCTTGATAAGTTATCTCCGATTGATCATCTTCGATTTTTATAAGATTCAACAAATCAAGAGCTGCTGCCTTTGCAGAATCAATTTTAACGCCATCGCTCCACTGGTAATCCATACTACCCGATACATCAATAACAATGGCAACCCCAACATTAAATTGAGCAGTGCTTTCTTGAGGTGATTGCGAAAATCCAAGAAATACCGTTGATAACAAAAGCATCAATAGCATGCTAACGGTTTGTCTTATTCTTTTTTTGCAGCATTCTTTGTTCATAAAACATTCACCTCATTTTTTCTGATACGTTATCTTGATTTCTTTGGTGTGAGGAAACCAT
>CAZBOU010000034.1:0-13978 GCA_964493625.1 uncultured Caldisericota bacterium
AGTTTTTTTCATAATAGTGTGTTTTTAGAATTTACACAACATATTTTACTCTACCCATCTACAAATAACTCACCATGCGATGGAAGTATCAAGCCACCCATGATTCGTAGCAAAGTTGACTTTCCTCCTCCCGAGGGGCCTATAATTGCCAAAGAAGAAACATCGTCATGAAAATTGATGTTTTCCAAGGCTGTTTGGTCCTGAAAATACTTTGATATAGCTTTAAATTCTACGTTCATAATGATATCTTTTTTCCCATTTTTTGGATAGAGTAGACACTGCAAAGGTCAATAAAAAGTACAGAAAACCTACAAATATGTAGTTCTCAAACATACGGAAATTATCCGCTGATATTTCTTGGGTTGTTTGTGTAAGTTCAATAACAGCAATCACGGATAACAAGGAAGAATCCTTAATGATCGAAGAAAATTGACCTGCCAAAGCGGGTATAATACGGGAAAGAACCAAAGGGAAGGTGACAAATCGGAATGTTTGATACGAAGTAAGGCCCAATGAAAGGGCAATTTCATATTTTTGTCGATCAATGCTTTGGATACCTCCTCGAATAATCTCTGCAATATAGGCACCTTCAAATAGCGATAAAATGACTATTCCAGCAACATATCGGTTGTCCAAACCCCATGCCGTTCCAATAATATAATAAAAAAAGTATATTTGTACCAACAGAGGTGTTCCACGTATAATTTGTACATAGGTTTTGCAGAAGTATTGCACAAACAGCACCTTATATTCTTGGCCCAGTGCAGCTATCAATCCGATAAACAAACTCACAACTAAGCTTCCGACTGAAATCAAAATGGTCATGAGAAAACCTTGCCAAAGGCGATTTCTATACCGAAACAATGTTCCAAAATCAAGCTCAAGACCAATCAGATGTACTGATAACCATACAAATCCTACTAGAACCAAAACAACAAGAGCGATATGAGATACTTTGTGAAACTTAGTAGGGTTGATGCCTTTTGTCAGAAATCGGTCTTTTTTCATTCACTAAAGAACCACGGAAACCCTAAAGAATCAAATATCTCTTTTTCTTTCTGTAAATATTTTTCAGTAATAACCTCAAATCCGCCATCATTAATGAATATCTCGATGAATTGATTGACTTGCTGTAAAAGATCAGAATTTCCAGATTTTACTGCCATAGCCCAATTCTCTCCTTCTTGAAAAGGAATCAGGATAGCTTCTGTGGTATCTAGATGTGATTGGTTTTGACGATAAATGGTTAGTTGGTCATAAATAAAGGCATCTGCTTTTCCTTGCATCACTTCGGTAACGCAAGCATTTTCTGACGTAAAAGAATGTACCTTTGCATCGGTTAGAAAAGTGGTTGCAAATATGTATCCAGTCGTCCCTTTTTTGACTGCAATAACTCTATCGTTGTCGTATAAATCTTCAATTGATTGGATACCACTTTCTTTATTCACCAGTAAAGCTAAATAGGAGTGTGCATACGGAATCGAAAAATCTACTACTTTGGCTCGATCCTCCGTAGCTGTCATCGAAGAAATCACAATATCCACTTTGCCTGTTTGAAGAGAAGGGATAAGTCCATCCCAATTCACATTCTCAATATGTACTTCTCTACCGAGATACTCTCCCAATGCATATGCTAAATCGACACTAACACCCGTTGGATTTCCAGCATCATCTTTGGTTTCAAAAGGTGGATACGCCAACTCCATGCCTACCACTAGTGTGTTGGATTCTTTTTGCCCACATCCAGCTAGCAGTACAAAAACAAAAAGGAAAGAAAAAACAATGCAACTAATCTTTTTCATACAAATTCTCCTTTACTCAAGATTGCCCATGAAAACTTTCACAATGTGGCTTTTTTGATCAGTAAGAAGGGGAATCCGATTGTCTTTTGTCGGAAAACCATCCACTGTAATTAATCGTACACCTTTTTGAATGCCTTCAGGATTTAAAACGGTGATTTTATATATTGTATCATAGTAGACATATTGTATGGAATATTCTTTCCAACTTGACGGTATACATGGATTGAGAACAATTTCTTCACTTTGCTTTTGAAAGCCCAGTATATACTCAAGACCTGCTCGATACAACCAAGATGCAGAACCCGTATACCATGTCCAACCTCCGCGACCCGTATTAGGGGGTTGACTATAGACATCTGCAGCCACTACATAGGGTTCTGTTTTGTACGTTGAGTAATCTTGAATATTGCTAGTGTGGTGAATAGGATTTAACATGGAGAATATCTCCCAAGCTTTGTTACCAAGTCCCATTTTTGTGAATGCTATCAAAACCCATACCGCTGCATGTGTATATTGTCCTCCATTTTCGCGAACACCTGGTATGTATCCTTTGATATAGCCAGGCTCTGTCTCACCTTTGTCAAAGGGAGGAAAGAGCAGCGTCACGATGCCATCTTCTCGGAGTACAAGGTGATCCTCTACCGACTGCATTGCCTGTTCTGCTCTTTTTGGATCTGCCGCACCAGACAATACTGCCCAGCTTTGTGCAATCGAGTCAATCTTACACTCCTTGTTCAAGATGGATCCCAATGTCATCCCATTGTCAAAATAGGCTCTCCGATACCAGTTGCCATCCCAGGCGTGTTTTTCAATAGCTTGTTGGAGTGAATCCATGGTTCGTTTGTATTTATTGGCTTTTCGGTCGTCTTTCATTTCTACACACAATGGAATAAAAAGATCGAGAACGGAGTATAAAAACCAACCAAGCCAAACACTTTCGCCCTTGCCCTTATTCCCTACAGCATTCATCCCATCGTTCCAATCCCCAGTACCCATTAGGGGCATGTTGTGTTCTCCAAACTGAAGAGAAACTTCGATTGCTCGCAGGCAATGTTCAAACAGAGTAGATGTTTCCTTGGATTTGTTCGGTTTTTCATAGCGTTCTTCTTCGTGATTTTCCAAAGGAAGAGACTCTAAATAGGGGATTTCTTCATGTAGAATGGCCATATCACCTGTTATACGGATATATTCTGCTGTTGCATACGGAAGCCACAATCGATCATCTGTAATGCGTGTTCGAGTTCCTTTTCCAGAGGGTTCATGCCACCAATGTTGTACGTCACCCTCAACAAACTGACGGTGTGCATGCCTAATAATCTGTGATCGACAAAGCGCTGGGTTTATATGGGCAATAGAAATACAATCTTGCAATTGGTCCCGGAACCCAAACGCTCCACCTGATTGGTAGAAAGCAGATCTAGCCCACAATCTACAGGATATTATCTGGTAAGGAAGCCATCCATTAATCATAAAGTCCATAGTTTCATCCGGTGTTTGAACTTGTATCTTATGAGTCGTATTTTTCCAATACTCTTGTACTTCCATAAGCGCATCTTTCGTTTTCTTTATCCGCCTATATCGTTGAGATAAACGGGATGCTTCTTTTTTGGTAGATCCCATACCCAGTACAAAAACAAATTCTTTTGTCTCCTCTGGCTCTAGCTGAATTGAACCTTGTACAGCAGCGCATGGATCAAAACCAACACCCAAAGAACCAGAGAGCTCTTTTTGCAAAAGAATTTCTGGTTGTTCCAGAGAACCTGACCCAAAAAACTCTTTTCTATTTCCCGTCATACTTACGCTATCAAGAGATGTGGTCAGAAATGCAACATGACCAAGAAAATCCTCGTTGTATGGATTTTCGATCCATACATTGCAAGGACTGCCTTTGGTAGTACGGATATGAAGAGCCGTGTCTTGGTCTGTAACACCCAACACAGGACGGATATAATTAGTAATGGTAAGACTCTTCTTTTGTGCTGTTTCGTTTTGCAATGTTACAATACAAATTTTCACTGTTGCATTCAAGGGAACAAATTGAATACACTTCTGTCGTACTCCATGACTGCTATGCTCAAAAATAGAGTATCCAAATCCATGAGTAATTCGATAGGGAACATTTTGGCGGACAGGTAAAGGTGTTATCGACCATACTACTCCTGTGTCTTCATCACGAAGATAGAGGATTTCTCCGGGAGGATCAGATACTACATCATTGGACCAAGGTGTTAATTTGTTTTCCCGACTGTTGCCAAACCAGGTATAACCGGAGCCCAATTCCGACACAATACAGCCAAAGTCTTCATTGGCAATGACGTTAACCCAAGGTGCAGGAGTACAATACTCATGACGCAATATGATTTGATACTCAGTTCCATCTTTGCTGAAACCTCCTAGCCCGTTAAAACATCGCAACGATTTTGTTTCAAAATCCAAGGAAGAAGCAGAAGGTGGTGCTGAATAAGGAACCATTTTCATGGATGCTTGTTGGTCGGGTATAGAAATTTGATCTTCAAGAGAGCGTACATCGCTCTTTAAAACAATTCGTGCTGTTTCAAAAAGAAGTGGCAGATCCTCAGGAAGAAGCGAATGGATATCCAAAATAAAGATATCTTTTCGCTCTTTGGACGTTTGGGCGGTTTGTCTCGAAGAAACAATATCCGATACAAGACGTTTAAGAGGAAGATGGTAACCTACTTCTTCATCCACTATTAGCACTAAATCTACTTTTAAATCCATCGAAAGCCAATACTCATAAGCCTGCAATATGTCATATAAAATATGCATGGGTTCGTCTTTTTTCAAATACACCAGTACAATTGGTTTATCACCAGAGATTCCATATCGCCACAAGGCAGATTGTCCTTTTTTATTAGCCATAATCTTCTCTGCATACTGTTTTCTGGTAGGGCTTATCATAACAATGTGTGACGCCATATTTTGATACAACTCGACTTCTTTGGCATCCAAGTTGAGATAATCTGTTTCAACATGACTTCTCGTTAGAGCCAGCTGGAACGCAGATTCAATTTCATCCGTGGTTGCATACCGTTGAATCTTTGAAAGAACTGATTCACGACTAGATCCAACAATGGAAACAAAAGATACTGTAGTTTCTTTCAATGGTTCTAGTTTTATCATTGTTCGTAAACTCATTACAGGGTCCAAAACAGCCCCTACAGAGTTGGACAAAAAGTGACCTTTCTCAATGGAAACAGGATTTTCCACACTATGGCCTCGCCCTATCATTTTCATGCGATCAGTTTCGTATTGTACATCCCCAACAGCATTCTTTGAGGTGACAACAGAGTGAGCCAACCAGCTACCCTTATCAGTCTCTAGTCTAGGCCTACGAGTGGCAAGAATACAATTCAAATCTGGTCGTGCCTCCGTTTTTATAAATAAATTGCTAAAACATGGATGAGCAATATCGTCAGAATGCTTTGTCAAAACAACTTCATAATAGCTGGTTATTTCTAAAAGACATGTTTCTTTTCCGGTATTGCGAAATGTTAGGCGGCGTATTTCCACTGGTTCTCCACTAGTAATCACCACCTCAGTTTGTGTTTCAATAGGACCATCCACTCTTTTGTAAAGAGTTTTGTCTGATGTGAAAATCACTCGATAGTCCATAGGTTTCTTCTTTAAGGGTGCATATGTTGCTGACCAACACTTGTTTGTATTAACATTTCGAATATAGAAAAACATGCCACAAGAATCCAATGACACATCTTCTCTCCATCTTGTAACAGAAATCATCTTTGTTTGACTATAACCCGTACCTTTGTCAGTTAACATAATGGAATAGTTGCCATTGGATAACAAGTGAACTTTGGGAAGAACAGGATTGGGAGAGTCGAATACACGAACAGGGGTGCTCCGATGAGAAACTACCTTATCGTCTGGTTCATAGCTCTTTTTTGCATCTTTTGTAAGGACAAAACTCGATGGACTTTTTTCTTGCAATAAAATTGCTGCTGCCTCCATAGAAGGGTCAAGGTGAAATCGCTTTTGCATGATGTTTTCATGTAAAAAGTTTGCAAGAGCCACTAGGCTCATACCCTGGTGATGTGACATATACGTCTTGACTATTTTTCTCTTGTTTCCAAATGTCAATCTTTGCGGAGTATAGTCAGCTGCTTCGTAAAAACCGTAAGCACCTTCCAGACCTGCATTTTTTAAGGACTCTAAATTGTCCAAGGCACCTTCTGGATCAATCATTAATGCCAAAAAGGTTGCATATGGAGTAACCACAGCATCTTTCATTAAACCACGCTTCAAACCCAACCAAGGGATACCAATAGCCTTGTATTGATAATCATGACTTTTATCCAAAGAATGAAAAGCAGATTCAGAAGCACCCCAAGGCATTTTTCGTTGTTTGGCATACTTTTTCTGGCAATGAATAGCGAAAAAGTAGCTTTCATCTAACAAAGTGTGTTTGTATTTCTTCATAATCAGACAAGGCATAAGATATTCAAACATGGTTCCTGTCCAAGAAACCAAGCCCTTGTATCCATCGACTGTCGTAAGTGTTCTGTCGAGTCTGAACCAATGCGTAGAAGGAACAATGCCTTTTGCAATGCAAGCATAACTTGTTTGCCTTGCTTCTGATGCCATAAGATCATAAAAAGAATTGGTGCGTTTTTGCGAGTCCACTGCATACCCTATAGAAAATAGCTGCTTGCGTTTAGAATACAAAGGTTTAAAGTCCATTGCATCGGCAATTGCATCGATTCTTTTTAGAATACTCTGATAGTGTGACAAGTAACTATTTATTCTATCGATACTTAACTGTAAACTTTCCTTTACAGAAGAAAGCCATGAAAAACCTTCTTTTAATTCACTGGGTTCTTCTTTTTGAAGAAGCTTTTCAATAAGCTCAATTTGTCGAATAGATGCTTCATAAAAAGACGGTAAGTCGATAAATGAATGATTTGTTTGGATTGCTTGTTGCAATTTGTTAACGTGAGAAACAATCGCAGGAGTTACTTTGGATTCACGAAGATCCAAAGGTATTTTTTTAAACAAACTCATGGTTGGATAGTATTCATGAAATTCTTGGTACAACGATTGCACCATCTCTTTGACTTTCGGTTTCCAGGGATTGTCTTTCATCTGATCAAATGCAGGATAATTGGCCAGCTGATCGACAACAGATTGCCAGGATCCAAGATGAATCGGTTCTCTAACGGGAAATGTAAAACACAGCATCATGTCTTTGCTACACTCAACTCCCTCTTCGCCTGCACATAGTAAAGTATCTCGGATCCCCTGCAATAGATTAATGTCAACCAGAGGCTTGTGTAGATATTCTTTCAAACCTTCGCGTAATGTAATCAAGTATGTCAATAAATTGCCACTATCAACTGTTGAAATATAGGTGGGTCGCAAAGATTTTAGTGTCCGAGTATCAATCCAATTCGGCAGATGACCATTCCATGTTTCAATTGTTTCCATTGTGGAAATGGTTTTTCCTATGCGATCAATCATGGTGGTTGTTGGAATAAATCCAAAATCTCTAGCTGACAAAATGGAAAGCAGACCTAGTCCAATGTTGGTTGGGCTTGTTCGATAAGCAATACCTCTAGGAGGGTCTGTTTGATAATTATCGGGGGGTAAATAGTGGTTTTTTTCATTCATAAACTCTTCAAAGAATCTCCAAGTTTTACGTGCGATAATGCGCAATTCTTGTTGTTTATCTTGTGTCATACAAATGGTCTCCTCTATATGATCCTTGCTAATCCAATACCCTACAAATGGAGCTGTTATCCACAAAAACCCCAAACTTATAGCGATGAATCCTAAAGAGGGTATAACAAAGAAAGTTACACTACTAACAATGATAGCTAAAACTGGACACACACTTAAGGAGGTGAGGTAACGACATATCGTATTTGTCTGGTACTTTTCAACAATAGCGGCAGCGGTCCATTGTAAAGTATTCCTTTTCGTAATATAGACTCGCACTATTGTTAAACTAATAGCGTGCAACGCAAGAATTGCGTAATAAGGTAAAAAGATGAGCTGTAATAGCGACTGTAAAAATGTGGCCGTAAGACCTGAAATTTCAGGCACATAGTTCCTGTATTTTCTCTTCCAAAAATGTTTACTAAAAACCTGATCCAACAATTGGATGAAAAAGGAAATAAACAACGATAGCAATGCCACTATCAAGCCTACATACCAATGTTCTGCTAAAATGGAGAAGGAAGCAAACAATACAAGAAGGAGAGATGGCATAATCAAACTTCGTCGTAAATTGTCAAACATTTTCCATTTGGAGAGCATTGACAAAGGATTAGTGATAATTTGACCATGACGATTCCGCAATCGCCTCCAAAGAAAGGGGAGAAGTTGCCAGTCTCCTCGAATCCATCGATGCACCCTAGAAGTATATGATAAGAGGCTAGAAGGGTACGAATCTAAAAAACGTAAATCCGTTACCAATCCAGTGCGCACAAATGACCCTTCCAACAGATCATGACTGAGCACCGCGTTATCAGGCAAAGCCATTTTTAGTACTTTTTGAAAGACTTGTAGATCATAGATCCCTTTTCCCGTATAAATCCCCTCTCCAAAAAGATCTTGGTATACGTCGGAAATAGCACTTGCGTATGGATCCATTCCTTTTTGACCAGTAAATATCTCAGCAAATAAGGATTTGTTTGAACTCTCGGTTGTAAAATCAATACGTGGCTGCATGATTGTGTAACCATCAGTTACAATACCTTTTTTCTCATCAACAGAGGGTTGATGCAAAGGATGCGCCATCGTTGCAATAAGCTTCTTAGCAGTACCCATGGGTAAAATAGTATCACTGTCGAGAGTAATGATATACTTAACATCAGAAAAGGGAGGATTCTTGCAAGACATGTGAGAGAAGCTAGTTTGCTTAGAGCCCAATACTAAATCATTGAATTCAATGAGTGCTCCTCGTTTTCTCTCCCACCCAATCCAAACATTGTTTTTCTTGTTGTACTGACTCTTTCGATGGAAGAAATAAAAAATATCTTGATCCTTTTCATGACAATATTTTTGGTTTAACTCTTCAACGCCTCGCAAAGCTTCTTGTACTATTTTCTCTGCATCTTTCACCTGAGGTTGTGTTGAATCCTTATAAGAACCAAGCAGAGCAAAATACAAATGGTCTTCTCGATTCGCCAAGTAGTGTTTTTCCATCTTGTGCAATAGTTCGTGAACAGATTCGACATCCGGTAACAAAGACGGTATGACAACTATGGTACTCAAAGAAAGAGGAATACCCTCTTCAAGAGATAACCTGGGAAAAAATGTAGGGGGTACCACCTTGCAAATAAACCAATGCAAGGGGTGAATAACAATTTCAGAGATAGGAACCCACAAAATCAGGCCCAAGAAAAGTGCTTCTAGGATGGGGTGGAACGAAAAACCCAATGGAATTCCATAGAATAGTGCAACCCCTGTCAATACTAGGGTCAATGAAACAATGAGTAGGATATAACACGATGTAATCAATGGTAGATTCTTTTTTTGGGGAAGGTGTCTTTTGGTACCTTTTTGTCTTTTTATCAATTCCCTCTTTCCATCCCCTATAATATAGTACCCAACATGATTCTTTTTTTGACTGTTCAATTCTTTCTTGTTTGGATCTTGCCAGTTCATATTTGCATATTCTGCTAGCTCGATAGCTTCTTTGGCAAGGTGAATTTCAGAAACATGCAACTGAATAGCGGCTTCTTCGAGAATAGATCTGTAACGATACCGGGTTGCAACATCCATAGCAGAATACGTTCCATCAGGGTCTTGACGAAGAATTTTATCAACAACACTTACATCATCAAACAAGATAGACCAATCAAAGGTAGAAAAGTGCCGCAAACTAGTTACACAGTTTCCCATTGAAACAGTATGGATCGATTGCATACTGTGTACTTTTCTGGCAACATCTTCTGTCGTTGTGCCTAACTTCGAAAGCCGATCATTCATTTCTTGCAAAATAGAGATATAGCTTCGACCAGATCGTCTCAAATGGTAAAACAAATGTTCAATAAAAAGTGGATTGGTACCATCAATAGCAGCTAGGCTTTCTTTAAAATACCGCATGCCCTTGTTTGTGTCAATAACATCATTGTCCATCCAATCTTCAAAAACTTCATCTGCTTTGTACCATTGCTGTTGGGTATTCTGAATTTTCTCACACAAATTACGAATTGTTTCAATAAGAGCAAGTTTCAGAAATACTGGTAGGGCCCATATTTCTCGATCAAACAGGACGCTATGAGATTGATACGATTCAATATAATGCATAAGAATATCTTCAGTCACTTGACCGTCGGTGTGCGTTACTAATTCCATGGAGATGGCAAATATTCTTGCATACCCCTGAAACTGACCAGATTGAATGATGGGTAGCCGTCGATAATGTTTTTTAACAAAATCTCTTCGAATTTGCTTCGTCTGTTCTTCGATCATATAGAAATTATCAAGAAGCCACTCAGCTGCAGGAGGAACTGATTTTTTTTCTCGAACATCCTTATTTAATGAGGTGTACACCGATAATATATAATCGTAGTTGGCTTTCATTCGGGGAATGGGATGGTGCAATGTAGTCTTTTGGATAGATACAGAATGTTCAATTGCGTTCTTCTTTGCATAATCCCACAGTTCTTCACTCGATAAAGCAACATCACGAATATACAACTTTTGTGTACTTCGAGCTCTTCGAATAATATATTGCAAGAGAAAACCACAGATCAAAAGAAGGACAAATACTCCAATAGCTATCCAATCAAACTGCATTTAACATCCTATCTATATCGTTTAAAACCATGCATAAAAAAACAATTTCCCAATTTGCAATCCAATACAACACCCATTCCGTGATATACTTCATTGAGTATCATTAGATACCCAATTGTTTGCTACGAGTTTTCAAGTCTTCTAAATCCATTGGCTCATCAAATGTTTTCATAGCCATATTCAACACCATTCTTCCATGTTTTCGAATGGCCTTTCTTTGCGATTCAGTATGAACACACTTCTCAATAGTAATTAATGCCTCCATCAACCGAATGGCAACCGAGGGATTTCCTTTTGAGTATTGCCGTATTTGATTGAATGCTGCATCCAAAACACTTTCGTATGTAAACACATTAAGAATTACGCGGATGTTCTTTTCTTCATCAAAAATATAACCAGAAGGAAATTCCTTGTTGGCAAGATATACCATGGTAGAAGAAAGATTGTCGATGCAAGTAATGGCTGTATATGGATCATTAATACCCGGAGATAAGGCTCTTTCGGCAATTTCCACCATTTGATGTATGAAGTGTTCTACATCTTGTTCTTGCGTTCGATATCTCCCGATCACAAATTGGTTTTGAATTTTGCGTATAATGTCGTCATCCATCTCTTTGTTAGAATACACAAGTCCAATTTCAAGGGTATTTACAATATACGTTCCAGGTCTACAGTATATTTCAATCACAGCCTCATGTTCTTTTGCTATCGAAAAAAGGCTGCCGTTATACACATATTGTAAATAGCCACTTTTTATAGCGGGAATGTACTTCTTATGAACATAAAAAGAAGGGTGAAAAATGGGACATTCCTTTTCCTCTTGATTCTTACATACATCTTTACCAAGGTCCTTAGGAAAGATAATATCGATATTCTTAGATTGCATTTTAGACACTTTTGATATCACATTGTTGGCTTGAATACTCACTGCAATGTGATGTATAAACAAAACCAGCAAAATGATGTTTGACAAAGCTGCTACATGAGCTATTAGTATAGAAAAAGAAGGAATAAAAACGACGCTGACGTTGTCTTTAATTGTATTTAAAACAATCAAACAATACATGTAGGTAGAAATGTAAGACCCGAGAACAATTTGATTTAATCGTTCGTACATAAAGTTACGAATCAATCGAGAACCGTACTGAGACGAAGCAAGAGTGAGTGCTACTAAAGTAATGGAAAAAACAGTTCCGGCTACTCCTATCATAGCGCCTGCAATAGTTGTCAAAATACTGCGCGCAGAATCTGCGCTGCTAATAAGAATATAACGAGACAGGCCTTTTTGCGAAAATGAAACCAGTGTATCAATTCGAATAGAAATAATGGCTACCAAAATGAACAGGAGGATAATTAATACAGGAACAAACCAAAAAGAAGTTTTTATCTCGCTCCATCGAACTTCTAATTTCTTCAATCGAATCTCCTTTCGATGACATCAGCACTTGCCGAAAACTGAGTACATAGCCACATTCTGTTCTTACTATATTGTAACATAACCTTCAAAAAACATGTTGTGGAAGATCATAAAAGCAAAACTGGAAGAATTCAATACTATATCAAGATGGCAAAGGTTACCCTTAACAAACTATTACTCATTGCTTTTATGGATACGCTTACACAGAAAAGTGAATCCAATGCCGCACGTGCTGCCGATACTATCAATCAGAACATCGGACCATTGAGCACCGCGCCCGGGTACAAATGCTTGGTGAAATTCATCGGACAATGCATATAAAACACAAGCCAAAACAACACGTACCCATTTCCTTTTCCTGGTTCCCTTTTTTTCCTCAAGAGCCTGGGTAAAGAAGATACCTAGCACAAAATAGAGAAAGAAATGGGCCATTTTTCGCAAGGGAGAGTGGATGTCGGTGGTTTGTATCTCCAAACCAGGACAAATTATCTCAACAATTTGAACAATCCAAACGGCAGTATCAGAGCTTAAAGCTTTGGAATCAACAGCGGGTTGCCCCGATAAAAAAAAGATGAGCAACATCCAAAGCACTACAAGAATCCATTGAATAGTTTTTTTCTTCTTCATATACTCATTGTACCAAAAAAAGATGGAATTCGATGATGGAGGGATACGCGGCCTTCAGTTAGCAAGTCAATTCATGCTATAATACTTCTAGTATTTTCATGAACACAGATGAATACCAGGAGCTACAATGATCGAAGTACGGCACTTGCAAAAGCAGTTTAAAGTATATGAACGAAAAGAAAGCTTGCGAGACTCTATCTCTTCTTTCTTTTTCCCTAAATGGGAATGGGTACATGCTTTAGAAAATGTCTCGTTCCATATCAATCCTGGGGAAATCATTGGCTATATTGGCCCTAACGGAGCTGGCAAATCCACTACTCTCAAAATAATGAGTGGTATTCTTCTTCCCACTTCTGGTACCTGCAAAGTGATGGGAATGGTTCCCTGGAAAAACCGCATTGAGTATGTCCGTCAGATTGGTGTTGTCTTTGGGCAGCGATCACAGCTCTGGTGGGACGTTCCCGTACTCGATTCTTTTCGTCACCGTTATACTCACCACCCACGATATGCATGATATCGAAGCCATGACAAATCGAGTAATTCTCATTGGAAAAGGAAGAACACTTTTTGATGGCAATGTATCGCTTTTAAAAGAAAATTATACAACCGATCAGAGCATTGAAGAAATCATTGCACAGGTGTACACAGAGTATGAGATATAGACAATCCAATGTTCGATCGTACATTGCCTATTTTTTTCTGCAAATCAAACAAGGACTGCAATACAGAACAGCGGCTATTGCCGGAGCGATCACTCAATTCTGCTGGGGATATATGCTTCTTTTCATCTTCCAGGCTTTTTATCAAAGCAATATCCAGGCTCAACCCATCAGTTACACACAAGTCGTTCAAATCATCTGGCTTCAGCAAGCATTTCTTGCATTCTTTGTATTGTGGTTTCGAGACAACGACATTTTTACCATGATTCTTACTGGCTCTATTGCCTATGAATTGTGTCGTCCTATTCATTTGTATTCTTTCTGGTTCGTCAAGCTCATCTCTGCAAGACTTTCCAGTGCCTCCCTGCGGTGCATGCCCATTCTGCTAGTGGCTGCTTTTCTTCCTGCCCCCTATTCTCTCAATTTTCCCCCTTCTATACAGCATTTTCTTTATTTTTTCCTTACCTTGTTTCTTGGGCTTGTTCTTCTGGTCACCATTTCTATGTTTGTCTACATCTCCACTTTCTATACATATTCTGCTGTTGGCTCTATGCTCCTTTTTGCTGTATTTGGTGAGTTCTTTGCAGGACTGATTATACCTGTTCCACTCATGCCACTATGGCTACAAAAAATTGTCTATGCTCTTCCTTTTCGATATACATGCGATGTTCCATTTCGAATTTATGCCGAAA
>CAZBOU010000035.1:0-12468 GCA_964493625.1 uncultured Caldisericota bacterium
ATGGTATGTGGATAAACCTGATCGCCAAGAACTGAAAGACGAGTTGCTTGATTATGTAGAGGGGATAATAAATCAGGCAAACTCGAACGATGAAAATAAATATCACCTGCATGATGAAAGCAGAACACGTATAACATCGACAAAGCAGATTTCAAGAAGTCAAGCTGCCAGAGCTGAATGTATTCGCTTGAAAGGCTGTCACTGCAATATCTGTGGATTCGATTTTGAGAAAGCATACGGAGCAATAGGCAAAGATTACATTGAAGTTCACCATATTACCCCGATTGGACAGCTCTCTACTGCTGAAGACTATGATGGCACAGATCCACAAAAAGATTTAATACCGCTCTGTTCCAACTGTCACTCAATGATTCACAGACGTAAAGAACCTTATCAACCAGATGAGATAAAAACCATGCTGAGTAAATAGCGCACCAAGCTTTCAATTGGTAAGCAAAATGTTAATCGTTGAAGGTTATACATTGTAGACTTCACTGCAAGCGTCCTCATAATCCCTACTAGTAGATAGTTCATGTATAAATTCGCGAAACTTTCTTCTACGTATTGCAAGAGTACTACTAGATGGATTTAAGTAACTTAGTATTTGTGAATCCGGTAAAGTTTCTCTTATACTCCTAATTAGAGATCGTGTTTTTTCCACGACTGCTTTATGAGAAGCATTAGTAATATCAAATGGTGGAGTAACGGCATATGGTAACTTGTGGACATGTCGCCTTCCCAAAGCCCCCTCAGGTTGAAAATCGGCGATTATTTTGTCTAATGCGATACTGTTTAAAAGCCCAGTTATGTAGATGGCTTCATCTTCCGTGTTGGCAACGTACCAGTAAATAGTTTGATCAATAATTGTCTTCACTTTATTGATATGCTTAAAAGCTACAAACGAAGCACATGTGTATCCACCTCCAGCTCCTACTAAAATTAGTTGTTTTTCATTGTCGAAGCCATCAAAAATTTGAGGGCTTAATTTATTACGATAGTTAATCCTATTGAAATACTGATGTGCAGACTCTCCACTCTCAACAAAAATACTATTAAATGCAGATGCAGCCCCTGTCCCATATTGTATCAATTCAGCTTCATCAACCACAACCCAATAGTCATTTTCCTTTCGCATTGGTAAAAGTGCTTTAGCTGGATAGCAAGAATAAAATGGCAAAATGTGGTTTGATAAATAACAGTCATAGATAAACTGATCATCCACATTCCGTACATTCAATGAAAACGCTTTAAAGCGTTTCGCGTCACTAACAAGGTATGAGAGCTTATTGTTCTGGCGTGGAATGGGACGAACCGACCACCGCCCGTTAGGCTGCTGTACCACACTATGAAACACTAATGTTCTGGGCATAATATCTGCACCTTGTAAAAATGGGATTCGTTCTAAAACACCTTCAGTTATATCATTTGCGTTTGGGTTGGAGGACCAAGCGGAGCGTTTTCCCTGTCTTAGCATACGAAATTCACAAGATTCATCTATCGTTTTACTTAGTAGATGACGCCCAGAAATAGGATTGGGGTATAAGCTATTTGTCTTTGTCCCGAAAACTACAATCGCTTTATTCTTGAAAGTGCCAATAGGAGCATCCCATATCTCATTGACTCTAAGATGAACCGGAGACTCAGATCTGAGGAACAGTTGATTCCGAAACGGTTCATGATGGTATCCATTAAGAAGTGTATCTGGCATAATAATGCTGAATAAAGCATTCTCTTGTAAAAATTTATCGACTGAATTCAGAAGAAAGACTATTGCGAGCTCGATATGAAGATGTGAACTACCAGTTGGTTTTACTCCGTATCTTTCTGCTCTCGAGACTAAAATTCTTTTATAAGGATTGTCTGCTAGTTTGCTCATAGCCATCCAGGGAGGATTGGAGACTATGGCATTAAACTGTCCTCTAACCAAACCAGGACGGTAGCTATTACCGAGTAGGAAAGGCCATATACCATTTCGATCTTCTCGCTGAAGTTTTTCCAATGTTGGAATCAAAGCATGGCAACTAGTTACGATATCTTCCATTTGCGTTTTATTAATAACAGCACCTACATTGTTAATTAATTTTGCCACAAAAGTTTTAGCCTGTTGGAGTGAATAATCTTCTATGGTCTCACGAGCTTTAACTTTCGCTATCTCATAACATCTATGGATTAACGAATCAAAAAGTTTTCTATTCGTTGGATTAATTAAGAATCCAGGTAGAATGACTTGTTCTCCATCGAAATCCATCTGAAGATCTTGTTCTTCATAATTACCATCAATTAGTGTAGTAATGGGAGCTGTTGTGAAAAGCGAGTCTGCATGGTAAATAGGTATAATAAAATCTGACATCGAATACGGTAAGAATTTTCTCATTACCATTACCCAATTGAGTTTTGAAAGCAGAACCGCCAATGGATCAATATCAAACCCGACTATACTGTTTGTAAGTTGAAGTAACAAATCTGTTGGGCATTTACCTGGAACGATCTGGTACTTGGTAATCGTTTGGTTTATTGTTTCAACGACAAAAACACCTGAACCACAACACATGTCAATAAAGTTTGGGAAGTCTGATTGTGGGAGTAACTCAAGAGTGCGAGACACAATCTTTTTTGCCAACCACTGCGGTGTATACTCTTGCCCTAAAAGCAAGCGACGGTCCCTGTCTGCTAATTGAGCTACAAGTGGTCCAAATAAATCTTCTGTCGCAATATTGCTGTAATCATACACGGTTAAGTCATTCTGCATCTGCCGTGCAATCTTTACAATTTGATCGATATGAGGGGCCTCATGCAACCACCCAAAATAGTCATAATCAACCAGATTTACAAACCCCATGGCTCTGAACCATTGACCATTAAGTATGTTTCGTAGATTATCCCTCTCATCGTGTACAACAGATCCATTAAGGATATTAGCGCAAAGCAATTTTGCAAGCGTTAATATATAGAATTCATGTGTATAGATCGTCCGATTAAAAGGCTGCGTTCTGTTATTCTCCAAATTACTAACAAAATTCTGCCAAAGTGATGCAATCATGCTACCATATTGCGGTTTTTCGGTGAATGCAGTGGAAATAATACCCTGAAATCCACTGATGTTTTGAGCAAAGAAAAGACTATCGAATCCCATATCAGTCGCTAATGTTAAAGCATTAATACGACGTGATCCTTGACGTCCAAGATACTTGCAAATGAACAGACCAAATCGTACCAAATTATCGTCCGAATGATCTTCAAGGTTTACTGAATCTATCTCATGAAGAGCTATATTATCTGGTCCATATTCGATTCCTGGTATAGGATCATGAGTAACTTGAACACTAAAAGAATACCATCGAACGGTATCGGATAAAACTCCTATAACATCAGTGGCGGCAATGCCCTGATTTAGTAAAGCTGAACAATATTCCTCAACCTGATGGTATCCTACTCTATAGATTGTATTAACTGAAAGGTCTCTCTCGTATTCTATTGCAGTCATCCCAACAAGCGAGTCAATAAATCCGTTTCTCTTCAACCCAGTTGCATCGATATAATGAACATTTGCTTCCGCTCCCGTACTGTGTTCTCGAATCCACCAAGGATTATCTGGAAACATTTGCGGAAGATTTGCAGAAAGCAAATGACGGAGTACGTCTTCTGCTACCCCTGTGTCCATTTGTGATTTAGCTATTAATGCGAAATTCCTGGCAGCGGATAAATTAATTTGAATCATTACAGTGATTCCTCCTTAGTTAATTTTCGTTGCCGTGCATTTGTTTTCAACTTTAAATAGTTTCGTAAGGCAACATATTTTTCTTGATAGTTACAATCATTTATTAAAGATTTTAGGATTGTATTATCAATTATGCGCAGAATTTCACATTTTTCGGAAGAATTAGACTCAGCTAAGCTTCTCCCAAGCTGAGACAATGATTTAACTAATTCATCTGTCGGATAAGGTAATAGTAGCTGTCTAATGTGGGAGGCTTCCACCTTTAGTGCGCCCCCTCCCATTACTGTTGAAATTGTTTCAAGGTAGCTTTGAGCCCATGTTGAATTCAGAAGAGAAAGCATTGCATATATTTGTTTACTATCCACGGTTTCAAGCCAAAGTGTTGAAAAGTTGGCATCAACTACGATACCTTCATCCGCAATCAAGAAGCACTTCACATTCTTATAATTAACTCGGGAGATACAAAGTTGGGGTCTATGCCTATTAGTGAGAATAGGAAGCATAAACCAATGTCGTTGTATAGACCCTTCCAAGACCTCGGATTTGCGTATATTCGGTTTAACCGCACTCAATTCAGGAAATAAAGTCTGCTTACCATTAACCACTATTGGGATTTTTTCTGCAGTGTGGATATGTGCGGCTAATGAAACGTTTTTTTTAGATATTGTATTCCCTTCAGAATCATAAATATCTTCATAGATATATAGTAACCTATGCGACAACATTGACTTTGAAATTACTAGTTCGTCACAAGCATCACTTTGAAAACGAAAGGCTGGTAATGTGTATTTTTGATCAACTGAAATTACGCTTTCGTTGAAAATCTTATCTACAATAACATATTCTATTTCACCATTGCTTCGTACAAGGTTTGTATAAAAGAATTTATTTGCGCCAGTTCTTAAACCTTGTCCAACTTGAAATCCCCAAGTTTCGATTTTTACCAGGTTATTTAAAGCGACATCATTCCCAATTATTTCATATAATTCTCTGGGTATGCTTGTGGCAGTGACATTTTTGGCGTGGGGTTCGAGTTTTTTTAACAATTTCTGAAATGCTAATGAATTATACATTCCTGAAAGAATGAGATTAAGATGAATGTTTCTTACAACAAAATCTTCATTTGAAATTTCATTCTTGGAGTCTAAATATTTTTTAAGCGCTTCATACCCACTTAGCCCACCAATTGCTAAATTTTCTACCAGGCTGTTCTCCCCCATGAGACTAGCGCCAAGCTTTATGTGTTTGTATTCTGAGTTTCCAATTTCACTTAAATTTTCTCGATAACTCACTCGTCTAGCAACAAGAAGATTCGTTTTAACAAGAGCATCTTCAAACCAAACTGAATTCAAATCTTCAACAATATATTCAATTTCAAAGAATTTTAGTAGCATATATTTGATGGAGAGTGCATAATCACGGCTGATCCAAGACTCAGGTACTACTATAGCAATTTTTCCACCTAATCGGGTCAGTAGTGCGCAAAGAATCCATGCAGGTACTGCAAGATCAGATAGTCCCGAATAATGTTTAATTATTTTATGAAAGCACGTTTTCTCTTCATCATTAAGATGGTTGACCAGATTCACTAGTTCAAGAAGACTTTGACGAGTTTCTTTTGCATTTTTCAGAATAAGATCATCACTTTCAAATCTGTCCAATGATTGATAACGAACATATGGTGGATTCGTTATCACTAAATCCCAAGCTACTCGTCCTATAGTTTTGTAAGGTTCAGATGAAAAAGCATCCCCAATATAGATAATACCAGGCTTAATTCTTTTTTTACACTGATTTCCCGCAATTGGATCAATCTCGATTCCGCATATGTTCTTTGATGGTATTCCAAGTTGGATAGCAGCGGTTAGCATATCTCCCACTCCTGCCATCGGATCAATAATACTTTCCTCGCCTTTTAATTCACAAAGGTTGATTAGCAAATTTGCAACCTTCTTACCAGAAAAGTACTGTCCAAGCCGTTTTTTTTTCAACTTCATCACTTATGCCCTTTAATCGTCTCTATCTTGCTTGCTATATATGCATAGGCTTTTTTTGCATCAAAATCTATAGAGACACCAAGCTCAAGGCATTTGCTAACATACTTTGCATATATTTGTCGCTCACTCTTAGTTGTATTTAAATTGTTGTTATCGATGATTTCGTCAAGTATTGTCTGTGAATGCAATGATGAGCATTCTCCTTTACCTTTTGAAATAAGTATTAAAGGATCTCCTTGCACTGAACCCTTCGAGACGATTTGTTTAAAGCTAGCTTGAGACTTTTCCAATGAAGTTACAGCTTCAACGAAGAATCCAGCATCTGAATATGCTTTTGAGAGTGCGTTCCAGATCATTGCTTTTGAGGCATGAAAAACAATCGTTGCAAAGGCATCTTTTTTTAAAACCCGATTCATTTCAGTAAAAACTTCGGTCATCATCTTCTGATAACAAGACACATTCTTTTTTTGTGATTGGCTAATGATAATCTCTTCAGAACGGTTAGTTGGCTTTCCTAACCAGAGTTCATTAATTTGATTCACTTCAGCATAGGGGATAAAGTCGCCGAATGGAGGATCTGTAAAAATATAATCTATAGAGTTATCCTTCTGAGTTAAATTGGTACTACTGCTATTAATAATATCGATGTGTCCAGAGCAAGTACTTAAATAGGTAAAGGCTTCTTCGAATGATTTAAGTTTACGCCGTATTCCACTTATTATATTCTTTTCTACGGGTAAACTGCTTATATATAGAACACCACTTTGTGCACTTGTTAGCACAAAATCCTTTGAATTCTTTTTCACAACTACCCTTGTCATTAATGTTGCATGTGCAGCGTTATAACTTAGTAGAAGGAGCCTGATCGCATCGCGAACCCTAGGTTTAAATTCGCCTGCTCTTTCCCATAGTGAGTACATAACCAGAAAGTTTCGCTTTGTATAGAAATGGTGCAAGTGCGAAATTCCTTGGTGATATCCAGAACGGTACAACTCCCCCCAAACGATCTCTTGAGCCTTGTAGTTATGTGGGTAGTTAAGTGAATCAATTGAATTAATTTGTTCAATATCTATATCGTCTGCTTCTCGCACCCATTTGTTGAGTCCTGTCTGCCCGTAGACTCTTACTGGTACTCGTTTTCTTCTTTGAATGAATTTCCCCAATAACTCATCATATACTTCTTCAATGACATTTGAGAATTCAGAAGATTTTCGTTTACTGCCGCAGTGAGGGCAGATGCCTTCTCCATCGATTCTAAGTGGATTATAACGTACCATACCTTCAAAATATGTGAATTCTTTGCCACATTGACAGCATGAATATATATCCGAATAAATAACATGCCGAATAACACTTGGGTTACCCTCCGCATCCAAAGTACTATAGAGCGACAATTCAGTGTCGATTGTATTTAAAAGTTTTTTAGCTGTATCAGTAAATTCTTTTTGTGCAGGAGGATTTGCCATCACCTGTGAAGCAAAAGCTCCATATTTTCCAATTTCATAAAGAATTGCATTCCTTGCTCCCCATTCTGGATTTAGATTAAATTTTCTTGAAAACAATTCCATTGATTCTGTTGGGTGCTCACACATGAGAGCTGCAATTCCAGTAGAGCCACTTCCTCCGAACACATCTAATATTGTATCTCCTGGTTTAGTGTGCATCGCAATGTAAACAGCAATGGATTCAGGAGAAATTTTTGTAGGATATGCAAATGTATTATAAAAAAGGCCACCTCTTGTTGAAGGTAAATTCATGTTGTAAAGTTTCAACCAAGGTAAAACCTCAGAAGCTAAATATTCATCCATTCTAGTCATATTACTTCCCTCTATCTATCGGATAATGCAATTTATTCAACATTTTTTTTCGTTAAGTGGTACAAATTCCATAATATCGCAAATATCGCAGTTTAATGCATAGCAGATCTTTTGGAGTATTTTTGTATTTACATTCTCATTTCGTCCAAGTTTCGTGATGGTCGCCGAACTAACTCTGGAAAGGCGCTGAAGATCTTTCTTTTTCATGTTCTTATCAATAAGTAGCTTCCAAAGCCTGTTATAGCTTATTGCCATAGGTGTTTACCTCCCTTAAATGGATTCTAATTGTACCACATTTATGAGAAATTAAAAAAAAATATTAAAAACAAATCATAATTAATGTGTAATTAACTATTAAAATTATTTTAATATTATTACACTAATTTTAAAATATGCTCAAAGAGTATATGCATAACGAATCTTGGCAATGTTTATTCTTGTATTCAGTGCTTGCATCATCAAAATTTACAGTGACTGTTCTACTATTGGCATTAAATCATATCCATTTTAGAAATTCTCTAGATTTTTATGAGCTCAATAAATAGTATTGTACCACCATAGGAAACATTTTTGGATTTCATAGTATTCCGAAATTCAGTTTCGCTCACATCCGTCTCAACTCGAAAGATTCGTTCAGGAGCCATCTGTAATAAAGTCATCTTATCTTTTTCAATGTTTAGTGCATTTCGTAGGGCATATCCAAACTTTATCGCCATCGTTCCGTCAGGCCATTTTGTTACTACAATCAGGACTGCTTTGCGATTCCGTTTCGCTTTTTTTGGTGATGATGACGTTTGAGGATTAGGCGAATGTGTCGAATATTCCTGGTCGTCGATGAAGTCATCGGAGGAGTCCTCTTCGATCCCAGCAATCGTGAGAGCATCCTTTTTCGAGTCAACTATTTGGGTTCTTGTTCCGTCCAACACAAAATATTTCCCATCAAAAAAGAAAATTTCACATTTCGTATCACTGGGTAATGCTCGTTCAGCGATGAGTTCCCCATGTTCGGAGACAATGGAGGAGGGAACCTTTTCAGGGGCGAGCCCAGCCGTGATCAATTCATATTCCCCAGTCAAAAAGAAATCATTGAGATCTAGGAAATTGCATTCAACATACTCGATAACATCATCAATAGTCTCAATTGCTCTAATTGTAACCAATTTCCACTGCCAAGTTTCGTAATCCTCTGAGCCCTCAACCGGTCTATGCATGCCGACCCATTCATCAACCTGCTTCAACAGGTCAGACTTCATCCTTTCAATAATTTCTTTTCTTACTTGGCTCATCGATTCGTACTTCCCTCGAAATATTTTTGCTGTAGTCTCATACTAGGACGATTGAGCTGACCAATCAAGAGAGTATTATGGTTTGACGCTCCAACATTGAGATTGATGTGCACGGAAACAAGGTCCGAAAGAGCACCCATTACAGCTCCAAGAAGGCTGTGAATAGGACGAAGAAAACCCCTGGTACGACACTCGGTACTAATCCTTATTCCTTTACCATTTCAGGGAGTATTCTCCAAAGTTCTTACAAAATCATTAAAATGATCCTGGTTCATATCCTGTAATCTTGGAAGCAACATCCTTAAAGCTAGAATGATTTTTATAATCAGAGACGACAGACTGGGGAACTAGTATTTCCTGTATATTGGGTATTGCTAGATAAAAAGATATAGAGGTCAAAGGTTTGATATCTCTTTTAAGTATCAGCTTCCGAATTGAAGAATAACCAAAAGCCCCCCATTCAACCTGCTTCATGCTCACTGGTAGTGTTATTGTTTTTAGCCCAGAACAACTAATGAATGCAAATCTAGAAATCTTTTCAACACCTTCTGGGATAATCAATTCTTCTCCCTCTTTGCTTCCTGGATAACTTATCAAGACTGTTTTTGCCTTGTTGTACAATACTCCATCAAGGCTCGTATAATTTGGATTCTCTTCATCAACAATAATAGATTTTGTTCTAATGCATCTATTGAACGCATCGTCCCCAATTGTACTTACAGTTTTAGGTATTGTTATTGTCCTGAAATCAGATAAGAAAAAAGCTCTCTCTTCGATTGTTTCTATACCTTCAGGTATTACAAAATCTAAGGTTGAGTTACAGCCACAGAAAGCTCCTTTTCCAATTATTGCAGAATTACATTTACTCAAATCCACATATATAGATGCCCCTGATGACCAAGCACCACCTCCACTTCCCACATCATCAGTTTCGACACCATTTTCAAAGCTTGAATATACATAGATTTTTTGCGCAGGGGTCCAATCGCTGAATACATCTCTGCCTAATGATTTAACTGAAGAAGGAATTACAATGTTTGAAATGCTTATACATCTTGAAAATGCTGAAGAACCTATTGTTTGCATTCCGGAAGGTAATTCTAGGCTTCCGCGCAATTCTTTACAATTTCGAAATGCGCTCGCTCCGATACTTTCTAGTTTCGAAGGTATATTAATATTTTTCAATGATGTACATCCAAAAAAGGCATAGTTTTTTATTTCGGTTACTGAATCGGGCAATTGAATATCAACTAATCCTGAATTCTCATAAAAAGAATAGGCTCCAATTGAAGTTATACTGTCAGGAAGACTAACGGTTGTCAGGTACCTGGATCCAACGAAAGCGTAATCAGGTACTTTCGAAACGCCTTCAGCAATCGTAGCAGTAGTGATGTGAGAAAATGAATTCGATCCGATTGAGGTAAGAGTTGAAGGTAAATGAACATTTGTAAGATTTTGACAGTTATCGAATGCACGTGTCTCTATTGATAGCAAACCTTCAGGAAGATTCACCTGTGTTATTCGATAGCAAGAAGCAAATGCATAGGATTCAATTTTTTCAAGTGAATTAGGGAGGTTCGGTTTCGTGATGGTTTTATTATTTCTGAATGCGCTTGATTTTATTTCTACAACTCCATTAGGCACTATATAATTAACAACCCCATTCTGGACTGGGCAATAAATCAATTTCGTTGCGTCTTTGCTGTATAGAATTCCATCTTTACTTGAGTACTCAAGATTTGCATCCGAGACCTCGATTGTTCGAAAATTATTGCATGTTCCCCAAAGACTATAAGCTGAGATATTGGCAACCCCAGAACCGAGCTTTACTGTATGAAGCGCATTACACCCAGTGAAGGCACTATCGCTTATAGTAGTTACGCTATCAGGTAAGCTTATTTCAGTGATATTAGGGCATACACTAAAGCAACTAGCCCCAATTGAAAGAACTCGCTTACCTTGGACGGTATCAGGGATAATTAGGCTTAAAGAATATGAACTAGGAAATGTGTTACTTACCCAAATTGCTCCAAAGTTATCAATCTCAATAAATGCATCGGGTTGAATAAGTCCACATATACAGAAACCATTAATGAATGTGTGATCTGTCAATGGTAAAATTTCTGTTCTTTCAAGCTGACAAGAGTTGCACTTATAAATTTTAATGCCAGTTTCAGTGCAAGTAGGCTCCTTAGCAACTGTGCCACTATCCCAAACGTGATCGTGATTTTCTTTGGCTGTCTCATAGCCACAAATTGTACACTCATTCCATACTAGTTCCTTTGCATCGTCGAAGACTGTACGGAAAGAATGGTAGGATTTTTCCAATAAATATTCTCTATCGTCAGCATAGAAATCATACCAATGTTCAAGCTCATCATATTCCCAAGGAATTACAGCCCATCGAGCATACAGAGTAAATGATGTGGTTATATTGGCATTAAAATCAAAACCTATTGTAAAATCCTCATCTAGATACCAATCTAAAAAGAGGCAACCTGGTTTTATCGGATCATCAGGACGCACCAGGAAATCAATATACCCAATATTTTGTGGTTCTATAATACTTCCACCATTGGAGTTGAAACTAACGGTATACTCAATAGTATTCCATTTTACATAGAGTGTAATATTCTCTGTGATGGGTGTATTGAAATCAAATACCGTATCATAGGTGTTCTCTGTATACCAACCATCAAATGAGCATCCTTCCTTAACAGGGTCTACAGAGGGTTTGATAGCTCTCTTATTCTCTTGCACCGTTTGCGGTGCAATCGAGTTTCCTCCACAAGTGTCAAAGGTCACCGTATAAAATTGAGGTTGTATAGTACAACCGATCATGCTGAACAATAGAAAAGCAATTATGCTTACTAGAAATACTCGAATACCGACTGTTCTCATCAAAGCCCTCTCTACTCTTACATTCGCCAATGTAAGCTTTCAGCAGGCTTTATTCGATTCTAATGCTAGAATTAATTGATAAAGTAGAAACAAAGCCTAGAAACAAATGGGAGATATATTCAATCCAGCCACAAATTATACCATAAAATTTGCTAACCACAATTTAAAACATCATGAATTCGTTTTCACTCACACCGGCAAGAAGAAATGGCCGGTTAAGACGATCGAGAATATTCTCACCAATGAGAAATATACCGGTACCTCCGTCTATGGAGAAACAGAGTCCGCAGATTTCCCTTCCACCAAGAGAACGGTTCGCGACCCGTTCGAGGTCCACCGATCATGCAACCATCACATCCCCATCATCCATGAACGACAGTTCAAACGCGTGCAGAAACTGAAGGCAAAGCGCTCCAACATCGAGATCGATGAGCACGGAAACAAGGTCCGAAAGAGTACCCATTACAGCTCCAAGAAGGCTGTGAAAAAAGTAAATAAAACCCCTGAACCCCAAAACTAAATGGCATAGTAATCAACGGTATTGGTGAGGATACGAGTGTGCGTACGTGGGATAAAAATTGACGAAATTGAGTAGTCTAAATTAATAAAAAATCCTAAAAAACTGGTAAAATTCCAGAAAATTAAGTGTTTACAAAACAAACACTTGCATAGGGTAATCTTGTATCATGGGCAGGTTGTCATTGATGATGTATAGTCGAAATAACTGTATATAATGGGAAGAAATGTCG
>CAZBOU010000036.1:0-11360 GCA_964493625.1 uncultured Caldisericota bacterium
TAAGAATAAATAGAGTGTATCATATTGCGTTTACACAGTTAATCTGACAGTCTCGACAACATCCATACCATACCGAATCATCTAGATATGTGATGTAATCTCCTTCAATTTGGGCTTGGTGAAACTGCCCGGTATCGGAAGTAGCAATGATTGAATATGTATCGTCTTCCAAATTCGTTAAGGTTCCATTTGTATCATAGAGATACAATGCACAGTCATCATCCAAAAGAGATACTTGTCCTACTCCTATAACATAATCACCATCACATCGTAAACAACTAGCAGGACCACCAGGAATTACTCTTCGTACCATAGTATATTCATCAGCATAGGCAACATCAAATGGGGTTTTTGTAATGTCGAAAGGTTGGTAAAAATGGAAAGTGGTTATGACTAATAAAACAACGATGAAAATGCTTCCAAGAATCCACCATTTCTTTTTCATTTTTCACCTCCTTGGGTGAAAATCAGTTAACCTTTTTTGGTTTTCTAGAGTGATAAAATGCAAATATTTATTTTAGTTCGAATTATCTTCATGATATCCAAAAAATGAAAAATGCAAGGGCTAAAAGGTTACAAAATAAAAAACATTTTTATTCATTGCAGTGTATTTCTAAATGTTATAACCACTGTTTAACCCAATAATTTGGATCATTGACTGTACGTTTTATTGGGTTAAAATACTAGTATGATAAAAAGAACGTTGCTTTCTCCATTAATGAAACATTTAGACCAAAAGGAAATCAGCCTTATTGTAGGACCAAGACAGGCTGGTAAAACCACATTAATGAAATGCCTGGAGCGACATGTTAATGAGAATCTCTGCCATTCAGTGTTTCTGAATCTTGATATCGAGAAAGATAATGTGTATTTCACATCCCAAGAACAGCTTATACGAAAAATAAAGCTTGAAATTGGTGAACAGGGGTATGTTTTTATCGATGAAATTCAACGCAAAGAAAATGCAGGCCTTTTTTTAAAAGGATTGTATGACTTGCATCTTCCGTATAAGTTGATTGTTTCTGGATCGGGTTCTATTGAATTGAAAGAAAAAATCCATGAGTCTCTTGCGGGAAGAAAGCGTATCTTTAGACTAAACACTTTGTCTTGGGAAGAATATGTGAATTACCTGACGGATTATCGTTATGAAGACAGATTAATGAATTTCTTTTCTTTAGAAGTTCTCCAATCCAAGCAACTACTAAATGACTACTTACAATTTGGTGGATATCCAAGAATCATCCTTGAAAAGCAGATTGCTGAAAAAAATAGTATTATGGATGAATTGTACGAAAGCTACCTTTATAAAGATTTAGTTGACCTTCTAGGAATCCAGAAAACTGAAAAGTTTACCAATTTAGTTAGAATAATTGCATCACAAATGGGTAAAATGGTTAATATACAAGAGCTTTCTAACACATTAGGACTTCATAAAGAGACAATCAATCAATATTTATGGTATATGGAAAAAACATATTTAATTGAAAAAGTCACTCCATTTTTTCGCAACTTACGAAAAGAAATCTGTAAAGCACCAATCTATTATTATTCGGACATGGGTATGAGGAATTTTGCTATGGGCTTATTCGGTCATCCTATCCCGTTGATGCAAGATGGTTTCTTATTTCAATGCTTTGTGTATCACAGGCTGAAAGAATTAACTCAACATACCTCCATTCAAATCCATTATTGGCGTACAACAAACAAAGCCGAAGTTGATTTTGTCCTGGACAACACGATCGACCTAATTCCTATGGAAGTAAAATTCCAAACTTTAACAAGGGCGAATCCAGGAAAATCAATGCTGAGCTTTATCTCCACCTATCATCCAAAAAAAGCGTATGTCATACATCTTGGTGAAGAAATGCACCGGATGTATGAAGATACAGAAATCATCGTTTTACCTTACTATAAGCTGCCAGAACTATTGCCCAAAGAAGTAGTATAGTAGTCCTAAAACAATTAGTATGGCCAAGACAACAAAGAAAATCTTCCAGAAGGATTTTGGATAATCACCGACAATATGGCCACTATCGCCATTGATGAGTACCTGGTATGTTTTTCCTTTGAAGTAATACGCCATGGTATAGACGGGGAGAAACATAAAGCGGTAATACTCGTTACTCCATTGTATCCACAACCTTACATTTCTCACCCGATCATATGTCAGACGTACTTTGCTTTCTACCATGCTATGCAATACACCTTTAAAGTATTCTTGCGCTTCTTTGTAAGCATCATGAATGGGAATATTGAATACTTCAGAAGAAAACCCAGTAAAAAATCTGCATGAAAAGAAAAAGCATTTTTCAGATTGAATCCACCAAGAATTCGGAGCAAGTGATCGGTTATACTCTTCGTGGCACGTACAATTTTATCCTTAAAACGATGAGCTAGAGTACCGCTAGTAGGATACCAATCGGTCTCAATCCGGGTCTTTTTTTCACCATTCACTTGATACTCAACTCGGCGGTCTTTGCCCCCTTCTGCTTGATATTTACAATCTGCGTCGGCGTCAAAAATCCAATAGGGCACATACACACCCATCATTTTTCCAGATTGATAAAGATTTTTCAATGCATTGGGAGCGAACCATTTTCCCTTGATCCACTTGCGGAATCGACTCTCTGCTTCATGTTGATCAATCTTAAATGGGCAGATCCCATCGGGAGGAAGGGATGTAACTGCTTTCTCCGATAACACGACTGGCGATGCACAGTAAGGGCATTTACCGGAAGTTACGTGGGTATCAAACTCAATGGTTGCTCCACAGGAAGAGCATACAATAACAGTAGCCGTGTGTTCCGTTGGTTTTTCTACTGTCTCGTAATCGCTGATCAAGTGTTTGGTATTTGCTTCTTCTTTGGCAATAGGATATTCCGTTTCACAATTTGGACAACGTAAGTTTTGCGTTTGAACATCAAACACAACCTTACCGCCACAATTTTTGCAGGTGTATTGATTTGAATTCACTTTCTTCTCCTATTTCAGTTTATGGCCACAATTTGGGCAAAACTTGGATCCGTCATTCTTCGCACCACAATTGGGGCAGAATTTGGGAGCAGCAGTATCGGAATTAGAATCGTTATTGGAAGGATCTTCTTGTTTGTTTGATGATGAAGATTGTTGAGCTTGTTCTCCCATTTTTTGACCCATCGCCATTCCCATTTGCATGCCAATAACGCTTCCTGCAACACTACTCGCACTTGATTCTTTTCCCAAAGAATCGGCCATGGAGATTTGTGTATATCGATCTACATCTCCCACCATACTTTGACCAGCAGCTCTTTGTTGCATTCGCTGGATCTCTTCGGGATAGCTGAAACTAGAAATGTTGAAATTGGTAATGGCAATACCAATTTTTCTCATTTCCATATCCAGGTCTTCTCGAATTCCTTTGGCGATGTCAAACGAATTGGCTTGCAAGTTAAACATGTCTTTGCCTTCGCGGGAAATCCACTTCATTAATAACTGATCCAGCATTGCAATAACGCGGTCTTTTAAATCATCAACATGATATTGATGTTTAATACCCGCTATTTTTTCAATGAGAATATTGTGATCATCGATTTTGCAATCAAAAGTACCGAAAGATTTGATTGGCATACCACCTGGTAAACCAGGAGCAGGGATATTGATTGGATTTTTAGTTCCCCATTTTACGTTGATCTCTTTTGTATTGGTGAAAAGAACTTCCGCCTTCATTCCAGAATTAAAACCAAACTTAAAACCTTTCAGTGTAGATAAAAAAGGTACGATATCGGATTCAATATTATACTCACCATCATCGGCAAAAATACCTTCCACTTTCCCATTGTAGAGAAAAATAGCATCTTGTCCTGGTTTTAAAACCAACCGAGAACCTTTTTTTATTTCGCGGTTCGTCCACTTCCAGAACAAAACAGCATATGGTACTAAAAATGGGAATCGTATTGAGGAACTGGAATATTAAAGAGGCTAGTGAAAAAGGAGATCCAATGAATATCAGATACATTCACCAGTCCATTTTGATGGGCAAAAGAAAAGGAAAGAGACCCCATGCATAGAGAAGACAGTGTCGTTATAGATCCCTGAAGCACTACATCCGATGTTTCGTCCGAGACAAATTGAAGTTGATCAGACTGAACAAGAAATGTATAGATTTGATCCTGTAGGGTGAATGGATCCTTGACAACGATAGAAAACGTTTTTCCCTCCCAATTTCTTGCAATGTTTTGTGTTGGGAACAAAGTAAAAAGATCATCCAAACGCAATGCCTGATACATCATTCCATAGCCGGCATTGGATACATGATGATGAATCGTAGGAATTAAAAGGTTGTGAGAAGCGTGTCTTGGGTCTTTGATAATAAAAGGAATCGAAGCATCCTGAGAGACAAATTCAATGTGGGAAAACTGATCCCGTTGTTTGTAAAAGAAATCAAACAGTGCTTTTTTTGCCTTTAAATGACAAGCATTCCATTCATACACCACAATTTTGTTCTCCAGGAAATTCTCTGGATGGATCGGTTTTGCAACGTACACTGCCAAACCTTGTATGCTTGTGTTTTCAATATAGGCAAAAACTTTCACATTGGGTCTTTCTAAGAAGGAAAGCAATTCATAAGAAGGTCTCATAATGTACCCATGGGTTGTAATGTATATTTTACGATAGAATTCTAGAATATTTGGAAAATCTTCTTTTTGGAATTGGCGGATAAAACCCTCTCCATCTCCTACATCAGCTAGTACATCTTGAAATTGATCCAAACGAAAGCTGTATTGATATGTAATGGGACCTAATCCATACCCCATCGATCGATAAAAATCAGGACGAAAAGGGTACAACACACTGAAGTAGCATCCTTCTTCTTTTGCTGCTTTTAAAGCATATTGAATCATATTCAAACATACTTTTTCTCGCTTGTAAACAGGGTGTACAGCTACAGCCCCAATCCCACTCACCGGGAGATAATGATCCATATAATTCATCTCAAACGGATACAGCGCCATACATCCTGCCATTGTATCTTTCATGTAGTATCCATATAGTTCGACGCCAGCATCCATAAATTTTTTGCCCATTGTTTCATTTCTTTGTCAGCTTCTTCTTTGGTTTTGATGTTGTATGCCAATGAAAGGAGCTTTATAAAAGAGGGTAGTTCACTTTTTGCAATTCGTTGAATACTCATGATTCCACCTATAGATCAAGAAAAAAGTTCATGACGACGATGCGTAAACACAACAAATTCTGTAGCAATGAACGACAATATACATTGCTTGTATAGTAATTATAGCAAAGCTCCAATGATTGCAAGATTTAACTATGAAAACGGGTACATTTTCAGAAAAGGAAAAGTCATGCCATTGCCTCTCTTGACTTTCTGAGTTTGTGTTCTACTGTATAAATGAGGAGAATATATGGTTTCATTAGTGCACACAAGGAGAAACATGAATGAACTCGTATAACCCGTTTTTATGGATTGCGTTGTTTGCTTTCAGTTCTGCCATCATTAATGCAGTTGGAATTATGGCTGTACACAATAAACAAACCTGGACAGAATCAGCAAAAATATTGTTTATGTGTTTCGCATCCGGGGTTCTCATAGCAGTACCTTTAATGTACACCCTGCCAAAAGCCACTACAATGAATTTCAATGCAGGCATTGCGGCTCTCGTTGGTTTTCTCTTCATGCATTTCAGCAACTATATCATTCAATCCATCACTAAAAAAGATTCTCTGACATTTGGTCTTACAGCCATTGAAGGCATCGGAATTCATTCCTTTGTCGATGGGTTGATTTATACGATTACCTTTAGCACCAGTGCTTTGGCAGGTGTTTTATCCGGAATTGGCTTAGTTGTTCATGAATTTGCCGAAGGCGTTATAACCTATTCTGTACTCATAGAAGCAAATATGCCTTCCAAAAAGGCAGTTCGCTACGCCCTGTTTGTTTCCTCCTTCACAACTCCCATAGGAGCCTTTATTGCCTACCCCTTTATCCAAAAATTAAGCGCATCCACTCTTGGATTGGCATTGGGTTTTGTGTCCGGTGTTTTGATCTATGTTTCCGCCTCTCATCTTCTCCCAGAAGCACGATCTTCTAAAAAACATCAAACAAAACATTCCATATGGGCTTTTTTAGTTGGCATTGCCCTTGCTATAGCAATTGTCCTGTTAAAATAAGGGACCCACTTTGTTTTTTCTATATCAGTAGACAACCCCACATAATGCTTACAAAATTGAACATTGGATGGATCAATCAAAGGCAAAAGTGAACGGCAGTACCACTCCAATAGAACTCACCTCACCGTTGAAATTGAGTTCACTACCCCACCTTCTTCGCTCTGATTAAGATCGATAGACAAATGCTTTTTCCAGACGATGATCTCGAATTTCAACGACTTTTATAACTAGACCATAAGCTTCCACTTCGGGGGTGCTTCCATCTTCGGGAATGGTTCCTAAAAGACTAAATACAAACCCACCGAAGCTGTCATAATCATCCTGTGGTAAAACAATTCCAAGCTCTTTCGATACGTCATCAAGAGGGGCGGTTCCTACAATTTGCCATGTATTGGTGTCAACCTGTTCGATGATGGGAGAGCTTTCGGGAGCATCATCATCTTCTAAATCTCCTACTAATTGCTCAAGCAGATCTTGCATGGTAATAATTCCACTCATCCCACCATAATCATCCAATACAACTGCAAAAGGATTCGATTGGTTTGCATATTACGAAATAGTACATTGGCTCGTACCGTTTCAGGAACCAAATATGCTGGCTTGACAGCAGTATTCATAACATGATCTCGCGATTGATCCTCTAGCCTAAAATAATCCTTGGCGTACAATACGCCAACAATATGATCGGCCGTTTCAGAGCAAATTGGATAGGCTGTATAATGGCTCTCTTTAATTGTCTGAGCCCACTGTGTATCCGTTTGATCC
Source organism: uncultured Caldisericota bacterium (assembly GCA_964493625.1). Taxonomy (GTDB): domain Bacteria; phylum Caldisericota; class Caldisericia; order UBA6126; family UBA6126; genus JAGLCW01. The sequence continues at coordinate 6,931 of CAZBOU010000036.1, forward strand.
ATCCATAAAATGATCACGTCCATTCGATGCGTCATAATTTCCGATGCAGGAGTATCATCAAATTCAAAAATCTTCTGGATCATTTCTTTTTCATCTCTGCCAATGGTTCCTTTTTCGCTATCAGAATCTACCATCATGCGAATTTCTTCTTCTGTAACTACTTTGCGAGAAGCATAGGGATCCAATCCCATTAACCGCAGGAATGCATTGGTTGACACAGTCAAAAGCCAAACAATTGGGGCAAAAACTTTTGAGATGCGATAGATAAATCCGGAAAAAAGGAGAGCAAGCGGCTCTGCTTTTTGCATGGCAATCCTTTTAGGGATCAATTCTCCAAAGACAAGGGTGAAATAGGATAAAATGAAAGTAATCAAGACAACAGCAATAGTATCCAGCGTTACGGGAGAAATTGTAACACCAAGACCAATCACCCACTTGGTTAAGGGCCCGGAAAAATTGGTTGCAGCGAAAGCACTGCCCAAAAATCCAGCAAACGTAATTCCCACTTGTATCGTAGCAAGAAAATGGGAGGGTTCATTTGTAAGTTTGGAAAGACGAGTTGCTCGTTTATCTCCTGAAGCAGTTAATAATGCTAAATGGTTATCGTTAATCGATATTATAGCTATTTCAGCACATGCAAATAGGGCATTTTTCATCAATATAAAACGTTGTAAACCTATTCATCACTTCCTCATAACTACCATCAATTCTGGCTTATATGATACTTTAAATGAATGGTTTGCGTTGATGCTACCCATTCAACGGTATACCCCAAATTCTCCGCAATGAACCGCAAAGGCAAAAAAGTTCTTCCTTCTTGAATCTGTGGTGCAATATTGCTATTATAGGGATCAATTTGAACTTCGTTTCCATTGATCTTGGCATTTGGTTGTTGAATCCATACTTCGATGGTTTTTTCTCCCACCAAAATTGTTACTTTTTGTTCTCGATCATCCCATCGTAACTCTGCATTTTTCAGATACTTCAAAATGGGTAGTGATTCAACTAGTTTTCGGACTGGTACAAAGGTTCTTTTCTCAAACAAATAAGGCGCTGCCTCAATCGTTTCCTTTAATTTATTGACCTCTATTATTCGAGAACCAATATGCAAAGTAATCCATACAATGCACTGCAGAGTGACAGGAACTTGAATAGTTTGATCATTCCCCGAAAAAGTGATGTTACCTTGATATGATCCTGCTTTCAAAGATCGAGCATCCAAGGTTATGACAAGCTTTTTTGTTCCATCGCTGTAGGTGCTACTTCCTACTAATATCCATGGCTGATCGCTGACAATGGTTCCAGACAACCCGTCTCCTCCTATGTTTTTCAATTGCAAATCCAGCACTGCGCTGGAACCAATAGCAACTTCCTGAAGGATATTGGAAGGAGTTACAACTAAAAATGGTTTGTCAATAATGTGAAGATGAATCGGGATCGTTTGATTACCACCATTACTGATCAACAGTATAGCTCCTTTGTATTGTCCAGCGGGTAATGTATCGGTGTTGTATTGAGAAGTAAAGTTTGTTATCTGATCATCCAGTGTATCATGGGAAAGCTTAATCCACTCCTCTGACGAATGAATAGCACCCTCCAAACCAGCTCCTCCCTTGTTGTGAATGGAGAAAACAGTAGCTTTGGGGTTCGTTCCTTCCTCAATTGTAAGTGTTACCGAATCGGGTACTACTTCCAACAAAGGGTATGCTTGCACTCTCAGTTGAACAGATACCAATACTTCCCCTGCATTGGTTTGAAACACGATCGTATCCTGGTATTTTCCTGCTTTCAGACCTGTAGGATCTACATAGACTTTCACAGATGACAGGTCTGGATGAATGCTTTTCGTGTCACATTGAATCCATTTTTCTTCCCAATTTATTGAACCGGTAACCTTGCCTTGAATGTGTACCCCTAGTAGGTTCACAAATCGACCTGTGTCGCCCTCCCACGCAGTTTCGTGGATCTCCTGTGGAGACACAGAAAACTCCAATACTTCTTTGGGAGTAAAGTGCGCAATTTGATTCCCGCACACAGCCCAAATATGATCTTCTGTGCCCGTCAAATGATGCGGTGGGTACCCATCAAACAAAACAGAATTTGAAAACATCTCCGTGCCATTTTCAGGATCAATATACTGGATTTTGATATGGTTGTCGTAATTGTATCGCGATTGTTCAGAGCGAACGCGATGAACTGTACAAATAATGATATATTCCGAATTGCAGAAGTAGGGTCCAACCCAGCTTCTTTCGCCTACTTTTTGCCGCCATTCAATGCGTCCTGTCAATGTAGAAATGCATAACAAAGACCCACTATAGTCTAAAAAGTAGATGAATTCATTGTATTTTGCTAAATTTACGTTGTAGATATAATCATGCTGTTCATCCGATAAGAGCAATCGATAAGATTGGCGCAGTTTATTACCTTGGGTTGATAGGCAGAATAAATAATTCGGCAGCTCCCCAGTACCAGCCAATGTAGATACTACATAAACCTTGTCCCCCACGAGCATTGGCATGCTGGTTCCAACAAAATCATCCATCACCATGGTATCTAGAAGATTTCCTGTAGCTCGATCCAAAAGCGTCACATAACAAGGTTGAATAGCTGTTACAGTCCCGTCTGGGTTTTGGTTAATGCAGTTTGTAGAAGGAACAATAATATACCGATCATTAAACGCAGGTGCATTGAAACTCCAATATCCATCTCCACCTTTCAAAAGCGCAGAGGACCAATTCATTTGACCATTGCTTACATTGTATGAGTATACCTTGTGTTGAATGCTTAAATAGTTACTTTGAGAAGTACTGCGTATGTCAATCACTTTCACAAACACTTCCGTTTTGCTTACCGTTAGACTGTTTGCATAGTAACCACGAATATCCACTTTCCATTGGATCTCTCCACTGTCAGGATGAAGGGCGTAAATGCGAGAAACAAAACCTGTTTTACGCTCCCAGTTTCCTTCGATCGTTTCTAGAAGCAAAAGCTGCTGGGTGGATTCCGAATATATACAGCCATTCCCCATGTGAAGATTGATATTGCTTGCTGTGGTATATCGCTTTTTCCATACCAAGTTCTGTGTTCCTACTTCATAACAAAACACGGTACCAGTCTCGTATTCCACCAAAAAATAATGATTGTCACCAACAATGGGGGGTCGCTGACTCTGAATGGGAAGAAACTCTGAAAATTCCATTGTGGTAGGAAACGAGGCTGTAGTAAAACCTGTATTGGAGGAGTCAACCCGAAAGAGGGACCAATTGGTATAAGAGAAGGTGGAATCCGACGATCCCAACACTAAAAAAGGGTTGAAAAGTGTAATATAAAGAAAAAACACGATCAAAATAGAAACAAGTTTTCGTTTCATGAAACATCCTTGGTTGGTTCAATTTCTTCTACACCCAATAAAAATCTGTGTGTATAGGAAGTACTCATATGTACAAAGGAGGTTCAAAATACAAAACCATTAAGAGAGAACCGTCAAAAAAGTAGACAATACGATTGGCAATTATTGGAACTGCTAAAAAACATGACAAATAAGAAAAGTGGGTTAAAAAAAGGGGTAATAGTACCCATGATGAAAACGAACGAATTGGTTATATTTCGGGTTTTGTAATCACAATTTCTTTGGGTAAATACTGATGCAGAGCTCTTTCAATTAAACTAGTTAATGTACCATCTTCAACAACAGCTTGTGCTTTTGCTTGTTTTAGCAACGCAGGGTTGATAAAAATAGTAACTCGTTGTTTAGTAGGTAGTGTATTTTTCATTTGACCTATAGTATCTTATTTTACTGTAATGTCAATATGATAAAAGCACATAGAATGTAAGCTACATACCATATCATAAACACAAATGATCAGCAACTGACCATTATCACTCTATATGTGTCAGCTTACTTAGTAATACCGCCATGAACACTATTCATAATACATTTATAAAAATTTTTTTAATTTAATTATTAAATGCTTGACAAGTTGTACAACTAGTTGTACTATTACAGGTATGACAAATAGTGAAAAGCAACGAGTAACAATTTTTTTAAATCCCGGTCTCATCAAGCAGGCTAAAGCCCAAGCACTACTAGAAGACAAAACCTTGGCTACTCTTATTGAACATGCACTAGTCAACTATCTACCAGTGGAAACTCGCATCAAGAAAAGCTTTTTCTTGATAGGCTTGATCTGAATCATTACCCAATGTCATACAAGTATATTACAAAAGAAAGGAGGGTATGATGAACATACTATATTGGATCATTTTCGGACTGATCGCCGGAGCCATTGCTAATTTCTTGACACCCAGCATTTATGGAGGAATCGTTGGGTCCATTATCATCGGTATATTAGGAGCAATTCTTGGTGGTTATCTAGGAAATCTTCTTTTTGGCGTTGGTGTTACAGGATTTAACGTAAAGTCATTCA
>CAZBOU010000037.1:0-11345 GCA_964493625.1 uncultured Caldisericota bacterium
GAGTGGCTTTTAATAAATTGAATCCAAGTCAATCCGATAAGAATAATCAACTAACCTTTGGTCGCTTCTTTCATGGCGCATTGGCTCAGTATAATTGGGGCTTGAAAACCGAATGGAGAAGAAGCGAAATGATAAAAGTTTTAAACTATTTCAGATCAATGACGGGGTATCAAGGTGCAACAATTGAAACCTTTGAAGACTACATAACAGATGAAAAGAGAGGATGGATTTGGTAAAATGAATCATAGAATAAGAGCTCAAATTCTTTGTTGTTTGTTTCTTTGCTTCTGTTTAAGTGTATTGTCGTGTTCTTCTTCTGTTTCTCAACAGGATCCAAAAGAATCCGTGCCTTCCCACACAAGCCAGGAAAAACCAATAGACACTAGTCCAGAGTCAACTCCCAAATCCCCTTCCTTTCAACCTCCTCCCTTTCTTTCCAACATAGCATCTTCTGTTGCACCGATGAAAGAACTACTGCAAACTTCATTTCAAGAACCCATGTATGGATTCATGGTAGAAGAAGATATGTTGACAGCAATAAGCAGTACCCACCTATATCACTTTGACTTGTCTTCTGGAACTCTTGTACAATCTATTGAATTACCCTATCGAGGATCATCGGATAACTGGTTTCTGCCCAATCATAACAAAATTCTATACACAAAGTATAATTCTCCCGATGATAGAGACATCCATTTTGAAGTGATTGCGATCCATGATCAAAAAGGTACTTTGGAATACACCATTCCAAATTCTGGTTGTGAAGAGTATTCCTTTTCCAACAGCTCCATTTATTCGCAGATGTCTTCCAATCGTCGTTTAGCCTGCTTCGACATCCAAACCGGAAAAAAGAAATGGGAAGCCACTTATGGATATTTGACTTCTCAAGCATTGCGATCTCCAACTCTAGAAATTGACGGACGCTGCTACACCATCTACTGGGGTCCCTCTGATCATTTCTATGTGTCTGTTCAGAATCCTTCTACAGGAGAACAATTGCAAACAATTGATCTGGGAGAAATTCAACTGGATATTACATATCCCATCAAATCCTTGTATACCTATGATCAATATCTGCTTGCCTATGGTCATATCCAAGAAAAACCTTTGCAGATGTTTCACGTAGATACCAATTCCATAACGCCAATATGGCATCGTAGTGATATTCCCATTTTGTATAGTCAAACCAGTTCTGTTCGAGTTGATTCTACGGGACTGTATGTGCTTAGTGAAGAACGAAAACCTGGAGAAGATGTACTGAGTGAAAAGAATGATTTCGTCTTGTACAAATTGAACCCAGCTAATGGGAAGACCATAGATTCACAACCTTTATTTCGAGAAGGTTATATCCCTCGTAAAATCATAGATCAAGGATTCTATCCATGGAATGGTAAACCTGTGCAAGATCATGAAACCAAAAACCTTTTGATTAAATTCTGGAGTGTAGATTTTCAAACTGCTCTTTGGTGCGCCTATGATCGTGATACTTTGGAAAAACAATGGGAATGGGCAGTAGATGCTCGTTACAGCCAAGCATTCTGTGCAGAAAACTGCTGGATTCTTTCAAAGGAAAAAGAAGATAGCACAGAAGCTTATTACTATTTTATTCATCCCGATGATGGATCTGTTTTGGCGAAGTGGGAAACTACCGTAGCAGAAGATCCAAATTTCAAAATACATGACGATACAGCCCATTTTTTCCAAGATTCAGACAAGAATATTTGGATGCTGGAAACCGAATCTGGTGAGCTCCACAAACTGCGATTGCCCTGATTTGTAGGGATACTATGCTTCTTGAAGAATAGAAGATCAATACAACGATGAGCATTTGCATAGATTAGTGAAGGAACTACTATGAAAGGACAAACTTTAATGAAAGTTTTTCTTAGCATGTTGTTGACGATTATTCGATCTTTTTGAATTCGTCTTGGAGGGAGGAGTATAGGGATCGAAAGCGTTGGTATTCACTTTGGTATTTTTCGCTGTTTTCTCCTGGTAAAATGCTGGATTGCACTATGGACATGCTATCAAAAACAGGATGGTCTTTGGAAAACACTTTTTGTCCTAAACCAGCCATTAATGCAGCACCGTAGGCAGCACCTTCGGTTTCTCGAACAATTTGTATTTCGTGGTCGAAAATATCGGCTAGCATTTGTCTCCACAAGGAACTTTTCATAGCCCCCCCACTGACGCGTATCTCATGAATGGGGATGTGTGCTTTTTTCATTAATTCCAAAGAATCTTTTAAAGCAAAAGTGATTCCTTCCATGACAGAGCGTATAAAATGAGAACGCTTGTGACGAAGACCAAAGCCAAAAAAGACTCCCTTTGCCATTGGATCATCGTAGGGGGACCGTTCGCCCGTAAGATAGGGGAGAAACAACAAACCTTCTGATCCAGGAGGTGCAGAAGTAGCACATTCAGTTAGCAAATCGTAGGTTGTTTGTTGCAATCTAGACGAAGCAATTTCCTCGATTTCTCCAAACTGCTCTCGATACCAGCGAAATGCTCCACCAGCAGAAAGGGTAACGCCCATGTAGTGCCATTTGTTTTTTGTAATGTAGCAAAAGTTTTGGAGTGCCTCATCGGGGAGTGGTTTAAAAGAATCCGTAACTGAAAAGACTACTCCGGATGTGCCAATATTGACAGTTACATCCCCTTCGGAAAAAATACCTGAAGAAACAGCCAATGCTTCTTGCGATCCACAACCCGCAATGATAGGAGTACCTTCTAGTAATCCTGTTACCAATGCAGCAGCATGATTCACTTTCGAGGCAGCTACCGTGGATTCAAACACATCGGGCAATATATTGGGGGAAATAGAAAGTCGCTTGAGCATTTCTTTGGACCATTTCCGATTTTTAACATCAAAAAGACCTGTACCGGAAGCATCCGTTACATCTGTATATATTTCGCCAGACAAGCGATAGCGCAAATAATCTTTGGGGAGAACAAACCGATAGATTTGTGCAAACTTGTCATATTCATTTTCTTGTACCCATTTTATCTTGGGCATCGTAGACCCAGGAAACAAACGATTTCCTGTCAGTTCTTTGATGAGTGGATTGCCAAACTCGTTTCGGATTCGAGAACAAATTTCCTTGCTTCTTTGATCGTTCCATAGAATACATGGTCGAATTGTTTCTCCGGATCCATTCAACAATACCAATCCATGCATTTGACCCGTTAGCCCAATGCCATCAATCTGAGATGGAGTCACAGAACCTTCCATAAATAGCTTTTGGATGGCAAGAATAGTAGCTTTCCACCAATCCTGCGGATGTTGTTCCACCCACAAAGGTTTGGGTGTTAATGTTGGAAATTCCATCCAACTGGAATGATCGGAATGTCCTTGTTCATTGACCAACACAACTTTAATTCCAGTCGTGCCTAGTTCAATCCCCATAAAATATCGTGTTTGAGAGCTCATTTTATCTCCTTGTCGACGTAATACTCCTTCATTATAGCAAATAGAAATTCATTCCAAAGGAAACTCTGTAGGATTTTTATCCTTTTACAAGTTCATGACTGATTTTGTTTTGTAACTTCTTGTATTGCTCTACAGGATCGGAAACATCGACAGAATCTTGTGAAAAACGATCAAGAGATGTTTGAATGATACGAGAGATGTGAGAGAAGGGTACCCGTTGCTGTAAAAAAGCTTCTACAGCTACATCGTCAGCGGCCAAATATACAATGGGAGAAAGCCCCCCTTCTTGTAATGCTTGATAAGCAGAAGTAATGGTTGGAATATTCATGTTCTGTACGGGATAGAGTGATATTTGATGAAGATTTGTAAAGAAAGAAACGGGTTTTCCAATATCAATTTGCTTTTTTTCAGGATAAAACAAAGCAAAAGCAATGGGAAGACGCATATCTGGCCATGAATTTTGAGAATAACAAACTCCATCGATACACTCAATCATTGCGTGCACTATGCTTTGTGGGTGAATAATCACATCCAGTTGTGAGGCTGGCAAAGAAAACAAAACACTCGCTTCCAGTAGTTCAATGCCTTTGTTTGCCATAGTGGCAGAATCCATTGTCACTTTTTTCCCCATATTCCATGTGGGGTGTTTTAGTGCCATTTCGGGGGTTATGCGATCCCACTCCAACGTTGAAACGTTGTCAATTTGTGAATAAAAAGGCCCCCCTGATGCGGTTAAATAGACTTTGTGTATTTGATCTCTAGGACATCGTTCCATTAGCTGATAGACCGCAGCATGTTCGCTATCTACCGGCAACACTGTGCATTTGCTTTGAATTTCTTTTAACAACCCAGTAGCGCCAGCCATCACAATGATTTCTTTGCTGGCAATACAAATCTTTTGTACATAAGGGTAGACTTCTTTTAAAATCTGATAATCTTCAATCCCGGAAGATCCAAATACCACTGTGTGAATAGATTGTTGTATTATGAAGTCTGCTATTTCTTTTCGACCTTGTACAAATTGCACATTTTCGCATGTGGGTGGTGAAACCGATAAAGAATGAATGCCTATAGCGGAGATAGAGTACTTTTGTGCCATTCTCTGTAATTGTTCTATGCTAGTATTCGCAGTGATGAATTGGAGTTCAAAATCAGAAGGATACTGATGAATTACATCGAGTGTTTGTGTTCCAATCGACCCTGTAGCACCCAGAATGACAGTAGAAACTTTCGTACTCATGGAACAATAAAGAATAGATACAAACCAAAACCAACGACATAAAAAATCATCCCATCAAAGCGATCCCAAATACCCCCATGCCCTTGTAAAATGGTACCCGAATCTTTGATAGGAACCAGCCGCTTTATTTTCGACTGCATCAGGTCACCGAAAAAAGAAATAATGGGAAGGAAAATCGAAAAAATGAGAGTAAAAAACGTAATAGGATAGGAAATGACAGCCCAATGGAAGAATAAAAAGCAAGCCATGGAACCAATAACTCCACCAATAAAACCTTCCCATGATTTTTTAGGGGAAATAGTAGGAGCAATCTTGTGTTTCCCCCATGTCATTCCAAACACATAGGAAAAAATATCCATGGTCCAATTCCCAATAAATAGGAGTGCAATGGATTCCCATCCATAAAAAATGCGAATAAGAATGATAAAAGTAAAGGGAACCGCCAAATACAAGACACCTGAATAAAAAGGAGTTTTTCCTTTTTGTATAAAAAACAGATGGTAAACGGATAGAATCCATCCTGCAAAAAGCAAAATAAAACCAATGCGGGATAGAGGCTGTAAGAAAGTGGGAGTAGTAAAAGGAACCATTGTATAGGAATGAGAGAAAATATAGGCAGCAATGATGAAAAGAAATAACAAGAAGGAGGAGATGATCCACGTTATTTTTTGCGGCAAAAGAAAGAGATTATTATCTAGTAAACCTAGTACTCTAAACAATTCCACTGCACAAAATATCCAAATCAATCCAAAAAGGAGGGCAAACTGGATAGAATAAATCGTACTAATACAGATAATGATAACGCCAATGACACCCACATATATACGGCTAAACAGATTGTTTGATTTCATGTATGAATAGAACCAAACCGACGGTCACGGTTCTTGTATGTATTAATGGCGCGAATAAGATTTTCTTTACGAAAATCTGGAAAATACGCTGGTTCAAAGTACAGTTCGGCATAAGCAATATGCCATAGCATAAAATTGCTGATCCTTTGCTCGCCGGATGTACGAATTAACAAGTCGATTGGTGGCAATCCTTTTGAAATCAAATGCTGTGCTACGGTTTCTTCGGTAATCTCTTGGGCAGGAATTTGATTGGCTACAATGTGTTTAATGGATTGGACAATGTCTTCTTTTCCAGAGTAATCCATGCAAACATTTAGGTACAATCCCGAGTTATTCTTTGTTGTTTCACACGATTTATGAAATTCTTTTTGCAATCGCTGTGGAAACTTATCCAAACAACCGCAAAAATGAATTTGAACATTTTCTTTGTGGAGCGGAGGAGTTTCTTCAATTAAAAAATCGGTAAAAATTGAGAATAAAGGATATATCTCAGAGGCAGGTCGTTTCCAGTTTTCAGAACTAAAAGCAAAAAGTGATAAGTACTTCACGCCCATTTCACTAGATCCTTGGATTGATTCCCTAATAGCCTTACGAGCAGATCGATGACCCTCAATTCTGGCCAATCCACGCTTGTTTGCCCAGCGACCGTTTCCATCCATTATAATGGCTACATGAGTGGGGGTGTTAAATTTCTCTGATTTCAATCTCTTTATTTTTTATTTCTTTGTCAATGGAACTTATGTGAGAATCGGTAGCTTCTTGAACCTCTTTCTCGGCTCTATGAAGTTCATCTTCAGAAATAACCTTTTCTTTTTCCAGTTTTTTTAGATGATCATTTGCATCTCGTCGAATATTACGAATAGCAACTTTAGCGCTTTCTCCCATCTTGTGCAGAACTTTGGCAAGTTCCTCTCGGCGGTCGTGAGTTAGGGCGGGGAATGGAAGTCGGATACGTTCGCCGTCATTCACAGGCATCACGCCAATATTAGCCTTTTCTATGGCTTTTTCGATATCTTTTAAAGTGCCTTTGTCCCAGGGTTCTACAACAAGCGTTCGAATGTCTTGAATAAAGATGTTGGCCATTTGGTTAATATATATATGGCCACCATAGCTAGAAACTTGAATTTTGGATAAAATTCCAGGATTTGCTTTCCCTGCTCGAATCTGAGATAAGTCATCTGAAAGAGAATGGATGGTTTTTTCCATTCGGTCGTTTGCATCATCAATAACTGCACGTTTTTCTGGATTCATACAACGTCCCCCTTCCGTTATTGATCTGTAATTAATGTTCCAATATTATCTGAGAAAAATACATTACGTAGATTATCCATATCTTTGATTGAAAATACAATAATAGGGATGGAATTATCTCGGCACAATGAAATGGCTGTAGCATCCATAAATTTAAGATTCTTAGATAAAACTTCTGTATAAGTGATTTTGTGATATTTTTCTGCTGAAGGATTAAGACGGGGATCTTCTGCATACACATATTCAATATTGGTGCCTTTTAAGACTACTTCGGCTCCAATTTCTGCTGCCCTTAGAGCTGCAGCAGTGTCAGTAGAAAAAAATGGAGATCCGGTTCCGCACGCAAAAATCAGGATATTCTTCTTTTCTAGATGGCAAATTGCTTTTCTTCTGATATAGGATTCTGTTATGCTAGGAACAGGGATTGCACTCATAACTCGTACAGGCAACCCATCTCGTTCCAATATTCCTTGCAGCGCGAGAGCATTCATAAGAGTGGCAAGCATGCCGACTTGGTCTGCTTGTGCTTGTTCCATCCCAAAAAGATTTGCATCGCGGCCTCGCCAGAAATTTCCGCCGCCGACCACGATGCTTAGCTCAATGTTTTGATTCCAAATAGTGCGTATAGCAATCGAAAGTTGGTCTAAATAATGAGGATCGATTCCTGATTCATTGTTACCCTGAAATGCTTCTCCGGACAACTTGAATACAGCTCTTTTAAAGCGAGGTCGACTCTCAGATTCCAACTTATTCTTCTCCTACTTTAAAACGGGCAAAACGTTTCACGGTCATATTTTCTCCAATAACACCAATGGTTTCTTTTACGATATCTTCGATTGTTTTCTTATTGTCAAACATATCTTCCATTTCTAAAAGACATGTATCGGAGAAAAAACTATCCAACTTGCCTTCAATAATTTTCTCAATCACGTGATCTGGTTTTCCAGAATCTTTCATTTGATCTCGATAAATCTGCTTTTCTTTTTCGATTCTATCGGCAGGAACTTGTTCTCTGTTTACAAATTCAGGATCATTGATGGCAACTTGCATGGCAATTCTGTGACACAACTTTTTAAAATCTTCATTGTTGGCAACAAAATCGGTTTCACAATTCACTTCCAGCAAAACACCAAGTTTGCCGTCGTGGTGAATATAGGCTTCAATTCTTCCTTGATTTGTTTCTCTAGATGCTTTTTTTTCTGCTGTAGCGAGTCCTTTTTTTCGAAGGTATTCGACAGCTTTTTCAAAATCGTTATTGTTCTCTTCGAGAGCAGCTTTGCAATCACTGATGCCAGCACTGGTTTGTGCTCGTAATTCTTTAATCAACTTCATATCAACAGACATCTTTGACTCCTTTGAAATAAATTTATTGCGTATTGGTGGGAATATCTACATTTTCAGAAATTGGTTTCGATGACTCGTCAGATGGTTTTTCTTCTGTTACTGAAGGTCCATCACCTGCTGCTTCGAATGCATCTTCTTTTTCAGGTTCTTCCTCTGCTTGATATCCCTCACGGCCTTCGATGATAGCATTGGCAATAAGATTTGTGAAAAATCGGATGGATCGTATAGCATCATCATTTCCAGGCAATGGATAGTCGATAAGGGTAGGATCGCAGTTTGTATCCAAAATTGCAATGGTAGGAATACGAAGACGTCTGGCTTCTAAAATAGCCAAATGCTCTTTGTGAGTATCAGTAATAAATACCAGTTCAGGTAGTTCATCCATATTCTCGATACCGGTAAGAAATTTATTCAATCGGTCTAGTTCTTTCTTTAATCGAGCATACTCTTTAACGGGGAGCTTTTGTAATTCTCCCGTTGCTTCTAGTTCTCGCAATTCTTTCATTCGATCGACTCGTTTGCGAATCGTAATAAAATTGGTTAAAGTTCCACCATACCAACGTTGATTTACATAAAACTGTCCACATCTTTTTGCTTCTTCTTCAACAATATCTTGTGATTGTTTCTTTGTTCCTACAAATAAGAAGCGTTTTCCTTGTGCTGCCATTTCACGAATCATGAAATAGGCTTTTTCAGCACGATCAGAAGATTGACGTAAATCAATGATGTGAATACCATTGCGGGAAGTAAAAATGAAATCGCGCATTTTTGGATTCCATCGTTTTGTTTGATGACCAAAATGCACACCAGCTTCTAATAAACTTTTCATACTAACAATACCCAAAATAGCCTCCTAGTGGTTCGCCTCCATTTCTCCAGAGTCAACTACATAGGCTGACCACCACCTTGGAGAAATGTGCGTAGTTTTAGTTCGAAATCATTGTAAAGAAAAACTCTTAGAAATCAAGAAAAAGCAAAAAGAGAGTTTTTAACAATCTTCAACAACAGGTTGAATTTCCCAACGGATAGGTTTGTCAGTGATATCCATGGAAACATACGCTGTAGGGTATGTAATGACTTGCATGGTAATACAATCTTTTCCGGGTTCGATTGCGTTGGCATATATTACAACTTCATTGGCGTTCTCTTCTACATTTTCAACTTGAAGAGAATAGCCACTGTTAGGTCGCATGCCCAAATTATACCCAGCAATCATTTTTTGATCGAAATCAACAAAGCACTCTGTATCAGAACAGTATTGATTCCACTCTTCAACATCTGTGATTAAGGCCTGCATGGGTTCATCAAAAAATTCATTTTGCGAAATTTCAATTACTTCATACTCAAATTTGTTATTCATTTGTTGGCTATCATCTGATTTTTTCTCTCCTCTAAAGATTATGACAACGGCTAAAATAGCAACAATACAAAGAACAATCCAGAACCACATTTTGCTGTTACTTTTCATAATGCCTCCTACGGTCGTTTGTGTATTTAGATTTCATGAACATATAGATAAGAATCTTATCAAAAAAACACCTCTTGACAAGCGCAGCCTTCTAGTGATCTTTTAGGGTGTGGATCAAGAGAACTACTTTACCGAGAATACGACTGAATCCCTCCATAAAAATCGACAATAAGAAAAGAATCTTTAGTAGTTTGAAAAGACAATGGAAAGCTGTTTTCTATTGTATAGCTTCGTGTAAATTTCCCTTGAAGAATAAGCTGTATCATGTTTTCGTTATGGTTTAGTAGGGCAACTTCTCCTGTATCAAGCAATACTGCTTTTGAGTATGTATTTGGAATAGATGCTTGTAGTGAGTGACAGAATACTAAATCACCTGTATATGTAAAAGCAAAAAACTGATTGCCTTTTGTATCAATAAGATAAATATGCTTCTGATCTACGAGAACCTGTGTGGAGTGCAGTGCATATTTCTCTTTTGTTTGGGAAGCTGGATAGAATGCATTCCATGTTCTTTTTTCATCAGTATTGTAAACTTCAACCAAACCATCTTGATGAAGCATGAGAATCAAATCTTGAAACACAGCGATAGATTGAATGGTTTCTGAAGAACGGGAGGAAATCTCCATTTTTTGCCATCGGTTTGGATGAAGTGGATCCATCATGACTAACAGCAAATCCTTATCACTACGGTACAAAGCATGTATCATGCCATGATACGAGGAATACGTAAAGCCGATCAACGTGTAACTGGGTGCATAATCAGAGAGAACAATAGAACCTTGCCAGTAGAAGGTATCAGGAGAATACATATCAATAGTATCTCGTAGTGGTTTTTGTTGTTGTACAATCACAGTTCCATCGTGAGCTACCCAACAATCAGAATTGAACAAGGTATGGTTGATGTTTGTGTAATACTCTTTTTCCATAGACGTTTGAAAAAGAGAGCTCTTATTGTCAATATCATACATTAAGCAAATGCCTTTAAATGACAAGAGATCTCTCTCATTGTTCGTAGAAAACATACCTATCAATGTATTTTGATGGATATAAAACTGCTCTGCATCTCCTATTTGATCATTTTGGATATGGAATGCTTCTTGCATGCGGTTTTGAGTGCTTCCATTGGAAGAATGGATAGCGATCTCATAAAAAACAGTCTTCTCATTTTCACAGTAGAGATAAATCACTCCCTGGTTGGATATAAAAAAGGAATGCGGATTCACTGACTTTGTCAATGGGATGGAAGATGCATTCAAGCCTTGCAGGGTATAAGACACAATGGAGTCTTGTTTGAGTAGCACATAAACACGTTCATTGTAGATGTGTAGGTCAATTCCCATTTCTTGGGAATGGGGAAATCGGAAAAGCATTCGGCCTGAAAGGATATCAACTACCGTAATGAGATTGTTTCGATCCAAAACATATAACCATTGTCCGTGTATTTCAAAATCCACAACAAAAGAGTACTGTTCAATAGGCATCACGAAAGTATCAAAAAGAGTGCAGGGAATTTCTTGAATTCCAAGAGATAGCATGTCAGGTCGGAAAACATAAAAGGAGTTTCCGCCGTAAAATACAATTGAGTTCTGGTATACCCTGAACCTATTTCGCGATGGCTTGGATACCATTTCTTTAAAAACCTTCGGTCCAATCTTTCGAATAAGCTCTTGAGGATACCTATAAAAAGTAAATTCAGAGGGTTTTTGGATAGTTGTCTTGTAAAAACCGTGTATTGTTGCAATCCAAATAGAATCGTGGTGC
>CAZBOU010000038.1:0-11171 GCA_964493625.1 uncultured Caldisericota bacterium
AAGGGAGGTTGAACATACGTTAAATGTTGTTTACACACTTAATTTGACAGACCCAAGCGATCAAGGTGTCATTGGATAGTCAGAGTCCACTCCAGTACAGACAAAGCTTGAGTTTAACATGATAGTCCAAGATTTTGTCTGTACCCTCACTTGATCAAAATAACTATTACAAAAGCATCCCAAAGAAATTTTCATCTTTCTATAGAGCTATCCCAGAAAACTCAGGCTAAGATCAAGATGTAGTTTATGGTGATCAATTTAATCATAATACCATACCTCCGTTGTCTCCGGTTCAATAGCACTTGTGTTGGTGGGGCAGTATAGCCCTCGCCATCAATTCCCATTACAATAATACCGGAAGTTTCCTCCATTATGACAGTATCGGTAGAAAACTCGGGGCCGAAACACCCAAACCACTACAAATACCAACAATAAAGATTTTACAAAAACCCATAATCTCCGCAAGTGAATATCAAAGTTTTTTTTCAGTTGTAGTTTCGTAAATGGTGTACATTATTTGTCAAAGCTTTGCAAATGAAAGGAATTGTTTACTCTTCAGTAGAGGATTGAATGACCTTTTGAACTTATTTTCTCAAAATATATAGTCATCTGAGTGAAATTGGATTTGTTCGTTCAGAGCAGAGATGTCAAAGACGAACACACTATAGCGAAAGAACTCTTGTTCCTTTTCATCTGTACAATAATTTAGCTTAACGAAGAACCAAGAATCAGTTTTCGTTTCACAGATACATATTTTTTGTTTTCACAATTACACCCCTTCCCTATGGATAGTGCACCAGTTATTGATGATTAATGTAGCCAATGCAAAGTAACAACATCTGCGTCCTCTTAAATATTCACAAACTTTAGGATGCTTCAACCCTCTCCCAAGTTAACATACACATACTTTCATTATATACACCATTAAGGTTCAATGACTTCCAGTGTATCAATCAAAACCACTGGACCCTCAACAGAATGGTAATACCAGCGGTTATCGTTGGCAATGCGATATACTAAATCCCAGTTGTAGGAATAGGGCAGTACATGCGTTTCACCGTTTTCATCCTGGATGCGAAACGAATAGCCTTCTCCTGGGCGAATGCGAAGCAAGGATCCATTTGGTTTGTAGATAATCCCGTCATATTCTTGGTCTTTCCATTGTGCAGGGTCAAGACCAAGATCTGTATAGGCATAATCTCCCCAACTTCTTGGATAGTGATTATTTTCAGCATAGAAGTCATTGATTAAATCTAGCACTCCTCCTGAAATTTCTCCCACTGAAGACCCAAGTGGTGTCAAAGGAATCGGAGGATCTACAGGATTGGGATTATCCCCGGAAACAGTGCCGTTGATTTGATCAGAGTAACGAGTGAAAACATGCAAAACAGATTCCCGCAAAGATGGAATGCTAGATACAATCACCAAGACCACCAAAGCAATCAGCAGGGATATCTCCATGATCGTCTGGCCATTTTCTGCATAATAGTTACGTTTCATATATGCTCACTCTCTGTAGGAATACATCTTTAGGAATACTTCATTATGGGTTCTCCCGCAGTCTCTTTTCTAGTTCTCGTTTGTATTCTTCCATATCCTCGTCTTTGATATCCTCAATCCCTTCAATTCCTTCTGTGTCCAGTTCTTTGGTTGAAGTAGTAATGCCTTGCAGCTCATAGATATAATAGGTTTTGAAATTCCAATCTCCTGCAGCTGCGTAGGAAGAGACAAGTATACCCATCTGCGCGTTGCTATCTTCTGTCAACGTATAATCGACCCCAGGCACAAGTGCAGAAAACGTATTGGTTTGCGACATATGATCGCTATAAAACTGATTGTACTCAACCTCCCACGTACCATCCCTATCTTTCAAGGAGTCAAGATAGTGATACGAACCAACGAAGCTTCCTCCTGCAGGACGTATCTTATACGTCCCTTCGTCCCCAGGCCAATACCGAATGAATGTAGCCGATACTTTTGTGCCAAAGCGGCTGTACCCCGGAGCATCACGAAGGACATTCACAGAAAAATTCAGGCTCATTTCTTGCCCTGGTATAAGGTTTTTTGGAGGGGAAGTCCAGCTGACCTGCGTGGTAAAATCACTTGTTGGATTCTCGGAATGAGTGACAGCAAAAACATGATTACCTCTCTGGTAAGTAGCTTCCCCATGAGCCATCACACCAAGGGAATCAGGCGATGTATATTGAAGCGGTTTTTCTCCTTTGTCATCCACAATGTTTACTAGCACCCAAACATACTCAGTCTCTCCGCCATCTTCTAAGAAGATGGTGATACTATCCTTTGCCAACATAGTCCCTTCCAGGTCATATAGCGTAACTTCCGGATAATACGTTTTTATCCCGCTGTATGTATGCGATACATTCGATGTATGTCCTTGCGTGCGCTCTAGGGGCGACCCGTCTCCAAAGTTCCATTCGAAAACATAGTCCCCTTCTTCGCTGGCATAGGCCTCGAAGGGATGTTCTACTTCGGTTGCACCAGCAGCTAGCTCGTAGGTCATGAGCCGAGGAGGAAGAATCGTCACTTGAATAGGAACCAATGTAACGATCGCTGAAACACTTCCTAGTGTGCTGTCTCCGGCATATATATCCACTGTGACTGTAACAATCAAGTCTTCGTTTTTTTGTGTTTTCTCAGAGGGCAAGAAGGTATAGGGGATTTCAACTTCCACGGTTCCACTTGCGCTTACCGCAGCAGTAACGCTGCCCTTGGCATCTTTTCTCCCATCTCCAAAATCATACTCCAGTCGCACTTCAGAAATACCCTTTGCAATAGAGCTTCCTTTGATGGTGAAAATATATTCTTCGTTCAGCTTTCCTTCTTCAATCTCTTCGGGATCAATACTCCAGTTGCCCACTGACACTTTCACTGCCCAAACTTTTGCTGTGCAGTCTTTGCCTACCTCAAAATCGTAGTTGGCCAGTAGCTTTTTCCCACTGCCATCTTTAGGCAAATACGTTATGGTCATGGCCGCTTTTCTGTCCATCTCTGTTCCATTGGGCGCAACAAAATACAGAACGTCGCCATCTTGAACTTCGATCTGTACATCCTTGCCTGATTCTCTTACATTGAGTAATGGAGATGACAAGTCGCGGGAGCTTGTGTGGCCTGCACTGCCCTTGTAGACAAACATATTGCCAGAACTTGTCTCTTCTTTTTTCAGTAGAAGGGTAGCTTTCTCTTCGGGTATGGAAATCATTTGCTGCTTGTCAGCCACAACATTGGTGTTGGAGGGATCCACAAAGTCTGCCAATTGGAAATCCGTGTTTTTAAACATCCACTGCACAAATTCACTGTACACTTTGTCCAATGGATGATCGGATGCATCCAAGGTATACCCTACCAATGTATACCCCAGCCGTTCTTGTGCATAGTTTTTTATAGCCTGAAGAGGTTCTGTTCCTTTTCCTGCTTTGGCAACATACTTAACAAGGTCTTTAGGGTAGCTATTTTTTTGCTGCACGAGAAACCGTACAAAAATAGCACTTAAATATTCGTAGTTCAATGTATCCCCTCTATAGGTTAGCGATTTGCTACCCAGAGTGTTCAGGGGATAGGCAAAAAATTTATTACCAATGCGGGTGTTGAGTACAGTATTGCCTCGTTTCCACGCAATATCGTTGGAGGCATAATCAGCTGTCGCTTCCATCCACCACAGATGCTTGCCCTTAGTCCATTCGGTAAACATCCCATAATAGGGAACCTGAAAAGAATGAAACAGCTCATGGGCCAATATATGTGTTAGCCAAATTTCTGCTTTAGCATAGGCAGAAGGATCATTTTGCAGGGTATCAAAAAATTCAATCTTCACAATCTCAGTAGGGATGTTAATAAGGTCCCATATGGAGCTATGGTTAAACTCACCCGATCCATAAAAATTCCAATAGGAATCGATTTTTACTTTGACTCGCCTTTTGTATCCCACTCCCAGAAAACTCTTTGTTGTGGGATCATCAAATCCAGCATCTATATAGGATGCTAACGATTTCTCAAGAATATTCCCTATATCCTGCACCATAAAAGGGTAGATATGTCGATATCCCATAGGAAGTCGTAGATTCCCACCTTTCATTACCTGCTCCCAATCTTTATCAGGAAACATCTTGTAAATGCTTTTCTTTGAGTACAATATGCGGATGTTTTTCCACTGCGAGATATATACGTCGTTGGCAAGCCATTCACCTGCGTATGCCAGGGTTCCTACTGCCGCTGCTGTTTTCCCTAAACCCAAAATCGAGACACTTTTCAGGCTAAGTGTAAAAAAGGACAAATGGTCGGTTAACATATGCACAGTCTGCGTGCCCTCATCAATGCGATAATACAAATTGATCCAAACACCCGTTTCTTCATCCCACCTGACTGCATCTAACTGTTCTTCCAGGGGAACGTCTTGATCAAACCAAGCAGGGTCGTATTTCATAGCAATCGCAATGGTGTCATCGAGCTGTGTCAAGCCTTCGATGGAGATATCATATACCTTTTGGTGTTCAAAAGGATGCTCTTGGGTAACAGCGGGATGATCAACCTGAGACACGGTAAGAAGCTTTTTTTCACGCAGAAAATTGCCAGGTAATGTTACAGAAATATCCTCGCAAACAGGTATTGTTTGAGGCTGAGGAGAAGGATTTAAATTGCTTCTACCCAGCTCTATTTTAGTTTCATCCAATACTGTAAAAGGAGCTGCATCTTTGCTTCTCTTGTAAGCAACTTTGATAGCATCGGTTTGAGCATCCAAAGGAACCGTCACTCCAAGAACCTTTTCCGTAACCTGTGTAAATGGAATCTGCTCGCTTCCATAAAACACTGTTAAATCGTCCTGGGGTACATCACGGTTTAGCTCTACCATCACAAAACTACCTGCCCCTCCTTCGGTGGGGGAATAGCTCTCAATAGAGATCTTCGGAGAAGAAAGCACCCATATCACCAGGAAAATGGCTACAAGCAAAAAAATCGCTACTAAAATCCATCCAGTCTTTGGAAATCCATGTTTCTTTACTTGCATATCATTGGCTCCTTTTATACAGAATGTAATCAATAGTATATACAAGCATTTCGTTTCTACCACTACCGAATAGTAAACTAAAAAAACAAGAAAGAGCTGCAAAAATAAAAAATTTCTGGTATCCTACAAACATGAAGAATGTAGGTAAAGTGATAGTAGATTGGCGCAATGGGTATGTTGGGACCGAAATGGTTCGAGAGTTCCATCAAGATGTGTATTTTGCGACTCCGCACTCTATGATGTCAGAGCCAAGGATCGCAGAAGTGACGAACATGAAAATGGCTTTCATGGCTGAAAAACTCGCTTTCGAATCGGAAGAAGAAGCCAGAGCATGGATGGAAACAATTACAGCTGTGCCGGGAAACCTAGATATTGAATACGAAAAAACCCAGCGAACCGAAAAAGAAAACAACTATTTCATCTACCGAGACCTTATCGCCAAAGCCTATGAATCCAGCGGTATATCCGCCATGAAGTATATCTATAAATCTCTACTTTACACCGATGAACCCATCGATGCACTTCTCTGGATCGCCCACAATCTCGCTGAAACAAACGAAGAGGAATTCGAGCTTTTATGGAAAGCATATGCTGTATCTGAAATGTTAGCAGAAGAATACGATAAATCGGACAATTCAGTACCTGACAATCGATGGACAGACTCGCGTTATCGCCCTTACATGAGGGGGAAGGCTTGTTTTTTCACCTACCAACTCGAGGGAATCCTTGACGAAAATGAAGAACTTGAATTCACTCAAAAACTCAAAGACATGATTCAGCTAGATACTGATGACCCTATGGGTCTTCGATTCATAATCATGAGCAAACTAATCCACATGAAACAGTATGATCAAATGGAAACCCTATACCAGCAATTCCCCGATGACAACATGAATCCTCTTTTCCTGTACCCAATGGCTTTCATGAAGTATGCTACACTCGGAAAAGAGCACCCCGATACCAATTCCTTTATACAAAGAGCAATAGAGAGCAATTTATATATCGCTGTGAAACCTAATAAAGACGATGTGCTTGCCCATAATGTTAGTTTCTACAAGCCTCATTCCGAGGAAGAAGCACAGTACTTTTTTCGAGTAAATCCCACCCTTTTTGACGTAGAAGAAGAACAATTAATGTGGCTATTTGATACTCTTCAAAAATTTATGCAAAACTTCGCAAACCAGTATTTGGGAGACCAGGCATGATCTATAGAACTATGGAGGGTTGGTTTTCCATCTACCCATATCAGTACCGTGACATATCCAAGCTTCCCTTGGATAAAAACCATGAAATGATTGATGAGGCTCTGGATGCAAAAGGCAAAAAACCACTTGAACTACTACTACGCTCCATCTATAAAGGGGACGATCTTATTGATCTACGGTATTACTACCTTCAGAATTTTGCAAAAACCTATGCTGAAAAAATGCTATGCCTGAACACCAACATAGCGGATCTAAACTACATTTGTGAAGAAATAGATATCGAAGATAACGAAACAGAAAATAGATGGTTGCTGCTTGTGATGCTCTTACACGTCTGTTACATGGCTGAAGTAGAATGGACAATTCCAGAGAATAGACATCATGCTGAAGATATGTGGAGTGTCTATCAAAAAGATGATGGAATAGTAGACATGGTGCAGTTGCGCTCTGTCATTCTTCACCGCTATCCCCTACTCCCCCGCCCTGAAAAACTGGATACAGAGTGGCTGCTAAAAAGTCCTGAAGATATTGCCTTACACACGTATGCAAAAGCACTGTACTATTTCGCAAAAGATCCAGCATCAGAAAAAGCGCAGAGTTTATTAGAACAATCCATCAAACTGAATCCACATGTCCCACCACTACTACTTCAAAAGAAACGAATTCCAAAAAAGCCTTCATTGGAGTTTGATCCAGGCAAAAAAAGTGAAGCAGAGTACATCGCTTATTTGGCAGGTGAATCCTGGTGGTCAGTCGAAGGAGCCATACGCTGGCTCAAAAAAAACATGTCGTCGACATAAAAGCACCGCTCTTGATTTCAACACTTTTATTCAACCCACAGTTGTAGCCCAACACCTTATTTCTTTGCAAAAACCTTGCATCTACATTTTTATCCCAAAGCGTTGTCTAGACTTTTTTACATACTCTCTCACCACCACTGGACAAACTGGAATTATGTGGTTGAACTTGTTGAAAGCAACTCGAATACATCCAATGCGGCCTCTAAAGGTTTTCAAGATCAAACGCCTCTTCTATGACGTAAGAAGATGGAATCGAACTCCTCATATTTCACTCTTCTCTTGCATTTACGATCAAAATATGGCATCCTAAAACCATGAAAGAAATAGGCAAAGTAGTTACCGATTGGCGACATGGGTATGAAATAATCAAATCGTTTCAGGATCACCGCTATGCAATAGCTTTCGCAACTCCTCATTCCATGATGTCTGAACCAAGAATAGCTGAAGTGTCAAATCTAAAAATATCCTTCATGAGTGAAAGACTGAACCACAACTCTGAAGAAGATTTTAATGAGTGGATGAAAAAAGTTACGGCCAATTCAGACTCCATAGATTTAGAGTTACAGAAGTTTCACCCTACCGAAAAAGAAAAAAACTATTTCCACTATCGAGAGATTATCAGCAAAGCCTATAAGAGCAATGGCATTTCTGCCATGAAGTATGTATTCAAATCCTTACTCTACACAGATGAACCCATTGATGCACTTCTCTGGATTGCCAAAAATCTAAGCAAAACAGAAGAAGAAGAATACCAAATGTATTGGAAAGCTTTCGCTATTGCTAATGTTTTATCAGAAGAGTACGACAAATCACCCGATGATGACCCAAAGCGATGGACAGAACATTGGTATCGCCCGTATATGCGGGGGAAAGCCTCGTATTTCACATTCCTACTAGAAACAACGCTAGATGAAAATAAAGAACAGGAAGCAATCCAAAAGCTACACGATATGATCAAATTAGATCCCGATGATCCAATAGGTCTTCGATTCATTCTCATGAACCAATGGAGTCACTTGGAACAGTACGATCAAATGGAAGCTATCTACAAGCAATTCCCCGCTGATCATAAAAATCCCCTCTTTCTGTATCCCATGGCTTTGATGAAATACAAAACTCTGGGAGAAAATCACCCCGACACGGCTTCTTTTATCCAAAAAGCTCTAGAAAACAATCTGTTTATCCCAGTGTTAGCATTTAAAAACATTGACGTTCCGCCTTTTGAAAGTAGCACCTATCTACCTCATTCAGAAGAGGAAGCACAGTACTTCTTTGAGATAAATCTCGATTTTGTTTATATGGAAGAAGACCAGTCCAATTGGCTCTATAAAACCTTTCTCCAATTCATCGAAAATTTTCATAAACAACATATGGACATACAGGTATGAAAAAAACCACTTTACATGGCTGGCTTTCCATTCCTCCAATGGATCTTCGACAAATCTTAAAACTACCCCTGGGCAAAGGCCAAGAAATGATCAAAGAAGCAATGGATTCAAAAGGGAAAAAACCCCTTGAATTGGTCTTGCGGTCCATCTACGACAAGGATGACCTTATTGATCAGAGGTTTTACTACCTGCAGAATTTTGCAAAAAGCAATGAAGAAAAAATCCTCTGTCTTCAAAACAACATAGCCGACCTTTACAGTATGGAGGAAAATGAAGAAATACAAAACAATGAGGTAGAGCAAAAGTATCTAAGCTTTTTATCCTATCTGCACTTTTGCCACCTTGGTGAGATTTTTTGGACAATTCCAGAGATGCAGTATCTTGCAGAAAATTACTGGAAAGTATATCAACAAGAGAATCATCTAATCGATATGGTAGATTTTCGAGCCATCCTCCTCTATCGCTACCCCCTCCTGAACCATCCTCAAGAATTCGATATGGATCAGCTTTTATCTACTCCCGAAGATACCGCATTGCAAACCTATGCAAAAGCGTTGTACTATTTTACGCAAAACGGAGCATCAGATAGAGCTAAAAGCGTACTAAATCGTTCTCTCAAACGAAACCCTCATGTCCCTTTCATACTACTTCAAAAGAAACGGATTCCAAAAAAATCTCCCACAGAATTCGAACCTGGCCAACAAAGCGAAGCAGAATACATTGCATTCCTGGCAGGTGAATCCTGGTGGACAGTCGAAGGAGCCATACACTGGCTCAAAAAAAGCATGTCGTCGACATAAGCACTGCCTTTTATTTCGTAACTTTTATATATCCCAAAGCAAGGCCAAACTACCGAACAAAAATCAGCCAAGATACCATCTACTAATCAGCTACTTTTCTGATTTACGATAGAGTATATTCCGTTTCCCATCAAAATAAAATAAGTTTATCGGGTTATATCCGCAAAACTCTTGTTTTTTATCTGTATTCAGGTATAATATCGGCAGTTAGGAGGTTTTCTAGCTGTTCATTTACAACCGTATTCACAAAACGAAGTGTATACTATTGTTAAAGATATCTACAATTCCACCATTTTCACAGATATCGTCAAGCGGAATCAGATTCGGAAAATCGACCATCTAGAACGAATCATTAAATTTACATTTTCAAATGTCGGAAACTCATTTTCCGCAAAGACCATTTCCAACTATCTAAAAAGCGAACACCGATCTTTGGATAATGAAACGGTTTATAACTACCTGGGTAAACTAGAAAATGCCTATATTTTACACCGCTGTTCCCGCTTTGACATTCAAGGAAAAGAACTTCTGAAAACGCAGGAAAAGTTTTATCTTGCAGATCCCACTCTACGCTACTGCATTTTAGGGTATTCTTCGACCAGTATTGGAGGCATATTGGAAAATATTGTCTATTTGGAACTACTCCGGCGAAACTATGATGTCTATGTTGGAAAACTTGATAACACTGAAATAGACTTTGTTGCTACAAAACAAGGCAAGAAAATTTACATTCAGGTCACAGAAAAAATTGGACAAGAATCAACAGAACTCCGGGAATACAGCCGATTGTTAAGTATAAAAGACAACTATCCAAAATATGTCTTGCGAACAGATGAACTAGCTGGCGGAAACTACGAAGGTATAAAAACCATGCACATTGCAGACTTTTTGTTAAGTGATCAATACTAAACGCGCACCATTTCTGTACTCCATAGTAGCTTCTTCTACCAATCAAAGCAGTTCTCTTGTTTTTATCAGGTTTTCTAATATATTTTTGTTCAAGTATTGTTGTTTCGTATTTGTAGTACTTGGGTTTTGGTAGTAATATTTAGGAGTGATAAGCATGAGCATCGCTGAAATCATTAAAAAGGTAAACACATAATCAAAGTGAAAATTCATCGGGGCAACAACCTCCCATATTTCTTAAAATCACAAGGAAAAACGAATGGTACCTATATTCGAGTTGGTTCATCGAATCGTTTAGCGGATTCTTCGATCCTAGAAGAACTCCAACGACAACACCAGAATATATCGTTTGACAGTATGGTGGTTTATGATTATGAAATCAACATCAATGATATTTCTGATTTTGTTCAATTCTACGAAGAAAAATGCGGAGAAACGATCACCACTTCTACCTTACGAAAATTAGGCATCAGCAATTTGTACAAACAAAAAGATGTACCAACTCACACATATTTTTTGGTAGCAAATGAAGAGGTTAAAAGAAGGCTTTTTCCGTATGCAAAAACTGAATGTGCCCGATTTAAAGGCATTAATTCGGAAGATTTCATTGACCAAAAAACCTTTGCCGGCTCTATCATCACACAAGCTGAACTAGCTTTTAACTTCATCCTACGCCATATCAATCAAGCAGCTACCGTAAAGGGCATATACACAAATAGTCGTTGGGAGTATCCAGTAAAAGCCATCCGCGAAGTACTTCGAAATGCAGTTGTCCACAGAGATTATTCCATGACAGGTAAGGACATCAAAGTTGCCATATTCGATGATTCAATTGAGATTACAAGTCCAGGAAAACTTTTACCTTCTATTGATTTTAATGATTTTGAGAGCAGACAATCAGATATACGCAATAAAGTAATCGCACCTATCTTTAAAAGGTGTGGAATCATAGACCAATGGGGAAATGGTTTAAAGTTAATCAATGACGAATTAGCGGTAGAGTAAAATATGTTGTGTAAATTCTAAAAACACACTATTATGAAAAAAAC
>CAZBOU010000039.1:0-10812 GCA_964493625.1 uncultured Caldisericota bacterium
ATTGAAAATGAGAAATGACAGAAATTGTGAGTTCGTTTTTTCAAGGCATCACTTATAATATTTGGCCCATCGATAAGAATGCAAGGAATCCATGTTACCTCTACCTATGATGAAAGAAACAATCGCAGTACCAAGAGGTTACAAACCCCTTCCTCTGATACTACTGAATACTATACGTACAACGAAGGGGATCAGCTTTTATCTATGACGCGGAAAGATACGGCTGCACAAAAATATGGATAGACCCCTAATGTATGAAAGGAAAACAAATACAATGACACAGAAAACGAAAAGAATATTAACATCTTTTTTCTTACTTTTTTTTCTATCCTTTTCTTTGATATCCTGTCAATCCAAACAAGATGCTGAGATTTTAAAAAAGGAAGAATCGGAAGTTACTCAAACTTCTTCTAAACCTGAAGAAGACTCTTCTTCTTTGTTGTCCTGTCAATCCAAACAAGATGCTGAGATTTTAAAAAAAGATGAATCAGAAGTTTCTCAAACTTCTTCTCAACCAGAAGAAACCTTCTCTTCTTTGAATTTTTCTCAACCTGAAAAAGACTCTTCTTCTTTGAACTCTTCTTCACCTAATCAAAACTACAACAAAGAGATCATAGAAAATTTGAAAAAGTATGGATTTGGTTATTGGAATAGATCGTTATATGGGAAAGAAATCACATATTTAGGGCAATATACTACTCTTTCTGGAAGTGACCAAATGTATATTCAAAGCAGTGATAGAATTGGACTTGGTGAACAAGATGATGAAGTAAGCAATAGAGATACTTTTTCGGCTCAATTGATTGCTCTAACTGTACAATCAGATTTCTCACAATGGAATCTGGAATCTCCTTGCAAAGAATCTTGGTCCTTCACAATTCCCTATACACCCATTCAAGATATTGCTTTTGATAAAAAAAATATCTACATTGGGACTACATTTGGACCTGGAAGATACTTAGGAAAAGACCCAGGTCATATAATTTGTTTGGATCAAGAAACCGGACAAGAGATCTGGCGACAACCTCTAACTGGATGGGTTAACTCAAATATGATCTGTAAGGATAACCATCTTTACTTCATGATTTATGGATATGGTGTTCACAATCTTTGTGTCGTAGATACTAAAACCGGAACCATGCAAGAAGAAATAATTACTGAGCAGGCTGGTGTTAAATCATCTTTTTATAATAAATATACTCTATTTTGCTTTGGTGACTTTTTGTACTATTTAGCTTCTGTAAGTAATCCTAGTTGTTCATCTAATATTCAAATGCTTTACTCCTTCTCTTTAAAAAACTATCAAGAAACATGTTTATGGAAATCGGATCCATCGTTGTATTTATTTGGTACCACAAATTTAGTACAGGTAGACTCTTATCTGTATATGGGAATTTGTTCTAGTAAGATAAAAGAGCAAGAACAAAGTATCGGGGAAAAAGATCTGCAGATTATTGCTTTTAACCTGAAAACGCAAGAAATTGAGTGGAACTATTCTGACAAAGATTCTAATGGTTTTTATGGTTTTCATTCAACTCTTTGTTATTATGGAAACTCACTATATATAAATGATACAAATACAATTATTGTTTTTGATCTTAAAACCAGGACCCAGAAATTTACAATACATATTGATGATTACATTATTACAAGATTGGTTCCTTTTAAAAATACTCTGTACGTAGTGATTGCACAGGAGAAAATGTCTCTTGGGAGAAATTATGTTTCTTACGATCACCAGGTTCTTACTGTTGATCCAAAAGATGGTTCTTTACTCGCAAAAACTCTGAAATCCCAACTTAACGGGATAGCAGATATTGTTGGGGTTTACCGAGATTACTTGATTACACAAGGTCCAAACAAGGCTTTCTTGGAATTTGCACATGGGAATGGTTGATGATGTGGTAAATTTCAATAATCATGAAAGGTGTTACATGAGATCAATGAAGACAATTTTACTAGTGACGATGAGCATATTATTATTTTCTTGTCAGAAGATGCTAGCAAATACAGAACAAGATACTATGAAACCCGCAGAAGTAACCTCTCTAGACTCAATTTCGTATTCTTTGTTTCCTACAAGCTCCTTGTTTGGATATACTATTTGGGATAAAGCAGTAGAAGCTATTGATTCTGACACTTACTTATTGTATTTAACGCAAGATACACAGTTTCTTCAAAAGGAACTGGAAGGATGTTATGAAAAAGGAGCTCCCTATGTATCAACTTTGATGCAAGTTCAAATTGACAATACAAAACACCAGAAGGCAACAGAAAATGCCGCTCAGGAGTATTGGCCCCTTAAGAACCATATCCAATGGAAATATCCAATCGAAAATGCAAAGATTGATTCTGTTTTTATTGGGCGAGAGAATGTATTCTTCTCAACAACTTCGTATGGATATCGATTATTGGGCCCCCGGGATTATCAGTTTCAAACCCAAATTAGTGCTTTGCATAAAACCACGGGGGAATTGCTCTGGAACGTTTCTATTCCCTACTCCACATTCTCAGATATCTTTGAACAAGATGGATTGCTATATGGTATAGCTTCCAATAGAAAAGGCTCGAATGCTTTGCAAATGGTTGCTCTTTCATCTCTTACTGGTGAAGTGAAATATGAAATGGAATTTCCATTTTCGGATGTTTCCAATGTACAGTATGGCCAAAATGAAATCTTCTTCACTGCCCGAGAAGAATCTGAGACTTTTTCGTTATATCAATGCCTTATCAATCCACAAAAACCCATATTCCGGGATCTATACACTCTGCCAAGTAAAACTCAAGATGTTTGTTACGGCGATTCGACCGCTTACTTTATCAGCACAGACGATTCGACAGAAAATCAATCTTTTGTACTAACTGCATATCATTTGAAAACATCAGAAACATGGTTCATCAACCTTCCCTTTCAAAAGAATATACCGTTTTCTTTGCCATCGTTGTACCAAAATAATCAAATGATATATGTGACGTATGAATCCACATGTAGTGCAATTTCAAAACAAACAAGAACGAGTTTGTGGAATCAATCCATCAAGGACTATAGGATTGTGGATGTACGATGCAAAGATACATCTGCTTTGTTTCTTTTATTGGAACCGATATCCCAAAAAGCTTATCAATCTAGTGTTGATATAGAAAAGAATCAAAAAGAAATGTTGTACAATCGATGTATTGTTGAGTGTAATTCTTCTACAGGACAATGCATTGGGAAATCCGCTCAAGGGCATATAAGCAATATCGGATTTATGTCTTTTTTACTCACAGATCATTTGCTTGTATTGAATCCAGAGAGAAGTTACATGACTGCAATACCAATACAAAACAATTCTATCCCATCCAATTGAAGGAGAGATTATGGATTAGAAGAATGACTAGGAGTACAATGAAAAAATGAAATAACAATTTGTCGTCTCTTTAGTAACTATAGCCATTTTAGTCTTCAGTATAAGTTACACATCATCGCACGCACCTGTTTTATCAAGTTCTTACGCAGGTCAAAATGATTCTGTTTCATTCTATATTGACGGATAAGAACTTTTACCAGAAGACAAAGATCAGTTCATTGGGGAAAATCCCCAGTGGCAGGGTCGGGGGTGCGGACAAATAGTTGAACACATTAGATAGCATACCCAAGGGGGAACCTTACAGAAATTTTATCCCATACCGAAGTAGAGTTTCACTGCAAAGTTATTTCTACTAGTCCTATTTGATCATCAAGTGCATAGAGGATTTGATATGTGTTTTCACCGGTCTTTTCGATGATGGGTGGGGTAAAATCAATGAAAGCAACATTTTTGAATTGTGTTGGTGTATCCGATTCTTTCATCCATACGACTTCGCCTGAATTGGTATCAAAAACTACTACAGAGTGAACAAATCGGGTGGCTATGATATGGTCCATGCAAGAGGATTGAGAGTGAGAACGATCCTCTTCTTCTACTTCATTCACCTCCCAGTGTTCAAGGGTATCTGTTGTCAGGTGATTGATCTTTCGATAGGCATTCCTTCCTTCTCGCAGGTATAAAGTGCATTTGTCTTCTGGATTTGAGAGGATTTCTGACACTTCTTTCTGGTTTTCATATACCCAATCAATCCTTTTTGTAAAAGTGTTGATCTTCATGATGACATACTGTTTTTTGGAGTAATCATAATACTCAGCAAAGAGAAGATTTTTGCGTTGCAACATTGGAAAGAATCTGAACATTTCCATGTGGATATCAAAGGAAGGTTCCATTGGAATCAAGATTGGATCAAGTAGATACCCTTTTTCTAAATCCAATCGTTGGATTTCCAAACCAGAATGAGGATTTTCTTCTGTGGCACTTCGAAAGTAATAGACCCATACTTCATTCAACTCTTGGTTGTATTTGGGCTGGCTAGCCAATACAACCCCATCGTCGGTAATACAAATAGGGATTTCTATGCTACTGTTAACCCCATTGTAACCCCCTGTTTCCACATTGTAGCAATCGAAGCAGCATGTCAGGTTCGAAGTAAAGTTAAAAAGGTAAATGGTATCACCTTGTACAAAAAAGTATCTTGACATGGTTAAACATTGAGTTGGCTTTTTCCATTCAAAGTCAAGACTTTGGATATTCAGCTTGAATAAATAGGGCCTAGCGTTAACGTATTCATCATCACGTATTGCTTTGCTATCGATAATCAAGGCATACAAAAATCCTTCGTGGATTTCTATATTGAGGATGAAATAGGGATCGCTACGCACATACGGAGCATAGGCAAAAAGTTTTTTTCCGTTGGATCGCTGATAAACATTGAGTACATTGCCATAATTGGCAAAAACAAGTCCATTGTGTTCAATAATTTCAGGTCTCAATACGGTATTTGGTTTGGTTCGAAATAGATCTGTATGCTCCCACAAAACCCTATGGTTTGTTGTTTTGGATTCACTAGCCCTTACGGGAAAAAGGAACAACGCCATAAACAGAAAAATAGCAGTTGCACCACAAATTGCTTTTCCTGCGTTCTTGCTTATAAAATAATTGTTATGTACCATTTTTACCTCCTTCTTGATATATAGTATGGTTGTATGAATAAGTCAACTCTTTTTGTGATGGTGTTTAAAGTAAATAGGAATGATTCAGGGGGCTATTGCCCTTGCCAACCGTACATTCAGGATGGTGAATTCCATATAGTAGAGCATTGGAAACAAACGCTTTGGCTTTCTCAATGGCAGTTATGAGTGAATCTCCTTGTCCTAGGTGGGCTGCGATTGCAGAGGACAATGTACAACCGCTGCCATGAGTGTGAAGTGTTTGTATTCGGGGACTGCAAAACCAGTGAATTGAATGTTGATCCACTAAAACATCACTGCATTCTTCTAGAAATGATGCATGCCCACCCTTGAGAAGAACGGCTCCATTTGTAGTTTTCGCTATTTTTCTGGCAGACTTTGCCATCTCTGCTTTGTTTTGAATGGAAAAATCGCAGATTGCTTCTGCCTCGGTGATATTTGGTGTTACCAATGAAGAAAGAGGGAAAAGGAGTTCTTGCAAAGATTGCAAGGTATTTTCCTTTACCATGTAATGACCACTGGAAGAAATGCTGACAGGATCTAAAACAACGATGAAAGAAGGATTCTTTTGAAGAACTTTCCCAATGACTTGAATTGCATTTACAGAAGAAATAAGACCAATTTTTATGGCATCGGGAACAATATCCTCCAAAATAACTTCCAATTGTTTTTGTATTAGAGCGGGGGGTATGGGTTCTACCCATTGCACCCCCCTTGTGTTTTGAACAACTATGGAAGTCACCACACTCATTCCATAGGTTTTATGTACAGTAAATGTTTTTAGATCTGCTTGAAGACCAGCTCCTCCTGAAGGATCAAAACCGGCAATGGTGAGTATTTTTTTCATAGGATTTTTTGTTCATACAAAGCTTGGAAACCGTGATAACAATTATCACAATGAGATAGTACTGCTGGATCAATCTCTTTGGTGCTTGGTTGCATTCCCCACACTTTGCACCCTGCTTTTGATGCTGAATCCATAGCATATATCGCATCTTCAAACACGACACAATCTTGGGGTTTGATCTTCATTCGTTTGGCTGCTTCAGTATAGATGTCAGGATAGGATTTGCTTTTTCCAAAATCTTCTTCGGTGAGTACAAATGAAAAAAACGAATTGATTTGGTTTCGTTTCAAACATGCCATTGAAAGTTGATAGTCTGTTGCGGTAACAACGCACATGGGAATCTTTTTGGACTGAAGAAAAGACAAGTATTCATAGACATAGGGAACCAAAGGTAAAGTGTAGTAATATGCTTCGCGAATCATGTTTTTGCATTCCATAACCATATCTGCTAATTGTCCCTGCAAAGAATACTTTTTGGCAAGATATGCGATTGCTTCCGCTAGATTAAAGGATGCCAGTTCTTTATGAATTTCATGATTTACTTTTACATTGTGGGTTTCTAAAAATTGATAGGGAAGACGGTACCAAAGCGGAAGTGAATCCAACAAAGTTCCGTCCAGATCAAAAATGGCAGCTCTCATACTTGTACAATCCTTTTTGCCAGATGGTGCATCGTTTTAGTAGCTTCGTACGGATCAGGGGCAGCAAAAATAGCGGATACTACTGCAATACCGGAAATATTGGTATCAACAAGTTCAAGTGCATTGTTTTCGTGGATTCCCCCAATTGCAACCACGGGAATAGTAGATTTTTGGCAGATAGAGCATAAAGTATCCAGGGAGACATGATCTGCATCGTTTTTGGTAGGAGTAGAAAAAATGGACCCTACTCCTAGATAATCTGCACCATCTTGTATGGCTTGCAAGGCTTGAGGAATGGTTTGTGCAGATACACCTAGAATTTTATCGTTTCCAATCATTTGTCTGATTTCTTTCGCTGGCGCATCTTCTTGGCCCACATGGATGCCATCTGCATCTATTGCTAAAGATACTTCTACGTTGTCGTTGATAATGAGTGGAATATCGTATTTCTTTGTAATTTTTTGAATTGATGAAGCCTGATGAATAAAATCTTTCAAAGGTAGGTTTTTTTCTCGGAGCTGGATCATAGTTGCTCCTCCCAAAATCGCTTTTTCTACAGCTTCTTCCAAGGTCATATTCTGGATCCACATTCGGTCTGTAATGGCATACAGGAGAAGCTGGTGTTTAAGAAATTTCAATGTTTGCCTCTCTCTGAAACGTATCATAACTTATCTTGCTTAATTCGTCAATGAAATAGGTGCGAAATGATCCTATTCCTCTTTTTTCTGCTTTTGTTTTTGCTGCTGCTGTTTGTCCGCATATACTAAACAGAGCAGTTGCGAAAGCACTTGCAGGTGCGTAATCTTCTTGAGAGCATCCACCGCAGTATAATCCAATAATTGCAGCTAACATACATCCTGAACCAGTAATAGAACCCATCATGGGATCGCCATTATGTAGGAAAAAGGAAGTTGTTTCGTCGGTCACAAGATCACTTTTCCCTGTAATGGTAATCACGGCTTTGGTTCTTTGAGAAATTTGTTTTGCCATATGTAGTAATTGTTCCTTATTCGAGGATACATACGAAAGATCTTTTTCGTCTGCATCTACTCCTTTTGTGGTTCCTTGCCCTTCTAAAATAGTTTTCATTTCCGAAATGTTTCCCTTAATGACGGCAAATTGGATTTCGTCAAGAAGCATCGTTGTTGTATCGGTGCGTAGTTTTGAAGCACCAGTACCCACGGGGTCTAATATTACAGGTATTCCGAGTGCATTGGCCTTTTTTCCTGCCAACAGCATGGATTCAATTGTTCTTTGATTCAGCGTTCCAATGTTAATTACCAAGGCACTCGCAATGGATACAATTTCTTCTACTTCTTTCTTGTCATCAGCCATGATGGGGGCACCACCACTGGCTATCAAGCTGTTGGCACAATCTTGCACCGTCACATAATTGGTGATGCAATGGACGATGGGTTTTTTATCTCGAATTTGTTCTATGTAGTTTTTAAACATTTAGTTCTCCTTGTTATAGTTTATATAGTCAGGTTCTTCGTTTTGGAGTACCTGATTGATAGTTCGAATAGCACACATTTCTCCGCACATTGTACAGCGCTGTTCATCCAAAAGTTTGGATTCCTTTCGATACAAACGAGCTTTTTCTGGATCAATAGCATTCCGAAACATACCTTCCCAATCCAGATTTTTTCGACATGTACTCATTTCGTGATCCCATTGAATTGCCCCAGAACGATTATTGGCAATATCAGCAGTATGTGCAGCAATTTTTGAAGCAATAATACCTTCTTTCACATCGTCCAATGTGGGCAATCGAAGGTGTTCTGCAGGAGTTACATAGCACAGAAATGCTGCTCCGTGACTTGCAGCAATGGCTCCTCCTATGGCTGCTGTGATATGATCATACCCAGGGGCAATATCGGTGACCAAAGGTCCCAATACATAATATGGGGCTCCCTTGCAAAGGATTTTTTGCATTTCCATGTGCTCTGCAATTTGATTGATAGGGACATGACCTGGGCCTTCAATAATCACCTGAATATTCTTTTTCCATGCTTTTTGCGTTAGTTCACTCAGTACAATTAACTCCTCCAATTGAGGGACATCGCCACTGTCCTCTATGGAACCAGGTCTGCATGCGTCTCCCAAACTAAGAGTCATATCGTTTTCTGCACAGATATCCAGCACTTCGTCGAAATGTTCAAAGAAAGGGTTTTCATTTCCTGTTAATTCCATCCAGGCAAACATAATTGCTCCACCCCTTGAAACAATGTTTGTACAGCGATTGGCTTGCTTCATGCGCGATGCAGTATTTTTGTTCATTCCGCAGTGCAGCGTTACAAAGTCAATGCCATCTTCGGAGTGAATTCTCAATACTTGTAACCAATCTTGTGCGCGAATATCTGCAAGAGGTTTTTGTAATCGCACGATGGCGTCATAGATAGGAACAGTTCCTATCATGCTAGTGCTTCTTTGCACCAGCTCTTTGCGAAAGGACTGTGTGTCCCCGAATGAGCTTAAATCCATGATGGATTCAACTTTCAGTTTCATGGCCAGGTGGGCTTTTTGCATTTCAAGAACAGTGTCTGCGCAATCTTTCGATGTACCAATGTTGACATTGATTTTGGTTTGTAGTGACGAACCAATACCATGCGGGATAAGAGATGAATGGTGAATATTACAGGGAATTACGATAGTGCCTGTGGCAACGCCTCTACGAATGACGTCTTCATCAACATTTTCCCGAGTTGCCACTTGCTTCATTTGGGAAGTCACCTTGTTTTGTTTGGCTGCTTTCATTTGCGTCGTACTCATTAGAATCCTCCGATCTTTACAAGTAGGCGGGGGATTTACAACCCAAAAAGAATCTTTCCTAGCAAGCAAAGCAAAACAAAAGCAGAATCAATAAAAAAACGCTTACCCAGCAGGTAAGCGCTTGAAATCATATTTACTGAGTGCTTCCCTACGTCAGTATTAACTGCCAAGTTCAAAGGGTCAGGTTTAACCTTCTCAACCGAAACGGTTCCCCCGCAAACTCATACAAAAAATTTTTATCAGTATAGTCCGAAACCAGGGAAAAGTAAACCCGAGTTCTTTCATTCCTCAAACAGTAACTTTACAATAAAAAGGGAGTATACAGTGTAAATCTCAGTGGAAAGGTCTGAAACAGATGAAAAAATTGGTGAAGCTTTTTGTTGCATTACTTCTAATCGGTACTTTGAGTGGCTCATATTTCGGAGTACACAAGGTGCTTCTTTGCAATGGACACGTGACTAAAGCCCAACAGGAAAAGTGGATTGAGCCGGTTGTTTCACCTCTGAAAGATCATTTTTTGTTTACTTTTAACAAAGCGATGGTCGATAATGATATGGGATTGCAAAATCGGGGAGTTGCTGCTGTAGAAAAAATACGCGATGCAGTTCTTCCAAATCCTCTTTTTGAAGTTCATGACTTGATTGAGCCTGCTATTTCTCAAGATGAATACGAAAAAGATCCATACCCTTTTCATGTGAGTCAAAAGATCGTTTTTTCTCATTTGAACAGGTATTCTCATCTTATATCCCAATCCGATACATGCTTTGTGTATTCCCATACCCATGGTGTACGAAATGGTTTTTTGCCCACAGAGCCATGGGGCGGATTGATGCTCGATTTTGATCAAACCGATATGCCGCATCGAGGTATTACTGTGTGGCCCGACTATGCTCATGCTGTGTTGCAGATACCTGGAGAAACAGTTGTCATCCTTGTCATGTCATGTTATTCGGGGGGGTTCATTGATTATTTGGAAACCATTCAAGAGCAGTGGAACAGCCGAAGTGAAGAAGGACGAAACTTTCTTGTCATTACTTCGCAGAACAATGCTCTTCCATCTGGACCTGTGCGTATTCAAGGAGAAGTGATCAATCCTTTCACTTATTCAGTGCAGCATGCATTTTTGGGAGAAGCGGATGGATTTGAAGGCGAAGAAAAAGATGGAAAGGTTACAATTCGTGAGTTCATTCAATATGTTGTAAAAGCAACGCAACATCATGGACCAAAAGCCTATCCACAAGTGATTGGTTCCTTTCATCCAGACCACATCCTTTTTTCGATCTCCGGAAACCCATAAAAAAAAGCTCTCTGCAAAGAGAGAGCTTTTTTAGAAGGAAAACAAAAAACTATCTGTTCTTAATTTCAACGAGGGAATCGTGGATTTTGAAGATAACAATTAAGATTTCACACCATACACGTACCATAATGGGACCTAACACAATAATGAGAAGACCACCTAGGTTCGTGTCGTCTTAATTCTTTAATTCTCGTCTGAAATGTCAAATATCCCA
>CAZBOU010000040.1:0-10764 GCA_964493625.1 uncultured Caldisericota bacterium
AGAAAAAAATGAGATATTTGACATTTCAGGCAAGAATTAATGAATTAAGACGACAGACACCTAGTAGCAGGCGTACCCGCAAAGCAGATTAGATGGGTTTGTGAATGCGGGGAAGTGTTGAAAAGTGATTCGCTGATTTGCACAAAATGTGAACGAAAATACAATTTACACAACCATCAACTTGTTGAAATTGTAAAAATATTTAAGCGAGATTAATTTCTTCGTAAGGAGTGATATTGAAAGTAAATTTTTACACTTCAAAAAGAGAATATTTAGAAAAAAAACGTGAATTCGACGAAGCTATTTCCCACGTCATTCAATCGGGTCAGTTTATACTCGGTGATGATGTGCAAGATTTAGAAAAAAATATAAAGGACTATACCGGGGCAAAATATGCAATAGCTGTTGCTTCAGGAACCGATGCTTTGGTTCTCTCTGCAGATATTCTTGGTTTTAGCGATTCCAAAGAAGTGATTACCACCCCATTTACATTTTTCTCTTCCGTCTCATGCTTAATCAGAAACAATGCAAAACCAGTATTTGTTGATATTGATGAAGAAACATTCAACATTGATACGACGCTAATAGAAGAGAAGATTACCAAGGAAACCGTTGGCATATTACCTGTTCATCTCTTTTTACAGATGTCCGATATGGATAAGATCATGTTGATATCTCAAAAGTATAGTTTGAAAGTTCTAGAGGATGCAGCAGAATCTTTTGGTATGTTTTGGAAAGGATATGGCAGTGATTACCATCACTCAGGGACGATTGGGGATATTGGCATCTACTCTTTCTTCCCTACCAAAACACTGGGTGCCTATGGTGATGCAGGAATGATTGTTACCAATGACGATGAGCTATATCATCTTGCAAAAGCCTACCGCGTTCATGGTTCTGCAAAAAAGTACTTCCATGAGTTTGTTGGATATAATTCTAGGCTTGATACCATTCAAGCTGCTATATTAAATGTCAAATTGAAATACATTGATGATGCAATACGAAGAAGAGAAATTGCTGCTAATTGGTATCTTGATCGATTGCAAGACTGCACTGATATCCGACTGCCAAAGGTGAAAGGAAACCAAAAACCAGTGTATTATGTTTTCACTATTCGAGCCTCAAAAAGAGATGAACTACAGAAGTATTTGAAAGATCATGATATACAAACAACCGTTTATTATCCCAAATCACTGCATTTGCAGGAATGCTTTGAAGATTTAGGATACAAAAAAGGGGATTTCCCAATTGCAGAAAAAGTTTGTAATGAAGTATTAGCTCTACCGATTTATCCTGAGATTACAGAAGAAGAAGTGGATTACGTTTGCAATATAATAAGGAGTTTTTTCAAAGGCTAGGATTCTTAAATTTGTTACTGGAATAGGAGACAAAACATAAATGGTTGAAGGTGAAGTGAAATATTTGAATACTGAGTTTTTAGAAAACTTTATGCAGTCTGTTCTTATAAAAACTGGTGTACCAGAAGAAGATGCTTCCATTATAGCAGGTGTCCTCATTACTTCCGACAAACGAGGAATTGATTCACATGGAATAGGGCGTTTCAAACCAATCTATATTGATCGCATAGAACAAGGCATTGTGAACCCAATAACAAAAATAGACATTGTAAAAGACACTTTTACTACTGCGGTACTTGATGCGAACAATGGCATGGGCCACGTAGTTAGTAAAAAAGCAATGGCAATGGCAATAGATAAAGCAAAACAATATGGAATGGGAATGGTCGTTGTTCGGAATTCTTCTCATTATGGGTTTGCTGGATATTACCCATTGATGGCAACCAAAGAAGGATTAATAGGAATAACAGGAACCAATGCAAGACCTTCTATCGCTCCTACTTTTGGAGTGGATAATATGCTAGGAACAAATCCACTTACATTTGGCATTCCCACCGATGAAGAATTTGATTTTGTACTTGATTGTGCTACCTCTACTACACAAAGAGGAAAAATTGAGCAATATGCTAGAGAAGGAAAAGATCTTCCTGAAGGATGGGTGATTGACTGCAATGGAAAAACTCAAACAGATCCAAATCAAGTTTTAGGTGATTTGATTGATCGAAATGCAGCTTTAACTCCTTTGGGTGGGATTGGCGAAGAAACGTCAGGACACAAAGGATATGGCTACGCCACGGTAGTAGAAATTTTATCTTCTGCTCTTCAAACCGGACCTTTTTTAACAGCCTTGTCTGGATATAACGATGACGGACAAGCCGTTCCCTATCGGTTAGGGCATTTTTTTATTGCTATTAATATTGAGAATTTTGTACCTATAGATCAATTTAAAAAAACAACCGGAGATATTCTTCGGCAGTTACGAAACTCTACAACAGCTCCAGGATGCGACCGAATCTATACAGCAGGTGAAAAAGAATACATCACATGGCTTGAAAGAAAAGAAAAGGGAATCCCTATTGGTGTAACAGTTCTAAACAAACTTATTGAACTTCGTGATCGTTATGGATTGGATGAGTTTAAGTTTTAACTCTCCCTGTTTTCCCACATAAAAAAATCTGATTTGTTATTAATTTTAGATATGATTAGAGGAACCTTATGCATATAAGAGACATTGCAGATTTGTCTAAAAGCAGTGTTATTGTAAGAGATTGCTACTTTAGTACTCTCGGGAAACTAAATGCATTGAATCAGGATGGAACATTGATTTTTCTTTCTGATGAAAAGTGTATTTCTCAAACCTTTGACAAAAGAATCTCAGGGATCGTAGCATCAAAAGCCATTGCTGACAAGCTTTTAAATAGAGAAGAATTAGGAATCATGGTATCTGATAATCCCAAAGAAGACTTCTACCTTATTCATGAGTATCTTGTTTCCAAGAATTATTTTCAAAAGACTTTGCCCACAACTATTGGAGAAAACACATATATCTCTAAAAGTGCAGTCATTTCAGACCAGGATGTTATCATTGGGGATAATTGTATCATTGGAGAAAATGTTATTCTTGAACCAGGTGTTGAAGTAAAAAACAACTCAATAATACGTGCTGGCTGTATAATTGGTGAAGAAAGCATTGAGATTTTTCGAAAAGATAGAAAAAACAGAATGGTCCCCCATGGTGGAAAGGTGATAATAGGAAGTGATGTCGAAATATTACCTCACTGCATTATATCAAAAGGTTTATTCCCGGGGCGAAACACTGAAATCTCTGACGATACTATTATAGACAATATGGTCTATATAGCACACGGTAATCAGATTGGTGAAGACACCATTATTGCAGCTAAAGCATCAATATCTGGTAATTGTACTGTTGGTTCTAATACTTGGATTGGTCCTGGGGTAATTATTTCAAATGGTATTAAAATTGGATCCAACGCTTATATATCCATTGGTTCAGTTGTTACCAGAAATGTTCCAGATCATTCGAAGAAAACAGGTAATTTTGCAATTGATCATGATAAATTTATGATGGATATGGTTAAAAAAATGAGAGATTAATTATCAGCGAAAGATCGCTAGCTTAGACTGTATCCCCCATCCACTATGATATTGCTTCCTGTGATCCATCTAGATTGATCAGAAAGAAGGAACACTACTGCATTGGCAACATCTTCTGGGTTTCCTAACCCCAGTGGATGTTTATCGGCCAATTCTTGTTTTTTTTCTTCAGGTATATTTTTTAATAGTGGTGTATCAATATATCCAGGGGAAATGCAATTGGCTCTGATCTGTTTTTTTGCTACCTCTACTGCTAGTGTCCGCACTCCAGAAATAAGAGCACCCTTACTGGTTGAATAGCCAATCAACCCGGGTTGCGTTACTAATCCCATCACCGAAGAAATGAATACAAGGCTTGCGACTTCATCTATATTTCTTTTCTTAGTGATGTATTTGGCAATCTCAAATCCAGAGATTACATTGATATCAAAAAGTTCTCTATACTTTTCTGGGTTCATGTTGCGAAAAGGAAGTGTTAGTTCTACTCCTGCACAGTGAACAAAACCACATATTGAACCCATCTGTTCGACAATTGTTTCAATCATTGATTCGAGTTGATCAAATGAGGTGATATTCTGCTCAATAATGACATGATTTCCAGTATCTAATTGTGCAAAGGTTTCATCAAGTCTTTCCTTGTTTCGTGCAACCAAAGCAACATTTGCTCCCCTTTGGCTGCAAGCAATGGCACACTGTCTACCAATGCCTGAAGAGGCTCCAGTAATAACAATGTTTTTATCTTCTAAGGAACAAAACTTGTTCATGATAATCCTGAGAGGTAACTAGTCTTCAAATTTATCTATGCCTATCATCGAAATCAAACTTTTTACGCTGGTCACTTTTCTAATATCTTCTGCAGAATATCGTTTGTTGAAGTGTTGATCGATAAGAGCGATAAGAGACAAAATACCCAAAGAATCTAAGTACTCTGCTATTTCTGTATTTTCATCACTGTTGTCTTCTAACTCTAGTGTGTCGATTAGTTCTTCAATGAATTCGCTTTTTTTCATGATTAACTCCTTTGTTTCTTTTATTACACTATTACGATGGTTCCACCCCAGGAATAACCAACACCAAACCCTATGAGTAGAACCTTATCTCCTGCTTTGATGGTTTGATTCTCTAAGCAAGTTTTGATTCCAATGGGAATGGTTGAAGATACTGTGTTTCCTGTATCTTCCATATTCATATAGAATTTCTCTTTTGGGATTCCAATCTTTTTTCTTAAGTAGTTCAATATGTACTTGTTTGCTTGGTGGAGAATTACATAATCAATGTCATCAAAGCTAACTTTATTAGCTTCAAGTACGTTGTTTACCAATTCAGGAACAATGTCAATTGTGAAATTGAATATTTCAGGTCCATTCATGTATAGATTGTTTTTTGTTCGGGTGCTTCCAGATTCATCGGTTAAATCGGATTCATTGGGATTGAAACGATTTCTTAATCCACCTTGGGGAACAATAAGGTTTTTAGCACCTTCTCCGTTTGTACCCAGGGTGAAATTTAGTATTTGGTTATCAGGAGATTCTTCAATTACTATTGCTGCTGCAGCATCTCCAAATATCGTTTTGTTTGATTTATCTTTTGGGTGAATATGTTTTGAATACGTTTCAGAAGTTATGAGTAGAAGTTTTTTTGCAATTTTCGATTGAATTAAACTACTTGCTAAGGCTAAACCATAAATGAATCCAGAGCAACCCAGGTTATAGTCTAAAGCACCAATGTTAGTTCTCAATCCGAGTTTATCTTGAAGGATGGTGGCATTAGGAGGTAAGTAGTAATCAGGGCTTTCGGTACAGAACAATAGAAAATCAATATCTTCTTTTTTTACTGCTTCCGAATCGAATACTTTTTTTGCAGCGTTGTATCCAAGATCAAGCGCAGTTTCATTTGGATCACAAATATGGCGTTGCTTTATTCCAATCTTGTTTTCAATTTTCTCAGCAGTCCAGCCAGGAATCTCTTTTTCTAATTGTTCGTTTGTAAGAACATTTTTGGGTAAATAGTATTCAATTTGTTTTATTCTGCTTCCCATCATGACCTCTCTAACTTTGGTTCATCTGATGAAGATTTGTAAGTAGATCTACATTCCAATATAAAAAAACGATGAAAGGGTTTCAAAAATGCATACCCAAAAATGCTCTTAATATATTCATTCATCGTCATTTCATCTCCTACATTTTGCTTTAATCTAGTTATACCATGAATTTTACCTTTCTCAATTTTTATTACAATCTTTTTCTACAATGCATTGTCCCTATTTTAGAGTAGGAAATGCACCATTCCTTATCAAATGGTGGGTAGAAGACCTGGAGATATTGCTATGGCGTATGTGGAACCTTCGAAGGTACTTCTGAAACTAGGGTGGAAGGCAGAGCTGGGTTTGGAAGCGATGTGCAGGGATGCATGGCGATGGCAACAGGAGAATCCGGGTAGTTATGAAGAAGGGGAATAGATTCTAAGGTTTTACCATTTCCTCTTTTCTTTCTCCCATGTTTTTTTACAATCATTTTTGGTTTTCAATCAATTCATCTAATTGGGGGCACATTGGAGGTGCCCTACAGTTATAAGGCAG
This sequence comes from uncultured Caldisericota bacterium, assembly GCA_964493625.1. Taxonomy (GTDB): domain Bacteria; phylum Caldisericota; class Caldisericia; order UBA6126; family UBA6126; genus JAGLCW01. The sequence goes on from CAZBOU010000040.1 coordinate 6,055, forward strand.
GAGAGGGCTGACCTCTAATGTCCATGCTGCTGATATCCCTTCCCTCATGTTTCCCCACTTGTCTCTCCATTCACTCACGCACCTGCAAAACAATATAGGGGGGACGATACAACTTATGGAAGAGATGAAATATCGTAGCATGAAAAGCTTGGTATATCTTTCTTCGGGGGACGTATACAACATCCTAAGCAGCGACCAAACAATCGTTGAAGGTCCCCATAAAGAGGGCGATGAACTAGGAATCCATTCCCCCCTATATTAATACCAAATGCACCGTAGAAAAATTGATGCAGGAACAACTGGAAAAAGATCCCACGTGGAGTTTTACCATTCTTCGTTGTTTCCATGTTTTGGGTGCGCATGAATCGGGACATTTGGGACACAATCCGGCAGGTCTTGCCTTGGATGAACGCAAGCGTCCATATGCCATGATGCCCAATGTAGTACGCGCTGCCTCGGGCATTGATCCAACATATACCATATATGGCGGTGATTACTCTACCGCCGATGGAACCCAAGAGATTATATTCATGTGATGGATCTTGTCAAAGGGATTACCCAAGCTACCTATCTCAAACACAACGAGACAGGTGCTCATGTCTACAACCTAGGAACGGGAAACAAACATAGTCAGCTCGAGTTGGTACACTGTTTCCAGAAAACTACAGGCACTTCGTTTGCTGTTGACATAGAATCGGCCCACCCTGGCCAGCCTGTTCATTACAACTGGGCCGATAGTACTAAAGCATGCAATGAATTGAACTTTTTTCCCCAGCGCACGCTACAGGATATGTGCCGAGATGCCTGGCATTTTCATCAAAAGAATGCCCATGTTTGTTGAAAATCAGTTGTGTAAAGACACAACCCTATCGGAAATTGATGGTGCATGCTGATCCCGTGTTCGAATGCTAGGATGGTATTGAGGTGCGGATCAAATGATTGACATTGGTATCTTGTCTATGAGGGCTTAATACTCTTTTGCGAAAGGGTGCAGATGGGACTTTTTCTACATCGTTAGGTTTAGTAGGGTACAGTATCGCGTAAGGGGCATTTGTGTGTTTTTATTGTATGTTTTTTACTTGTTTTTGTGAGTAGGAGCGAAATATGTCCGTATTAGTTACAGGTGGAGCAGGATATATTGGTTCTCATGTATGCAGATTGCTACTGGAGAATCATGAAGATGTCATTGCCGTGGATAATTTGCAAACCGGTCACCGCAAAGCGGTAACCACTTCTCATTTTTACCCCTGCGACATTCGAGACAAAGAAGCCATGAGCTCGATCTTTCAGAAGCATTCGATTGATACCGTTATTCACTTTGCTGCTAATTCTCTGGTGGCAGAGAGCATGCAAAAACCTTTTGAATACTACCATAACAATGTCTATGGAATGCTTAGGCTACTGGAAGTGATGAAAGAGAATCATGTGCAGACGATTGTGTTTTCCTCCACTGCTGCTACCTATGGCGAACCTGTTCGCATTCCTATCGAGGAAGAGGATCCCACCGTCCCCACTAATACATATGGCGAAACCAAACTAGCCATGGAGAAAATGATGAAGTGGTTTCAGGAAGCCTATGGAATCTCCTATGTTTCCTTGCGCTATTTCAATGCCTCCGGCGCCATCACTGATGGTTCCATCGGAGAAGACCATACCCCCGAGACTCATTTGATTCCCCTGGTGTTACAAGTCCCCCTGGGAAAGCGAGAGTCCATTTCCATCTTTGGAGATAATTATCCCACCCCCGATGGCACCTGTATACGCGATTACATTCATGTCATGGATTTGGCATCTGCGCATTACAAAGCACTGGAGTATTTGAGAGCGGGTAATGATAGTGACATATTCAACCTCGGAAATGGCAACGGCTACTCCGTTAAAGAAGTCATCGACGTCACTCGTTCTGTGACAGGGCATTCTATTCCAGCTGTTGTGCGCGATCGTAGGAGTGGCGACCCAGCTGTTTTAGTAGCATCTTCTACCAAAGCTCAGTTGCAGCTTGGCTGGAAACCTGAGTTTGGTTCACTGGAAAAAATAGTTACAGATGCCTGGAACTGGCACAAGAAGAATCCTGAAGGGTATGGGGAGTGATGTTTAGCCAAGTTAAACGATTGGAATTTGCATAAATAGCGTCCAAAAGGGTTTGGAGATTAACCCACCTATTACCATTGGTGAAAACATTCAATCTTAGTACCCCATTTTGAGACAACAAAGCGCGCATTTTTTTTACTTTAAACTTGACACCACTACGTTATGAAATGCACCACTGTAGGTTATGAAAAAGTATCAAAATTGTGTGTGTTCTTTAACGTTTTTAGCTTCATTTTAGCTCTTCGATTTCTTTACGTATCCTAACTAGATTCTCCTGAAACTCACTGTAGTTTGGAGAAAGCTTAACAAGTTCGATCCATAATCTTTCTGCTTTTTTGAAATAACTCATGGCAGTATCATATTTATTGGGCAGGTTCCCTGTAGCAGAATATACCTCTCCCAATTTTGAATACGAAATCGCCAATCCATATTTATACTCCACACTCTGTGGATACTCCCGGACGAGTTCTTCTGACAATTGGTTGTACTGTTCATAATACTCCTGGGCTTTGGGCAGGGTCCCTGTAGCGGTGTAAGTATCTCCCAATTTTGAATACGAAATCGCCAATCCATTCTTGTACCCCACAGTCTGGGGATACTCCCAGACGAGTTCTTCAAACCACTCGGTTTCTTCCTCATAATACTCCTGGGCTTTGGGCAGGGTCCCTGTAGCGGTGTAAGTATCTCCCAATTTTGAATACGAAATCGCCAATCCATTCTTGTACCCCACAGTCTGGGGATACTCCCAGACGAGTTCTTCAAACCACTCGGTTTCTTCCTCATAATACTCCTGGGCTTTGGGCAGATTCCCCGTAGTTTGAAAGTACGAACCCATACGATCATAAAGTAAACCGCTATTAGTGTCTGTAGCTTTGATGTCTTTCATGGCACTGATAGCATAACGTGCATATATGGAAGCTTCCTCAAAGCTACAATGTAAAAGGTGTCCTGAATTAGCTTCATAATCTAACAATTCAATCAGGGAATTAACTAGAAGCTCACAATCCTCAGTCAGGTTTATGTTTTTATTCTTAACAATCTCTTGGATAACGGGACTACATTTATATGAATGGGAATCCTGGTTAAATTCTAGCCAACCTTTACTGGATAGAGAATCGAGGGTTGGATTGAGTGATGAAAACGCCCTTAACAAGGTTTCCAACACATCATATTCTATTCTTTCAGGTGGGAGAACGGCAAAAATCGAGAGAAGGTGAATTTCTTGAGGGGATAGATCACCAATTTCGTACATGGCTGAAATCAGTTCTGTAGGTTTTGTGGAAGTCATTTCTTTGTTTTCTTTTATCTCCAGTAAGCCCTTGCTTTGAATATCATTCACCATATCTTGAAGGGAGTAGGTGCTCTTTTTTCTATTGAGTTCGGCTATGTTTTTGGCGAGTATTTCGATGACTTGTGTATTTCCACCAACTGCTTTCCAAGTCTCAGTAAACAATTCATTTTCGGTTTCTTTGTGATTGGGATGGTGTTTTTCAAAGACCTGTAACGCTTCTTTATGATCCAAGCTTTCAATTCTATACTCAGCTATTTCGGTGCCACACGCTCTAGTGGTGATAAGGATGTGAAAGTTCGTGTAGCATTGTAAGATGTTTTGATGTTTCTGTAGGTCTTCTAGTTCATTGGCATTGTCAATAACCAGGAGACTGGGTTCAGGAATATTCGCCATTTTAGTGAGTACAGCATCTAACCTTTCTTTACTTGATGCAGTTTCCTCAAAAACAATGTCTAGGGACTTTGATAGTTGAATTAAGGTATCGGTTATGCTGTTTTGGTAGACTAACCAAGCGATATGCTTGTACTCATTTCTATGTCTTCGATAGTATTCTGAAGCTAGAGAAGTCTTGCCAATACCACCTTCTCCGTTAACCAAAAGGAGCAAAGGGTTATCGGTGAATAGCTTATCATGTATAGTTTTTAACTCGTCATCCCTGCCAATAAAATAACTTGGTTTAAACGGAGGTGGTGTAAGGTCGTGGAGTAAGGGTAAAGCCTGGGTGGTTGAATGAGGTGGGGTTTCTGCATTTATACTCCATTGAATGTAACCTATTTCTTTTAGTTTCTCAAGTTGATCGTAGAAATGATTGAACAACTCTGCTGTATATAGGTATTTTGTTTGGTAATGCTTGAGTTCTTTCAGTTTAGCTTGAAAATCCCGAAGGCTTTTCATGTCATCTGGTTTGATTTCACCAAGAGGTTTTTCAATATTTTTAAAATAGGTGAATATTTTGGGTTTATTGGTTTCTTGGAATTTTCCAAAAGCAGTTTCAAATTCCTCTTTCGTATACATTCCAACTTTTGTACAGAAAAGCATGACAAAAATGTCGCATTCTTTGGCGGCTTTGTTGTATTCGGATTGCAATCCCTCTCTTGACATGCAGTCTAGAAAGTTTTCCCATAAAACTACTTCGAAGTAGGCTCCCTTATTCATCCAATAAGGATTTTTACGACTTATAAAGATTTCAAATTGTCTACGGTCTGGTTCAAGTTCACTGGATGATGGTGCGCCACGAAAGTGGTATCAAGAAGCGATAGCCACTTCTTGATATAAGCTATGCTGTACAAATGATGGTGGTAGGCCCACCGAAATCGCCATACAGGTGG
>CAZBOU010000041.1:0-10635 GCA_964493625.1 uncultured Caldisericota bacterium
TCATATCGATTTCTGAGCATATGCAGAATTTGTATTTATTATGCAAAAACAAGATTGTGGTACTAAAAAATGACGGGACATATCTAAAAGAAAGTCCGATCATTTACGAAGAAAATCTAGAATTAGTTGATGGAATGTTTTTATGGGATCTAAATGAAGTGTATTGCACATTTCATGTTAACGATACTTCCTCCACATTATCGATTTGCTATGATTTAACAAACGGACAAAAGAAATTTCAATTTCCAGATTTTGATGCTCTTTCATCCTTTCAAATGACTACGCATGATCTCTGTATATCGGACGATGCAGACGTAATGGAATTAGGAAAGATAAATGCTTATAATCGTTTGAATGGAGAGTTGATGTGGGAAGTAGCAAACGGAACCTACATAATATCTAGAGTGTGGAACCAAGAGTATACATTTTGTACTTTTTCATCGCAGGCAGATGAACACACTATGTACATTTCTAGTATTCGTAATGCAGATGGTACAGTTGTGGATAAACAAATTCTTTCTTCAGAGGGTATTTCCACTTGGCCAGATTACATTACCTGTATGTGTATGCAAGAAAACACACTATATGTAACCTGTGTCAATGAGAATAATACTGTATTGAAAAAGTACAATGTACTAAATGATGGGAAGCTTGAGCTGTTGACAAGCATATCTGTTGAAAATGAAGGAATTGAAAATCATTCAAGTGTGTACATAGACAAAATATTCATTAATAATGCAACTTTATATTTGATGACCATGCCAGCTGATTATTCTGGTTTATCTGAAAGTAAATTTCTTTTTCATCAGGTTGAATTACAGAAATACTTGATACGGGAAGATCGTTTAGAGTATGTGAAATCTCAAGAACTGTTTAAAACAAGCGATGACATTGAAGGTAACATTATTGATGATGTATATATATCAAATAGAAAGGATACTGTTTTTATTGACTACCACCTGATTGAGAAAGACAACACCCAACTTTATCAAACTCTCAATATACATAAGGACGGTTCAGTAAAAACTGATAATCAAATGATTGAAGATGTTTCAAGTGTGAAACATGTTAACGGTACTTTATTTGTTGTAAGTTACGAGAAAGACAAAAATAGAGTATCTATCCACTCAATAAATTCAGATGGCAATTCTTATCAATACCCGATAAAACTTACTGAGAACAACTACCCAACCAAGCAATACTATGGATGGGGTAACGAATTGAAATTCATTGATATTGTTCCTTTAGATAATGGCACTATTTTACTTGTAATTGCAAACAAAAAAGTTTTCTGTTTTCAATTAGAACAAGAATGATCTAATATTAGTACGTTGTGTACATCCACACTATTTTTTGGCAAGGAGCTGAATGAGACATGAAAAACCTACTATGCACTTTAATATTAGCCTTCTTGATATTCAGTATGGGGTCGTGCATACATAAACCAGTGGCTACAGAAAATCCAAAGAATTCTACTTCGGAAGAACAAACCCTTGATGTAGAAGGAGCTACCTATCGTTTTCCAGACGATACTCCTGTGCAATGGCTCAGGCCATTCCCAGATATGGCAAAACCTGTTTCTGGTTCTTTGCATCTACAGAATCAGAATCTGTATATAAGTGTTCGTCATCGAAATGCTTTCTCGTATCTTCGCTGTGACATACAGGATCCTTCTTGGACATCCCCTTTCCATGACTGGTACTGGGATTATGTATCCAGAGATTTGGATAACCAAGGCTATTCTAGTTCAGGCTCCAGCTATGTAGTAGTCAACGAAGCGTTGTCAACAACACAAGAAACAGATACGTTTATTGTTGTAGTTAATGGAGACAAATTACAAGCAGTCTCCACCTATATTGATCCAAACTGGGGTATGTACGAAACTAGACCGAATGATCCAAAAAGAATTTTATGGGAACATACACTGCCTAGTGATCATTATGGAGATTTCTGCTATTACAATCACAAAATATGCTACCTGAGTAAAGAATACGATACAGGAAATCAATACAAAGAAGTACGCTTGAATGTACTAGATGCAGATACTGGCGAAAGGATTATGAATTGGTATCCACCACAGGATATATTGAATGATTACGGAGAACCTATATTCACCGAATTGCGATTTGTCAATCAATACAAGAACCTGTATATGATGTACCATAAGCCTGAGTTTCCTAATTACTGGGGGTCTTTTCCTATCTATGCCTTTGATATGAATACGAACGTGCTGGCCTGGCAAAGTGAGACTTTTCATGGTGGTTGTAGTGGAGGATTTGAGCTACATGGAAAACTGTACTTTTCAGATCAGTTCGAGAGTGAAGTGAATGACTCATATGCTTCTACATTTTACGGTATTGATATCAAAACAGGAGAAAAAACACCTCCTTTGTATCTTCAGAGAGATATTACCGGAAACTGGGTTTTACGAGGAGTTACCGAAAAATACTTCTTGGTATCAAGCAATCATTCTAGCCATTTTGCTTCTGTTCACCAAGAAGATATGACTTTGTCCTGGATCTATGATCACATTACTGGATTCAGCCAACCACAAGAAGATGGAACGATATTTTTAGTAAAAGAAGATCGATATATCCAAAAAGTAAACATTTCAGATGGAACCATAGAGCAAGAATGGGACATTCAAGCATTAACCAACCCAAGGCTTTCTTTATATCGTAACGTGAATACCACAAAATATGATCTTGCCAATCCAGAAGATGTCGAAGAATACTATTCTTGGGGGAGAAACCAGCTTGTGGTTTCCAAAGAAGGGTTGCTTTGTGCCATATACAAAGAAAAACTTGGGTACTATTCTTTAAAAACAGATGCTAGAAGTACTTATACCAAACCGGAAGATTTGCAGTTTTCAGTCTATGGTATTATTACCATTGGTGTAAGCAAACCAATAGAATCTTCAAATGAAACCGAATCCTGAAGGCATTTGTATTCACCATAGGAGAGGAGAATTGTGATACCTGTGGACTATATCGATAGTATGGGGAAAGCGTAAAGTGAAAACATAGAAAACCTACGTTCTATTCAAATACTCTCCTCCCATGTTTTTGTGTCAGGGTCATTTCATGGGGATGATTCAGTGAAACAGTAATAAAAACAATGGATCATGAGATAAGGAGCAATGTATGAAACAAAAGCAACACACTTTTTCGAAGACTAGATTTAGACATATAGGAATGATTCTTTTTCTAGTGAGTTGTTTTTCTGTCAGTAATCTTGGTTGCAATTCGACTACAAATGTTACAAACAACAACCCTTCTCCCTTATTCATTGAAGATTTTGCTTCTTCTGTTCCAGATCAATCTCCTTTTGAATCGAATACGTATGATTGGTACGAAGATGATGGAACTGATATTGAACTTTTGTATCAGGATCAACCATTGGAATTTGAAGTACCCAAAAGTTGGTATGTTGCTTGTTGGCGATCCAGCAACACCGAATATGATATGTACATGGATACTCGCTATATGTATGTAGACAATGACGATCCCGAATATCTATACAAGCAATACGACATGGCTACCGGCTATCAAAATCCCTTTCTGAAACGAAATGTAGAAGAATTCTCTTTTTCACTAGGTATGATTCGAACTCCTCCTCCTGCTGTGTTTTCTGTTTCCGATGGCAAAGCACTGCAGGGATATACATACAATCAAGCATTTGCTTACAAAGGAGACAAATGGAAAATCAGAGCAGTGGAAAAAACAGAAAACAAGCAGACTACCTTGTGGGAACACAAAATACCTCATTGGAACAATGGCCGGGAAGACTATACAGATTGGGACGGTTTCATCCAATACGACGACATTTTGGTGTATACTTCTTACACTCTGGATTACACTAAACGAATACTCAAAGACCTTATTACCCGAGCTCTCTCCAAAGATACCGGAGAAGTACTATGGGAAGTAAAAAATCCAGTGCAAGGGGGTACTCTTAATTTTCCAGACGAAAGCGATGCTCCTGTTTTAAATCAGATAGGGCGATATTACTATACTGTGAGCAAGGGAAGCTGTCCCAGCGATATAGGAGAGCCAACCTTGTATGTTATTAATACCAATACCGGTACGATGGAGGGACAGGTTGAGGGTGGAGGATCGTTTGTTGACTCACAAGGCAATTTACTGGTGATGTGGTATGAGTCTAAAAACAACACCAGATATTTACAACAGCTTAACTTGGTTACTCGTAAAATAACTACAACAAGTTTACAGTTGGAAGAGGAGAAGAACAGTGAACAGAACTACAAGAAAGATTTTCATCTATTGGGAGTTAACCAAGATAGTTTGCTAACTTCTAATTATCATACTACCCTGGCTGTATATGAACGAAACACGTTGGTTAAACAATGGTCTGTGGACAACGCCACTGGATACAGCAAGGTACAGCCAGATGGTACCATGGTTGTCATTTTGGACAATCAGTATATTTGCCACATTCGACTACAGGATGGAGTGATCTTACAATATTGGAATACTAAAAAACTTCTCAGAGAAGGATGCACTTGTACGGTCTTTTTCAACAAGAGTTGTTTCTATCCATCTGCAGTACGCATTACTCCTGCTAATCAGGCTATCATCTTTATTGACGAAAAAATCCCCGCTCCCCCCAACCAAGTTGTCCACAACCAAAAAATCCTAGCCATTTCCCTAGAAATACCTACACAACAACGAGAATAAGCGTGTATAATAGCTATCTGTTTTGTTTTTTTGTTGTACATTCACACTATTTTTTGACAAGGGGTTGAATAGAACATGAAAACACTGACGTGTATTGTGACCATACTGGTTCTTTTGTGTTCAGCTGCATCGTGCACGCAAAAGAGTGTTAACGACCATACAATACGTTTGGGTACTGTATGGAAAACAAACGAAGAAACTCCCGTCCAATGGCTTATACCTTTTCCTGATATGGCAGAACCCTGCAAGGATTCACTACAATTGGACGGTAAATATTTGTATGTCAATGTAAAGCATGATCGAGCATACTCTTATTTTCGGTGGAATATAAAGGATTCATATAAGCCTTTCCAAGATTGGTTTTGGAACTATGTATATAGACCTCTGGATATGGATATGGTGTCGTCAGGCAATTCAACAAATCCTCAATATGTTGTGATTCCTGAAACTACATTAATAGATGAACAATCTAGAATTATACCTTCTGTCGTTTTGATGAATGGAGACAAACTCCAGGCAATTTCTACACAAACTCCTGATAAAGATTTCATTTTTAGCAATCAGGCTGTTACCCCGGAAAGAATTCTCTGGGAACATCCTTTGTCTAGTTACACCATTCTTGGACTTCGATACAGCAGTGGTCATATTTATTATATGAGTCGAGAGTATCCGTATTCAGAAGAGGGATGTGAGAAATTAAATATCCTGGATGCTTCAACAGGAGAATTGATCAAACAATGGGATCTTCCATTAGATGATATTCCCGATCCTTCGCGAAATGGAGATTTTAATGCTCGTTTTAAAGTGCATCAGCATCATACCCTGTATCTAATCTACTATTTCCCATTTTACGGAGAGTCATCCCCCTATCCCATTTACGCATTTGATATGAATACCAACACTCTTATTTGGAAAGGTAGCACATTCTATGGTGGGTGCAGTGGTGGATTCGAGGATAATGGTAAATTGTATTTCTTAGATCAAGAAGTAGATCCTACTACTACCCTAAAGGCTTTCCATTTATATGGCTTTGATAGTAGATCTGGAGAAAGAACTTCTCCTGCACAAATTTTAAAAGAAGATGTACCAGGTATTCCAGAAAAAATGAGAAAACATCCTTTTAACCTTGATTCTCCTCTTTTGGAAGGAATTGGAAAGTACAATTTTTTCATTGCTGGGACAGACCAATCCTATTTTGCAGCTATACATCATGACACTATGAATGTTGCATGGATCAAATACCGTATCACTGGTTTTACTCAGTCCTCAAAGAGTGAAACGTTGTTTCTTGTAAAGGAAGATCGATGGATTCAGAAAGTGAACCCACGAGATGGTATAGTATTGCAAGAATGGGATATTCAAGCAATAACCAAACCTGAAATTTCTTTATATCGACAAAAATATTTGGGTTTAAAAATGAGCCTTGACCACCCTGAAGAGCTTGATCAATACTATACCCAGGGTCATGGACGAATAAGAAACCAGTTAATACTTTCTCCTGATGGTATTTTATGTGCCATATATAAAGAATACATTGGAGGATACTCTGAAAAACTAAATCACCGCGATTCGATAAATTTAGGACCTCTTTCGGTATATGGTGTTATTGCCATTGATGTAAGCAAACCAATAGAATCTTCAAATGAAACCGAATCCTAAAGCCCTTGAGATTCACCATAAGAGAGGAGAATTGTGATACCTGTGGACTATATCGATAGTATGGGGAAAGCGTAAAATGAAAAACATGATTAAATCTAATGGAAAAATTATTGGATTAAGTGCTCTTGTCATTTGTGTGTTCATCCTTTTATTCACTACACTGCGGTTTACTATATTCTCAGTCGTTGGAACCCTATATGGCGTTTTTCAGCCAGCCTCTGTAAATGTTTCGGATTGTTTGACAAACAACTTAAGTGATTTAAAAGAAAAACAAAGCAACCAATTTCTTTGGAAAACCAAAAAGCAAGAATACATGCAACCTTTGTTTGTTTTAGGTAAAACACAAATATTTGTTCTAGGAAATTGTGCTAATAATTTTGGGTATTATGAATTTGATCTTCTTACTGGGAAGAAACAAGAGACATTTCCAAATATGCCAAAAAAAGAATATGCTGAAGAAAGAATTCAAATAGATACTCGATTTAATTCAGAACAATCTTCATCTGCATATCCCATATATTTTGTTTGCTCTAGGCAGAAAATTACTGCTATACAGACCTTACCGGAAGGGAATAAGATATTGTGGGAGCATAATCTTCCTTTTGACGGAGGCAATACAACAGAGTTTTCTTCATGGAATGGTATGGTGCAGTATGAAGATGTTATTGTTTACACAGCTTTTACAGTAGTGTATAGAAAAATGGTAAAAGATATTTTTATTAGAGCTATTTCTAAGGAAACAGGTGAAATTGTATGGGAAATTGAAAATCCTGCACGTGGAACTAGCATAGTGTTCGAAGAAAGAGAGACTGGTGCAACCCCAAAGTTTGATCATATATATCTGTTCGAAGTAGTCAGTTCCATAAAAGATTTCCACATCCATATGAGGGATACTGTATACGGATATAATACAGCAACAAAAAAATTACAATGGAAAAAAAAATTGGGAATAGAACCATTTCATTTAATTTTGAATCAAAATCCAAGAATGTACTACTATGGTGAAACTTTTTTTAGTACCATATTTAGAAAGTACTATTATTATGGGTTAAACACCCAAACAGGAAGAAAAACAGACCAAGGAGCCATACCGATCCGCTACGGCAGTATTCTTAATTGTGTAACACCTAGGCGTCTCTATGTGGTGAATGAAACAAGCAATATGTTCTACTCTTTACACAAGTTTTCAAAGAAACCCATATGGTTTGCTTATAATGCAACAGGTTACAGCACTGTTTTGAATGATAATACCATGGTTTTGATTTTAGAGAATCGCTACATATGCCATATTGAGGCAGAAAGTGGAAATATATTGAAATATTGGGATGTGAAAGAATTAATTGGCACTGAGTATAGGTGTTGTTCGTTGGAACACTTTAGGGGAAACAATGGATACAATTGTTTTACGATATCAGAGGAAGGTATTCTATATGTTTTAGTCAAAGGAGAATATCCAGATTCAAAAGATGGACATGATGATAAATTCCAAGAACTTTTGGCTATCTCGTTAGAATAACACTATGAAAAACATGATTAAATCTATTGGAAAAATTATTGGATTAAGTGCTCTTGTCATTTGTGTGTTCATCCTTTTATTCACTACATTGCGGTTTACTTTATTCTCAGTCGTTGGAACACTGTACGGAGTTTTTCAGCCAGCCCCCGTAAATGCAACTGAACCATGGAATCAAATAACGAATGGAAAAATATGTTCAGAATATCGTTGGATGTCAGATCCCATCAAAAACTTACGTTCTATTCAAATACACTCTTCTAATGTGCTTGTATCAGGATCCTACGATGAGAATACTTCTAGCTATTGTGAATACAACTTACAAACAGGAGCCATACAGCAGACTTTTCAAGATCCAATTTTTACTTCTGAGTCAGATGGAAAACCAATGTTGGTCTTCTCAGATTGTAACAACCCTGATACTACTACGCCCAATCATCCCGCTATCTACTACTTAGTCTTAGAGGGTAAAATGGTTGCCGTGCAATCTTCTCCTGCAGGAAACTCAATCCTTTGGAAACTGGATCTTCCAGAGTTTGATAAAGATTCAGATCTCGAAAATTCCTATTTTGTTAGAGGGTTGCTGCAAGATGACGAAGTTATTACCTATCCTATCTGTACGTATCATACCAATACCGACAGATTATGGGATATATATATTCGGGCTATATCCAAGAAAACAGGAAAGCTGACTTGGGAAAAGGATCTGGTTTTACACAAAAATTATTCCTATTTGGAAGCTTTTAGTTCTGAGTCTATTCAATCTGATGGGATAGGGGTATATCATATTTATCCAAAGGAACTATCAGACTTTGAAGAAACCTTGTATGCCTATAACTTAAAAACCCCATCCATGGTATGGACGAAAAAGGTGAATTTCGGTACCTTTAGTGTGGATCATTTCTTACGAGGAGACACATTATATACCCTATCTGCACAATTGCCTGAGCTTTTTCTTGGAAAGATGAATTACTATGACATTCATATACCAACGGGCAAGATTGTTTCTCAGGGAGTGTACCCTAGTAAATATGGAGATCGCCTCATTGACAAAACTAGCCATCGAATGTTTATGTATGAAAGGGGTAGTAAACAAGCATTTGCTCTCCAATCATTTTCCAAAAAACCAATTTGGTACGCTAAAAATGTAACTGGTTATAGTACTCTTTTATCAGATCATACTGTAGTGCTTATCCTACAAGATCGGTATGTGTGTCATATGAATGCCGAAACGGGAGAATTGATCCACTATTGGGATATTAAGAATCTTCTTGGGGAAAACTATTCTGTTCAACACGTTCAGAACAACTGCGAAACAGGATTTAATCAATTGACTGTGTCCAATAGCGGGATGCTTCTACTTTGCGTTACTACATCACCGGAAGCACAATATAGCGATTTCATCTCTCAAATCGTAGCCATTGATCTAGGATTGAGAAAAGATTGAGACAAATCTACAATAGAGTAATAGATGTTGTTCCCGGTTGAGCAATCAAGAAGATGTGAAGATCCTTGAAGATTACAAGATTGCCCTAAATGGAGAGAATGGTGAAAATGAAAACATGGATGACTTTGTTTCTTGCTATACTACTGTGTGTAGTGGTTGGTTTTTCTGGTTGTCGAGATGAGTATACAGAACAATCTGATTCTCTGAATCTAAAACAAGATCTTCAAGAGGAGACATTGGATGTAGAGAAGAACTTTTCTTTCCAATGGATGCGATCAATTAGTCCTGATCTGAATATTTCCTACAAGGGTACGCCTCAAGTGGGAAAGCTTTTGCATTCTTCGTCTACAGATGGACTCTTTACTCTGACAAGTAGCGCATTACTAAAAACCAATAATCAAGGTGACAAACAATGGGTAACCGAGTACTGGAAGAATCATGATATTACCTCTTTTGGATTTTTAGATGGGCTGCAATACTTCGATGCCCAACTTACCCCCGAAGGGAATATTGTTGCCATTGGTATTGCAAATACAAACGACATTCCTGTAAAAAATGCTTTTCAGGATCAAGTCGATCCAGCTATCCGAAAAGGGTTGTTCCCAATTGGAGATGGGTACATTGTTTGTCGCAATCCACAAGGAGATCTCTTATGGGGTACCTTTATCGGAGGATCTGAGGTTGATATTCTACAATCTTTGTTGATTCATTCGTCTGGAATTTATGTGTTGGTAGGAACCAGTTCTCCAAACTTTCCAGCTACAGACTTCCACGGTCAAGATCCTTCTGAATCGTTATTTATTGCCATGAAATTTTCGTTTGAAGGAGAATTATTGTGGTCCAAGCCTTATTTTCTGAATGTTTTTTCCGACAAGAAACACTACGATACTGGATGGGGATGTAGTGCTTCGCTGAATGCAACGGGTATGGCAATTCTCTGTGTATTGACTGATTCAAAAAAAGGATATCAAGATACTAATCCAGATATGGGAATTGTGCAACTTGATTTTGAGGGAAATGTTCTTTGGGATACTTCTTTTGGAGGGTCCAATACAGAGACTTTTGGGAATTGGAAAGGCTTATCGCCCTGTTATGCTCCACCTATATTCTTTACAAACGACCAACACATATTCATTATTGGAAAAACTTTTTCTACAGATTTTCCTTTGAAGAATGCATTTCAAAGTGAAATATTCGAAGGTTCAAAACCATTAGATGAGTGGTGGGGAACTCCTGTTATTAATCCTAATGGTTGCACATATATCACTTGTTTTGACATTACAGGTGAAATGCTATGGTCTACCTATGTTAGTGGCCCT
>CAZBOU010000042.1:0-10603 GCA_964493625.1 uncultured Caldisericota bacterium
GGTTTTTTGGTGGATGGGTCGTCCGATCCAAAAAAACTTCGTTTTCTTCGGCTCTTCCCTATGACCGGTGCTTATCTTATCTAGCCTTTGGATTGGTTATCACTCTTGTATATGATGTCTTGACAAACCTGGGTGGTTTTGTTTCATTTAGCGAAAACAGTAGTACACTACTAGTATACTTACTAGCTGGTTTGACTTTTGGACTGATTCATATTGTGAGCAATGGCATCATTTTTATGGTCCTTACGCCCCTAGTGAAACAAACCATCGACCGAGTTAGAAAATCGTAAAATGCAACTCAAAAAGGAACGATTATGTGGATTCAAAAAGCAATTGAAGAATTAAAAAAAATGATTGAACTTGCCCATATAGGTGGAGGTAAAGATAAAATTAACAAACAGCATTTGAAAGGAAAACTTACAGCCCGTGAGCGCATAGATAAGCTCTTGGACTCAGGTACGTTCAACGAAATTGGTTCGTTTGTGAAATCCAAAAATCATGGTTTTGGTAAACAACCCAACGAATGTCTTGGCGATGGTGTTGTGACGGGTTATGGAAAAGTGAACGATGTATTGGTGTACGTCATTTCTCAAGATTTCACCGTAGCAGGAGGTTCATTGGGTGAATCTCATGCGTTAAAGATCTGCAATTTGATGGACAAGGCAATGGACAATAAAGCGCCTGTCATATCCATTAATGATAGCGGCGGAGCACGTATTGAAGAAGGAGTTCATTCCCTTAGTGGATATAGTGAAATATTTTTACGAAATACCCTTGCTTCCGGCGTGATTCCTCAGATTTCGGTGATTCTTGGGAGCTGTGCTGGAGGGGCTTGTTATTCGCCAGGCATCTGTGATTTTATTTTCATGACTGAAAAAACCAGCCAAATGTTTATCACGGGTCCCCGCGTTGTCAAAACGGTAACCGGTATGAATTCGTCTCTGGAAGATCTGGGAGGATCAAAAATCCATGCTCAGAAAAGTGGTGTGGTTCATTTTGCATACCCCAGTGATGAAACATGTCTTGAAGGAGTAAAACAACTTCTCAGCTATTTGCCAAAAAACTATACAGAAAAGCCCCCCATGGAAAAAGGGAAATATCATACCGATTGTCCTGGTTTGGACGATATTGTTCCTGACAATCAAAAAAAGGTCTACGATATTAAAAAAGTGATTCAAAAAATAGCCGATAAAGACAGCTTTTTAGAAGTCCATAGAGAATATGCTCTCAATATGGTCGTGGGGTTTGCAAGACTTGACGGAAGACCCATCGGTATTGTAGCCAACCAACCCTATCACTTAGGCGGCGCAATTGATATCAATGCCTCTGATAAAGCAGCCCGATTTGTACGATTCTGCGACTGCTTCAACATTCCCCTACTTACACTGGTGGATGTGACAGGATTCTTGCCAGGCATTGACCAAGAACAAGATGGCATTATACGTCACGGAGCCAAACTGCTGTATGCATTTTCCGAAGCAACGGTACCCAAGGTGAGTTTGATTCTTCGAAAAGCGTATGGCGGCGCTTACATAGCGATGAACAGCAAGAAATTGGGAGCTGACGTTGTGTTTGCTTGGCCCATTGCAGAAGTGGCAGTGATGGGTGCGGAAGGTGCTGTTGATATCATTTTCCGTAAGGAAATTGAGAATAGCGAGGACCCTGTTGCTACCCGAAATCAATACATTGAGGATTACAAGAAGAAATTTATGAATCCTTATGTTGCTTCCGCCAATGGATTTGTAGATGAAGTCATTCTGCCAGAAGTTACCCGCAAAAAATTGATGGATGCTTTTGAGATGTTACAAGACAAAGATGTTCGAATACCAGGGAAAAAACATGGGAATATACCATTATGAGAAACAATAGAAAGACAGTGAAAGACGATTGTAAAGAGCAATCCCCTGTTAGCTACAACATTCTTTCTTCAAGGAGTAGTCATTCTTTTCTTTCCAAAACGATCTCGAAGTTGGACTTGAAAGCCTTGAAAAAACGAAGCTTGCTTCTTGCCAAAAATGCCAAAGTGCATCGAGAGCTTCACAAATCCCAAGTGAAAGAAGTGGGGGATATAGGGAATATGAACGAAGTGTTTGATCTCATTACAGAAAGTGAGATTCAGCGAAATGAGGATCCAATTGGGGAAGAGAAAATTTTACTCGCTGCGATTATTGCTTTCCAGAACAATATTCCGAATACCCAAGTAATACCTGCTGATACTATTATTCTATCAGCGTATGTAGTATGATGAAAAAAAATACGGGAGTAAGCCATGATATATATCGTTGAACTTAAAGGAAAAAAGTATCGCGTGGAAGTAGACGATTCCCAGGTAACCCTGCGGGGGTTAGCAGAGAATGATCCCAACACCACCTCTCTTTCCACCGATTTGAAAAGTCAGGATACCCTAGAACCAGAAAGCGACACATGCCTTTATGTTAGAGCGCCTATGTACGGAGTGATCATGAAGATAGAAAAAACCAAAGGCGCTACTGTGAAAAAAGGAGACCTACTTTTCATTTTGGAAGCGATGAAAATGGAAAACGAGATCATTGCCCCTGAAAATGGAAAAATCAAAGAAATTCTGGTAACCCCCGGAGAAAACGCCCAAAAGAATGCAGTTATGGCAGTGATCGAGACGAAGTAAGCTTCCTATAACTTTTGGAGAAGCTTTTTGATGTTTTTCTTGTATTCTTCTACACCAGGTTGGTTGAAGGGGTTGACGTGGTTTAGATAACCACTCATGGCGCAAGCTTTTTCAAAGAAATAGACCATATAGCCAAAATGATAGGCCGTTGCCTTTTCGATGTGAATAGTGAATGTGGGAACTCCTCCTTGTATATGGGCTTCTCGCACTCCCTGTAGCGCAATGGTGTTTAACTCATTGATGGAAATCTCTTCTGGAATAGGAAGAGGATTGTCGGTCCTATTGGCTACAAGAATATCTTGGGGAGGACAAGTAACTGTTATCATAGTTTCCAACAGGATTCTCTGCCCTTCTTGTATATATTGCCCCATGGAATGAAGATCTGTAGTAAAGTTGAGTGAGGTGGGAAAGATTCCTATATGGTTTTTGCCTTCACTTTCCCCAAACAGTTGTTCAAACCACTGTCCTACATAGGAAAGAGAGGGCTCGAAAGCAGCTAGTATTTCTACACATTTGCCTTGGTGAAGAAGAATGTTGCGAAGGACAGCGTATTGGTAACATTCATTTTCTTGTAACGAGGAATCTTGGTAGGCATAATACGCATCCTTGGCTCCCTGGAGCATGCTTTGAATGTCAATACCAGCCACTGCAAATGGAAGCAAGCCAACGGGGGACAATACCGAATACCTTCCTCCAATATTATCGGGGACTACGAACGTTTGTAGCTGGTTTTCTTGCGCATATTCTTTCAAGCATCCTTTTTCTTTATCTGTGGTCACTACAATGTGATTTTTTGCTTCTTCTTTCCCGTATTTTTTCTGAACCAGATCTTGTAACAATTGAAACGCAATGGCAGGCTCAAGGGTTGTGCCTGATTTGGATATGACATTCAGGGCTATGTCTTGCGTTTGCAGAATATCCAAAAGGTGCGATAGATAGGTAGCACTTACTTGATGCCCTGCAAAATACAACTTGGGTGCTTTACGGAGGTGTCGGGGAATCTCGTTATGGAAAGGATTGCAGAGCATTTCTATACCGGCTCTAGCACCCAAATACGATCCACCGATTCCAATCATAACAAAGGCATCACAGTTATCCTGAATACGTTTGGCGGCTTGCTGAATCTGCTGTATCTCTTGCTGATTGTCCACGATAGGAAGGCTTACCCAACCGGTGTATTCACTTCCTTCACCAGTACCATTGTGCAGATCTTGGTGGAGTGTATCTACTTTGGTTTGGTAGTTCATTATTTCGTCTTCTGTGAAACATCCAGCTCTCAAAGCATCTATGTAGTCAAATTGTAAAGGCTTCATCACTGCGTACCTCTCTATTTCTGTATTTCAATTGAATTCTTAAAAACCATCCATTATGTTATTCTTCATCAGTTATTGTACGATGATTGATTCCATTGACAAGAAATTCAACAGGAAGGATTGTTCTTGTATTTTCGTCTTTTGCTACAACAAATCGCTAGAAACTTTTGATTTTGACAAATAATAGTTGCTATTTGCGGAAAAATCATGTATATATAATGTATATATTTCTTACATGAATACTGCGAGGTGTATATGCGTTCAAAAATTAGCAAATGGGGAAACAGCTTGGCTTTGAGAGTTCCCAAAACAATTCTTGATACGGCTTGCATTAAAGAGAACGACAGTGTAGAGTTTATCGCAGAGAAAAACAGGATTACCATTAAAAAAAAGAATAGAGAATACCGAAACCTTGATGAGTTATTTGCTGGATACGATGGAAACAATCTGTGTGAAGAAATGGATACAGGAAGTCCAGCTGGAAACGAGATTATTTGAAAAGAACTAGATTTAAACAGGGAGATATCATTACTCTTGATTTTACTCCTCAAAAGGGACATGAGCAGAATGGGAAACGCCCCGCTCTTGTCATCAGTAATGAAGCCTATCACCGCCATACAAACCTTGCTGTAGTGTGCCCCATTACCAATACCGACAATGGGTTTCCTATGCATATTCCTTTGGATGAACAAACCTCTACCACTGGATTTATCCTTTGTGAACATCTCAAATCAATGGATTTAAGAGCTAGAAAGGCAACCTTTGTGGAAAGCATTCCTCCGGATTTACTGAATGCAGTTTTGGAAAGAGTCAATTTGATTTT
This sequence comes from uncultured Caldisericota bacterium, assembly GCA_964493625.1. Taxonomy (GTDB): domain Bacteria; phylum Caldisericota; class Caldisericia; order UBA6126; family UBA6126; genus JAGLCW01. The sequence goes on from CAZBOU010000042.1 coordinate 4,781, forward strand.
TATTCAGTAGCTTCCCCGATGCTTCCCATGTTTTGGTGGGATCATTTCATTGACATGGAAGAAATTCTAATTACAATTAGAAAAAACGTATAAAAATACGAATTAGGGTGTTTTATGCAGGAGTTATTGCGCAAGCACAATCCCATTTGGTTTGGTCAGCAGTTGGAAACAGGTATAGAAAGAAGCACTTTGCATCCTATTGTTTCTTTTCTCTCTGTTCCTCACATCATTGCCATTAGTGGTGCCAGGCGATCTGGAAAATCGTTCTTATTGAAACAATTGATTATGCATCTATTGAGAACTAATATCCCAGCGTCTAATATTGTATCGATGAATTTTGAGGATCCCTTTTTTGTTAATCATGATGATGTGAAAGTTCTTGATACCTTGCTATCGGAGTATCGAGTGATGAAAAATCCTTCTGGGAAAGTGTTTCTGTTTCTGGACGAAATTCAAAATATTTCCCAATGGCATCGTTGGTTGCGCGATTTATACGATCGACATTCCGATGTGAAAGTCTTTATCACCGGGTCCAATTCCGAACTTCTTTCTGTAGAACTCGCATCCCATTTAACGGGAAGGGTCCTTGCTTTTGAAAACTTTCCCTTCTCCTTCTATGAATATCTTCAAGATCAACCCGATGTAGAACTCCCGGGTATCGTTCAATACGAAACTCTTTATCCCATGAAAGATTCACTTCAACATTATGTTGAAAAAGTCTTCCAGATAGGATTGTTTCCAGAGATTATCAATGTAAAAGATTTGAACCTTCGAGAAGAAATTCTGCGTCAATATTTTCAGCAAGTCTTGTTTAAGGATATTGTTCCGAAGTTTTCTATACGCAATAGCAAAACCATCGAACAATTGGCCTATTATTGTTCCACTACTTTTGCTTCTCGGTTTAGTTACCACCGAATTGCTTCTGCAGTGGGGAGCAATGAAAACACGATCAAAGAATACCTATCTTATTTAGAAAAAGCGTATTTGTTCTTTGTGATTGAACATTTTTCTTCTTCATTAAAGAAACAAACGCGGTATGCAAAAAAAATATATATCTCCGATGAAGGTCTTCGCAATGCTACGGCAAGCAGTTTTTCTCCTGATACTGGACGGCATGCTGAAAATGTCGTTTTTCTGCACCTTCGAAGAGAAACAAAGAAAATTACATTTTGGCAAGATGATCAGAGCGGTGCAGAGATTGATTTTGTCATTCAGGGAAAGAATCGAACTGTACTGTGCAATGTCTCGTATACCAATGAAATATCCCAACGGGAGTACAAAGCTTTTTCCATGTTTCTTACTTCCAATCCTATACAAGACTATCAATGCCTTCTTGTTACTCAAAATGTGTACAAAAAAGTGATGCACGAGGGGATTGAAATACAACTAATTCCCATGTGGCTTTTTTTGTTAGATATTCAACTGTGGCTCCCAGACTAAAATAATCAAGCGGTGTTGTTTTCAATAGCTTTGCGAAGTTAACAAAATGTAACCTTTCTGAATTGATCTTGATAGGTTTGGTTATACAATGGGTGAAAAGGTCTTTTTTTGACCTGGAAGGGGTTTGTAATGATGTGGAAAAAGAATATTGTGTTGTTTATTATATTTTCTTTGCTTTCAATGACGGTTATTGTTCCCCATGCACATGCAGTGAAAAAGGTATACATGGATATAACACCCAATTTCACCGGAACAAATGCAGAGTATAAGTTTAGCTTCACCATCCAAAAGAAACTTGAAATAAGGCAGTGGATTCAGTTAAAGTTTCCCAAAGAAATAGTATTTCCTTCTGAAAAACCAGATATTCCTAATCCTAATCCTCGTTGTCCAGACCCATATGCTGATTCGCAGTGGGATATGGAAAATAAAACCATCAAATTTGATATCAATATGGAATTAAATCCTGCATTGGAGGGGTATCAAGACATCCAGGTTACCATTCCTACTAGCTTCCAGATATGCAATCCCGAAAAACCTGGATCGTATGTATTTGCTGTACGAACAGAAGCAGAACCCGATTGGGTGAATTCAGAACCGTTTGAAATTATGGAAGGAGTTCCCTCGGCAAAAATGGTGAGTTGTTTGTTCAAGAATGGACTTGATACTGCAAGAATAGAAGAAGAAACATATGCCTGGTCAAGACAAATTACCCTTCAGAATGCTCTTCCCTCGCCTTTGACCCCCAAGGATACCTTCTACATTCACATAAATGATTTGAAGGCCGATATTTTTGATTTTTCATTCCGTCGATGGACATCAGATAGTGCAGAACATTTTGAATTTAAAAATCATGCCAATCATCGACTTCAATTTTCTTTGAATAGTCTGGATGATAAAAAGATATTTTCCAACCCCATTTTTGATGGTGAAGAAAAAAAATGGAATCATCCACCCATTTTGAGTGAAAATGAAATATATATTGACATTTATGAGTTGGCGTTTTTCTTTGGGTATAAAATGCAAAAGGAAGACAACCAACCGGTAGTCATTAAAAACACGCGAGGACGGTCTTTTACACTATATCCTTCCACTCGTCAAATACATATAAAGCAAGCAACCATGTATGCGTATCACTATCAACTGGGACACCCTACAACGCAAATTAATACAAAGTTTCGGGTAGATCTGAATTTTGTGCTGTACAAATATTTAGAAACGGTAACATGGGAAAAGAAGGAGTTTGAACCTCATCAGTGGCAAATCAAATGTACAGGGCTTGATCGATATCAAAAGACATGGGAGTTTACTTTTTATCGCGACACCACACCGGGAAAAGAACACTACAAAGATGTAGTCCTGCTCAACATTCATGGGAAACAGGTCGTATGGAATACTATTGTCTTAGACCCATCTGAAGAGATTTCTCCGCATGTTATAAAGGCTCAATTTTTAGTGCCTATTGTGGATTTTTTTAAAGCAGTTCCTCTTGTTGTTGAAGAACGCGAAGATGAAGAGGAAATTCTTGTACATTTTTAATGAAAATTTGATGAACACAATGTCTTAGAATAATTCTACAAAGATAGGAATGTATCCATGTCCGTTATGAGTTATTAACAGACATAGAAATCTTTTATAAAAATATCTCTATGTTGGACTTGGTATATGCAACAACCGCATGATTTCCTTCTGGGTTTCTAAGACGCACCGCATCATCAATGCAATGAAACCATCTGGACTTGAATGGGATTCTTCCAGGAGTTCTATATATTCCTGTCGCAATATGGGAGGTATAATGGCGATCATGTATTGATCTTGCAATAAAGATGTATTCATTAACAATCTTGCAATCCGACCATTACCGTCCACAAAAGGATGAATGGTTACAAATCGCAAATGAAGATGAGCTGCAAATTCTATGGGATGGTACCGATCCCTTTTTGTTTGGATCCAATGAAACATCTGATCCATTTTGGATTGTATTTCACCCGGAGGGCAAACCGGATACTTTGAACCTGTTATAATCACTTTTGATGTTCGATAGATTCCCGCAGAATCTGCATCCATTTGTTCATAGAATAGCTTGTGCATTGTAAGGACATCATTTTCGGTAATAGAGCGATTTTGGAGGATTCCAAACATGTAATCATAGGATTTGGCGTGACCCAATGCTTCATACGTATCTCGCAAAGGTTTACCACCAATTGTTAAACCATCTTCTAAAAGAATTTTCGTTTCGCTTTCAGAAAGCGTGTTTCCTTCTATAGCATTACTGGACCAAGTAAGTCCAATGCGGTAGTAATTCCGTAATTCTTTCAGCAATGTTCCTTGGAAGGGTCGTTCCTTATTAATTGCATTTTGGTAAAGTTCAATGGTCTCTAACATCGTCATATTGTAGCTCCCACAAAAAGTTTAGCCCAAATCTCAAGTGCATTTCAAACATAGCATCAAATCACTATATTATACTTCAATCCTTACCACAACGATATAACAAGCAAAAAAAAATGCAAATTGACACTATATTCTTTCAAAACATTGCCTTTTATTTATGTTTGTATTATAAACAATGGAAATGACTTCTGGAGGAAAGATATGAACTTGAGATTGGTTGGAGTATGCTTGCTTTCTTTATGTGTTCTTTGCACCTCGTGCAATAAAACTCCACGTGATACCTCTGTAAACGTCGATGTATCCACTGAAGAAAATACACCTATTGAAATTAATGAAACTTCAGAGGTAGTTTTGGAGGAAATTCATTCCACCAGTGGTGGATTTTATGAAGCTGCATTCAACGATCAACGAATGGTATTGGAGGAGTTTGTTTTTCACAAAACGCTTCCTCAAGCACAAAGTGTTTCTTCGACTCAAACAATACAGAATTACATCCGTTGCTACCAATATGATGATTCTACGATCAAGGCATTGGATGATACACAGCAACCACCATCAGGAGATTGGTTGTTTTTGTACTACGTAAACCAGTCCAATGAGATTTATTATTGGAACAAAATGGATTCTCTTACACTGAAAACTCCCGCTCATGATTTCGAAGAACTCAGTACTACATTTGGATCTTTGATTCCTACAACCAGATACAACAATACTATTCTTCCTTGGGTTCTTTTTGATAATACAGAGGTGGTCTCTGGAGAATACATCCTTTACAATCTTGAAGATCATTCCCATTATTCCATATCTTTTGATCATTCAGTGACATCATTTTGGGCCTTTGAAGGGCTTCTTGTATTTGGATATGAGACAGCTCAAATGCCTGGTCAAATACGATACAAAGGCTCCTTTTTTGAGATTCAAAAACCTACAGATGACGATTTTGGAAGAATGACTTTTCCCACTCCTACCACCCGTAAAAGATTGGGGCATGGTGATGAAAACAAAGTCTTGTTTTCTGTCATTGTATCATCAAATCCGGATATAGAATCCCGCTTAGTATATTATCATTCTTTTGAATTTCCATCCATTCCTTCAGGTACTTTTTTTATCAGTTATTATCCCGAAATAAACCAACTGCTGTGGTCACCTACAACTCGCGATCAAATCTTCAGCACAGATTGTAGTAATGGGAATACGGAGGAGGAATCCTTTTCTGAAGAAATCTTTTCTCGCATTATTCCTTTTGAAACTGCAACCAATAAAGGTTTTTGGGCAATTCCTGCACTGACAACCATTGGAATGGCAGACCATGTTTATTGCTATGTATTGGTTGAAGGTGGACTACTTGCAAGCTTAGCCACCATTGGAAAACATTGGTTTGAAGACGCTGTTTTTGTAAATAAAGATACTGGAAGCCTGTACATTATTTCTTACGATGGAACTTCAGAGACTTCCAAGCATGCACTTCTTAGAATACAACCCAGTCCCATTGAAAACATGAGCATCGAAAAAGCAGTAAATGCCAGTACAGAAAAAGAATCGTTTCTTCCAGTGTTGAATTTTACAGATAACGACGGGCTACTAAACATACATGGTACGATAAAAAGAAGCTCAGTCAAATTTTCTGGTTCTTTCCTTCAAAATTCGCAAGGACCTATTTCATTCTATTTACTTTCCTCTCTTCCTGACCAAATGATACTAGCAACCAGAAAATACCCTCAACCACAGGATATTGGTACGATGCAATCTGCATTGTTTCGTTTGCAATATCAAGATTAAGATTATGAACGCCAAAAAAATCAACCCCACCCCCTTTCATAAATCAATACCCAACTGCTTTTGTATTGCATGCTACCATACTTTCAAAATGAATGACAAAAAAATTACTAAAAAACATTGCCTTTTATTTATGTTTGTGATACACAAATAGAAAGTTTTCTTGGAAGGAACTTTGTGAAATGATACGTACTGTTTACATAAAAAGGCTTTTATTAA
>CAZBOU010000043.1:0-10500 GCA_964493625.1 uncultured Caldisericota bacterium
AGTAAGGTAGTTCCGACAGACACATCATTTCTCATTTGAGAGGAAAGGACAGTGGAAAATAGAGAAGGAAGTTCTAACTTCTGCGCTGCTTTCCATAATAATTGTACAGCTCCATGAGAGCGAGATTGAATTTCTTTTTGCACAGGTCCTTGGGTTAGTCTAACCAGCAATTTTTCTGCGGTGCCCAAATGGGCAACAACCACCGGTCTGGGTTTCCCATTGACCCGTTTGGATTCAACGATCTGCCAATATACATATTGTCCCACTTTTTGTTTTCGTAAAGTTGCCATAGTTAGTTTATACCATAGCAACTTACGGTTGTCAATAAAAGATTACAATCAATTACATTTTTAGTCTATACAAAAAATGGGATGAAAGTCTGATGAAATCAGAAAAGTTGTTTTTAGCGTAGTAAACTCAAGCTAGAGGCTCCAATCTCTCCAATACCACCAAAACTTGAGCATTACATGATAGTCCAATCCGAAATCTCAACTAAGTAGCACTATATGCATAACAAACTTATTCCGGCATCAGAATAACCATTTGGGTTGCAATCTTGAAGCCCAAATGTAACAATTATGTGCTGTTTCAATAAGATATTAGAAAAGTATCTTTTTTTCTTATAATGAATCCGTGGCAAAAGCCAAATACTTTTTTTGGGAGTGAATGATGTCTCAAGATGGATTTATTCGGGATAACCACAAGTACGGAATCGTTGGGGAGTACTTACAACAACATATAAAACCGAATTCTCAGTTATCCGTTGTCTCAGCTTTCTTTACTATTTACGCATATCAGCAATTAAAAGAAAAGCTGGATTCGATCGACCATTTGAGATTTCTCTTTGGAGAACCCACTTTCATCAAGAGCATCGACCCGGAAAAATCAAATGTTCGAGCTTATGAGATCGAGGATAGTAAACTCAGTATTCCTCTCGAAAATAGACTGACACAAAAAAGAACTGCTAAAGAATGCGCTGAGTGGATCCAAGAAAAAGTAGAGATTCGCTCCATGGTCAAGCCCAACTTCCTTCACGGCAAAATGTATCATATCACTCAAGAATCAGGCATAGAAAACGCGATCGTGGGAAGCTCCAATTTTACTGTTAATGGATTGGGATTGGGAGGTAACAACAATATTGAATTGAATATTACGATCGATAGCGATAGCCTCCGTAGAGACCTGAAAAAATGGTTTGACTCTCTTTGGGAAGACCAGACTGGATTAGTTGAAGATGTAAAAGCAGAAGTGTTGAAATATCTGGAACAAGTTTACCGTGAGAATGATCCTGAGTTTGTCTATTATAAAACCTTGTTTCATATATTTGAGCAGTTTCTGGATGAACACAAAAAAGGAGGGCTTCTCGATGAAAAAACAGGATTTTTCGATAGCGAGATCTGGAATGCTCTCTATGATTTTCAAAAAGATGGCACCAAGGGCGCAATTAACAAAATCCTTAAACACAACGGCTGTATTATTGCTGATAGCGTTGGACTCGGAAAAACATTTGAAGCACTTGCTGTAATAAAGTATTTTGAGCTTCTGAATCAACGAGTCTTGGTGGTGTGCCCTAAAAAACTAAGAGGAAACTGGACGATTTACCAGGCAAACCAGAACAATTCATTAAATCCTTTTCCCAAAGATCGTTTCGGGTACACGGTAATCTATCACACTGATTTAACCAGGGAAAAAGGGATGTCAGATGCGAATGGAATCAATCTGGAAACATTTAATTGGGCAAATTACGACCTGATCGTCATTGATGAATCCCACAATTTTAAAGGAAATCCCAGAGAAAAAGCTGGAAAAGATGGCAAGAGCAAAATTAACCGTGCTAAATGGCTGCTGGATAAAATGGTCAAAGAGGGAGTCAAGTCTAAAATTCTAATGCTCTCCGCAACCCCCGTGAATAATAATCTTAAAGACCTTCGTAACCAAATTGCCTATATCACTGAGGACAATGATGGTGCTTTGTTCGAATGCTGTCAGATCAAAAATATCTCCCAGACTTTGAATACTGCGCAGAATCAGTTTACCCGTTGGGCAGATCCTAAAAATAAAGACCGATCCACCAAAGATTTGCTGGAGAGACTGGATTCTGCTTTTTTCAAGCTATTGGATGAGCTAACCATTGCTAGGAGCCGAAAACACATCAAATCAAACTACAACCTTAAAAAAATCGGGTCCTTTCCTGAGCGACTCAAACCCAAGTCGGTGTATACCGAAATAGATCTAATGAAAAGATTCCCTAATTATGATGCCATCAATGAACAAATCTCCAAATATAAGTTAGCTATATTCAATCCCTCTGAGTATGTCAAACCCGAATTCCACCAAAAATATGAAAATCTTGCCCAAACTAAGCATGTTCAATTCAAACAATCGAAACGAGAGTATTTCCTTATAGACATGATGAAAGTCAACTTTCTGAAACGCCTTGAAAGTTCAATAAAATCCTTCGAGATATCAATGGATCGAACGATCAGAAAAATTGAAATGCTGGAAGAACGAATTCAACAATTCCTAACCTATCAAACAGAGAGCAAGATAGAACTGACAGAATCGTTAAACCAAGAAAATGAATCCCCGGAGGATATGGACGAGAAGTTGGAAGAATGGTTGGTCGGAAAGAAATTCACCTTCGACATGGCGGATATGAATGTTGAGTTATGGTTAGCGGATCTATCAAAAGACAAAGACGCATTAAATACCCTATATAATACCGCACTTGCAGTAGGATCGAATCGGGATGCCAAACTTGATGAGCTCAAAAAAATCATACGATGTAAAGTCAATACTCCCATCAATGCGGATAATAAGAAAGTGATAGTCTTTACTGCATTCGCTGATACTGCGGAATACCTGTATGACAATCTCAAAGAATGGTGCCAAAAAACCTTGCAACAACATATAGCCCTTGTTTGCGGATCATTTACAAAAACCTCCTACGGCAAAAATGACTATGATTCGATTCTGACCAATTTCTCTCCGATATCCAAAAACCGAGAAAAATTAACGCAAATGGACAAAGATCAAGAGATCGAAATCCTTATCGCCACAGACTGTATAAGTGAGGGACAGAACTTACAGGATTGCGACTATCTGATTAACTATGATATCCACTGGAATCCCGTTCGGATTTTGCAGCGGTTTGGTCGTATTGACAGGCTTGGAAGCAAAAATAGCCGTATTCAGCTGGTCAATTTCTGGCCTACGAAAGACCTTAATAAATACATAAACTTGAAAGAGAGGGTAGAAGCCAGGATGGCTCTGGTCGATGTCACTGCTACAGGAGAAGAGAATGTTCTCAACTCAGAGCAGATTGAAGATTTGATCTCGGAGGATCTAAAATATAGGAACAAACAGCTCAAGCGCTTACAAAAAGAAGTGCTGGATCTAGAAGAAATACCCGATGGTATATCCCTGACAGATTTTTCTCTGGATGATTTTCGGATTGAGCTTCTTAATTTCTTGGAGGGAAACAACCAAAAACTGCAAAATACTCCGTTTGGATTATATGCCAATGTACCCGCTCCAACCGATGAAAAGAAAAGAGAGATCATCAAGCCCGGTGTCATCTTTTGCTTAAAGCACAAAGATGCCTATGAGGGCAATGACGTTGTCAATCCCTTGAATCCCTACTACCTTGTCTATATTCGAGACGATGGCACTGTCCGGTATAACTTTCTTAGCGCCAAACGTACTTTAGAAATATTCCGCCTTTTATGCCAAGGGCAAAAAGCTCCTTATGAAAGTTTATGTGACTTATTTAACCAGGAAACCAAACAAGGCAAAAAGATGGATCACTATATCAACCTCCTAAAGAAATCCGTTGAAGAGATCGCTCACGTATTTAAGAAGAAACAGGACTCCTCTTTACTCAATAACCGGAGTTTTAAAATTGTTCCACCATCCAGACAGATCAAGAACATGGACAACTTCGAACTCGTTACCTGGCTGGTAATCCAAGGAGAGCAACAAGAAATATGAACAGAATATTAGAATACAGTACTCTCTTACGGGATATAAAAGAACGAATACAAAAAGCTCAAATAAAGGCTGTACTATCGGTTAATGCTGAAATGATCAATCTATATTGGGATATTGGGAAGATGATTTATGTAAAACAGAAACAAGAATCCTGGGGATCAAAGGTAATCCAAAATCTTTCCAAAGACATCAACAATGAATTACCAGAAATAAAAGGTTTTTCTGAACGCAATATAGGTTTTATGTTACAGCTCTACAAGGAATATGAGTCGGATTTTCCAATTGTGAAACAGCTTGTTTCACAATTGCCCTGGGGTCACAATATTCTTCTGATCCAGAGAGTCAAAGACCATTCTATTCGAACTTGGTATATGGAGCAAACTATCCAAAATGGCTGGAGCCGTGACACTCTTAGCTCAATGATAAAAAATGATGCTTACCATCGGCGGGGTAATTTGACAAACAACTTCCAACTCACTCTGCCAAAACCACAATCCGATTTAGCATTACAAACAATGAAAGATCCCTATATCTTTGATTTTTTAACGTTAACGGAACCATATCAAGAAAGAGAATTGGAAACTGAACTTATCAAGCATTTAGAAAAATTTCTGATTGAATTGGGAGCAGGCTTTTCTTTTGTTGGTAGGCAATACCACCTAGTTGTGAGTGACAATGACTTTTATCTGGACCTTCTATTTTACCATCTCAAGCTACGATCATTCGTCATTATCGAGCTTAAAAAAGGTGAGTTTAAACCAGAATATGCAGGGAAAATGAATTTTTACTGTTCAGTGGTAGATGATTTGTTAAAGCATAAGACAGATCAGCCAACCATTGGACTAATCCTTTGCCAAACAAAAGATAGAATATTTGCAGAGTACTCACTTCGCGACATTCACAAACCAATTGGTATATCGGAGTATGAATTAACCCGAGAATTGCCTGATAACCTAAAATCCAGCTTGCCTTCGATTGAGGAAATTGAAACTGAATTGAACAAAGAAACACAAGATAACAAAGCGGAGAAACAACATGGCTAATCAAAAACTGGACACAAAGCAAACCATCAAGCAAGCTATCGAACAATTCGGCAAGCCAACTCAATCTCTTACCAAATCCTCTCTCGGCCTTTTTCAAGCCTTGGGATACAACACTGATCGGCAGTCCCCACTGAATGCTCCCACCTACCAAGAATTCCAAAATGCTTATATACTCTCCAACCTTAACAGCGGGAAATTCAGCGAAGAACGAGCACAAGTGAAGGATTGGCAATATATTGATCTTTTGTTTCAAATCACCTCTGATGAGTTAAAAGACAAGTGTCCCGGTTTCACTACACAAAAAATCGACAATACCATCATCGAGAGCTACTTATTTTTTGCTCTGGAACTCTCCCAAGATACCTACTCCCGCTCTGCTCTGAGTCAAATCACCCGCGAAATCAACAAACTTTTCCCTATGCCGGTGATGGTTTTGTTTAAATATAGCTCAAATGTATCCCTCGCCATCATCGATCGTCGTCTTCACAAGAAAGATGAACAAAAAGATGTCCTGACAAAAATCACCCTCATTAAGGATATTGATATTCAAAGCTCCCACCGAGCTCATATCGAAATTTTATTTGATTTATCGCTGGATGAGTTGTCGAAAACTAACACGATCAAAAATTTCACAGATCTTCAAAAAGCTTGGGGGAAAAAGCTAAATACTAAAGCCCTAAATGAAGATTTTTATAGGAAACTTTTTAATTGGTATTCATGGGCTTTGCATATTGTCAAATTCCCTCAAATGCGTCCTAGCGAGGATATGATTGAGGATGAAATATATCAAAGCGAATCCCTAATTCGTTTAACTACACGTGTATTGTTTGTCTGGTTCATGAAAGAAAAGGGACTTATTAAACCGGAGCTGTTTGATAAGAATAAGCTTCAACATATTCTCAAGAACTTTACAGACTCAAACGGTGAAGAGACAATTTATTACAAAGCAATTCTCCAAAATTTATTCTTTGCTACTCTCAATACTCCCATAGAAAAAAGAAAAGTAATCGGGAAACAGCGTTATAATCCGACAGAATATGGCAACCAACTGGTGTACCGATTCGATGATTTGTTTCAAGAACCAGCGAACATGATCACACATTTCGAAAATATCCCCTTCCTAAATGGTGGTTTATTTGAGTGTCTCGATCAACGAAAAGATAAACATAATCCAGTAGAAATACGTCTAGACGGATTTTCAACCAAAGAAAACAAGCAAGCAAAACTACCCGATAAACTATTTTTTGGAGAGTATGCCCATATTGATTTGCAGGATGATTATAACAATTCAAAGAAAAGCAATGAAACGGTTCTTGGGCTGATGGATATTCTCAATCAATACAAATTTACGATTGAAGAGAATACACCGATAGAAGAAGAGATAGCGCTTGATCCTGAGCTTCTTGGTAAAGTATTTGAAAATTTACTAGCCAGCTACAACAAAGAAACGAAAGCCACTGCAAGAAAAAGTACAGGATCTTTCTACACTCCTAGAGAAATCGTAAATTATATCGTGGATGAGAGTTTAATATCCTACCTAAAGAGTTTTGTTAATGATGAAACCAAAATTAGAAATCTTTTATCCTATCATGAATCCACAGAAGAACCAGATAAACAAACTAATCATCAAGAAGAATGGACAGATGTTGAAAAAATTAGGATATTAAAAGCCATCGATCAGTGCAAAATACTTGATCCAGCTTGTGGTTCTGGAGCTTTCTTGATGGGCGTTCTCCACAAAATGATTCATGTTTTATCCAAGTTAGATCCAGAGAATAAAATCTGGTTTGACTTGGTTATTAACAATTTTCCATCTTACATGAAGGAAGAAGTAAAAAAGCGCCTACAGAAAGAAGATTGGAACTATGTCCGAAAATTAGGAATCATCCAACAATGCATCTATGGTGTTGATATTCAGTCAATTGCCATACAGATTGCAAAATTACGATTCTTCATTTCTTTACTGGTTGATCAAAATGGTAAACCGGATGAACCCAACTTTGGTTTTGATCCTTTGCCTAATCTGGATTTCAAGCTTGTTTCAGCCAATACGCTGATTGGTGCACCAGAATCTGATATAACCAATACAGGTATCTTTGAAAATTTGGCTGATCCTTTTTTTGAGAAATTTAATGAGTTAACCGAAAAGTATTTTAGTGCGTATGAACCAGAAGAAAAGCTTGAGTTAAAAACAACAATTACATTGCTGATCACCGAAAAGTGCCATCAAAAAAAAGAGGAGATAAAAAGTAAATATGAGTCTGATAATGAAATCACTGAAAAAGGATTAAAGCTCAAGTATCAACCAACCATAGAAAAAAAAGAGAATGAAATAAAACTTTGGGAAAGCTATAAAAACCTTTTTAAACAAGAATCAGTTGGTTTTTTTGAACCTCTACGGTGCTCCCCAAAAACTGGAGACATATTTAAGTTAACTTTTGTAAAATTGGATATAATGAGTATATACGATCTCGGTATCCAATGTATGAAAGTGAGATGACAGTATGGGTCTAAAGAATCATCGAAAAGTCTATGATGGTGGGTTTAAAGCACGTGTAGTATTGGTGGCATTGCAAGGCAATCAAACCTTGGCTGAAATTGCTTCTGAATATGCAATTCATCCCGTTCAAATAGTGCAATGGAAAAAACGAGCTTTGGATGTATTGCCGGAGATCTTATCACGGAAAACCCAACGTTCTTCTATGAAAGAGCAGGAAGAATTACAAGATGAGTTGTACAAGCAAATTGGAGAGCTCAAAGTTCAAAATGAGTTCTTAAAAAAAAACTTGTCGAAGCTTCCCTCACTGTCGAAGAGAAGAAGAGCATGATTGAACCAAACTCCTCCTCTTTATCGATTCAAACACAATGTGAGTTGCTTGATTTGCCTTGTTCTACCTATTATTACCAATCAACTTATGACAATACCACTGACTTGAAGCTTATGCGAATGATAGATGAAGAATATACCAAGCACCCCTTTTATGGTGTTCGTCGGATTGCCAAATGGTTCAAAGAGTTTCATTCAGAAGTAGGTCCAGTCAACCATAAAAAAGTATCCAGACTTATGCAGATCATGGGGTTAAAAGGGATTACTCCGAAACGCTCTACAAGCAAGCCAAACAAAAGTCATGTGACCTATCCATACTTGCTCCGAAAGGTGCCTATTCTCTATCCTGATCAAGTTTGGTCAACCGATTATTCCGATAAAAGAGTTATTCCGACATTTTTAATAAACCTTCCATTATTCAATGATTGCTGTTAAAAATATCGGAATAATATTTTGCTTATGGTGGATGTGAATCGTATTGTAAAGAAATAACTTATTATTTCTTTAAAGGAGATTCACATGAAGCATCAACTATTGTCCGAAGGTATCGAAGCAATTCTTCAATTTTGCAGGAACAACCGGGTCGCTGAAACAGTACAAGATTACCAGAAAGCCTGTAAGAGTATCACAAAGCTATACGACCAAAAGAAGATTATCGAATACGATGAAGATCTTACGGAAAGTACGATCCAAAAACTGAAAACAAAACTTCAAAAACATCTCGTCATTAGGTATTCTTTAGAGCACTACATGTATCGTTCACTTTGTATGTTACAGGACTATTATCAAGAGAAACCCTTTCGAGATAAATATCCTCTACGAAATCCGTACAAATATATCCTTTCTCCTTTTTTTGAAGAACAAGTAAAATTATTCAAAGTAAGTGTAACTCAAAAACCGCGTACTATTCCTTTTGTTCATTCTATTGCAAGAGATTTCTTCTACGTTCTCCAGCAGAACAATCAAGATGACTTTTCTACGATCACTCACGAGGATATCTATGCATTTCTTCGGTTTGAATACACTGATCACAAAGGATGTATGGGAAATGTGATCTACACCACTCGCCTATTGTGTGAGTATTTACGAAGCAAAGGGTATCAAAATGTACCCTCCGAATTGCTTCCCTTTGTGCTTCCACCCTCTCGAAAGAAAGTGTTGCCATCGTTTCGAACTGCAGAACTCAAAGCGATTCTTGAACAACCAGAACGATCCACAACCACCGGCAAACGAAACTATGCAATTCTACTGCTAGCCTCTGTTACTGGCCTGCGCTCTGTTGATATTGCCAATTTGAAATTGACAGATATTCACTGGACAGAACATACGATACAAATTGTTCAACATAAAACTGGCACTGGCTTGACGCTACCGTTGGATCAAAAAGCTGCAGTTGCTTTGGCTGATTATATCCTTCATGGTCGTCCTGCTACCGATCTCTCGTATCTTTTCCTTACAGAGGTAAAACCCTATCGAAAACTCAATGATAGATCCAGTGTAGCCAATGTATTGAATAAATGTGCCAAGCAAGCAGGCATACCTAAAATGCCTCGAGATGGGAAATCATTTCATGCATTTCGTCGAACGATGGGTTCTTGGTTATTGAACTCAGAATCCGATCCAGAAATGATCGCTCAGATTTTAGGTCACAGCAATAAAAAGGTATTGACACGATACTTGCCCTTCGATCCCCCTTCTTTACGTATCTGTGCAATGGGATTCGATGATATCCCTGTCAGATCTGAGGTGTACCGATGAGCTATACATTTCAAAGCTCGTTTGTAACCGATATGGAAGCATACTTACAACTGCGTGTGTCTCTTGGCAATCAGAAAGATACTTTTGCCAGACGACTTCATACTTTTGACACCTACTGCTGTAGCCATCACCCGGAAGAAACCATCTTGACGCAAGAAATGGCGGAAGGATGGTGCACATTACAACCCAATGAAAAAGTAGCCACACTGGGAATACGTACAAGAATCCTGCGAACCTTTGCTAAATATTTGAAGAGTATTGGCAAAGAAGCGTATGTGATTCCAGAGGGTTTTGTTGGCAAAAGTGAATCGTTTCTGCCCTACCTCTATACAGAAGATCAATTAAAGGCATTCTTTGCAGCGGCTGATTCACTTCCTCCTCATAAACTATCCCCTATGCGGGAATATGTGATCCCTGTTCTTTTTCGAGTTCTGTATTGTTGTGGACTCAGGCCTCAAGAAGTACGACATCTTCGAGTTTCGGATGTAGACTTTACAGAAGGCACACTCTTGATCGTGAATTCGAAACGGAACAAAGATCGCATTGTAGCCATGTCTACCGATCTGACAACACTATGTCAAAGCTATGATGAAAAAATTCGTAAATTTCTTCCATCTCGGGTGTATTTCTTTGAAAAATCTAGTGGAGGGAACTTCTCTGCTACCTACATACAGAATCTGTTTTGGAGGTGTTGGAAACAAGCGGGGATTTCGTTTGACAAGCAGTATCATCCACGGATTTTTGATTGGCGCCACAATTTTGCCACGCACAAAATCATGCAGTGGATTCGTGATGGGCGCAATGTCACAAATCTTCTTCCCTATCTAAGTAGCTATATGGGCCATGAATCAATCGAATACACAGCCTACTACATACACTTGA
>CAZBOU010000044.1:0-10428 GCA_964493625.1 uncultured Caldisericota bacterium
GTAGTCCTCGGGATGCAGAAACTCTTTTAAACCAATACCGACAGAGAGATCATGTTGAAAAAGTATTTGACAGTTGTAAAAACGAACTCAGGTCTCTTCCTCTTCGAGTACATCAAAGCGATACAATGAAAGGATACTTTTTTGTCCTATTCTTGGAAATGATCATATACAACTATCTACTTTACAAAATGAAAAAGGGCAATGTGGATCCAAAATACTCGGCCAAACGAGTACTGTTTGAACTGCACAAATGGAAAAAGGCCTTATGGCACGGAAAGAAATGCTTGTTAAATGAAGTCACCAAGCTCCAAGAGACACTGTATCAACAATTGGGCATTGTTATGCCTAACTTATAGGTAGAATTCAGGATGATAGACTTAGACGATGGTGTGAAGAAAAATTATGCCATTTTTGCCGATGTATTGCGATAACTTAATCGAGGTGAATAAATATGCGAGGATATAACACAATTGATGAACTGCTGAATGCACCAGAAGGCGAACATTTGAATTCAAGGAAGCAAAAATGCGGTTTGACTCAAATGAAGCTGCCCGTTACTGTTGTGCATTGTCAAATTGGGGCGGTGGGAAGCTTATACTTGGCATTAGTGACAAACGTCCGCGCCAAGTGATCGGAAGTCGTGCATTTGAGCAACCGGAGCGTACTCGTAAAGGCTTGATGGACAAATTGCGCATCCGCGTGGATTTTAACATCTTAGAATACCACGGCAAGCGCGTACTCGTCTTTGATGTTGCGGGACGCCCTTCGGGTCTGCCAGTTCTGGTGGACGGCGTCGCTTGGTGGCGTGATGGCGATAGCCTCGTACCGATGCCAGAGGACGTGCGCCGAAGAATTTACGCCGAAACGGGATTTGATTTTTCTGGAAGCGTCTGTAAGGGTGCGACCGTTAATGATTTGGATGGAAAAGCGATTAACGCCTTTCGCAATATATGGGCCGAAAAGAGCGAAAACAACCGTATTAAGAATCTCTCGACAGAACAGTTGCTTGTTGATTGTGAGGCATTTTCAGACGGTGGCGTGACTTATGCTGCTTTGGTGCTGTTTGGAACACGTTCCGCACTCGGAAAGTATCTGCCGCAATCTGAGATAGTGTTTGAGTACCGTTCTTTGGATGCCTCGGGTCCGGCACAACAGCGTGAAGAGTTTCGAGTGGGCTTCTTTTCCTGCTATGATCGTTTATGGGAACTTATCAACCTTCGAAATGACAAACAACACTATCAGGAGGGACTTTTTGTCTTTGACATACCTACTTTTAATGAACGTGTTGTACGAGAGGTCTTACTAAACGCCGTTAGCCATCGCAACTATCAGTTGAGCGGGAGCGTGTTCGTTCGGCAATACCGCAACAGGCTTGTAGTTGAAAGTCCTGGTGGTTTCCCAACGGGTGTGACACTTGAGAACTTCCTCGATAGACAATCACCACGCAACCGCCGTATAGCGGAGATACTTGCCCTTTGCGGCTTGGTCGAACACGTTAGCCGGAACAAGTTTGTTTTGGCTCGAAGTCTATATGAAATCACTGATAAATCGGGCACTCATACGCGACTTGTCGGTTTGGACCGTGATACAAATAAAGAGCTTCTGATTAAACACATTCGCAAGAATGGCATGAAAGGAACACCATTTAAAGAGTTGGAGCAAGTTTTACCGAGTCATTCGCGCAATCAAATCAAAGTTTTGGTACGTGAACTGAAGCAAGCCAATTCTATATATGTCGTGGGCAAAACCTCGTCGGCACGGTGGTACACTCGTTAACTTGGAACTAAACTTGGAACCATCTTGGAACTAACTTAGAACTAAAAATTCCAACGAATTGGAGGTTGCGATGTTGTCAGAAATAATAAAATCAAGGCTTACGGAACAGTTCTCCGCTGCTTTACCGGAGTTTTATAAACGACGAATCATCTTTTGGAAAGACGAGGACCGGTATTTGTCAAGATAGTTGGCTACGCGAGTATTGTTATCCAAGTTTTTGGGTGGTACTTTTCAAGAATATTCCATATGTATCTGGGGGGCACAATTTAATGATGGTACTTCAGTAATTAGATAAAATCGGATTCAAATGATATACTTGTTTTGCGTCACTTTAGGTTTTCGACGATAGAAGAGGTGATACAAAGAACATGATCGTCAAAATTTCACGGTGATTGCCACACTGGACTCCACCAATAATACAGTAGGTATTGCTAGTATTACCTATGGTAGCGGATCTGCTTTGTTAATTGCCATCCATCCAGAAATGGGGCTTGATCAAGCGAATAACTGGGTAACCGATGGCACTGAGACAGCACAATGGATGTGGCTCAACCAAGCACTCCGGTGGCTAGTTTCTTGAAATCTCGAAGATACTATTTGAATTTACACGAAAGTTCATTAAAATATCATTTTAAGGTAGAAAAATGATACAACGAAAAAATGATTTACAAAAAATTGAATCCTTGCTCGAGCAATTTCCGGTAGTAGCTATTTTGGGGGCAAGACAATGTGGGAAAACCACCTTGGCCAATCAGATACCCTTTGATCATTATTTTGACTTGGAAAATCCGCGCGATTTAGCTCGATTGGACCAGGCACAAATTGCTTTGGAAAATCTGCAAGGACGGATTGTTATCGATGAAATTCAGCGAAAAACTGAACTCTTTCCACTCCTGCGATATCTTGTAGATCAGAAATTGGAACAGCAATACCTAATTCTGGGCAGTGCATCTCGCGACTTGATATCTCAAAGCTCTGAGACCTTGGCCGGAAGAATAGCTTACTATCATCTATCAGGGTTTTCACTTGAAGATGTTGGTTTTCAACAAATGGATCAACTAATGATCCGCGGAGGTTACCCCAAATCTTTCCTTGCAGTGAATGATGAACAGTCCTACATGTGGAGGATTCAGTATATCTCTACCTTTTTGGAAAGGGATATCCCTCAGCTGGGCATACAAATACCTTCCACCGCGTTACGAAGATTTTGGACCATGCTCTCTCATTATCATGGACAAATATTGAATTACAGCGAAATTGGACGATCCTTTGGTGCTTCCGATGTCACTGTTAAAAAGTACATTGATATATTGGAAAGTACTTTCATGATCAGACTGCTTATGCCATGGTTTAACAATACTTCCAAGCGTTTAGTCAAGTCTCCCAAGTTGTATTTACGCGATTGCGGTATTTTCCATGCTCTTCAATCTATAAAAACTCATGCAGAGCTTTATGCTCATCCAAAGCTTGGGTCTTCCTGGGAAGGCTTTGCATTAGAAGAGGTCGTGCGATGCATAGAAAAGGAAGCCAATGAAGTGTATTTTTGGTCCACTCAGGGGGGTGCAGAGGTTGATCTTTTCTGGATGCAGGGAGGTAAAAACTATGCCGCAGAATTCAAATATATGGATGCTCCACGCTTAAGCAGATCCATGCATATCGCCTTGGAAGATTTATCACTTGAACATCTTTTCGTGATTTATCCTGGACATCAGGAATATCCTCTAAATTCAAGAGTTACAGTGCTTCCTCTTGAAAACTTTGAAAAAAGAGTGTAGAGAATCTTCAGGAGTTTCAACATGAAAGTACTCATTTTAGTGTATGATGGAGTGTATCTCCTTGATTTTTGTGGACCACTGGAAATCTTTCATGACACCAGGGACGCAGCAGGACAGCCTGCCTTTGAGGTAAGCCTGGTTGCCCCGGATAAAAATGATATCCATGCTCATACAGGGATGACCTTTCATGCAGCGTACGACGTAGAGTCTTCTCCTCAGGCTGATATTTTGGTGATTCCTGGGGGCAATCTACAACTTGCTAGCCAGGATCCTCGCATTGCCAAATGGATACTCAACCAAGTGCAAAAAGCTCAAATTGTTCTTTCTGTTTGCACGGGTGCTTTCATACTTGCTGAAATTGGTCTTTTGGATGATCTTCAAGCGACTACATGGTTTGGGGCTACCAAAACACTACAAGAGCAGTATCCTTCTATCCAAGTACGTGCTGGAGAGCGTTTTATAGACAATGGAAAAATTATCACAACTGCAGGAGTATCTGCAGGAATTGATGGTGCTTTGCATGTGGTTGAGCGTCTTTTTAGCAGAACGATAGCTCAAAAAACAGCTCAATTTATAGAATATGACTGGAAAGTTTAGTAAATCAAACGAATGATATGAATTCGCTTTTGTATCCCCTCTCCACGGTATAACTGCGTGGTATGATCTAAAACTCCGTTTCCTTGTAATACGAAACTTTGTCCAGCAGAAAAAAATGTGCACTAAAAATGTTATAAATGTAAAAAAATCACAAAAAAAGTTGTTAAAAAACATTTTTGGTATACAATGCTACCTAGAAAGGAGTCATTATGTTATTAGAGTTTTTAGTAGAAAATTTTCGTTCTTTCAAAAATGAAGTAGTCCTAAGCATGGTGGCGTCCTACGATAAAACCAGCGAAAGTGACAATGTAGTTAAGCTATGTAACGGCACAAGAGTATTGAAATCTGCAGCTATATATGGATATAATGCTACCGGTAAGAGCAACTTGATTAAAGCTTTGAATGTTTTCTTGAGCTATATTCTTACATCCCAGGACAACAATGAAAATGAAGAACAAAAAAGAAACATTCTCCCATTTTTGTTTAACACAGAAACTATAGATAAGCCTTCAACATTTCAGATTGTATTTGTTCATGAAGCGATTCAATATCGTTACGGCATTTCCATGGATCAAAAGAGAATCCATTCTGAATGGCTATATGCATCATACTCATCTAGAGAGTCCAAACTTTTTTCCCGAAATAAAGATGAAATCGAAATAGGTAGAAAATTTCCAGAAGGTAAGAAATTGGCAAAGAATACAAGAAAAGATGTCCCTTTTTTATCTGTTGCTTCTTATTTAAATGGGGAGACATCAAGCAAAATCTTCAATTGGATAAAAAATGTTCAAATTGATCCAAGCAGAAATATTCATCCAACTTCGAAATTGTTACTTGATGAAAGCAAGAATGGACCAGAACAATTGGCTGTAAGAAGAATGATAGAATTGGTGGATTTGAAAATATCTACTATTGAGGTTAAAGAAGAAAATGTACCTTACGCTATTCTAGATTTCATTATTAACAATAAAAACAATACTAAAAGAGTCATAGAGAATGATCTTATTGAGGGTCATGAAGACAATCCAAGTATCCCAAAAACACGGATGGGGCATAGAGTTTTTGATAAGGATTCTGTAAAACCCACATCAACCTGTTACCTGGATCTCACAGAAGAATCGCAAGGTACGAAAAGAATCTATTCCCTTATAGGTCCCATATTGTTATCTTTAAAAAACGGGACATTAATGGTGATTGATGAAATAGAAAGAAGTTTACACCCAGAGCTTATGAAGCAAATCATTGCTATGTATCAATCCAAGAAAACTAATCCAAACCATGCTCAACTCATTTTTACAACTCATGACACCACAATTTTACGAGATAAAGAGCTTCGGCGAGATCAAATCTGGTTCCTTGATAAAGATCATCAGGGAAGTTCAATTTTGTTTTCATTATTTGATTTTAGTGAACACGTAAGAAAAGATGCATCATGGGAAAAGGATTATCTTGATGGTCGTTACACTATGTCCCCAAAAATAAAAAATCTAGCGCAAAATCTTTATAGATAATAGTAGAAATGGCAGGTAAACGTTTACGTTCAAGAAAATCGCAAAAACGAAAACCAAACGCAAAGGTGTCGGTTAAATCTTTGACAAGTATTCTGGACTCTTATCTAAATGAATCCAACCCAATCTGTGATTACTGCTGTGAAAACACATTAATGACATCTTTTCATTTCTTTGACAAGCTGCGTATAATCGGGTAAAGGAAAAGTACTCCAGCAAACAATCCAAGTGCCACTCCAAGCCATCTATAATGAATAGTGTATCAGATGGAAGGATATCTGTAAGGAGAAATAGAAGACTAACCATAATTAAAGGAATTCCATCGTGTAAAGGCTTGTGGTTGAAAGGAATCTCTAATAAACGCATAGTTCATTTACTCCTTGCTAGTCTTTAAGCTTCTTCTGTAAAGCAATTGGTTTGGCAGGCAGGAGAAAATGCTCCTTCAGCAGTACTAAGTTAATGCAAGATAACTGTTTGATTCAAATACTACCTCGTTACTCATTTTTAACAGTGGGAAGGATGTTGTCCTTCCCACTGCCTGCTAGAGTTATTGAACAAGGATAAATTATTGACAAAAATCTTTCCTCAATCAATCCAACATAAAAATTCATTGTAAGAACTATCATTTTCATCGACCCAAGGAAGAATTATCGTTGGATACAAAGAGGATTCTTCAGTTGGACAGACCATAAGATGGAAAGAAAACTCATCCTCAACCGTCTGCAAACTTTGACTTAAAATAACATAGTTTTCTTGGTGAGAAAGTGAATGGGGTATAAGCTCAAAATATGTAATGGAATCATCATGTTCAAGAGTTGAAATGATTTGAAAATCTCCTGTACCAACATTGTAGTAGTAAAAACTTGATGCAATGGGTTTTTTGATAAATTCATCACTACCATCTATACCATTTTGCATCATCACATATAAACCATCCCCTCCAAGAAGAAACTCAGATGCCATACACTTGACCGTCTTTCTATATTCGGCAGCTTCTAAGAATTGCTCATCTGGATAGAAAGTTTGGACTTCATCCTTCACTGCATTGTATACAACCAAAGTTTGAGGTCCATCATAGGTGTCCTTATCAGAATGCCGAGGACCAAAACCAGTATAAAATCCTGAACCGTAATTCTTTTCATCTGTATAGGGATTGGTAGTGTCCTTTTTAAATATTCCATTTCGATAGAATTTTAATTTTTCTTCATAATGGGATGGATCCATTAGTTCCCAGGAAGTCCATTGCTGATTTTTATCTACTCGAACCAAATCAAGAGATAAGGTATCCCGACTGTAAAAAAACAACTGATTCTGGAATACTTTTGATAATGTAGTGGTTCTACCTTCTGTCATAGTAGCAGGTAGTGAAAGCCATTGTATGGTTCCATCCATGCGCATAGAGGCCACTTCAAGTTGCTCGTCCCATGTACTTTTCGGTATACAAACAACCATACAACTCATCTGTTCCCCAAAAACCCCACTTCAAATACTTCTGATCATTGATTGAAAAAGAAGTTGTTTTTCGGGTTTGGAAGTTGTATACATGAAGCTGATTACTATCAAACGATTGATAGGCAAACAAAGTCCCATTATCATTGATTTTTGAATTGATTCCTTCGCCAATCAAAGTTGTATCAGCAGGATTGTCAAGATTCAACACAGAAAACAGATAGCTAACGATACCGTTTTCGTTGTTAATTTGATCTTCTCCATAATGTTCTACAATGACATGTGAAGGAATAGAAGTGAAATAAGTCTTGCGGATTTCTTTCAGACTTTTCACAGAGGAAGCTTGTACTTTTTTAGATTCTTCCGGTTGTATCCACACAGTTTCTTCTGTATCAAAGTTGCCTATCTGAAACCATTTTTCTTCGGGACCAACTTTTGATAGGGAATACGAAGACAAAGGCAGCGATAGTATTCTCTGAAGTTCTTTTGCATCTGTATCGTATTTCCATACAGTAAACTCTTGTATTTTTCCATATTCTGCTGAGACTCCAAAATAGATATTGTAGGATCGTAGTATGGTTTTCCCCCGACCGCGAATCTCAGCTTCTTCTGGATACTTGTATACAGGGAAAAACTCCTGTTTCTCAGGGGAAAGAATGCTGATTGTATGATTGTGCAGAAAGAGTGCTGGTGTAGTAATTTGATTCTCTTCTAAAATACTACCCAAGGAATACACAGAAGGAGGATTGGAAGCCAATTGACAGGATGCAAGAAAGAGAATACTCACCAACCCACATACAACAAAAAACCTATATTTCATCATGTTTCATCTCAAACTCCCAATAAATCATCTTCAATTCGTTCACGAAAAATCAAAATACTGAATCCACAAATCCCAGTAACTATACTTCACGAAAACCTATCTTTCGCTGCCTTGTATACTATTTTGGAACTATCCAAGCATGTCTGTGAATATCTCATATATGTGCATTCAAACCTTCCATAGGTATTATAAAATCGCTTGGTATTGTTTGTATGATAATGAGATTGCATTGTCAATAAATAGATTGCAAAAGAATACATCACAGAATACACCATTTTTCAATTCTTTTGTCCAAAAAAACGTTTGTAGTCATTTATATAGTGAGAACATAAAGAAGAACCTTCTTGCATAAGCCAATCTGTAAATGAAACTCGTCCCAATGGAGGTTGAGAAGACACTAAATGATTCTCTAGCAAACCAAGCATTTCTTCTTTAGTAATGATTCGATCGCGCAAAATCGCATTTAGAATTTTTACGGCTGCCATAGTTATCCCCAGGGATGTCGAATACATCGGTCTTGGATATCCACAGGCATGTCCAATTTTTTGGACCATATCTTTCATGGAAAGAACTTCAGGACCTGCCAAATCAATCGTCTGATTTGTATAGGAATGGATCGATTCAACAGCAATGTAGCCTACCTCTTCAGCCGAAATGGGTTGTATCCAACAAGTAGACGGAGAAGGAAACGCAAAGAATGGAAAATGTCGCAAAAGCCAAGCAATGTTGTGAAGTAAGACATCTTCTTTTCCAAATACCAACGTAGGTCGGAGAATGGTATAGGGGATACCACTTTGCTGAACGATTTCTTCGGCTTCTGCTTTGCCTTTAAAATACGAAAGTTTACTTTCTATGGAAGGATTGGATACACTAATGTGAATGATTTTCTGGATTCCTGCTTGCTTTGCACACTGCACTAAAAACCCAATATTCTGTACCGCTGTTTCATGTGAGATCCCCTTTGCAGGATACCGAATCCAATAGGTATTCACAAGAATAGTGCTCTTTCGCAAAGTAGCAATTAGAGAAGGTGCATCTTGAAATTGCAACGGAGCAACGGGGATGGAAGCAGAAGGAAATACAGAAGGCCTTGGATGATTGGTCAAGGATTGAAAAGGAATCTTTCTTTTTAATAGCTCTTGACCAATATATCGACCCGTATATGAAAAGGCGCCTGTAAGAGTAACTGATAAAGATTTCATTTACATCCCCTTACTGATTTTCTTCTCCGTTGATAGGAAAACTCCAGGAATACAGGTTCTTACTCAAATTGGTTCCATCGTTTAGAATCAGGTGCAGGCTCCAATTGGGTTGTTGTTCTTCTGTAAAGCCTTCTATAAATGGAATTGAGAACGGTTCAGTAGAGAGCGTGATGTATGGATTCTCCTTGGTTGGATATTCATCCGAAGAGGAAAACAAAGAAAATCCAATTCCATCGTATTCTTCTTTGATATCTCCCTTTAAAGGAACTAGATCGTATGCTAGATTGTCTGCAAAACAATGCTCATCGTTGAATTCATAAAGATAGATACGGTCCGCTTTTAAAAAGAGACTATACCGTAGATTTTGTATATCGTCTTGAGACATTTCACCTGTCCAATGAAGCGTACACTTTCCTTGTATGAATCCTTTGTCGATGGATAGTGAAAAAGAATCCATTCTAATATTCTGTGGAACATCCACTTCTGCCATAATTTCTTTAGCTTCTTCTATCCACAGCTCCCAATCTACGTTGCCATCTGCATCTTTTGGAATTCCAAGAATGTCTGATTGCCTTTGATAAATGGTTCTAGGGATACCCTCTCTTTGAATATTCATGGAAGCATACACTTTTTCATAGTGATTGTATCCATAGGTGTAGGGTGTAAAAAAAGGCAGACTTGAACTCAGAGAAATACCATCATACGATATTGTGTCAATTGCAGGGGATTCCTGAGAAAGTTTTCGTAGTAAGAATGGTGTTTTATGGGGAGCTATTTGCGAAGAAACACATAATTCTACCAATCCATGGTTTTTTTGGGTAACAGATTGGGTAAGCACTGGTGTACAACCTGCGAATGGTACAGCAAACAAAATAACGCATAAACAACCAACATAAAGAACGGAATTCACCATTTTTTTACAAGTACTTTTCATCTCTCACCTCAAAACAGTTTTATAGCACAACAATATCCAGTTTATTTTCCTACAACTACACCTAAGTATAACTAAACAATACAATGAGAAAAGCATTTCCCAATTTGGGAGTCACTGTTTTATGGGAACTCAATTCTATACTCATATGGGAAGAGAGAATCCAAAACGACCCTCTCTTCTCTTTATTCATCGGTTACACATTCGGGTTACAATGTATGTTACAGATATTATAGAACAGGGTGCTAGCAAAACTATCTAGCTACAAACAACAACCAATGATAAGTGCGGTGGTTGCAGATAGTATAGGGTCGGGGGTGCGGACAAAATCTTGGACACTAATATTGCCTTAAAGGAGCGATTAAAG
>CAZBOU010000045.1:0-10328 GCA_964493625.1 uncultured Caldisericota bacterium
TCAATTTTCTTTGTCATGCCTATATTATAGGCAACACTTTTTGGATTGTCAAGGATCAAAATGCAAGATATAGAGAATAAAATCTAGAATTTGAAAATATGTTGCCTAACTATCGGAAGAATTTAGGATAGACTATATTCATGAAATCTTCTTGTAAGTGTCCGATTTTTTTACAAGGCGCTGCTTTGATTCAATGAGCAATCCATTTTTTGAGATTCTTCTTTCAGAAATTTTGCAAGATCCAATACTTATTTTGAGTACGTTTGTTTTTTTTCAAATAATCTTGATTCAACCGACATAGTAGTGTTTTGCGAATGATTTTTATAGGTTGTCCATTGTGGAGTATACTCATCGGCTTGATTACCCCATGTATGCCATCCTTCTCTTGATCCCCTCGCAAATAGTTCAACATAGGGACCAGGACTACAAGACTCGATAAACTGATACTGTTCGTCTGGTTTTCTGCTATGTTCTCGTTTTCGAGATAAGATGATATTCTCTTGACTCCTTGCAGGAGGAAGGGTTCTGAAGTTTTTTCCTTTAACCCCGAACAAGATGATTTCCGTAACATTTCGAAAATAAAAACCAACTCCTCTTCTATCTGGGCCACCATCCTTACGAATTTTGTACCAAATAATATTAGTTTTATATTGAAAACCCCATGATTCCATAACTTTCAGTCCCTCGTATAGCAAAGCATTCGGAATCCACAAGTACAAATGAGCAGTATCCTGTGTGATGCCTTGAACAGGTAGATTGCATATGTCTTCTAGTTGCATAGTCGGATACCTATTTAAACGTTTGTGTTCAGGTGCCATTTTTCCGGTTCGATTTTGGAATTGCCAAGGTGGATCTGCTAAAATTGTAGGAAACTTTGTACCCTGAAATTGTTTCTGTAAACTAAGATAGGTTTCTTGCAATGAGTTATTCGTCAATATATAGTCCTCTTTTCATAGCAAATACAAGTATGGGGCAACCTCCGCCACCACCTCCCTTAATTTTTGGAATTAACTTGCTCATGTGTGTTGTTGAAGATCCATACGATTTGCCTTTATCTAAATCATCAAATAATTGTTGAAGCTCATCTGAGCGAGTGATAATGATACCAACGCTGATTGCTCTTAACTCAAAAAGTAAACGAAAGTTGTTTAGATCGCGATCGAAAAAAGGATCTTTGTTATTCCATTCGATTTCTAAAGCAACATGATTCTTATAGCAATCAACTTGGTGTGTAGGTACATCAATAGATTCATCGTTAACCGTTATCTGTGTTTGAAAACCTTTTTCTAACCACCCCTTTTGATAGAAGTGGGTGTCTATAAAATTCGATATTTCTGATTTCCGACCACCTTTAGCTAAAATCCACGATTTTTTCAGACGAAAACTACTTAATATGTTAATTAGATCACTCCACTCATTTGGAAAATCATGTTTCAGTATTGCAATAGAGTGTTTCCACTCCATGATCTCATAATTATTTTGTATAAAATCTGAAAATGTCTTGTATTTCATCGTCGTGTCCTCCAATTTATTGTAACCAAAAAGATAAATATTAAAAGGCAGCTGTTACAATGCGGATTGGAAGATATTTGTAGTAGTTAGTCTGAGAAAATGTACTGTTCATTAAATCGGAGGGAAACTTCTTCTCCCTGTACATCCGATTTGTTTTCATAGGAAACGTTTACCCTCCCTGTTAAAGGCAATACTCCTTCT
Source organism: uncultured Caldisericota bacterium (assembly GCA_964493625.1). Lineage (GTDB taxonomy): Bacteria > Caldisericota > Caldisericia > UBA6126 > UBA6126 > JAGLCW01. The sequence goes on from CAZBOU010000045.1 coordinate 1,714, forward strand.
TGAATTGGCTGTAGAAGTAGCGTGTCTGGAAACAGAAAATTCAAACCATTTTTGATCGATTTTGAAGTATCCGATGTGTACCGAAATTGGATCGTGTTGTTGATAAATTGAATAGTAAAAGCGTCCCCATAATAATCCAATGGCTTGTTTTGAAAGAGAATTGTGCGCTTCAAATATGGAATATCGGGCGAGTCAGATGATAAGTATGGTCCCATGTATAAGAGTTTTTTTGGGTGCAATGTGAATTCGAAACTTTTGATAGGAGAAATGTATAAAGGAATCTTTAGTGATAGAGACGTATATGCCGATACAATAGGATGGGACAGCCAGCAAAAGGAATTGTTCTCATTGTCTGAATAAATCTCAACAGTTTTGCTTTTTACATAGTTGTATTCGCTACTATTTCGAATACCATACTGATAAAACCCTGGCATTGGTGGATTTGCTATGCCAGCTTCTTTGGAAATGGTGATGGTGAAATTCTGACATTTTTCATCTGCTGGATCAAAAGAGGTTGGGGTTCCAATGATAATAAGTATGGAACCATCTTCTTGTGGAACAATCATGGGAAGTCCACAGCAGGTGGGACAATAGCTGTTGGGTACACTGAAACTTACTGCTTCAATAATGGTAGTAAGACGCTTCTTTAATTCATCCTTTTCGGTGGGCAGTGGTGGAATGAAGCTTGTACCCTTTGGAAAGTACAGATGAAATCTTTCATGAACGTCAATTTTCTTTTCTAGTTCTACGTGAAATTTGTATTCTGCAACCTGACCAGCGATAGATGGAGAGGCATTCACAGTGTAATCTTTCAAGGCCTTTGCTGTGGGAGTTTGAAAACATAAACTCACAATGGTCATCACTACAACCAACACCAGAGTAACTGATTTTCGTTTGCAATTATTCATATTAGCCTCTTTTAGTGGTACTTTTTTTGTTGATGAACATAGGAATACTATTCTGCTACATAGTATTCAACTAGATATGCATTCATTTCCATATCATTTCTAGGATTTCTCTGCAGTGCATTGACGGAACACGGAATTTCCTTTGATTGTGTTTGCCCAGCTACTACAATAGAATGCTCGGATGGATTCCATGCAATACTCAATCCGCTATCTCCCTGCCATTTTTCTGATTTACCCAAAACCCAGGTATTTACATGTTTACCTTCACTTGTCAATTGGATACAAGATGAAAATGATTGGCTTTCAGGCAGCTCCTCTTCAAGGGGTCTGTAAAAACCTTTCCATGCTGTACCGGTAGCGAATATACCATCATCAGATACCGTGACATCTTGCAAAACACTTTTATTATAACCGGTGGTAGAAATATGTTCCCCAGTTGGCGAGAATATAGAAATACAACCAACACGGTAAAGATCGCCAACACGGTAAAGATCGTCGTCATCGGGAGGATACAAATAAGTAAAAGATTCTGACCGGGCGATAGTGGTGTATCCACATAGGATTATATTGCCCTTATTGTCTAGTGTACCAGCATACATCCAAGTGCATGCACCGATATGTACAAAGCGAGTCCATGCAACTTCCCCAGAGGGTAGAAAGCAAGATACAAATGAATTGTGACCAGCATTGCCAGGATTAAAGGGCAATTCCTTGCAGCCAGGCAATGATGAAGATGAAGTACTTCCCGTGATATAGAGATGATCCTTTGTAGCGAAGATATCTCGAATTCCATCCGAGTATTTACCACCAAAATACTGGCTAGTTTTCAATTCTAGCGTATCCAAGGAAAAGGAACAAAGAAATCCTTCGGTGCTTTCATTTCGTTGTCCAATCGTAGTTAAAAACTCCTTTGAATGGGTCTCTCCAGCTATATAGAGTGCATCGTTAAAAATACATATGCCGTAGGGGGAATCCCACGATTCTCCTCCAATAATAACAGAAGATTGGACTTGGCCATCGGAATCCATTTTGACGACAAAGACATTCGTCTTATCATCAGAAAGAGATTCTTTATTGTAAACTGTGGTAAAGGGTGGTAGAAAATCTGAATATGTTCTTATTTCTCCTGTTACATAAAGAAATGACTCATCTTCAGACAAAGTCATATCTTCGACTGAGACGACATTTTCAGAAGAAAACATGGTTTTCCATAGGAGATCATGAGAGGAAGTGAATTTATAGATATTCACCATGTAGTCATGATGGCTTTCAAACTCATCGTTACAGGATTTTGTGGTGAAGGTGTCTGGGGGTGGTTTCTCACAAATAAACAAAAGCCTTCTAGTAGAAGTGACTGCAATATAGTAATTACCGCAAGAATCGATCAACACTTTATTGGCAGAGTTATTCTCCCGGGGAGTATTCAAATAGGTTGCATACTTGATCAAATAGGTTGCATACATGGTATCGGTAGAAGAGTTTGATTGAGCAGTGGTGTTGAATAGCAGAAAAAATACGATTGCAACTATACTAGCTTTTCGAGTAGAAATTGTAAACCATCTGTTCATAATGTCTCCTTGTATCTTCTATAGTATAATCGTAAGGTATAGAAAGTGATAAGTCAACATAAATGGTTACAAAATAGTCTTAGCAGGAGGAGTATATATGTACTCAAGCACTGAAGAAATGGATATTGAAAATAGAGTGATTCGACCTTTGCACCATTCCGACTTTGAATCCGTTTGCGAGCTATCGAAATCAATTTGGGAAGGGAATGATTATCTTCCGTCGGTATTCCACGAATGGGTGGATGCTCCCGGTGCTTTTTTGTGTATGGAAGATACAGCAAACCAACGCATCATCGCTACAGGGAAATATTCCTATCAATCGGATGGAACAGGCTTGTTGGAAGGGTTGCGTGTTCATGAGGCGTATCGAGGTCAGCATGCAAGCTGGCATATCTGCAAAGCGATCTTTGAAAAGGGTTGGGAGGATCGTACCAAAGGCATTATTACGCATATCGTCAATTGCACACATCGATCCAATACTGCAAGTTTGCATATTTCTACCAAGATTGGATTTACTATCGAGAAGCGATTTTTGATTGTAGAGTCACTTCCCAATGCTACATATCAGAAGTCTCTTGTCATTGAAAAGTGGAACCCTACCTATGAAGAATTTATACAGCTGCCATATTTTTCTCTTACCCAAGGATATATCGGACAAAATTTCATCGTGCAAAAAGCAACTCCTAGTTTGTTTCAACGTCTAGTATCAACAGCCCATTTTGCGAAAGTAAATGGGTGTCCAGGATTTTTAGACAACAACCATGGGTGGTACAACGTTTCTTTGGATCCTTCTCCACACTCTATTGTTGAATGGCTTGTGTATGCAAATCAACAACCAAATGTGAAAGAGAGTCTTGCCTTTGTTCCCCCAACACCTTCTATTATTGAAGGTTTAAAGCAGTTGCCAATAGAAACATGGGAGAACTTTGAACCCGACTTATTGTATCTAGTGTACACGTCCGATAAAAGCCCTCTATAATCTTAAAACACCTCTATAAAACTGTTTGCGCGTCGGTAGGACAATCGACATTTCGAAGTCCGGAAACAATTGCTTCAACGGAGACAAAAAACAAAAATTATCCTTTTCATCCTTGCAATCCAGGATTGGTATTTGTATTCTTATTATAGAACGTTATTTGCGAATTCATTATTGGAGGGTATGATGAAAATTATTCGTATTTCGATTGCATTTTTGTTAAGTTTATCGATTGGTATGGCAGGTTGTACTTTATTTTCCAGTTCACCACCAGACAATGTAGCTACAAAAGATGTTGCACAAGAACCATCTAAGACTGAAGACTATGACGACAAAGAAACCGATCTAAAAAAAGAGGACGTCATAGATGTTTCAATTGAAGGGGAAGATGATGATGGTGTAAAAACGAAGATCGATGCAGGTAAAAGTGCAAAACTCCCTACGGATATTCCTTCGTTTTTTCCTTTGTTGAAAGGAAATTTGGAAACTGTTATTGAATCTGAAGCCGATGGATATACAAACTATACACTTGCGTTTAAAAATCCAACACCAACCGACATGGAAGATATGGCTCAAAAACTCGATGGAGTAAATGGCTGGAGTATACTTTCAAGGTCTCAAATGGGAGATGGATGGATCTTAACTGCACATAATGAAAATAAAGATGCAATGCTGACGATTTCCATTATTGATGGGGATACCGGTATGATGCAAATTAGTTTTAAGAAATAATAACAAACAGTACTTGAACCAATTTGACCATTGATTCGATTCTATAGTCGTATTTACGTAATTTTAACAGGAAGCAATCCGGTAGAAATGAATGTATCGGTATGCTTCCTGTTGTTTTTATGCCTATCGATAGTTCCCGAAGATTTTTATGCCCATGCAATTCGTTCGAAATCGTTTTACTGTATTTTTCGTACTGGTCTAACTCTTTTCATATATTGAGCAGGATCGAAATAGTAATAGGAGATTCTACCTGTTGATTCATCGAGTTGATATTGCGTATCTGAAAATGAATACGAAGGCATAGAGTCTTGCAACTTTTCCCCAACAGCATTGCATTCTTTTTCGAAATCAAAGGGCCCATGTTCAAATACTACATATTCAGCTTTGGGAACTGAAATGAAGAGCATTTGTTTGGGAATGGTTCCTTGATAGTCATGTGGCAACCTAATCCCATAGGCTTCTGGCTGTTTCCCATTTTCTTCAAAAATACGTGCTATAATCTGCCCACTGTAGCTTCCGATAATCTGATCGGAACCATCTAATTTTCCTGGAATGCTGTCTAACAATCCACATATTGTATCACAGTCCTGTCCTGGAACAACATCTTGTTTTTTCCAGAAATCAAAGTATCCATTGCTTTCATAATTCTTGATGTGCAAGAATGTATGAGCAGGAATAGAAACAAAGTACGCGTTCACTTTTTCGGATGAATGTATCATGCCCACCTCTCGTATGTTAAGGATGTATCGGTCAAAAGGATGAATTTTTGTACGAAGCACAACGGGACGAGGATTCGCTCGATATTCTCTAGGTGCAATGCCATAGGTTGCTTTAAAAGCTCTAGTAAAAGCCTCATGAGAAGAGAAACCATAATCCAAAGCAATCGATAGCAATGAACGATGGGTATCCCGTACTTCCAATAGAGAAAAAGCAAGCTTCCTTTTTGTACATATGTGCGAAATGTCATTCCAGAGAGTTTCTTGAATTTCTTGGATGTATAAAACTTGGAGTATCCAAGATATTTCGCAAGTTTATCTAAGGCAAGCGAATCATCTAGTCCTCTCTGGATTGTTTCATCAATCGTATCAACAACCATTTGAATATATTTGTGCCATGTGTACATTTGTTCACCTCTGTTAGTATATTGTAAAAAGAAATTGTATGCATATTTGATTTGAGTTGCAGTACAAAATTCTGCTGTTACAAGAAATTTTGTACTAACGTCCCTTTTGTTATACTACGGAGTGATTGTTCCACAGATTTTTTCAGTACACTACAGTGCAGATTTGTAATGTCTGTTAATTATACATAACAGACATTGAACAATACATTTTCTAGTAAAGCCTATTAACAGAGCATTTGAGAAAATAACTAAAGTATATTCACTTTTTAATCCAAATGGTATCAAATATACCAACCAAAAAAACACAAAATTCAAATATGCCAATTGGCAACTATTTCGATACCCAAAAACAATACACGTATCATAACACACTTTCCTTTAAAATTGATTTAATCGTTTTAAAGCCGTTTTAGGGTGTTTTGAATTTTTGTATATATACCAAATCATCCAAGGTGTTCTAAGCGCTAAAAAAAGCGCTTTCTGTGTTTTGAAATTTTGCAATTCCCAATAGTTATTCATAGAGTCCATGTATAGGACTACAGATTGATCATGCTAATAAATGGTTATTTCGGAACAAACTCTATCTAAAACAGGGAGAGAGTTTAAAATAATTTTCTCTCCCCGTTTTTTTATCTAAGGGTACATCGCAAATGCTGTAACAAGTGACAAAAATTACTTTGCAAGGCTAAAACAATATATGGAGTTGGTTTCAAACTGCTCTGCGAAAAATACGTCTTCATGAACTCGAATGTTTAGGTAATCACCCTCACCGTTGGAGGAATAAGCCCAAACCAGGTTCCCATCGTCTGTATCGATTAAAAACAAATTCCCATTGAAGCCACTGACTAAAATGTATTGACCCATCATTTGAGCCTCTTTATAATGGTACATATCTTGCACATAGATGTTTTCCGCTACAGCTTTGTCAGTTTTAGACCAAATTAAATCCCCTGTTTGAGGATCTAGTTTTTCAAAAATGAATGTTCTTGAATCTGCTTCATAGTCATACCTTCCAATCAAGATATTGTTATCAAAAGTGGGATAACAAAAAGTAATCCCTTCTTTTTTCCAAAGTACTTTTTTGGACAATGGATCCAACCCATGGACATTTGTTTGATAATCAATATGAGTATAAAACGCAAGAACAAGTGTATTTTGAACAACAAAAGGTTTTTTAAAACTACTAATTACCCAGGAAGGTCTTGAAGGAGGAGAATCTCCTGTATCTAGTTTTTCTCTATAGCTATCTGCAAAAGGTTGTAAGTCTTCCGAAGAGTACGGGTATTCCCATACAACTTTACCTGTGTTTTCTTCTACCAATCGAAAGGGTTCATAGTGATTGCCATAATACCCAATCATCCCATCAATGGAGGTATACAATTGAAATTCAAACGGTGGTACATCGATGGGTATATGAATATCGTTACGTTTCCATAAAAGTTTGCCACTGGATCGATCTATGGCATAACAAGAGCTATCTTTGCAGGTAAAGAACAGGATATCTTCATTCAAAAAAACATCACTTCTGATTTCTTCCTGTGCATCAAAACGCCATAGCTCTGATCCATCTTTTATGCGAATAGCAAAGAGAACGCCACTCGAGTTGGTAATGTACAAAACACCATCGACAATATGCCTCCCTAGAAAAAGTGCAGTTTGATCTTCCAAAGATTTTGTCCATACAATCTTTTTTCTTTTGGGCTGATAGGCTTGGATTTCATAGGTTCCATCATCTTGTTTTCCAATCATAAATAACTTGTCTTTATCATGTGTAGTGATATAGATCCAAGATTCTACTGTGTAGTTGTATTCAATTTTCCCTGTAGGAACATCCATGTGAAACAAATTGCCTTGTTCATCCAAGAGCCAAAAATAGTTGTCGTAATAGTACCAATCTGAGTCTTGTGAAGATTCCTCCAGTGAAAGCTTCCAATTCAAGTGAACCGTTTCTTGATCGATATCAGATTTTGTCCAATCAATCCACCGAAAACCAACTGTATCTTCTTTTTCAATCATGATATTTTCCAATTTTGAGAGATCGGGAGGCTGTTTCTCTGTTGTACAGCTTTGCAGTACTGTTGAAAAGGACACAAAGAAAGCCAATAGTACGACAATAGTAATCTTTTGCATCATAACTTTGTCCTTTATTTTCGTTGTCTTCATACAACGTAGTTGATCCATTTGGACTCTATCAAATCTTTTTTTCAACGTCTTCATTTTTTCTCCATTTGCAGATCCGCATTACTATTTCTGTAATATCGTTTGTGATTGAATGTATGATAGTGAGGTTCCTATGTCAAGTAAAAACACACCGACCCATAAGCAAAAATAACCTTTGTATTGTTAACCTTAGGATTCTTCTTAAATCTGAACAGGAAGGCTCCAGGTAACCATCCAAAAAGAATATCAGGTTTCAAGAACATATTGTAACGAAGATGATCCCATTCTTCTTGTGGAAAATCTTCCATGCATTTCAATGAAAGGGATAGTGTATACATCTCATGTTCCACATCAAATTGGTACGAATCTACAACAAAAGCTTGGTCAACTGATAACTCATGTAAAGAAGAAGTTATCTCTTCTACGGTATTTGTCAAGATAGTTGTCGCCTTTTTTCATTCTCATTCATCTCTTTTTCTTTTACAGGATTTAATGCTACCTGGGAAATGTAATCCCAATTACGGGTATTTCTAGTCCACCTTTCTGGGTGTTTTTCTCTGGCTTTTTCATACACCTCTTTTCGTTGTTCTAAAATACGTTGATCTTCTCCATAATGCCTTTGATGAGGAGTTACATAGCGAATCCCACTATGCAAATGTTCGGTATTGTACCATTGAACAAATCCATGCATCCACGTTCTGGCTTCTTCAATGGAAGCAAAGCCTTTACGAGGAAAGCTGGGAACATACTTGACCGTTTTAAACAATGCTTCTGAATAGGGATTGTCATTGCTAACTCGTGGTCTTGAATACGATTTCGTAATCCCCAATTTGGTCAGCAATACTTGAAAGCTTTGTGCTTTCATGGGACTACCATTGTCTGAATGGAGAACCAACGGAGTTCCTTTGAGATGATGTTTCACAACGGCTTTGGTCACCAGTTCTTTGGCATGAGCTTGGGATTCTTCTTCATAAATTTCCCATTGGATAATGATACGACTAAAGATATCAAGAATCAGATACAACTTAAAAAAGAACCCTAGAATTTCTCTGGGCAACCACGAGATATCGGTTTTATTCCGACATCGGGATAACTGGGATTATTCCGATATTAAAGTTATTCCGATGTTTACATTTGTTTCTTGGTAT
>CAZBOU010000046.1:0-9737 GCA_964493625.1 uncultured Caldisericota bacterium
TACAGTGGAAAAAAGAAATGGTTCTTTATGGATTAAATCGACAAGCACCTAGGAAGCGAAGGATCTGTGTTAAAAGTTTTTCAGCGCCAACTTGAACAAGAAGGCATGATTCGCATTACCGATATGAACATGAAACGCTACTTTATGCTGATTCCAGAAGCGGTGGAACTTGTCCTGCAAGCTGCTTCCATGGCACATGGCGGGGACATTTTCTTTTTGAAAATGGGCGATCAAGTTCCCATTATAGAGTTGGCAAAAGCTTTTACCAGGCTCAAAGGGTTTGAGCTAGGCAAAGATATTCCCGTCAAAGTGATCGGCAACCGCGGCAATGAAAAACTAGCCGAAGAGCTGTGGGGAGAAAACGAGAAACCACTGCCCACCGACAGCGAATTCATCTTCCGCATCGCCCACACCGACCAATACTAACAGTATACCCTTTGTACGTAGTCTTTGGGTTACGTTTTTTTCTTTTCTCTCTTTCAACCTTTATAATTCCTTCTTTTTCTTCATTTTAAAAAACTCCCTCCTTTTTCTAAATTTTTTATATTCCATGCTAAAAGAGAAAAAATCTCTTTAAAAAGAAATACTGTATGGTATACTATTTATAGATACTACTGTATGGAGAGTTATACAATGCTATTACGCGTAAATATAGAAAACTTCAAATCGATATGTAATAACAAAAAATTCTCAATGATTGCTTATACAAAACTAAAAAAACATACAAACCACCTGATTACTATAAAAGACAATTTGAAAGTACTCAAAGCATCTGCCATTTTTGGTGCCAATGCTTCAGGAAAATCAAACCTAATTGAAGCAATGTATTTTGCGAAACATCTTATCACAAAAGGATTTCCAAATAAAAACATGTACCGCTCTTTTTTTTGTAAAACAAAAACACAAAATGAAGAAAGAGCAACTCGTTTTGATTTTGAGTTTTCTATTCAAGATAAGGTGTATGCGTATGGGTTTACAATCCTTTTAAAAAGTGGTCAATTTCAAACGGAATACCTCTACTTACTTGATAAAGAATCGCAGTTACCCCTTTTTGAGAGAGATACAACTGTGGGAATCTGCAACATGAATGAAAACTATTTTCAACAGCAAGACATGAAACGACTAGAGGTGTATAAGGAAGATTTTGCCAAAGACACTTCCGTACTATTCCTACGTGAGATTAACCGAAGAAAAAGTTTTCCCCAGAATTCTTCCCTGCAAATTTTTATTGCTATCTTTGGTTGGTTTAATAGCAGTCTTAGCATTATCAACCCATACACAGAATTATACCAAACTCCATATATTCTATTTACAAATAAGGAAAAGATTGAAAAGGCACTCCAGGATTTTGATACTGGAATTGCTAAGATCGAATTAATGGAAGTAACGAAAGAAAAATTAATTGAAGAGTTGTCTTTTCATCTACCAAATACCCTTGACTCCAGTGAAATTGTCAACGATATCCTTCTGGATATTCGTGAAAAAAGTAAAGGAGAACCCGTTGTTGTAAGATTTCAAAATATTGGACTATACCAAATCATATATGGTGAGAATAAAGAACCTACAATCTCCTCTTTTTGTTTTCGTCATGAAAATTCAGAGTACACTTTTACATTGCTTGAAGAATCAGATGGAACAAAACGATTGTTTGATCTTCTGTTTATCCTTTTTCTCGATACCCCAGAAAAAGTATTTGTTATTGACGAAATAGAAAGAAGTCTTCACCCGAATTTGGTAAAGAAATACTTAACCCTCTTCTTTGAGAGAAATACAGATCTGAAAACTCAACTTATTTTTACCTCTCATGAGTCGCTTCTATTGGATCAAACCATTTTCCGACGCGACGAAATTTGGTTTGTAGAAAAAAATAACCATGGAGAGACCCACCTATACTCCTTGAAAGACTTTGATGAACGATATGATAAACGACTCAGCAATGCGTATCTAAAAGGTAGATATGGTGCTATCCCTTCTTTCAAAGATCTTCAAGAAAGTGAATCCGAAAATGGTTCCACTTCGTGAATTTCATCCTCTCACTGAGGAAGTTAATCTTATTCCTTTTCGAAAGAATTACCACAAACCCGCATGGTTGTGAAATGAGACGAGTTTCCTTTTCAAAGGGAAACTTTAGTCCATATCTTTCCCTCTAATAAGGAAAGTTTTCTTAGATATTATTACAACAGCATGATATCTCCTATCTGTAAAAGGATTCTCTATTGTATTTCCTGGAGTCTTTTGTACAATAACATTTACTGTTACGTTCAGATATCCTAACAAGGATAAGCATTTAGGAGAATTATATGAGTATTGTAGATAAAATTAGGACTGGAGAAAGCAAATATCGATAATATTCAAGAGCTAGAACGACAAAGAAGAAACTTAAGCTTTGATCAAGAGTTAGATTTGGATGTTCCATTGGATGAACTAGATACAACACCTTTGGAAGACGAATTCAAGAAAGTGGGAAAAGAATTCAATAAAGCTGTGATGAAGAATCTCAAGCTTCTTGGTGAGAATAATGGGATTGAATATCCTACAAAGGGTTTGTTGATTCTATTGGGATACTATCATCATGTACAAATTAAGTGCAGTCGAATCAAAGGAAAGATGGGTCAAGTCTTTATTGATCGCAAAGAATACGAAGGGAATATTTTTTCTCAGTTGAAAAAAACCGAGCAATTTATTAAAAACTTCATATATCTGAAAGGGGAAATAAAAGGGCTTCAAAGAATTGATCGATTCGAGATTCCAGAAGAAGCTATCCGCGAAAGCCTTTTAAATGCTGTTGTTCACAGAGATTACTCCAATTATGGCCGGGATATCAAAGTTGGCATATATGACGATATGATTAAAATTATTTCACCCGGAGGATTCCCTAGTACGATTACCCAACAAGATATCTTTGAAGGACGTTCAGAAATCAGAAATCGGGTTATAGCAAGAGTTTTCAAAGAACTGAATTATATAGAACAGTGGGGGAGTGGCATCCGACGGATTATTTCCAGCTCTTTATCGTATGGACTTAAAACACCTCAAATTATGGAAAAGGGAGATTTTGTAGAGGTTATTCTTTATCGTGATCCGATTCAATAACACAAAAAACGGATCCACATTTTCATTGACAAGATTCTTTAAAGTGTATATAATGTGCACAATATGGAATCATATAATCTGTCACTTCTAGCCAGAAAAATATTTGAGTTTGATTTGCCGTTGGTTCATTCCAGAACCTTAATGGAACTATTGGAGATTCGCAATCGAAGATCCTTTTTCTCTATATTACAGCGATTTCAAGACGATGGCATCCTCCAGAAATTGGAAAAAGACAAATATCGTATCCTGCAAAAAAACGTAAGTAGTTTTCAAATAGCAAACTTCCTTTATGAACCCTCCTATATCTCTTTAGAAACTGCACTCAGTTACTGGGGCATTCTACCCCAGTTTCCTTTTGAAATCACTAGCGTCACCCTAAAAAAGACAGTCACAAAGAGCGTAGACGGTATCGTATATTCGTATAGCCACGTATCCAACACCATCTATGGGCTATATGCCAAAGAAAAAGAATTTCTGATGGCAACACCCGAGAAGTCCCTTTTTGATCAATTGTATTTGGTTTCAAGAGGTTGGCGATCACTTGACCTGAATGAATGCGATTTAAGCAATGTCAACAAAAAGGAATTCCTCCGCATCTGCACAATGCTGCAAGATGATCGGGTGGATCGATGGATAGGGGGCTTACAATGGTGATGCTAAGTGAGCAGCAGGTGAAAGAATATGTAAAGACTCTGAAAATTAACGAAAGCTTTATTCTCAGAGAATTTGTACAATACACATTTCTGAAAGAATTGTACATGCAAACGTTTTCTGAGAATATTTTTTTCAAAGGAGGAACAGCGATTCGCATTATTTTTAATGGGGAAAGGTTTTCAGAGGATCTAGATTTTTCAGTGGTTGGCTCTAAAGATACATTTACCAAACACTTACTTCCATTTTTCAAACAGCTTTCCCAACTCTATGGATGGGACTTCAAAAAAAGAAATTCTATGATTGGTGAAAAATATCTTCTTTCTGTCCAGAGAGAGAATATGAAGTTTGGATACTACATCGAACTTGATTTTTCGTTTCGAGAAGATGTGTTACAACCTTCCAAATCCACTATACATACGATATATCCTATTGTTTTCACTTCGTTTGTTCATCATTTGTCCAAAGAAGAAATCCTCGCAGAGAAAACGAGAGCTGTTTTAACCCGACACAAGGGTAGAGATATCTATGACATATGGTATTTGCTCAACCTAGGTGCTGAGTTAGACGAAGATCTGATACTCCAAAAGCTCAAGTATTACGATATCCTAAATTTCGACAAAAAGCTTTTTGCAAATAAAATACAAAGCTTTGAAAAAAAGCAATTTGTCAAAGACTTACGACCCTTCATTCCTATCAATCAAAGGCAGCGTTTGCCAGAGTTCTATGAGGTTGTGTTAGGGTATATACAAAATAAATTGAACCAAGAATGAGATCTCTTTGTCATTCTAATAATGGTAAGAAAACCCATGAGGAGAGATGAATATCTGTATTGTAATCACCCAGCATTTGTAATAAAATAGCGGTAGACAATATCCATATTGGCTTGTTGGGTGTTTCGGCCCCTTCAAAGGCATTAATGGATAGACATAGCAGCGTATTCCTTCTGATTGGGGCAAGGTTTACAAAAATAGATTCCAATCGGAATGGCGAAGCTATGCTTTTTGTTCGCATCCCAAAAGTATGTCACAGAGGCTCCAATTGATCCATTTCAAAAGATTGTTTCAATCGCACCTATAGTCTTTGACAACAGATTTGATAAATTCACAAAGGAATGATTCTATGAGTGAAAAAAAAGAACTACGATGGCGACAACGTTTTGAGAATTTCCATAAATCCTATGCCTTACTGGATCAATACATTCAGAAACCAATTGAAACAGAACTAGAAAGGGCCGGGATTGTTCAGTTTTTTGAAACGACATTTGAGCTTTCCTGGAAACTAATGAAGGATTACCTTGAAGCCCAAGGAACCATTGCGAGAAGTCCAAGGGAAGCAATAAAACTATCGTTTCAGTGTGGATTGATTGACGATGGATATGTATGGATTGATGCCTTATCCAGTAGAAATCAAACCGTTCATCTGTATGATGAAAAAGTAGTCGCAAAACTGATTATCGATATAGCACAGGTCTACTATCCTGCATTCAAGAAGTTGTATGAGAAACTTATCAAGGAATTGTGATCATGTATGGATTGTTAGAACGCGACCTACACTATATGATTAAGGCTTTTGAAAAACATTCCGAAATTGATAAGGTCATTCTATTTGGTAGCCGGGCAATGGGAAATTACAAAAGGAGTTCTGATATCGACCTTGCTATTATAGGGGATAGTGTAGACACAAGGATCATTGCCATATTGCTAGATGACCTAAATGAAGAATTTCCAATCCCCTATTTTTTTGACGTCATTCACTATCAAAAAATATCCAACAAAGAGCTAAAAAAACACATCGATACCGAAGGAAAAGTTTTATGGGAGAAATAGCGACCTTACTTTTCCATGGTTCATTGAAGTACAAAAACAGTGTAAAAGGAAAGATTCCATTATGAAGATATATCTAGAAGTTCGAAACTGGCTCAGAGAAGCCATTAATGTGTACATACAGAAAAATGTTGGGAAGGATGCTTCCCAACAAGAGGCAGAACAAGATTGTTGTGCTTCTCAATTCTATGGATTTGTTGAACCTATTCTTACTAAAATCTGGGACAATCCCGAGGACGAAATATACAATGATACCTAATAAAACTGACGAAATGATCACTGTCAGCTTACCAGAACCCTCTACGACTAAAGAAATTCCAGATCCACCCATTCTTCAAGATTTGGATACGATACTGTCTTCCATACAAAAAATGAAACCAATGCTACAAGAAAAGTATCATGTCAAGGCAATTGGTGTTTTTGGATCCTATGTACGAAATGAACAAACTGCAGATAGCGACCTTGATATTCTCATTGAACTTTCATCTCCTATTGGCTTGTTTGCTTTTATGAAAATGGAAACAGAATTGTCAGAAGTATTGAAAGTTCCAGTTGATTTGGTCATGAAAAGTGCATTGAAACCAATCATAGGCCAGAACATCTTGCAAGAAGTGATCCTAGTATGACACGAAGCCATAAAGATTGCATGGAAGATGCTCAAGGGAATAAGGACATGATCAAAAACATATCAACCAATCAGTTGATAGAGTTTCTTAGACCTTATCATCTAACCATGGACATAGAACAAGAAGAAGATGGATCGTATACAGGTTTTCTTAAAGAAATTGATCTAGCCTGTAATGCCAGAACCCCAGCTGAGGTGAAAATGCAACTCGCTAAAGACCTATGGAGTTACGCATTGGAGTATATGGCAGATTTTGAAATGTATTACCATTCCCTGAATCGAAAATCACATTATCCTTATGTAATGCATGTACTTTTGCAAACCGATATCAAGGATGTTCAGAAAATCATCCGAGAAGATGTGTGTGAGTAAAGTTGTTGTACATTTTATGGAGAGGTCAAAAATGAAAAGAAAAATGGCACTACAAATTATCGACAAAAAATATAGAATCGTGATTGATGAAGTGAAAAAAGTTATTCATTCAACCATTGACCAACCTTTCGAATTAATTCTATATGGTTCAGTTGCTCGTGGCGAAGAAACGAGTGAGTCAGATTTGGATTTGCTGGCGTTAATCGAAGGCGATGTTGATTATCATTTGAAAGAGTTGCTCTGGCAATTAATCTATCCGATAGAACTTGAAAAGGATGTCGTAATTAGTTTGCTTGTAGAGTCAAAAGAAAAATGGGAAACAGAATATGCAACCCTATCCATGCTCTACCAGAACATACAAAAAGAGGGCATTTATGCTTGATATAGTACTTTCTGGATGCTTTCCATGGTGTCTTTTCTGACACCAGCAAGCGATGCAAATTGCTTCCACCTACGAACGGTATCCCTAACCTGCTCAATGATTTCCAAAGGTTTTCTAATATTCATTTTGGTAGCCACTTCAAGCATATCATCATCTCTTATCTCTGTTCTTTTATTATTTACTGAGAGTTGATGAGCCCTCGTCCACTTATTTGCAGGGTTATAAGCAAAGGTAAGGTCGTATGCAGGGGCCAGTTTCCATTTGCCATTTTTCTCAAGTAGAAATGAAATGTTTTTGGTGTGATCATCCCTATTTTCTGCAATTACATTCAACACCATCCGTCGGAACATTTGCTCTGCATCATGGTAAGGAAGCCGAAGCCGTCGCATGATTTGAAAAATCTGCTCATACGAATAGGACAGGGGATCGTTATAATCATAATGAGCAATTGCACACAAGGTTTGCATATGAACTTTTTCTGATCCGCTTCGGTCAAATCTTTTCGTCATAAAATGGGATCTTTCATTTTCTTGTAAAAGGGTGCATTTTGACATCTCAATTCCACAGTCAAGAGCCATTAGATAATAGGCATATTCGATGTTACAATGGGCTTGTGATTCCCCAAACTGATTGCCATAGACGCCATCGAATTTAATGATCCAGTACTCATACCCTTCAAGTCCCTCAATCTGACCAGATCTTACCTCGCCAGTCCCTGGATGGTATGCAATGACAGCTTTCGCTCTGGCACCACCAGCAGAAGTTCCTACCATACATATTTCATGTACTCCTTTATCGCTTAGATCAGCCTTAAAGCCTTTTTTGGTGTGTACAATATCCTGCGCTATTTTTACCAAGTCTTCGATTTTCACAGGATTTGAAGTTTCGCTCATGATAGCAGGCTCGTATTCGAGTGCTCCCATGCCTCTTTTACCGATATAACAAAGTCGTTCAATGGGGTTTATGCTTTCAGAAGTTTTCCCCAGTGCTGTTAGCCAGATATTCATAAGTCTGCTTCCGAATCTGTCGGGAAGTGAGTCTGAAAGGAGCCCTGGAAGTCCCTTAAAAGTGTCAAATTGCAACGTCGGAAACGTAAAAATAGACCCATTACCAGCTTCTTCTAAAGGCATTTGCAAAGGAGCAATATCATATCCTTGCTTAATGAAGTTTTTGTCATATTCAAAAACTGTATTTTTGGAGCTTTCATTCCATGCAATAGCTCCAGCAAGTTGCCCCCATATATTTACTCTCGCAATATCTACCATTCAACATCCTCTTTACTTTGTTTTTTCAGTGTTTTTTTGGATTTCCCAGCCCTTTTTCTCTTTTTTTCTTCCTCTTTCAGAAGTTTGATTGGGCTTTCTATGTGATATGCCTTGAAAACATTAATAACTTCCAGCATATCCAGAGCCCGTAAGATCTGCACTAAAGTAAGCAGACTCACCGACTTTCCCGATTCCATTCTGCTGATCGTTGTTCTATCAAGCCCAGATCGTTCCGCTATTTCTTGTTGAGAGATGTTTTTATTGATCCGCATCTGTTTCAACGCCTGGCAAATTATCATCACGATTTCTAGATCAGACTTGGCAAGCAAATGTAAATCCATTGCCTTAACCTCCGAGGTCAATCTCTATCTTTTGTTGCTATTTTACAACATTAAGTACTATTATCAAGTATATTGATGTATATTTGCAACATACTAGCTCAACTCAAATGAGAATCTTGAATTTGTAAAAACTATATGCCACCGCAAGAGGCATAAACAGGAATGCAGTGAAAAACATAGTAGATTTGGATTTTTGTTCATTTCGCGTATAATTCTACCAATCTTAAGAAATGGAATTGCAGAAAATATGGGAAGTATTAATAGTAAGATCCAATACTGGACCGAAATTGCCGAATATGATTTAACAACAGCGGAAGCAATGTTGGAAACCAAACGCTATTTATATGTAGGGTTTATGTGTCATCAAGCAATTGAAAAAATCCTTAAAGCGGTTTATGTAACGAAATTTCATGGTGAAATGCCACCTTATACTCATAGGTTGATGAAACTTTCTCTAGTAACTGATTTGTATGACAAAATGACGCAGGATCAAAGAGACTTAATTGATTCGCTGGGACCCTTAGATATTGAGGCACGTTATCCTACAATAAAAAGAGATCTCTCTCCATCTCTTGATCATGACCGATGTATTCACTTTATTACTCAAACAAAAGGATTGTTGCATTGGATAAAACAGCAATTACCAATTTAGCTAAAGATTTTGCAAAATTAGTCATCCAATATTTTGACCCTATAGAGATTATTCTGTATGGCTCCCATGCAAAAGGTACTGCAAACGAAGAGAGTGATATTGATATTGCTGTCGTTGTTCCTGAAGTAAAAGGAGATTTTTTAGATCAAGCAACTTTACTGTTTAAACTATGTCATTCTGTGGATGATCGATTAGAACCCGTATTAATTGTAGAATCTCATGATGATAGCGGTTTTCTGGAAGAGGTTCGCAAAACCGGTTACCGCATTTATCCCCACGCATGACTTTCACTGCCATCATTCACAAAGAAGAGGATATATATGTTTCCGAATGCTTTGAAATTGGCACCGTTAGTCAAGGCTATACTATTGAAGAAGCAGTGGACAATTTAAAAGAAGCTACAGAGCTTTATTTGGAAGAAGATCCCTTAAATGCACCTACTGTTAGTCCTCTTATAACTACATTTTAAGGAGAGGTTAAACCGATCTTCAACCTAAACCACCCCTAAAAAATAGCAACTCTTGATTCCA
>CAZBOU010000047.1:0-9542 GCA_964493625.1 uncultured Caldisericota bacterium
GTATAATGGATGTAAATTCCATGTAAAAAAATGGGACCCTGTTTACTATATCTACTATTTCTGCTATAGTAATGGTGAAATATTTCTTCAATAAGAAATGGTAATTCCTTAAGGGCTAGTTGTATGTTTAGAAAGAATGCAATAATTTACGAATCCTTATTGCAACCCTTCTTCACACTGTAACTAGCCCGATCCTTAACAATCAAGTCTACAGAAATTTCTATCCACTCTCACCGGGGAGCGAAAAGAGAAGTTATGAAACAAGCTGTTTCATTATTGCATACACAACGTAAGAAATTCTTTAGAGATCGTGGTAATGTGGATTCAACTCAACCACTTTCATCCGTTGCTCTCTAGTGACATTAGTTCATCTTCTTGACTTTTTGGAGCCCCTGATTAAGTCTGCACTCTATTTATGAAATAAGTTCATGCCAAAGAAAATTAAAGTGGATTCACTTATCTTGAGTTTTATATGGGAATACTCGTGTGCAAGAAAGTTGTTAAATAACTTGAAATTCACCCCTGAATCTGATACAATAAAATAGTAATGAATAGCAGATTCAGGGGTGAATTTAGTTTAATCCACTACCTTTGTATTAGTTCTACAACGAGTAGTGCTACATAGAGTGCTTTTATTACTAACTCTATGTATACAGTGTATGTTTCCATACTTCCCCCCTTTCTGCAATAGCTATTTATAAAAAAAACTAATTGGCTGTCTTTAGCAACAGGCCAATTAGTTTTTTGTATGGCTATTACATTTTTTCATATAATCTATTATACCATAGTTTTCTGTTTTGTCAAGTCCTCCGAAAAATATCATAAAATGCGATAAACCAAATAGAGCACCAAAACATTTAGAATTTGATATGATCGAAGTGAATGTCATAAAGACTACAATTGCTGTTAATGTCACCTATTTTGTCTATACTCCGGTAGTAAAAAAATTATTGCAAGGGGGTACGGACAAATACTCAAAACATATTTTTTAGTCTTTTTGCTTAAAGTTAATGAATTTTAGACATATTCTGGCAATGTGAGTCCGAGTATATTTTCATCTGAATCTAGCTTCTTTTCTTCTTGATGAACTGCAAGAGCTAAATAAATGATTGCTTCGCGAACCATGTGGATAAGATACAAGGTTTTTTTTGAAAAATCTGTTTCAAATACCGAATAAGCGAGATTGTCAATAAACATATCAAATGAATTGCCTGTGTGAAGTGTTTCCCCAGACCAGTCACCACAATGTATTTTGAAATAACGATGTTCTAAGTGATTCCGGATATCAGAGATGTTTTTTGATTCAGGCTCTAGATTTATTAAATATGAATTTTCTGCAGGAGAAAACAAATCCCTACTTAGGAAGTATAGTGCTCTAAGGGGTAGGTTTTCTAATTTCTGAATAGAATCACGAACATTGCCCTTACCTCCTTTTTCAAACCACATTGTGCGAAAATTCACTTTGTTATCTGGAATATTCAAAACCAAATACTTATTAAGGAAGAAGGCAATTTTATCTAAAATGGAATACGCCATTCTAAATGATATCTTCAAACATTCCGTTCTATAACCATACACAGGGTAGTCGCAAGTATCGGCTAGATGTCTCTCAGAATCGGAGAAGTGAACTTCATATTCATGCAGTAGATGGCTATACTGGTAATAAAAATATCTTAAGGATATGAATTCTTGTTTTATTTGATTGTAGAATCCTTGGAAAATCGGTGCTGGGTTATCTTTTATTAACATTGAAGGTAGTGTAAGGGAGTCATGTGCAACAAATGAATCAGAAAAGATGTCATTCAGAGGATTTAAAAACAAAGAATTGTTTAAAAGCCATTTTTTGTATTCTTTTTCAGCTTCTGAATTACCTAAAGAAAAAGGTTCAAAATTAAACTCTGCATCCAGAAACTCTGTATTAGAGAGATTATTCAACATTTCAAATTCAGATTGGAAAAATTCTTTGGAGTTTCTAGGAATTGTATTGCTATCAACACAATGTTTATAAATTTGGTAAGCCTTTTTTAACAGAATGATCCTATGATTCCTAAGATATAAATAGTCAGAGTATTCTTTTATGCCATGAGCTTTATTACACAATGCCATTTCGAATTCTGGGTCAATGACCAAGCTTTTATTCCAATACTTAATAGCAAGAATTGCTCTACCAGCTGTACTAAATGAATTGCCAAGGTTTGTGTAGGCTTTTGTAAATACTTCATGTTCAATTTCTGAAGAAACATCCAAGTTAATGCATTTACGGTAATTGATTATAGTTTTCTCAAATTCTACACGATTGAACAACCAAATATCATTGGTTTTACTTGTGTGCAAGCTATCGATAGCGGAACATATCCTTCCAATGTAATAATAAATAACTGCCTTTTCATTTTCAGTTAGAGTTTCGTTGGTTAAGATTTCTTCAGCATTCTTCCTGTAACTGGATAGTAAGGTGATGTCTTTATTGTTGATCGCTTTATCAATTTCGTTACCGAGTTTCAGAATTTCGTTGTTGATTTTGTCATGGGTAAATGGCTTGCTTTGCATGTTCAATGTTCCCACAGTTTTTCTAATGTGGCTTTGGTTTTTTGTTCGTAGATTTGGATGAGTTTTTTGGCGGATTCGACGAGGGTGTGTTCGGTTTCGATTTTTTCTACGATTTGGTGTTGGATTTCAAGGGGAGGAAGGGGGATCTGTAGGTTTCTTAAAATTGATAAGGAAATGAATTTTTGAGTAGCTCCTGCAGAAAGTTTTTTGAATATACTTTCAACAAAATCTGAGGAAAGAAGAATAAAAAGAAATTTTGACAACATTTTTTCAGTTTTTTTGAAAAGAGCTACGTTCTTGATTGCAAAATCTTTTTCTTTCGATTCAATTAAACAACATCCACCGATTGTACCAATCATGGGCATGATTATATCGCCAATATCAACATAAGAACGTTTAGAGACTTTATGGAAATCATTTTCAGAAATAAAACTTACATCAGAAAAATTCAACTGTCCATTTTTAATGTTTTTTGATGTGATTAGGGGGTAGCCAGCTTGAACTTGCTTTGGGCTGTCATGAGTTCCGTCTCTTACATCACACACTTCCCCTAATTTCACTTTTGGCCAACCTGGGTCGATGTCGATGGTGGGTTTCCAGTTGGCGATGATTTGTTTTGCTCCGGCGATGATGTTTTGGTAGCCATCGAGCTCTGCGACAATTTGTTGTTGGATTTCGAGGGGAGGAAGGGGGATTTGGATTTGTGCAAAATCTTTTCCATAAACGTGAGGTTGCCCCATTCCTTTTTGGAGCTTATAGAACTCATCTTGTAAATGTTTCATTGTAAGAAAAATATACTTCGTTAGTACTTCAGTTTCGTTTTTTGATTGAACTGTGGTGCAATCAGAAGCAAAAATGGGTATGTCAAAATAATTTACAAATCCCGCATAAGCGCCCGAAGCACTCACTGTAATAGTATCTCCTCTTCTATTTGCTTGATTATGAAAATATGCTGGTTGTTGCCCACCCGCAATAACTGGAATTTCACCATTAATAGTATCTTTTTTTGTAATGGATGAACCCTTTTCAATCTCGCACACTTCCCCCAATTTTACCATGGGCCATTTGGCATTGGAGTAGTCTATGGCTACTCGATAGCGGTCGCCTGAGAGGTTGTAGTCTCCATTTTCTGCTATTTTGCTTTTTTCTACATAGAGTGCCAGGGGGTGGTCTATCTTTTTGTTATATTCCCATTGGCGAATGATCTCCAATGCTTTGGGCAGGTCATTTTTGTTGTTGGGTCTTCGCTGTGCTCCTAGGTCATATCCATCGGATTCTACTTTGACAAACAATAGCTCCTTGTTCTGCCTTGCCAGATCGTTGTTAAAAAGAAGGACACTCGTTTTGACACCACTATAGGGCTGGAAAATGCCAGACGGAAGGCTGACGACAGCATATAGTCCATCTTGAATCAGATTTTTACGAAGCTGTTTGTAGGCTTTACCAGATTGAAAGATGATCCCTTCGGGAACAATAATGCCTGCTCTGCCTTTTGGTTTGAGGTGATTCATGATATAGTCCACAAAGAGGACTTCGGAACGGGTGGATTTGACGCTAAACTTGTTGTGGGGCTTGATGCCTCCCTTAGGAGACATAAAGGGGGGATTGGCCATAATCACATCAAATTTTTCTCTCCAGCGTTCTTCCATGGAAAGGGTATCGTATTGGTATATTTTGGGATTCTTGAACTGGTGGAGAAACATATTGACCTGCGCGATGCGTACCATGCCCGGGTCGATGTCGTATCCTTCTATTTGATCCATTAGTTCTTGCTTTTGGCTGGGAGTTAGACGCTTTTCTCCGCTATGCTGGGCTAAAATATGCTGGTAGGCTTTGACCAAAAAGCCTCCGGTACCACAGGCAGGATCAAGGATTTTGTCTTTTTCGGTGGGTTGGACGACATCCACGATAAAATCGATCAGGTGCCTTGGAGTGCGAAACTGTCCTGCATCCCCCTGACTGCCCATTATGGAAAGCAGATATTCGTAAGCGTTACCCAACTCTTCAGGGTGGGAGTAGTCGAAATACTCGATTTCTTTTAGGAATAAACCTAGAACTTCGGGGGAACGATAAGGCAAGTAGGCATTTTTTAGTATGTCCCGAAATAAGGCTGGAAGCTGTGGGGCATGGGCAAAACGATTAAAAGCTTCGACATAGAGATTGAGGCGCTCCTGATTGCCTATGCGAGGGCTGAGGAGATGTGACCAGGAATAGTGCTCCAGATCACCCGTGAAAAAGGAGGCTTCACCACCTTCTTTCAGAGCAGACTGGTCCATATCATCCATAAATTTGTAGATCAGGGCATAGGTGATTTGATCAATTTGAGAAATCGGATTGGGAACTACCCCTACCAGAATCCGCCGTGCATTATCTATATGTCGTTTGGTATCTGATTCCATTCATACTCCTTAGTCCATGAAAATATTGAGCGAGATATAGTCTTTGATATACATTGGGATCAGGATTTTAAGCTTTCCCAATTGCCTGTATTCATCAAAATCAAGGGAACCACGTGTATGAAGCTCTCCAAATTTTTTACTGTCGATGATTTCGCGTACCTCGGGATCGGTGATATATGCTTTGAAGAAGCCTCTGGCATAATAGTAAAGGTCCTGGTCTATAGGATTGATACTGACAAACTTTTCCCATTCTCGTTCAAGAAGTTCATTTTTCCCAGGAAATTCTTTAATTTCTCCAAAAGCCATCTCTAAAAACTCTCTGACAGTGATGCGCCTGTCTATATTGAAAGCCTGGCGGATTTTATCCAGATTCAGGAAGTGCTTGGGGTGATTGAGAATATTTTTTTGAGTGTATTCTTCGGCTTGTCCTTTGTTCCCAGTTTTCCAAAGATGATGAAGGGTTGGATTCTGCACGACATCCTCATCCATCGCTTTGCGAAACATTTCACGGTCGATTTTAAGTCCTTCAAACCCTACGGGTGTTTCTGTGTACCAAATGGTTTTATCGCGCGTGTATAAATTAATAGGATCTGAGGGGTGTTCATAAATTTTGTCATCGGAAGACAATAGTTCTTTAATGTCTTTTTTTACGCTGGGTAGGGAAATTTTATCATCATAGTCAAACTCTTCTTCGAAATATTCGCAGGTAGCAAAATAATCAAAGAGTTTGAAGGCAGCTTTCTTTTCAGTATAGGTTGTTTTTCTGTCTTCATCGATGTAAGTGAAAGAGAATGTGCGAGTGCCACGTCCTTTCATTTGTACAAAGAGGGAAGGGCTGAAAATGGGTCTCATAAGAGCAAGATTCAGGATGTCCTGGCAGTCATACCCTGTGGTCATCATGCTGACCGTTACACATATTCGGGTCTTTGAGGTTTCATAGCCTCCAAAGAGGGGTAAATGTCCATTCAGATTATTGTTTGCAAAGTTTATAGTTTTTTGTTGGGCATCATACACATTGGATGTCACTTGCACTGCAAAGTCTGAAGTATTAAATTTTTGTGGCCATTTTTCGAACGCTAGCTGATTCAGGATTTGTGTAATTCGGGCAGCATGAGCTTGCGATACACAAAAGATAATGGATTTACCGATTACAGGATGCCCCATCTTTTCGCTTAGAGGATCCTGAAGAGCATGATCCAAAAAAGCTTTGCACATTGCTACGTTTGTATCGTCATTGAAGACTTTTTTCTCATAGTCGCGTTCGGTAAAGACTTGTTCTTCTTCCATGCTATCTTCCCCAACATTTCTAACAGACAATCCTTCGTCAGATAAAAGTTGGGTGGTGATTTCAGTACGGGCATCAATAATGATTGGATTGATAAGGTAGCCATCTTTGACTCCTGCTATTAAGTCATAGCGGAAAGTAGGGTTGCCGGAATTGCAACCAAAAGTCTTGTATGTATCGAGTAAAACCCTGCGTTCAAACTCACGCTGGGTTTGAGGAGAGTCCTTTTCAAAGCCCTTTAAATAGTCTTTTGGTGTGGCTGTCAAACCAAGCTTATAACCTACAAAATATTCAAACACAACCCGGCTCGTACCGCCAATCGATCGATGGGCTTCGTCAGAGATAACCAACTCAAAATCGGTGGGGGAAAATTCCTTGCGATAACGATCCCCTGAAAGGAATGTCTGGATGGTGGATACTACGATATGGGCACTGGTCCACCCATCCCGATTGTCTTTATAGATCATGGTGGTGTAATCTTTTCCTAAGTACTGTGTGAAAGCTTTGAAAGCCTGGTCTTCGAGTTCGAGTCGATCCACCAGGAAGAGCACTCGTTGGGCATTGCCGGATTGTAAAAAAAGCTTGATTACTGCGGCAGATACGAGGGTTTTGCCTGTACCCGTTGCCATTTCAAAGAGAAATCGCTGTTTTTTTTGTTTTGCTGCTTCTTGTAAGCTTTTTATTGCTTGGAGCTGGTAACTGCGAAGTTTCTTTAAGTGGTGTTTATCTAGAAAATCTTTGCATGTTTTTGGGTTGAGAAAGGAGGGATCTTTACGAAAATCAGGCATTTGGCTTTCAATGATGTAATACTCATCCAGAAAAGTTTTTGCTAGTTCCATGGGGCTGGGATGGTACTCCACTGCCTGAGATAGCGACTCCTGGGAAGGGAAGCGACTAATAGATTCAGGGTTGCCATAGAGAGTATCCCATAAGTAGTGAGCGTTACCATTGGATAGGATGATATAGCGAGCTTGGATGCTTCGAGCATAGGTTCTGGCTTGTTCTTTGGCTGACAGCGGGTTGAGCGATTCTTTTTTAGCTTCTACTACTACCAAGGGGCGTTTGTCTTTGTCAAGGAGAAGGAAGTCGATAGCTCCCCTTTGCTTGTATTTGGACTGGGCATGTTCAAAGTCATCCCCCATATTTTGGTAGGTTTTCACGGAAACTTCTAGTTGGATATTGGCAGGACCATATTGATTATCTTCAAATCGCCATCCTGCTTCTTCCAGAAGCCGATTAATTTTTATACGAGCAGATGCTTCTTTTTTTGAAGGCATTATGTATATACTCTTACATCAAGAATAAAGGCATTTGTTTAGATTGTTCATGATTAAAATATATTGATAAACATTAGTATTTCAATGTTAATGAGATATTTTGATCTAATTTGAGAAAATGTATATGCAACTAAATACAGTGATCGATCATAAGATGAAAGTTGGTTTGCATTGACGGTACGAATATTAGGCAGGTACTGAAAGCTATTTTCTCTTTTGTTCCCTCAGTTTATTGATTTTTGCAACCATGTTTGTTTCGATACAATATTGGGGTTTTCCTCGGTTTTCTTCCGCACCCTCTCCTGAGGAATTGTTCTATTCATTTTCAACACTATCTAATTAATTTTTTCTGTAGAGTTATCAAATTCCAACTTTCAGCATTTCCCCTCTGACCTTTTCAATTCTTACTTCTAGATCTGAGCCATCAAACCTGGGAAGATGCAATTCGCTGACAATCTTGCCGTCAACCATAAACAGGATGCGCTCGGTTTGTGCCGCCACCGTGGCATCGTGAGTAACAAACATGATAGTGATCCCTTCCCGGTTAAGCTCCGAGAAGATCTCCATGATCTCCTGTGAAGTTTTTGAGTTAAGGGCTCCGGTTGGTTCATCCCCGAAAACGATTTTCGGGCTGTTAATTAGGGCGCGGCAGATACCTGCTCGTTGAAGCTGTCCCCCAGAAACCTGGGCAATGTCACGGTTTTCCAGTTCAGTAATACCCACCTTTCCCATCAGCCTTTTTGCATTAGCGGATATTTCTGCTCTCTTTTTTCTAATCTCGCGCATCGCGGGGAGGATAATATTGTCTCCGATATTTAGATTCTTCAGCATGGTTGGTTGCTGAAAAACAAAACCCATCTTTTTTCTTCTAAGATCAGCCATCTCCTTTTCGCTTAAGGTTGAAATATCTCGATCGTCAAAGATAACTTTCCCGGAGTCGATAGTGTCCATACCGCTAAGGGCAAAGATCAGGGTCGTTTTTCCAGATCCTGAAGGTCCCATGACTGCAACGAACTCTCCCTCATTAATCTCTACCGAGACTTTCTCAAGAACATTGCTTTTTTCACTGCCCACGCCGTATGTTTTGACTAGATTTTCAGCCATTATAATTTTTTTCATCGACCTACTCCTTTATATTTTCAGAGATTTTAATCTGTCCTACTCCTGCTGTTCCAGCGACTGTTGCTATTATTACAAAACTCAACATCAGCAATGGGCTTACCAGGTACGATAAAACCGGATTGATTGTAAACGCAAATGATGAAGCTCCGATATACGAAATCGCCTGTCCAGCAAGCGATTTCCCCAGGGTATTTGCCAACAATGTGCCTGTAATTACTCCTACAAGCAGCACAAATACTGAGCGTGACGCAAACTGCATCCTGATATCCGAGGTTGTATAACCGACAGCCTTCATTATTGCAATAGAGTAACGATCTTTGGCGACCAGCATTTTCATATAAAGGAGGGTTATCAGAAGACATATGAACAAGGCGATGGCAGCTGAAGCACAAGCAGCTTTGCCAACAGAACTTACGGTAGAGCCGAAAGTTTGCAGCACATATTCATCCATGGCTGAAACCTTAGCAAAAACGAAGCTGTCCTGATATTCTTGTACTTTGCTCTCGACAGTGGAAGCATCTGCAAGTTCTATATAGATGATGCTCCACATCGTTTCCGCAGCATCGTCGACGAAAGCGGCTTTGGCCGTTTTTCCTCCGTTGGTTATATCGGAATAAACTCCACTGACCGTAAAGGTCTTTTCTTCGCCGTTGATAAGAAGAGAAATAGGATCACCTGTACTCTTTTTCAGCTCCCTGGCATTGATTACTGACAAAGCAACCTCGTCTTCAGCAGTAGGAGCTACGCCTTGAGAATATTCAAGGGGAAACTGAGAGTGGTCACCAAGTTCTATTTTAAGTCTTTCTTTTGATCCGTCTTCCATGATTACAATATAAGTTTTAGTGGTCAGCAAAGCATACCTAGGTTCGTGTCGTCTTAATTCATTAATTCTTGCCTGAAATGTCAAATATC
>CAZBOU010000048.1:0-9300 GCA_964493625.1 uncultured Caldisericota bacterium
CATAGCTTGTATCAAGAAATCCCACAGGTTTCTTGATTCAGCCTTCGTGGCGCACCATCATCAGCATAACGACACCAGGTTAATATGCCACGGATTATTGTGTTGCTTACTTATTCTTCCTTTTTTATTACACCAGAAAGCTTTTCCAATAGCTTCTTCCATACCATCAAGAACCATATTTGCAAGAGTTGGACTTAGAGAGCCGCCTTGGGCCGCTCCTTGAGTTGTTGGGAATAGTTCATTTTGATACATGTGATCTGCTGTAAGGAATTTCTTCAATATCTTCTTGTCCATAGGTACATGGGTAAGGAGATAGGAGTGGCTGATATTATTAAAACAACCTTTGATATCCCCTTCAAGTACCCAAGTGGGAGAAGCTTTTCTAGCTAAAAGTCGAAACATATACTCCATAGCATCATGAGCACTTCTATTTTTTCGGAAACCAAAAGAAATTCGATCAGCTGTTGTTTCTGCAATGGGTTCAAGAGCAATAAGCCATAATGCTTGCATTGCTCTGTCTTTCATTACAGGAATACTTAGCGGACGTTTTTCTTTTTTACCAAATTTTTCGATATATACTCTTTTAAGAGGTTTCGCAGTATAGCCTTTTTGTTGAAGCTGGTGTACTGCATTTATTTTCTCCTTTGCTGTTTTCCATAGTACTTTATCTATGCCAGCTGTTTTCTTTCCTTTATTTGTTGTTACTCTCTTTACTGATAATGCTTTTGCATAAAAGGAATGAACTACTAAATACTGTAGTCGTTTCACAAGATTCCAATTACCTTTTTGTACTGCCTTCACAATTCTGATCTGGAGTCTATTAACATAAGATTCAGCTTGGTCCCAGTCAATGGTATCCCAATACTGGTTAACATTGCTTCTTTTCATGTTGGATGGCTTCTCATGCTTACGCATGTCATTGAATGCACAATCCTTCATAGAGTTCTGTCACTTCTTGTGAGTGAATACCTGCAGAAAGTTAGCTGCCTTTCGGCATAAGGCAAAGTTTGAACCTCTATGTTCTTCATTACAAAGAACCCTTCGCTTTTTTCTGCATCCTGTACCCTCTGGACATTCACATTTCTTACGATTTGCTTACTCGAGTTGAAATAATTCATCTTGAGAGACCATAGGGCTTACCTTGTTCTATTGTTTGCATAATGATGGTTTCCGTAGGCTTCAAATTTAAGCCGGGGGCTATTATGTTCATCTCCTACAACGTACCTCGAGCCGCTGCAGTCAATCCCCTTTCCCATTTTGGGTGAAGTATAACAACCAAATTTCACTCTTCCACGTAACGACTCTTGCTTTGATTCATTTAATTTAGCCATAGAAACCTTTCTCTAGCAATAGTAGGCTTATGGTTAGCCTTTTTTTTCACATTGTCCTGTTAGCTTTGCACCCAGTCGTTACCAACTACGCACATAACAGTAGAGAACCTTCAGATGAAAGAAGGTGCTGTTACGCAATACAAACAATAACTTCAAGTCGCACCAAGGTATCATGGTCTGGATGTTGATTCCCAGCTGCAATGCGGAATGCAACATCTTCATAAGTTTTGCATTCTATCTTTCGAGACGAGCTACACCCGGTACAGTATCCATACAATAAAAGAGTAAGAAGTAAGCGAGGAGGATAGGCAGGTTGTCCACGTCTGGATATGAGGGGACGTTCAAAAGCAGAGAGATCCATTTCGGACAACAGATCAATCAAAAACCAGATCATATGATTTTTGGGAAGCCAATCGTTCATCACAGGGGATAGTAAAAAGTTTGCATGAGGATTGTATGGTTTATAGAGTCGTTGTATTTTCATAGGACTGTTATGTCTCCTTGTAAAAAAACAAGAATAAAGAAAAGAAAACGCCTATCCATAGGATACATAAAAATGACTCTTTGTCAAGATATAATGAAGGTTTTTGGCTATTTTTTTACAGGTTTTTTCAATGGTTTTTTTCTAAAAAAACAGAAGTCTTTATTTTTTGGTACGTGATTTTTTGTATTGTTTGGATACAATAGAAAAAAGAAATGGTTCTTTATGGATTAAATCGACAAGCACCTAGCATGATCTACAATACCGAGATGATCGAAAACCTATCTCTATTGGATTCATATAGAAAATTGAAGGGTGATTGGGATGGCAATGATGCTCCCGGTTTTTGTGATAAAACTGCGCTCATCAAGTTTTGCAAAGAAGTCATAATCAATTTGGGATACCAACAACCAAATATATATCCAACTTCTAGAGGCAGTATTCAACTGGAATATGAAAAAGACAATGGAGAATATTTGGAGTTTGAAATTTTTGATGAAGAAAAAATCATTGGTTTTCAGATTTGTTCTAATCAAGAAGAAATTAGCGTTGAGATAAGATCAATTGAGGAACTAAAGAAAAAAGTGATGGCATTCTGATTCCATTATGAACTACGACCATATTGAAGATCATGAACTGCTATACCGTGCTGTTCCGAAATTTCCGAATTATTGGAATAAAGATAGAAACTCTGTTTCGTCAGTTTTTTTAAAGTGTATGAGGAGGAATTGATTTTACTGGCTTTAGTAGCACTATCGTATCTTGGAAACAAGGAGCTGATTTAATGCAACGGTGATCAACGAACTTGTTAAACTTGTATCTAGCCTAAATGTTTCTCATTTTTTGAAGCGAACAATGCACAAAGAGATGAACATAATCGCTGTTAAAACCAAGCAGACATATCTCCACCATATCTCCGGCAGTACATTGAGAGTATGAAGAAGTTTCCCTAAACCAACAAGCGAAATGCTAATACAAGCGATTTTGAAATTTAGAACCTGTGCATAGTGCAAAAAAACCAATCCAAAGCCAGTGAAGAAGAACGATAAAAACAGCCCCCAAAAATCAATATTGTTCATGATAACATTCCTTTCTTATTGTTATTCGCTTCACTACAGATCAAAACTAAGAGTGGACTATTCTTTTTAACCGATAAACTCATAAAATACAGTCAGTATGTACTTTTTCTGCTAAACAAGGATGTAAGAAGAAAAAATAGC
The DNA here is from genome assembly GCA_964493625.1 of uncultured Caldisericota bacterium. Taxonomy (GTDB): domain Bacteria; phylum Caldisericota; class Caldisericia; order UBA6126; family UBA6126; genus JAGLCW01. The sequence goes on from CAZBOU010000048.1 coordinate 3,033, forward strand.
TATTGCCAACGTCTAACTTATTCAGAAGGGTTGTAAGTAATAATAATCTCCTGTGTTACAGGATTCCAACTTACTTGGTGCTGAGCAATTCTCTCAAATACAATCCGTAGGGGTATAATAATTACGCTATCTGAACCTGCTTCAATATCCACTGAATATGGCTTGAAAGGTAGAGTTAAATCTTCTATTTCAACCTCTGAGTCATTTGATTTATCTATTTTGCTTGTTTCAATCCAAGCTTTTCCGTCTGGATAAAGCAATTTGAATTCTGTCAAGATTTCGGTTTTGTAAAGACTGGAATGATGTAGCGTATAGAGAGTTTGGCGTGGGCTGGTTTCTGCATAAATTAAATAATCTCCAGGTACTATTGTAGCGATAGAGGCATTTCCTTTTCCCAATCCTTCAAATGATTCTATAGCAATACCGGAACTGCTACTTTCTGTATCTATTACAATAGGATATGGTAGGAAAGCTATCTTGGGCTCTTCCTGATCTTTCTGAATACTGATTTCTTTGCTTCCGACTTGCATTATGTAGATGTATTCTGATTGCAATCCTCCAGCTTTTGTAACCAATGGAATAATCAGGCTTAAAAGCAATGCTACTAGTAGTATTCTTGCAATTGATTTTTTCATTTAAAATAGTCACCTTCTTTCTTATTTCTGATTCATTTAACAACAATCTGGCCACGTACTGCACATGACCCATAGACCAATCAAATATCTTCCTTCTCCTGGTTCAATAATTCCGTCACCGTTTATGTCTTCTTCATGAAATGTGCATACTTTAATGTCATAATTACTACCATCGTGTCTATATGGTTTTTGTTCTCCACTTTCATCTAGTTCACCGTTTTCATTAAATCGCGCATATCTTGCGAATCCATAGCACGGAGCGTCATCAGTTTTATATCCAACAAACCACGCATATGTTGGCTCATGGTCATCTTGAGAAGGAAAATAACCATATCCACCTCCACAGTAACGGAGACAGCTACTCGAACAGTTTGTTTTAGCACTTAAATCAAATTCTCCAGTACTACTGTTGTAGTCAATATTGATTCCAGTGTAGGTTCCATCACTGTTTTTAAACCAGATGATTATATCAATAGGATTTCCGTCTTCATCTACAGCATTAACATCGTAAGATCCATTTCCGTTCTTTATATCATTTGCAACTTCATTGAAAATTTCTTCTTTTTCTTCGTTATCTGTAATCTCTTCATCGTCCGAAAATTCTCCATCTCCATTTTTGTCTTCATAAATACGTACACCGTTTTCAGTGTCGTAGACAATTTTCACTTTTCTTCCAGAAGAAGTTGTTCCTTCAATAGTTGCTGTTGGTTTTTTTACATTTCCTGTATCCATGGAAGCCTGTTTAGATACATCACTTAACTGTCCGCTAATTGGGGATTGAATCCATATTGGAGTGTCTGGTACATAATAATATCCAAAGTAATTACTTTGATTGTAATTCACATATATGAACTCACCAATCACTGAAGTTGAATTAAACGGAAGTCCATAACATGCATGATCTGAAATGTAATAGTCCGTTGGATTGTCTTCATCATATTCTATTTCTCGAATTAGCTTTGAGTTACTCGTATCATAGACATAGAGATGTAGATCAAAAGAAACGTTAGAAGTGATGGTTAAATGTTTTGTTGATAATATTCCTCCCATATAGCTTATTCGATCTTCAAAATCAACATCACCAGGAGTAAAAGTGGTTTGCTCATTGTTGCTATCAACTACGGGGTCTCCATTTTCACTAAATTCATAGAAATGAACAGTTCCCGTAGTATTTTTCAGTTCCAGTACTTTGTAACTCTCTTCTTCGATAGTGGTTTCAATGACTACATCAAAATCATTTGCATAGATTGTTTGCCTGGGCACAAAAATTAAAAGGGAACATATCATAGATACTACAACGGTTAAAGTAATAAAACGACTACTAACTCTCTCTCTCTCTAACATTCTTCTAACTTTGTTCATTATAGAACTCCTTTCTCAAAGAATAGATATTAATATTCTTACTTCATTTATGTTGAAAACATGGTTTGATATACTTAAAAGGAACATTACGATAGGTTTTTAACTATACAGTTTTAATGATTGAATTTCGTCACCCCTTAAGGATTTTCAAGGTACGCAAATATGTGACACAAAAATTACCTGACCTTTACATTAATATTTTATTCTACGGAAGACAAAATACAAGAATATTGATAAGATTTTTCTCAACAATCATTTCTTCTGTTAAAATTTTAAAAAGTCATTTCCACCCAGTGACATCCTTGGACATTTTCGGTGCATTGCCGGGGTGGAAAACAAAACAATTGACGAGATCCCTCAAGGAATGAGAGGTGTCACTAGTCCCTGCTGGGAAGCCATCTTAACAAATACCAAACTCGATATCATTAAGGCGGATGACTAATCAGGAGGATTATAGCCGTCCCTTACTACCTGCTCTATGCCAGACAGTTCTTCATCGGTCAGGAAGTTAAAGTGAGTGACTCTTTTCCCTGCAGAAAGCCTGCCATTGTTCTGCAGGCACAACTGAATGAACAAGTCGATTAGGCGGTCGGGCATATCAATGATGTCCTGTATTGCCTTTTTTGTATTGTCGTAATTGACCAAAAAGCTAAGCTCTTCCACAAGCTCTTCTTCGATCGTTTTGGTTACAAACTCGTACAAGGTTTCTGACTGAGTGGTCATATCCATATATCGATACCAGCATGAGGTATCATTCTCGACGGTCATTTGACCCATTTCATCCAACCGATAATCGATGAGTTGCAACAAGGGTCGAGAGAAAGCTTCCAGCGATGCATCATAGTCCGCTGGATTTTTTAGCATGACAGCCGAAACCGGGAACATCAGACCAGGTGGCACAAGTTCCTGCAACGACAGAATATTGTGTATCAAAAACCGATGGATTCGTCCATTCCCATCCTCAAACGGATGCAGGAACACAAATCCATAGGCGATGATCGCTGCATGAATGACCGGAGATACATTTCCTGCTTTCATACGCTTATGGGTATCGATTAATCCTTCCATGAGGCTTTTCAGGTCATCAGGTTTTGGACAAATGAAATGTATGACCTCTTTTTGATAGGCAACCGTCTGGCCAACATAATTCTGGCTCACCCGATAGTCACTGTCTTTGAAACGCGGATCGACGATTCGGTTTTGAAGTTCTATCAGCCTTTCCTTTTCACAGAAGTCTTCCTTTTCGGCAAGCTCCAACGATGCGATAAATTTTTCAGTTCGTGAAGTGTTAGGCTTAATGTGCTCAATTTCAAAAGATGACTTTGTTTCCTTATTGTAAAGGTAACCCAGAGCACGGCGAAGCAATTCCGGTGAATATGCGGTGACAATATCCTCACACCTTTTACGCAAGTCGGATGAATCCAGTTTGACAAGTTTTTTGGTTCTTCGCACGACAGGACAAAACGATTTGGGACCAAGGAGATTGTTTACAATACGGTGACGTGAAGATTTTTCTCCGTTCTGAACGGTGTAATAATCTTTAGCCTCCAATGCATCGACATAATTGCCAGAAGTCAGGTTATCAACAGGCAGTTGCTTTCCGGTCAGAAACTCATAGAAGAACCAGATTCTTCGAGTATACTTCCCGGTAGGTTTGGATTTGATATACTCGGTGAGTTCATCTTGAGAAGCTTTTTCGAAGATGCGAAACAGCAAACCCAGATTGACCCCGTCATATTTCAACAGGAATTCAAGATGGTCTCCGACCTTTTCCCCGGGCCAGTACCTTATAGGGTAAATGTCCTCTATTTTTCCACCTTGAACCTTCGATCTGTGAGTTCCTGATGAAGACACAAACGAGGTATGCCAATGGGGAATGCCTGTCAGCTCCATCATATCAAGAAGATACGCGTAACCTGCTGGGCGAGATTCCAAAACGTTTATATCCATGCGAACTCCTCATAAAACTGTTATTCTACTGGTAATATAGTTAGAATAGGCATTTTGTCAATATAATCATTAAATATCGGCCTCTATCTTGTAAAATTATTACAGACAAACAACCAACATTTGAATGGCTTCCGGCTGGCGAAACTGTTACATGTCTGATAAAATGATTATTTATTGACGGTTGGCTGGTAAAAACATTACAAAGGGCGTCGGTGTAAAAAGGACTTTCTACGATGTAGAATGTCCGAAAAGCACTTTTTACAGAGCAACTTACTGATACCTATATTGGTACAAGACGGACATTATATGACATAGCTGTGCATTATACTGGTAAAAAAACCTTTGGAGGTAGGAAGATGAACCTTAAAATTGTTTCAAAAGATTCAATCCATGTTGTAGGCGTTGAGTATGTTGGTGAAAACAAGAACGATGAAATCAAAGAGATGTGGGGACAGTTTAACGCGATCATGAATACGATTTCCAATCAGCAGGTTCCCATGAAAGCATGTTATGGAGTTTGTTACATGCTACCGGAGGATACAAATCCAGGTACATTTCGGTACATTGCCGGCGTGGAAACCAAATCCCTTAACGACATTCCCCAAGGAATGAAAGGAATCACTATTCCTGCTGGGAAGTATGCAGTTTTTACGCACAAAGGCAAACTAGACACATTGCATCAGACCTATGCAAATATTTATTCCAACGCTAGCATCTCCGATGCAAACTGGATGATATCATCAAGTTTTCTTTCTTCAATCAGGTTTTTTACTAAATCAATGTTTAACTTTTCATAGGTGTAAACCAGGATATTCCGAAATCCAACCATATTGCATAAATGATTACAAGTCGCTCCATCAATAAAAGATGCTTCCTTTAGCAATTGAAAACTATCTTTACTAGAAGAAGGAAGCCCGATTTTTTTTTCTTTAATGATGATATTGGCGATATCAATACACAAATCACAAACTCTTTGCATATTGATGGCAATTGCATCCTGAATCAAATAGTTTTGTTCGAAAGGAAGGGTTGATGGCTGATGGAAGTAGAAATAGATTTGTTGTACACACCGTTCAAGGCGGGCTTTTTTTGCAAGAATCAATTCATTGACCATAGAATCTTCCTTTCTCTAAACCATCTTGTACAATTTCTTTCCGTTCTTCCAAAAACAATTGATATCTTCTCATAATGAAGACTTCATATTCTTCCACTTTGAATTCATCATCGCTATAAATCCGTTTTCCTTTGTACACAATTTCTTTTTGCAGAATGGTTCCAGCATCTCGTAAACTGACTAAATCAACAGTTTTTTGCAATGCTTCGGACAGGTTCGATATTAACCCCAAATATTGAGACGTGTCAGCTTTGAAGGAATGATGGAAAAGAATTGCAATGTCAATATCGCTATCTTCTCGTTCATATGGAGTACCAAAGGATCCAAACAAAAAAATGGCGTGTAAATCTGGATAGGAAGCTAGACAAATCTCCACTATGGTTTTTTCAATCGGAGTTACATCTTGTTTTTTCATATCCCAAGTATAATACCTTCTGTACTTGAAATCTAGCGAATGAGCCACTCATAATCTTGACGGCAATCAAGGATATAATCAACATATATTGTTTGATCTTTGACCTGATACAGTACTAAGTACCACTTTCGTACAAAAAGCTTATGGTATTTATTAGGTGAGGCACAATGTGTGTTAAGAAATGGGAAGCGATGGGGCATTTCATACAAAGAACGTATTGCCTCCATAATCTCCTTCTTTGTTTTCCTCGCAGCTTCAATGTTCTCTTTGGCTACAAACCGTATATGTTGCATCAACATCTTGCTAGTTTTTTCCGAGACAACCACCCTATACAGACTTGGTTGATTCATTTGCTTCTTCATCAACAATCTGATCAAGACGACGATCTAATTCCTCTAGATCCGTTCCCGTGAGACCTGACAATCGATCTTCCTCGACTGATAATAGCTCTTCTCTAAGCTGGAGCATTTTCTCGCGACGGACAAAAGCATCAATATCCATTACAACAAGATCTCCTTCGCCATTTTTTGTTAAGTATACGGGTTCACCAGAAGATTTACACAATTCTGCAATCTTGTTATAGTTCTGACGGATGCTTGCAGATGCTCTTATATACATAGTATCAACTCCTTATAGTAATATACTACCCATATTATACCCACAAACTGCCACACCTACAATACATCATAAAGTTTTTTCTCGGGTTGTTGGAACGGAGCTACCAATTGTAAGGATCGAATTCGATGTCTTTAGTTTTACACTTCTACAAGATCAAAAACATATTTTTCATTT
>CAZBOU010000049.1:0-9255 GCA_964493625.1 uncultured Caldisericota bacterium
CGCCTATCCATAGGATACATAAAAATGACTCTTTGTCAAGATATAATGAAGGTTTATAGCTATTTTTTTAGATGTTTTTTCAATGGTTTTTTTCTAAAAAAACAGAAGTCTTTATTTTTTGGTACGTGATTTTTTGTATTGTTTGGATACAATAGAAAAAAGAAATGGTTCTTTATGGATTAAATCGACAAGCACCTAGTAGTTGCTTCTCTACTGACGACTATTTTAATGCTTATACCATTGCCACACAAACTGGTGAAATCCTATCTAAACAGAGAATACCTTTTGAAAAAGACCGAATATTACCAATAACAGGATACCAAATCTTTGATTCCGATTTTCCAATGTACAACAATCACATGTTTTTCACATTTATTGAGAATCCTGATAATACCACTCCTGTTTTGGTTTCGATCAACATACTACCCCCACACTCCGTTCAAAAAATACCTGTAGGTGTATCTGAGAAAATTGACTTTCTTTGGGAACCTTCATTGACTTCTCCGATCGATTGGAAAGGTTTTTTTCTCTTTAGTTTAAGTACAAGTATATATGAAACTGGGAATATCGTTATTATGAACCCAAAATCTGGGGAAACAATTGATATTATAAGTATTTCTGAAAAACATGAATTAATTGCTCCTAGTAATTTTTTTAAACAGGGTAGTATTGTAATCATCAACTCGGAGGATTACGTTTTCTTTCTTAGACTACTATAGCTTCGGATGTTAAAAAGTGTCTACTTTTAGGTAACAGTCTACTTTGGGTCTCACTTTTACGATGGGATAAAGATTTGAAAGGACACAGAAGTCAATCATAGAGGAAATATGAGTAATATTTGACGATTGGTGGTATACTTAATGAAAATCATTGAAAGGCGGTTGATTCCAGTGAAAAAACAACTATTGTCTGTATTCATTGTTTTGATTGCTTTGTGTCTTGTGTCTGTTGGTTGTAAGGATATTACGGGAAGCTTTAAACCGGGAAGTTTTGGGAAAACAACTCGTGAAAAAACAATGATTGAAGCCATCAAAGAGAAGTATGGGGATATCACCCAAAAGGGAGACCCACGTTTTCTTGAAGCAAGAATGACCTCTCAAATTGAAGACTTCATTCCCGTCGACACTGTATCCAAATATTCCAAAGATTCTGCCAAACTGTTTGCATGGTTTGTATATGACAACTTTAACAACGATACGCTTGAGATTGAATAGATGTATGAGAAACGATCAACCATCCTTCACCATAAATAGGGCTACTGAATCCAGCTGGGGAATCAATAAAATGAATGTATCTTGGGATATGGCTGACATAAAGCCAGGTGGTGCCAGTGCGGGTGCAGTCGCATTCCAATCGGCAGATGGAAAAACTCATTTTGATAACTATAGTGGAACAGTACAATTGAAGAAAACAGGCCTTAAAGGTAGTAAAAAAGGAGATAAAAGAGCGATCATCGTGAATCTTGGCAACATATACGGCTATAAGTATTACTACGAATGGCGTGAATAATCGTTTAAGCTAGCTTATTTATACAAAAACCCCAGAGATACAATTCGTTGTCTCTGGGGTTTTTTATTCATCTAGTAAATCTAAGAATCTTTTTTAGGGTAGTGGAAACACCTTCATCGCAGCTATTGTATACTCACAAAGGAGAGCTTTTATTAACTCTTTCACAGGGATAATATTTTTCACGCGATACGCATTGGCACCTGCGAAAGCAAATCCTTCTGCTAAATTTCCAAGCTTTGCATTTGTAAGGGCTTCATTAATGCAGTACGCCGCTTTCCTGTAATTACAGGTCTTTAAACACTGCCACGTACACTTTAAGGGTTTTCGGTGACCTTGAGAAACATCTTCTAAAAAAAGATTTTGAATAGCTCTTCCAGGAAGACCTACAGGGCTTTTGATAATGACAATATCTTTTTGTTCACAATCTAGGTAGGCTTCTTTAAAATGTTCGTCTGCATCACACTCGTAAGTACCTACAAATCGAGTAGCCATTTGCACGCCCTTAGCTCCCAATTGCATGAACTTAGCAATATCTTCTCCTGTAAAAATGCCTCCAGCAGCAACAACGGGTATTTCTGTTTGGTATTTTTCTTCGTATATGCGAATTTCATTCACAACTTCGGGGAGAATGACTTCCAGTTTGTTTTCTGGATTTTCAAGTGCTTCTTCGCGAAATCCAAGATGTCCCCCAGCTAAAGGTCCTTCCACGACAATCCCATCGGGTACATACTGATAGTGCATATCCCAATACTTGAATATTAATCTTGCAGCCTTTGCAGAAGATACAATGGGAAATATAGCGGTGGGATACTTATGAAGTACATTTTTTTGCAGATTTTTGGGAGGATGAAGCGGGAGCCCAGCTCCAATGAAAATAACATCAACTTCTTCTTCGAGTGCTGCTTCAATCAAATCGTCTGCATCGGATAGAGCAGCCAACACATTTACACCTATAATACCCTTGGTTTGTTCTCTTGTTTTGCGTATTTCACGTCGCAAAACTCGTTGATTGGCTTCTTTGAAGTTTTTCAAATAGTCTTTTTCTAGCATTCCTATGCCAGCACTACCGATTACACCAACTCCCCCTGCGTTTGCTACTGCAGAGGCAAGCCCAGAAAGAGATATACCAACGCTCATGCCTCCTTGAATAATGGGGATTGTGGCAAATCGTTTACCAATTTTCAATCGCGGGATCATCATTTTATACACGGTTCCATTCTGCAGAATTCTTCTGCTATTTTGCAGAAATACTCTGCTTATTGCTTTTAATCATAGAAGAAACTGAGAAAAATACAACTTATTTTTGTAACATTTTCACGAATTATTCGGGGTTTGGGAACGTGATGTATACGTTGCGGGTTGAACCATCCCACTCCACTTTTGCTCCTAGGTTTTCAGAAATAAAGCGTACTGGAACCATAGTTCTACCGGCAATAATAGAAGGTGGTTGCGACAATCGTACAGTGATACCATTCACTTCTGCTTCAATAGTATTTACCCAAAGAACAATACGAGTACCGTATAACGAATAAGTAATCTGGCGCGTTTTGGGCTCCCATTCAATTTCAGCTCCAAATGCCTCTCCAATGAAACGCAAAGGTACTAAAGTGCTTCCAACCATAATGACAGGTGGTACGTCTAATGTAAACAATTCTCCATTTACTTCAGCAGTTTTATTCCCTATCTGAAGAATAATGACTTTCTTTTCGGGGAATACTAAATAGTGATTCACCGTTGTAATATTGCCAGCATAGTCCATGGCTTTCAGCACAAATTCATTGATTTCAGGCTGCAATGCTACTCGTACAGAAAAATCCCCATTTTCTTCGGTTTTCACGATTTCATCGTTAATGGTCAATTCACAGCAGTCTTTTGTGGTTCCCTTTAAAATACCTTCAGAAGAGGTAAACAATTGGTAGTTCTCGTTAGCTACATCAATACGTGGGGGATTTGTATCCAAAACGATTTTACACAAGATAGTAGCAGTATTCCCATGTGCATCTTCCGCAGTAATTTCAATTTCATTTTCACCCTCTTGCAAAGATATTTCTATTTGAAAGGGTCCTTGCGGAGATACTTCTATTTCTTTGTCATTGATCCATAATGATGCACCTGGTTCTGTGGTTCCTTTGAGAAGATAAGGATTTTGATTGGTATAGTACCATTCATGAACTTTTCTCATGGAATCTGTTTGGAGGATAACTTCTGGAGGTGTGGTGTCCACAACTTTCATAGAAACAGACACTCGTTTATTCCCTCCATTGGAGCAGATTTCAACCCATGCGTGGTAATCCTCTAAAAGTAAATCATCTGTATTGGCAGTAATCACAATTTCCTTGGTTTCATCGCTAATCACGGTAGGTTCTATTGTTAACCATGATGCTTCCTCTAAGATAGACACTGTCCCTGATAATCCTTCATGGGAACTATTTCGGATAGCGATTGTTTTGGTCGCAGATTCGCCTTGCTCTATGCTACCAAAATCAACCTCCTTTGGCTGAATAGTTAGCTCTGGCATAGAAGCTTCGACATAGGAAAGATTGTTTTTGGAATCCAGCAGCATTATTCCCTTGCCATACACAGCCAACGTTATATACGATGAAAAATCATCGTCCAGTTCTAATTTCTCAAGGGTTCTTCCGTTCTCCGTGGAAAGCATCAGAATCTTTTTGTGTAGATCATACAGCATTCCTGACCTTACATAATGATAGCAAGAGAATACCAATGTATCTCCTGCAATAATCATGCCAGGACAATAGAAACTGATGTAGTAATCATCAAACATAATTCGCTTATCCCAAAGTTCATTTCCGCTTTGCTTGTCCAAAGCAAAAATATATCCATATCGAGCAGTGATAATAACCATATCTGAAGAAAGCTTGGGCGTAAAATGACGGGCATCCAATCCTTTTTTGGCAAAGGACCAATTGGTTTCTCCCGTTTTTGCATCCAATGCTAGACATTCAAATTCGTAAAATTTGTCATTCACCCCTTTGTGAACGATAAAATATATTTGTGTATCATCTGCACTGGGACTACAAATTCGATCGTACCCTTCAAAAGATCGTGACCATACAGCCTCTCCCGTATCTTCACGCAAACAAATCAAAGAAGCATCCCCACTAGTTCTTACTTTCTCTCCATCATATGTAGTGGAATAACCTGCTACGAAAACATGTCCATTCTTGATTGTTGGCATGCCACAATCAGCAAGTCCTGACAATGGAAGAGTTTGCTCCCACAAGATTTCGCCAGTCTTTACGTCAATTTTAGTGATCGTTGAGGTTTCAGAAATCGCACCTTCATCCTCTTTTTTCTCCCAATAGATCGATTTGCAATAAATGCTCCCGTTGGTATATTGCAAATCTCCATTGATCTGGTTTTCCATAGGTATTTCAAATAGAATATCTTGGCTATCCAAATCAATGGCAGTGATATAGGCGGCTGTTTGTCCTTCAAGAATCTCTTCCAAAGAATTGGTAGCACACACCCACACTTGGTTTGTTTCGGGAATAATCAAAGGGCATCGAACATAGTTCCCTTTTACCGACACTCTCCAAAGCTCTTCTCCCTCTTCAATATCATAGACCAATAGTTCAGAATGATCTACTTCGTCATATTGGGAAAAAAGGATATAAGCTTGCCCGTTGTAGCAGACAAGACCTTCGCTAGCACATTTTTTGTATTCACCCAAATGAATCGGATAGTTATAGTTTTCTTCTATAGGTCCTTGCAAAGAAGTTGGGGTAAATCCATCCAGTGATGAATGATTGTACAGGGAAAGCCAGGGGTAATACCCCATGTCGTCGTACAGTGGTTTTTCGACCGCATGAAGAGAAAAACCCATGAATAAAGAGCTACACAATAAACAAAAACTCACCAGCAAAAAGACAATTCTTTTCATGTTAACAACCCTCCTTTAAAAAAAGATTCGCAAGATTCTTAATTAGTTTCATCATCAAGTTATCTCCAAGTGCCTCTGGAATTACTCTCAGAAGCACTTGGTGTTTATCTCATCGTGTTTATTATGTCACATCGCCTATTGATCTACTCTTCCGTTTCTGGTGCAGGGTAGGTTACGGTTATTTCCTGTGTATCGGGGTTCCAATCTACTTTGTGACCGGTGAATTCAAAGACGAGGCGGAGGGGGATTAGATAGGTGTCGTTATGGAGAAAATCTCTTCCATTCCAATGTGCAGTTGATTGAGTCTTATCCGATGAAATATAGATAATCGGAAACTCAATCTTGGTTTCCTTATCATCAATATAAGCTTTTTGAATAGGATATTGAAGAATCAGTGTATTCGATGTTGATTGATTTCGAAAGATGAAAGATGTGCCTTTTGAAACTGCATCGTACTGAACTTCAACAGGTAGCCATGCATGTGGTATTTCAGAATCAAAACAAGAATGGAAGTCAATGCCAGCTCTTTTTGAATCTCTGTTGATAATGATTGGATATAGCAAAGCTCCTGTTCCTTCTACACCATCCACTACGCCATGAAAATCAACCGATCCAACAGTAAAGGTGTATTGGTAGCTTTGGGGAAGATCTTTTTCATCCGCTCGTACAGGAACAAAAAGAAAAGTAAACAATAGAAAAAATAATACAATCAGGTATTTAAGTTTCATCAATTTTGATCCTTTCTTTGGAAAGTCATAGTGGTGGACAAGGGCCAGAAACCCATGGTGTATCTCTTGATAAATAAGTATATGTTCCGTCGGTACAAGGCCTAGGTTCGGTTCCTCCTTGTCCAAAACTATACATTTTTTGTTCTCCATTTGGGTCAACTTGACTACCCGTAAATCTCGCATATTTATTAAATCCCCAGCGGTTTTCACTTCCCCCCTTTCTTGAACCTACAAACCATGCACCGTTGGGATTATGATCCTCTGATACCCCCATCATCCAATTCATACAATCCCCCGATACATTATTTTTACCTGTTATTGACCAGGAATCGTTTTGTCCATCTCCTGTATAATCTATTTTAATGCCAACATAGGATCCATCAGATTTTTTGAACCAGATAATAATATCCACTGGGTTTCCTTCTCCATCTTCAGCTTTAACAACTGTATAAGAACCAGTACCATTTTCAAGGTCATCAGCGATTTCATCCATCAAATCATCCAATGATCGATCGTCATTCTCATCGATAATTTTATCACCATTCAAATCTTTATTCTTTACTTCTTCCCATTCATCTTCTTGAATTTCTCCATCTCCGTTTTTGTCATTCCATACATACACATGAGTACCAGATCCATCGCCTGTGTCTTCGATTTTCACAGTTTTCCCAGAAGAGGTTGTACCGATAATTGTAAATTTAGCAGGTCTTTTAAGGTCATCATTGTAGATTTCTGCTGAAGTTGAATTGGAGTTTGGTCCATTTATGGCAGCTTGATCCCATTGACCTAGGGGGGCATTGGGAGTGTAGCGGAAGCCCGTATAGGTTGTTTCTCCTACTTCCATATAAGCGAAGGTGCCAAGAAGAGAGGCTGGGATAAAAGGATCATCTATTTCATTGTGTTGAACAACCCGATAATCCGTAGAAGAATCTCCATCATAACATACTTGCGTAATAGTATCTCCGTAGTAGCCGTCTCCTACAAAAATAGGAAGGGCAAATTCGTTTGAAGAAGTAATGGTTAAAGAAGTAGAAATGATGACATCATTCAGGTAGGACAATCGGTCTTCAAAATCATTGTCACCGGGAACAAAAGTAGTTTGTTCGTTGTTACCATCTAGAACAGGGTCGCCATCGACAGTGAATTCATAGAAGTTAACATCTCCCGTTGTGTTGTTAATTTCTAGTACCTTGTAGTCTTCTTGTCCTATGGTCGCTTCAATTACAACATCAAAATTATTGGCTTGTACTTGTGGTTTAGGGGATAGTCCGATAGCTGCCAATGCCATAGTTACAATCGTTAGTAAGGAAATGAAAGAATGAAAATTACTCTCTCTCTGGAAAAGGTAAAAAAACGTTTCATAAAAGACCTCCATTAATTTTACAAATTTGTACTTACAAAAACACCATCAAAACAAATTTTCCCGACGGTCACGAAACCATTGTTACGTCACAAATGCAAAACACACGACAAACCAAACCAGCACATTGTTCTCTTTACTGCCTCCTTTCCCCTTGTGTAAGGAGTTTGCAAAAAATCCAATAACTCGTTCAATGAACGATAGTCATAGTGTAATCTCTAGAATTTCAAATGCAAGACAGAAAAGTTAATTTTTGGATACAAAACATAATTGAATTGTGTACACAAGTGCCTCTGAAATTACTCTCAGAGGCACTTGGTGTTTATCTCATCATGTTTATTACGTCACATCGCTTATTGATCTACTCTTCCGCTTCTGGTGCAGGATAGGTTACTGTGATCTCCTGTGTATCGGGGTTCCAATCTACCTTGTGACCGGTGAATTCAAAAACAAGGCGGAGGGGGATTAGGTAATTTGTTCTGCTGGGAGATTTTTCGTCGTTCCAGTAAGCGGGTTGAACTCTTACTGTTTTAATGATATCAAATTCGGACGTTATCTCTTCATCATCAATGTAATATTTTTGAGTTGGGTGAATCATTTTCAGAACAGAATCATTATATTGAAAGTAGATAATTGACTCGTTTGTTTCTTGAAAATACTCAAGTAGTGGGCCTGATATGTTGGTTGGCGCTATAAAAAACGCATCAATTCCAGCTCTTCCACTTTTTTGAAGTACAATAGGGTTATAAAGCGAACCTTTGCCTTCTACTCCGTCAACTACCCCATGAAAATTAGATGAACCTACCTTAAATACATACTGGTAGCTGGTTAGATTTCCTTTTTCTTCCGCTTGTGTGCGTGTGTGGGAGAAGGCAACAGAAAACAGCAAACAAACCGAAATCCATGCAGTTAAGACTTTTTTCATGATCATCCTTTGTTCAAAATTGTAGGTCATTATAGAGGTGGACAGGGATCTACTGGCCAAGCACCATGAGTTAAAACTGGGAATGCAACTATCTTTCCACTTCCTGGATTGGGTACAGGATCAGGAGTAGTGTTTGATGCTCCACCATACCAATACTGTGTCTGTGTACCATAAGGGTCAATGTTCCCATCGTCATCAAACCTAGCATAGTTTTGGAAACCATATCCTGCTTCTGGAATGCTTCCTCCGGGTCGACTTCCTACAGACCAGGCACTATCTGGATTGGAGTCCTCATCAGATGGAATATAACCTAAATAAACCATACAATCGTTACTAACACTCTTCTTGGCATCCAAAACCCAAGAATCGCTACCTGAAGAATAATCCATTCTGATGCCTACATATGAGCCACTGTGTGTTTTATAATACAACACAAGGTCAACCTTTTCATTATTCGCGTCATATGCTTCACCAGTGTAAAATCCTAGTCCGTTTTCTATGTCATTTGCAACTTCTTTCATAAGCTCATCTAATTCATATGTTGGTGGGTCACCATCAGGATCATTTTTAACTTCTTTCCATTCATCATCCTGAATTACTCCATCACCATTGTCATCTTCCCAAACATATCCATGTGGTCCGCTTCCATCCCCTTTATCTTCTATCTTAACCACTTTTCCGGAAGAGGTAGTACCTACAATGGTAAACCTTACAGGCCGTGCTATCCCATCGTTTCCTGTAATTGCTGATTTTGATCCTGAATTGTTTCCACTAATGGCAGCTTGATCCCATTGACCTAGGGGGGCATTGGGAGTGTAGCGGAAACCCG
>CAZBOU010000050.1:0-9193 GCA_964493625.1 uncultured Caldisericota bacterium
CGGTCGATGTTTGCTCTATCGGGTTGGTAAACAGAACATTGGTGCATCCAAGGGATGTCTTAACGTTAATTTTGATACAATCGTATTGGGGCAAAAAGGGCCAAAACCCCTCTAGAATGCGGCATTTTGAGGTTTCTATACCATCTCGGTGATCTTCAAAGGGCGTTTCCCTGCTGTTGAGAACCCGTCCGAATGCAGCTTCGTGTATTTTGAAACCATCGGATAGGCACACATAGGAAAAAACTTTTTGTGTAACCAAAGGTTAAACAGAGAAGGTAAGCTTGTTTCATCCCTTGGTGCCCTCTTGGTTGTTGTGTAGTGACTCAATACTAGCAGAGGTCCGTGGGACTTCCTTGCTTTTCTTTCTTCTCCTCCAAATTTTAGCGTGCATTTTTAACACGCGCGACTTCATTTTAGGTGAAAAATTATTGTTATAAAACATCCCTCTGTGTGTTATACCTAATAGGTACATAAGATGATGCATGAAAAGAGAGGAATAAATATGAAGAAGAAACAAAGCGCAGCTCTTCTGGTAATCCTTGTGATAGTGCTGATTAGCGGATGTAAAGAGGCTGAAAATCTCGCAGATTTCGGGATTTCAAATTATTCAGTAGGAAAAGATACTCTCACAATAGAATTTACCAGAGATTTCACATTTACCCCTCCACGTACTGTTACTTTTGCCTCTACAGATTATGAGGTGGATGTATTTACTGATGAGGATAGTCCTACTCGAATCGCTCATTACGGCTTGCTCGATTCAAATACTGATTCCTTCACCTTGGTGATGCTTCCTGATTTTGATCATACCGGAGATTATGTTTTCAAAATGTATACAGGTGATTTTTTATCTCCAATAATTATTTCTGAGACAGAATCATTTACTTTTGCTAGTTGGAGTAATGAAAACGATACAGAGGTCGCTATTATCTCTGAGGATGCAGATGAGATCCTTTTTTCAGTATTTGAAAAAATCGATGTAGACACTGAGGAGAGGATGACCGGTTTAACTGCAAACGACTTCTTGCTTTTTGCGATGGATGGCACTCCATTGGATTTCAATTTTACAGACTGTCATGCTGTAGATAACTTGGTGTCTGACGGTGAATACTCAATCAGCCTGCAAGCCGGTACTTTTACTGACATGTTGTATTATCTCAGATTTGCCAAAGCCGGGTACAACCCGGATACTACATCTTTTAATATAACTGAATAATCTAGGGGGCTCCCCCCTAGGCGGTTAAGAACGATTGCACGTCATACAACAAACTGATCGCGGTTCTTGAAAGCGACAGCAAGGTGGTCTCGACCCACAAGGACTACGACAGGGTCAATCATCTCAACAACGTCAACAGCTTTCATTCCCTGATTGAGCGATGGTACAAAAAGATGTGTGGTGTTGCTTCCAAATACATCAACAGGTATGCTGCTCTGTTCAATATCAGGTTCCAGGTTGGCAGGATGGACCTGAGCGAGGCTCTTCTGCTGGTGAAATCAAGGTTGCGAGGAATCAAAGGCAACAGCTTCGTAACTATTGAAAGGCTCAAGCAAGAGAAGCTGTTCAGCCACCGGAATTGAGATGGGAAGCAGGGCAAACGGCGTGAAGTCGCTATTTGTTAAAAACAGCCTTTTTTCTCGTCAGGCATAGTTTTTTATAACAACAGATCGGTATGGGTGAATAGATTTGAGTGAACACTCTTGATTGGACCTCGAATTGATACTTTTATTGCTCAAACATTTACAGACGATATTTCTTG
The DNA here is from genome assembly GCA_964493625.1 of uncultured Caldisericota bacterium. Classification (GTDB taxonomy): domain Bacteria; phylum Caldisericota; class Caldisericia; order UBA6126; family UBA6126; genus JAGLCW01. The sequence goes on from CAZBOU010000050.1 coordinate 1,758, forward strand.
GCTTATAGTTAATCGAGTTATTTCGATTCTCACTACCTCTCAAGTTAGGCATCATGGTGAATATCAATAAATGTATCGCTATGACTCACTCTTTAAGGAGGCAACTATGCCTTTGACGAAACCCTATTTTCGATGTTGGCGGCCCAATTTAGGGAGAGAAGGTAGATCAAATCTCTATATCTATGATCCCCGATATGTTGAGAATCCGGGGCAACACTTGAGATCAGTTGAAATCCTCTACAATGACTTGAGGGCTGCTCTTGATTACATCGAACCAGCAGATGCAAATAATGCCATATACTCATTTCGGCTACGAGATCTATTGATGCGGATATGTACGGAAATTGAAGCCGAGTTCAAGGAAATTTTAGCTATGAACTCGTACAGCAAAGGTACTCCAGATAAATGGGATATGAGAGATTTCTATCAGCTGAACGCTACGCACCATCTATCGTCATATGAATTGCAGATACCTTACTGGAATGGAACTCATAAAAATAGAATTCCCTTTTCATCTTGGCATAATCAGCTGACTTATAAGTCTTTACCTTGGTATAAAGCTTACAACAGCGTTAAACACAATCGTTTCACAGCTTTCCCAGAAGCCAGTCTGGGAAATGTTATCGACGCATTCTCTGGATTGCTAATCTTGCTTGCTGCAGAGTTCCATGATGCAGATTGCCTGAAACCAATTGATATCAGCTATGTACTTGGTGATGATTCTGGATATCACGATGGCTATGAGGATTCGATAGGTTCCCCATTCCGTGTCAAGAGGCCGCAAGATTGGACAGATGATGAAAAATACAACTTCGACTGGCAAGTTATAAAGGACACTGAACACCCTTTTGATTATATCTATGGATAGACTATTTAACTTTCATATATAACCAACGGGAGGAAAACAGATGTCATGCTTTGCTGAAGTTTTATCGATTATTAGTGACTTAGCGGTTGCAATCTGCGCTGTTGCTACTTTCATCATTGCTTGTTTTGGTCTTTCTATTTGGAAGAAAGAACTTCAAGGGCGGACAAGTTTTGAACTGTCCCGTCGAATAATGATTACTGTTATTAAGATTCGAAAAGCTCTAACTCGAGCAAGGTTCGACCTTCTCAACGATGAGGAATTCCCAAAAGGATTTGTGCTCAAAGAGGGGGAGATAATAAAAGAGGATGGTGATGCTTTTCTGCACTTGTATGACCACCGATGGAAACCAATCGAAGAACTCCTAACAGAACTTGAAGCGGACAAAATCGAAGCCTCAATTCTCTGGCAGTGGGAAGATACATACGTAATTGACAATCTAATTTCCCATGCCAAAAAATATCATCATGCATATTGTAAGGAGATAGGAGATATTAAAGGTATTGTCAAACTTTCTGATGAAGAAAGGGCTGCAAACAGAAAAATAATTTTTATGCCAAAGCAAGATGAAGAAAGAGACACCTATGAAGAGACAGCTTATACTTTGATTAACGAAATCTATAAACACCTCCAGCCCTATCTCAAACAGAAAAAGCCTTTCAAGTTAAAATCATCAATCGCTGTCTAGCTAACAATATTAACTGATACGAATCTATCTTCTGAGCTTTTAGACTATACCTGTTTTTCGAATACTTATAATTTGATTCTAAATAAAATTGCTTACTAGTTTCTGATACGTGAGAAATGATGTGTTGTAGGAATATATAGTTATATCGAAAGGCATCATAGGATAGAATACGCTACTCATTTAAATATGCTATCCCATTATCGATGTACGGAGAAGGTGAATGGAACAAGCTAATACTGTTGAAGAATATCTTAAGCTGCTATCGCGATACAATAATTATGAGAACATATTTTATAGAGGCCAATCTGGAGAATACAAGGACATTACTTCAAGTGTATCTAGGGATGAAGGCTACACAAAGAATGAAAGCCGTATTTATAGGGAAGTAATACAACGAAGAGAAGAGGTTTTTTCAAACTCTAAGACTCCGATCGAGCGCTTATCGATTATGCAGCATTATGGGCTGCCTACAAGACTTGTTGATTTTACGATGGATCCATTGACTGCACTTTTCTTTGCTGTTCAAAAAGAAGATAAAGATTCTCACGGGAATGTATATGTATTCATCCAACCTGAACATGAAGAAAACTCAAAACGCATAAGGCTATTAGCACTTCTTGCAACTACAGAGTCTTTACAAACCGATGAGATTAGAAGGCTTTACCAGAATTACTATTCAGAAACCATCACGGAGAGTGAAATACTGGAATTTGCTTCGCAAGGAGCATTTATCAAATACTCGGAGAGACTCCAGAGTACAAATGTAAGGATGTCCCGTCAAAAAGGAACTTTTGCAATTTGTGGCAATCAGGTATCAGGGAAAATTATCACAAAAATACTTCTACCTCTTAATTCAATTACCCCTACATTGATCATCAGAATACCATCCGAACATAAACAAGCTGTAAAAAAAGAATTAGACGATAGGTATCATATAAACAATACAGTTGTATATCCAGAATTCACATCAGAGGCCGAATACCTAAGAGAGAAGTATAAGAAACATGAGTTTAAAGCGGACGGGAAATATAAGATACTCGAAGTGGAAGATTGCTCAATCGTCGGCGCAAAGCGCATATCAATATTTTCAATATTGACCTGTTCCTTGCTCATTGAAGAAATTAAGCAAATTGCGATTCAAATCCTTGATCTTTATAAAAAGGAAAGTGATGTCGTATGGGTCTTCATTGCTAAAAATAATGATGCATATATCATGCGGAATTGGATAATACGCGCCCAATGGATTAATGATGCGCTTGATCCTTGTTATAAACCTCATGTCATTGGCGAAAGAGATGATGCAGGTTACATCTGGCGTGAGGAGAATTCTTATAGTACGCTTGCAGATTACTATGATGAGTATGTTTTCATAGAAGACAAGAACCTTTTGGCATTGCACATTAAAACCTTTGCGGAGCTTCAAATACATTATAAATATTTAAATAGAGCTTTCAGACGCGAGAGCCTGAAAAATTTGGAATCTTATACTTATAAGAATGCAAAAGATATTGGCAAAATCTTTCTCCAATTTGGTGAGTACGGGTATTCTAGAAATAGCGCCTTCAATGACTACCTAAACAATTTCCAGCAACTTGCTTTGCATTTAGATAATATCGTCTTATGGATAAGAAATGAACGCTTGAACTCACAGACTAAGAAATACCAAATCTCAAATTGTTTAAGTGCTGCAAAATCTAATTATAAAAATATTAAAAGAAAATTAAATTATTGGAAAAAATTTATTGGACTTTCAGAATCAGATATCAATAAATTTGCTGTTAATCCTAATGGAAGCAAAAGCTATCAGTATCAACAAACGATACCTTTGAATCCCCAAGGGCTAGACGTTTGTTTTGATTTTAATATTTCGATTAATTCTGATAATACTGTAACAGTAAATGGAAAGACAAATCTATTTGACAAGGCTTCTCTAATGATCTCCATGCGTGATTCAGACGGTCTCCTGCTTGCTCAGAATAAATCATTCGTCGAAAATGGCTTAATTAATTTTGGAAAACTTGGTAAAGCAAACATTGGATTTAGTAAAGGCAGATATACTATTGAAGTTACCCTTTCATTGCCGTCAACTCAGGATAAAGACTTTATCTCAAAAGCTGGCATTGAATATGAGAACTTGGCCGGCAAATATGTTTATCGAAATGGGATCGGGCCAACAGTAGAATATGTCGAAGAATTTGTGGTTTAGTTTTATAGGCAGGATTCTTAAATAGTTTGTATCTTATAAATATTGAGAACATCACAGATGAATCAAAAATTCTATATCCTTCCATTACAAATATTTATTCTGACTATACAACATCTATGACAACACGCCTTTGATACTATTCATCATGTAGTATCTCTTTACGCTGTAAATATAATTTAAATCATATCAATTTGTTATCTGGTTAATTTTTTGGAAATATAGACTACTCAATTCCGTAGGAAAGTAAGCCAAATGAACACAAAAATTTCTACGGTTTTTCCATTGAAAACTATGCCATTTCGATGAAAGGTTAGGTTGCTTTCTTTGTCTTGCTCACTGTCTTCATGGAGCTGTAATGGATGCTTTTTCAAACCTTGCTGCTATGCTCATCGACCTCAATGGTGAAGCGTATACTCTTCACCATCCCTCACAAAGGCATGATACAACCTGACTTGAGCGGCGGATCTTTGAACTACTTTTTCGGATAGACACTTAGTATTACTGATTGCGTAACCCAATTGTTTCCAAGAATAATCTTGTAACCATTGTTATCATCCATTATAATCTAATTATGTTTATTAACTCTGAATACAAAGGAGTTCGAATAGAATGCCCGAGAATGGCAAATGGCTTACAGTTGAAGAACTGTCTGCATACTTGAAGATGAGCCGGACAAAACTCTATAACTTGGCTCAAAAAGGGGAGATTCCAGTGTCGAAGGTTGGTAGTCAATGGCGATTTGACCGTGAAGAAATCGATGATTGGATGAAGAGTCTTAAGAACTTTCCACCACAAGCTAAGACACAAAATGCTTGATATCTTGAATTACAAGGAAATCCCATGCCGAACCCGAGACAACCAGAATTATTTAATGAGTTATTTGGTAATAAGACAATTTCAAATTTGGAGCTTGCTAGTGATACTGAAGAGAATCATGCTTCCCGTGACAAAAATGAAACTAGAGGGGCTATTTATACCAGAACTGAAGTGGTTGATTTCATTCTTGATTTAGTAGGATATGTTGAGAACGAGCCTTTACATCTTAAAAGCATTTTGGAACCATCGTTTGGGAATGGAGATTTTCTTCTCCCTGTAATTAACAGACTCCTCTCATCATGGCGGAATTTTGGAGGGAAAGCATCTTCCGCTCATCTTGAATTGAAAAACACTATTCGAGGGGTAGAATTGCACAATGAAACTTTTCTTGCAACACGAGAATCAGTCATACGTCGTTTACTGGATGAAGGTATATCGTTTGAATCAGCAATTTCACTTGCTGATCAATGGCTGATACAGGGAGATTTTCTACTCTCACCCAACTCAGTTCTATTTGATTTCGTTGTCGGGAATCCCCCATATGTTCGGCAGGAACTTATACCTGCACCTTTACTTGCGGAATACCGCTCCCGGTACCAATCTATGTATGATCGAGCTGACCTTTATATTCCTTTTATCGAACGGTCTCTTTCTCTTTTAAACTCGAAAGGAACTCTTGGCTTCATATGCTCTGACCGCTGGATGAAAAATCGCTACGGCGGTCCGCTTCGCGAATATATATCAAGAAATTTCTATCTCAAGGCATATGTTGATATGTATGGTACTGATGCATTTCAATCTGAGGTCAGTGCATATCCGGCAATTACTATCCTTACAAAATTGAGTACAAATACCACTCGTATTGCACACCAACCAAAAATCGAGGAAGGAATTCTCTCAGATCTCTCTAGAGCTATAAATTCTGATAAATTCCCAGAATCTTCAGATGTACGAGAAATGGCAGGGATTGTAGATGGATCTAATCCATGGATATTGGATTCATCCGATCAGCTCTCGTTATTACGACGAATAGAAGATCAATTCCCAACACTAGAACAGGCAGGATGTAAGATTGGAATTGGTGTGGCAACTGGATCTGATAAGGCCTTTATCGGTGATTATGAATCCATGGATGTAGAACCAGATCGAAAGCTTCCGCTGGTAACAACGAAAGATATTGCATCAGGTGAAATAGTCTGGCAGGGCAAAGGGGTCATCAATCCATTTTCCGATACTGGAAATCTTGTTGATTTAAAAACTTATCCCAAATTAGCCAGCTATCTAGAGAATCGAAGAGAGATAATTGAGAATCGTCATTGTGCAAAGAAGAATCCTCAAAATTGGTATCGGACAATTGATCGGATCGATCCAAATTGGACATTTAAACAAAAACTATTAATTCCTGATATTAAAGGAGAAGCACATATTGTATTTGAGTCGGGGAAGTTCTACCCACATCATAATTTATATTATGTTGTATCTGATGATTGGGATTTAAGAGCACTACAGGCGGTATTGCTATCAAGAATATCAAAATTGTTTATTACTACCTATTCCACAAAAATTCGTGGAGGCTATTTTCGTTTCCAAGCTCAGTATTTACGTCGTATTCGCATACCTTATTGGCAGAAGGTCCCAGAATACATTAAAAAGGATCTAGTAAATGCGGCGGTTTCCAGAGATATTGAAGCTTGTAACAAACTTGTGTTCAAGCTTTTTGGCCTAAATGACAATGAACGAGCTGCGCTCGGCGGTAATGGAGAATAAAATGGCTATAGAACTTTCTGAATATGAGAAAAAAACTCGTGAAGCAATTAAATCTTTCTGGCTGAATCGGGATGCAGCAAAGAAGAAGCAAAAAGAATCGGGAATAATTGATCAGGGAGAACGTTCTGGAGTTACTGCCGGAAAAAATATGGATGGGTTTATTGATTTAATTATCAACATCATTCGGGCAAATGGGCTTGTAGATGCCGAAATCTACCAAAAAAAAGCAGTCCTAACACTTCCAGGTTTTTTCCGACCTACAAAACAATGGGATCTTCTAGTTGTTTATAAAGGGGTATTGATTTCGTCAATAGAATTGAAAAGCCAAGTGGGGCCATCGTTTGGCAACAATTTCAACAACCGAGCTGAAGAAGCAATAGGTACTGCTCATGACTTTTGGACAGCGTATAGAGAAGGAGCATTTGGTATCCAGCCGCGGCCTTTTGTCGGCTGGTTGATGTTAGTAGAAGACGCAGAGGCTTCAAGAGTATCAGTAAGAGAGACTTCGCCTCATTTTGATGTTTTTGAGGAGTTTAAAGGGGCTTCTTATCTTGAAAGGTATGATTTACTTTGCCAAAAATTGATGAAAGAACGCTTGTATACCACAGCTTCGATCATTGCTTCTCCAAGATCTGCAGCGCAATCTGGAGATTATACTGAAATAACAAGGATGACTGGGATCAAGACATTTGTAACTTCCTTAGCTGGACACATAGCTGCTGAAGCCGCTCGTCTTGATGAATCATGAAATAATCATTGAAAGGTCCTAGCACCAATCAATTTATTGTTGATTAAAATAGAAACTTTTCAACTCAATATTTATTCAATTGTCTGCACCTCTATTGTATCAGCCTCAGGATAGTCTGAGATTGATGCAATAATTGAATCATCTCCGATCATATTAAAGTAGTCTATTAGATGCTTGGTTTTAAATCGTAATTCCTCCAAGGATTTTCTTCCGAAATTGCGAGAACTGGCTATATCGAGTAAAGTCATTTTAGAGAACATTCCAACTGTTGTGATTTCAGCATTTAAACAGCAATTAGACAATATGAAGTGACCTCCCAGTTTGCAAATCGTGGATTCACCTTGCA
>CAZBOU010000051.1:0-8909 GCA_964493625.1 uncultured Caldisericota bacterium
GAGATATTTGACATTTCAGGCAAGAATTAATGAATTAAGACGACACGCACCTAGGATAACTGGAGCAATATTAATACAAAGTGGTTCAGATTCAGGTTCTTTCTGATATACAACATTTACTTTTTTAGATTGCATGTTTAATCTCTCATTCCTTGTATATTTGTTAGTTTTACTCCTAGTATATTAGAAATATTCCTATTGGATAGGTTTAAAAATACCGCTATTGGGTTATCCTTTCAGAATCTCAAATGATTCTAATAGAGAACTTGTTCTTTTCATGATAAAGAATTTTTCTATACTATTTGTAAATCCTGTTTTTGTACTGATCATAATGATTGTCAGGAGAAACATATACTGGGAGTTTTTTATGCATATTCAAAACCAAGTTTTTTTAGGTGATAGCAAAGAAGAATTGAAGAAAATACCATCTGATTCGGTAGATTTAATCGTTACTTCACCTCCTTATGCTGACCAAAGAAAAAAAACATATGGTGGAATCTCACCTGATGAATATGTCCAGTGGTTTTTGCCTGTTTCAAACCAGCTTTTGAGAGTATTAAAACCTACCGGGACCTTCGTTCTTAACATTAAAGAAAAAGTAACCAATGGTGAAAGAAACACTTATGTGATTGAGCTTATTCTAGAAATGAAAAGGCAAGGTTGGTTGTGGACAGAAGAGTTTATTTGGTACAAAAAGAACTGTTATCCTGGAAAATGGCCAAATCGTTTCAGAGATTCATGGGAACGCTTATTACAATTCAATAAAAGTCGATCTTTTCATATGTATCAAGAGGAAGTAATGGTACCAATGGGTGATTGGAAAAAAACCCGTTTAAAAAATTTATCCGATACAGACAAAACAAGAGACGATTCGAAAGTGGGAAGCGGATTTGGAAAGAACATCTCCAACTGGGTTTATCGCGACAAAGCCTATCCAACAAATGTATTGCATCTTGCAACAGAATGTAATAACAAAAACCATTCTGCAACATTTCCCGAAAGCTTACCCTCCTGGTTTATTCGTTTGTTTACTAAGGAATACGACGTTGTTCTAGATCCCTTTATGGGTTCGGGTACTACTTTGTTTGCAGCAAAAAAACTAAAACGTCATGCAATAGGTATCGATATTGTTCCTGAATACTATCATCAAGTAATGAATGAACTTCAATTTGAAGAATCCTATTTGTTTGAAGAAAAGAGTACATATGAAAAATCTTCTGATAAATGACGCCAAAAAGTATGTAGAATCTACTATTGATGTCTTTCATGAAAAAAAAATCAAACGATTGAAATCTTTGACTCTAGCTCAAATCTTGAAAAGAAAGAATCCTTACTTATTTCGTGCTAAAAATATTCTAACACCCCACGACTTCATCAAAGGAGTATTGGATGCTCATATTTCTTCTAACGAAGAAACCATATTTGGTGGGTGGTTGGAAGAATTTGCCATCTTTATTTGCGCAAAAGTCTACAATGGTAGAAAATCGACTACTAAAGGAATTGACCTTGAGTTTGATTCTGAGAATATCCGATACATCGTGTCAATAAAATCGGGACCGAATTGGGGTAATAGTGGTCAAATTGCGGATATGAAAAAGAACTTCCAGACAGCCATTAAGACACTCAGGACAAATCACAAAAAGCTGAATATAATTGCTGTAAATGGTTGTTGTTATGGAAAAGATTGTCATCTTTAACTCTGGTAGAATTTTGGAGAAAGTGTAAAATTCACCCCTTTTTACTTAGTTTATACCCTTACGCAACTGTTTTCTTTGTTTGTTTGTACACGATGCTCGATAGGACGAATAAAAAAAGCAGAATGATTACGAAGCCATAGATTCGTGCAATAAGGGAAGGTAATGTGGCAAAACCAAACAACACAATAGATACTAAAGGCTTTTTCAGAATAAACACTGCAGCGATACCTGTAATCAAAGAAGCAAGTACGATCATAATGAAGGGGAAAATGTTCATATTGTAAGCTTTGTAAACTTCTTCATCCCCTGTGCTGATATTTTTCAGCCAGTAGACATACCGAACAAGAACGGGTTTATCAAGTCCGTGCTGCTGCTTAAACATATCAAGTTGCTCTTGTGTGATATAAGGATTCTGCGATTTGAAATAGTCGATTGGATCGCTAATAAGATTAACATGAGCAAAAAAACTAAGGGGTAAAACCAACATGAAAAATAGCCCTATTACAAGTATCAAATTTCTCATCGAGATTCCTTTCTCAAAAATACAAACCAAAAAAGTGTTCCACCAATCGCTAGTATAGCAGAAATGATTCGTAGTTAGAAAGGTCGGATTACACATTGTATGTCCGTTATTCATCATTTACAGACATATCAATTCGATCAATTTTTAATGATTCTATACAAGTATAGATTATTTTTTTGGATTTTTTTGTAACGAAACTAAAACTTCGTAGTAGTATTTTTGTGACATTTTTTTTGAAACGCAAATGGTTTGTAGTTTTATTGTGAAATTATTGTTTTGATGAAAATAGACCTTATGGAGGATTCGTATGAAAAAGATCTTCGGTTTGGCCTTGGTACTTCTGCTTTTTGTGTCGATTGTATCGTGTGGTGTTGGCAATAGCAGTAATCTGCCCATTATTAAAGTGAACGATTTGGGTGCAGACCCAACTGCTTATACAGGAAAAATAGCATTACAGGGAGTTGTCCAGCAAGTAGATGAGGAAAGAAATTTTTTCAATATTATTGATGAGGATGAATATGCTACGTGTGGTTTAGGATGCGGTACTGCCGCAATCATTACTGTGTATGTTCCTGGTCAAACCATACCCTTAGGTGAGACACCTTCGGGATACATTTATGAAGGAGCTATGCCCAATGTGATGGACCTAGTGAATGTAGAAGGACAAATCGTTCAAAAAGACCAGCAATATGTATTTGAGGTAGACCGAGTAGTAAAGGGTAACAAAACGATCATTGATAAAAAAGGGTAAAGGTAGAAAATATGAATAAGCCTACACTGATTTTTCGTAACCTTCTTGGGAGGAAAAACCGTTTTACTTTTACCCTTAGTGGAATTACTATGGGTATTATTGCTCTTGTTGTCCTTATTAGTTTAGGTGCAGGCCTTCAAGCCCAGATCCATCAACAGGCTCGAGATCTTGGAGCCAATATGATTGTGACCGCAAAAGGTTGGTGTGCCTATGAGCAAGTGAAAGTCCTTAGTGGAGCACAACTCCCTGATGCAATACTTCCCGAAGATTTAGAAAAAATCGAAGCGATTGAAGGTATCACTGTGCAGCCCTATCTTACTCTTGGATCTGCCATAAACAACGAGCCAGTATCCGTTAGCGGAGTACGCATAACGCAATTGAAAGATATTCGGAAGTGGAGTATTCGTGAAGGATCATTTCCTGATCCTATTGAGCAAAAATACGGAATTGTAGCGGGGTATGCCGTTGCAGATAGTTTTGATTTAAGCATAAACCAAACGATTCGACTTCGGGGTCATGAGTTTACTATCACAGGCATTATGGAGCAGCATGGTACTGCAGACGATGGGGTGTTGTTTATTGATCTCCAAGCTGCAATGGAAGTTTATGAAACACAAGGTCGCGTTTCTTATATTGCAGTTCAAGTTGATGACATCAATCGAATAGAGTACTATTCCCGACTTATTACCGATACTGCAAATGTAGCAGTTATTTCTGACCAACAACTTCTTAACTCGGTTCTTAGTGTTGTGAATACGGTAGGAACCACACTCAAAATAATCGCTATCATCGCTATCCTAGCTGCTAGCTTTGGTATTATCAATACGATGATTACGGCTATCTATGAAAGAAAAAGAGACATTGGTATTTTAAAGTCTGTAGGTAGTTCAAACCAAACTATTTTTCAAATCTTTCTTGGTGAGTCCGCTCTTTATGGATTGATAGGAGGTGTGATAGGTCTCATTGTAGGCAATGGAATCTCGTATGTCATTACTCCCTTAATCGCTCAAAATGAATTTACTGCTTTTGTTCGAGCTAGCTCTGTATCGGGTACCATTGCATGGCAGGATATGGGCTTTATCCTTCTCGGGTCTATTCTCATATCGGCTGTTTCAGGCATATACCCTGCGTATAAGGCAGCCAAACTAACACCCGTGGAGGCTATCAGCTATGAGTAATATAATAGAGATCAAGAATCTCCACAAAACATATCTTAAAGGGGTTGTCCCGACAAAAGCATTACGAGGCGTTTCTCTGGATATTTCTGCCGGTACTTTTGCATGTATTACTGGGCCATCGGGCCATGGGAAGAGCACTTTACTTCACTTGATGGGGGGTTTGGACAAACCCGATACGGGTTCTGTTCACGTTGCAGGACAAGAAATCTACCAGCTTCCTGACAAAGAGCTGGCACGTTTTCGAGCAGAAAAATTAGGGTTTGTCTTTCAATTTTTTAATCTCTTACACAATCTGAGCGTGTTAGAAAATGTTCAAATCCCAATGATGTTTACAAAAGTCCCAAAGGAAAAACAAGAAGAAATAGCGTTAAAGCTTCTTACTTCAGTAGGATTGAAAGATAAAGTGCGCAGCCGCGCAACAGAATTGAGTGGGGGTCAGATGCAGCGAGTAGCGATTGCTAGAGCACTAGCAAATGATCCCGAAGTATTGTTGATGGATGAGCCTACTGGAAATCTTGATTCAAGTGCTGAAAAAGAAGTCATGGATATTGTTGGTAGACTGCATGAAAAAGGAAAAACAATCATCATTGTAACGCATGAAGAAGAAATATCCCGCAAAGCTCAGCGAATCATACGTATTAAAGATGGATGTCTTGACCTGTAGCTAGAGAGTTTTTGGACTGTTATCTAACACTAGAAACATGTTTGGGAAATATATCATTTTTAGATACTATCCACATTATTCCATAATAATAGAACTGTCAGCTGATTCTACATGGATCTCTACTGTATCAGTGAGTATCGTTCTATTTTCTAGCAGGTCTTCTGTTGCCATATTATCAAGTTCATAGCAGGAAATCATCGTATGGTATTCTTCTTTTAACAAACTACCAAAAAACGGAGTATTTGTGGCTTTATCCTACGGAAGAAATGTAATCGAATTCATTTCTGGTTGATACCATGGGAAAATAATGTTGCCCTTGTAGTGAAAAGTAGACATTAGTCCCGTGGTGTATTTGTCTGCTAAATTTGGATACCACGAAACATCATCCACATATGAAGGAGAATCTGTTTCCCACGAGACGTTCAGTACCATCAGATTGTCTTTATCATCTTCCTGCATGGTTTTTGCCACAATGCAATGCTGTTCACTGGCTATAACGTGGGGCATGAAAGTGCTGGGATAATCAGGTATAGACAATGTTCTTGTAAGATCTCCTTTTTCTGAACACTCCAATATGTATAACCCTTCTGTGTTACCACTTATACCAGAAATCCATATGCGGTTATCGGGTAACCATTGGATATCTTTGCATTGCGTAAAGCCTTCTCTACCATTCTTCATAAGACCATGCAAGAATACCAAATTGCCAGATGAATCTACTTTACCAAAGAGACCTATTGCCCAGTACATTGAAGAATCTCCGATAGAATCAGAGAAGCCCGTGAAATACAAGTTTCCATCTAGGTCTACTGTTGTGTCATGCAAGTTCAAATCTAGATAGTGATCAATGGGAACCTCTGAAGGTGCAATGTTGATTGCTGTGCTATTCTTAACAGAACCATTTTCGTCGAGTTGGACAATAAAAGGCACTGAACTATTTTCGTTTTTCTGGAAACTTCCTGTTAAGAAGATATCACCTTGCTGAGTAACTGACATAGAATCGGGATATAATGAAGTATCTTGAAGGGACAATTGTTTGTTCCATACAATCTTGTTATCAAGTGTCATCTTGGTAATCCAAATACATTCTTCATGCTTCTGCGTTTTGACTTGCCAAGCAATGTATAAGTGGGTATTGTTATGAGCAGTATCCACTATAGAAATGGAGGGAGCAAAAGCAGTTATCACATTTTTGTGTAACTGGACACCTTCATAGTCATAGGTGTACAATTCATAGAATGATTCTGTGTTTGCTTGGGGTTTACTACACAAAAGTAGTATGGAAGAATCTGTGGGTATCAAACTACAAGATCTAAAAGTATCCTGCAGGTGTATAGTTGTAAGGTCTTTTACGTTAGACTGACAACCAATAAACAACAATACAAACAGAATCATAAAAAAATGCTTCATCATTCTCATCCAAAACCTCCACCGGATCTAAAAAACACCTGACATCAAATGCGGATTCACATGGGTTAAGGAAAAATCTCGTCTCCTTATTCTACCTTTTACATCACCATATCGAGTCCACAAATCCCAGTAATGATACTTCATGAAAACTTCTCTTTCGAAGCCTTATCTACTTTTGAACCATCCAGTTTGTATGATAATGCGGCTGTATTGTCAATAAAAAGATTGCAAAAATGAGAACGAAAGAGATAGTCTGTGAGGAACCGTATGCCAATGCATGTTCTATTATCTTTCATGACGGGGATATACCCTTCTTCCAAAGCAACTGGTTTCCCATCTACCTTTGCTTGATCAGAGCCTATCGTGAGTTCAACGGTAGACCCTATGGTAGAAACAGATACGGGAATGGAATGATTGAGAAACGACCATTTCTGAGGAAAGGTAACATGGATTTCTCCAACATGAGTTTCCCAAGGCGAAAGTTGCTTTGCAAGGATGTGATAGTAAATCTGCTTGTCTTGCAAGGAACCATATTGATGCCGTATCACCAACCAAGGGACTGTAGAGGTTACTTCATACGATACCGTAGAAGGAATGGAAACATCGTACTCCACGATGCCAGATTCTGATGAAAAGATGGAAACATGTTCATGGTGAATAGCATTGTCTTTCCATTGGATGGAAAGAGGTTCAATAGGAATTTTATGGTAGCGACAGTTTCCAAAATCAGCGACATAGATGTGGTTGTTTGCAATCTTGGCACGAAGAGGGAAATAGAATTGATCTGGTTTTTCCAGATACGCTTCTTGGGTAGTACCAATCTCAACTCGGCCTTTGGATCCAATGGTTTCAATCAGTTCTCCAGTTCTGCTAATATGCAGTAGTCGATGCTGCGTCACATCCGTTACAATCCATGATCCATCGGGATACAGATCGAAAGAAGAATAGAAGCTGTTTTCATTTTGAGGAAGCTGCACAATCTCTTGCAATTTCTTCCGATGGTCATAAATCCAAATGGTTTGGTGTACGCAATCCAAAAACTGGTATTGGGGATAACATTCATTTTCATGCTGGACGGTAATGATGTTAAAACCGACAAATATGGGTGAAACTTTGTATTCTTGATCGATCACTCTGAAGTCTTTTATGTACTCCATGAACATAACATCGGCTACCTTGTAAACATGAGGATAATCTTCGACCCAATAACGAGGAAACAATACAAGATATTGACCATCTTGGTATTGTATATTGGACCAAAACCAAGGATTCGTAATGTCTCCTTTGTAGAGTTGGTTCCATGTTTCATCTAGTAGAGAATACTCAGTAACAGTGTTAGGGAGAGCATTTACGAATACCAAGTTGTCGCCCTGCAAAGAAAGATCACTTAGGATCGTTGAATTTGCAATATTCCACCATTTCATCGTTATTAACTCGTAGTCAAGGTCCAAAGTGTCTTTGCATGTACCTTCTGGAGCAAACAGATTTAAAAAGATTTGACTATTATTGTGGGTATACAATGTTCCTTGGGTATCTATACAAAAGGACATTGAGTTGTAAATCTGACCAGGACGATTCGGAGCTGTACCGTATTGATCTATAGTACTACCAGTGACTCGATATACTCGGTAATTCCAGGTTTCATAAAATTGTCCTAAAGAAATTAGAATAGTGTCATCATCGTAGGAAGTGATATCCATACAATTCTGCCCGAAGTCTTTTTTTTGATCCGCAAAATTCAGCACCAAACGGTAGTCAAGATGATCTCTTTCAAGGTGCATCGAAAATAAAGTAAAATGTGCATTAATGGTATTCTCTAGATCATAATCGCGACCTGTAAGAACAATGTTTTGATTAGCCGGATTGTATTCGATCCTTGAAAAGAAACTTGGGAAACCTTCTGGGTTTGCAATGTGTATTCTTTCTCCTTTTGAATTGTACCATAGTATAGGGTGAGGATTAGGATTCTCTTCTTTTTCCCAATAATCATGGATGGTATAGGTCATTCCAAACAGGTCGTACTCTTTGATATAGATGAAATCAGGTTCCACAATATCAGAGTAGTTTTCTTCATCAAACAACACTTCAAATGTATTCAGAATATTCCCTTTTAAATCTAGCTGATAAAAGGTGTTTGAAAGTTGTCCTTCGTAAATGTAATACACGGTTTTTAACAAAAAAAGCTGATCATTGTACAGTTTCATCGTGACAATATTGATATCTGTATCTTTTTCTTGTTCAACGATTTCTTTGGGGTAGGAAAGAACAGTTTTTGGAGTCATGGATTCGATAGTCAGAACATGAACTCCCTCTTGCGAGGCAATATAGAGATTTTGTTTAGAATCTAAACACATAGCCGGTTGAACGTAGTATTGCTGGTTCGTGTAAATAGAGCTGTAGAGGCTTTCTCCAATAGGAGAATAGTTGATCGGCATACTTCTTGAAAGTCTATAGTGGTAGGAATAAAGATCATGTACTTTCTCTAGATTGAACAATACATCCTTTTGGTAAGAAGCGAGATGTTTGTCGATCAGCTTTTTGGTTTCCAAATCAAAGACACTAATTCCTGTTTGATCCAATACATACAACTTCCCATCGTGGACAACTGTACTGCTGGGTTGTACCAGATCACCCGCAATCGGACCGTACCCAATGATGGTAGACTGTTTCTTTTCATCCGCTTCTG
>CAZBOU010000052.1:0-8737 GCA_964493625.1 uncultured Caldisericota bacterium
TGTTTACTATATGGCTTACGAGCTTACGATAATATGGGAGAATGGGGATGGTCAATAGGGTTTTTGTAAAAATGTTGAACGAGTGTGTAGCTGTCTTGAAATCATCACTGAAGGTATGGCAACAGGATACTTGTGTCAATCGGTCTCTTTTCTTGGCTCAACAATTGAGAAGCATTCATCGACGATGGTATCCAGCTACTTACATATCGATAGGAAATCGAGCGTTCTTACGGAGACTGCGCAGTACCGTGGTTCTGGTCAACTCCTGATTTTTTAGTGTTCTCGATGCCTGAATGCCGAGTTGCCGTCAAGGTTCTGAAGCAGGATGGCTCTCGTCCTCTTGTACTCATCCCCGATGAACCCGAGCCTGAGCAGATAACACCTGAATGCGTACTTGTCGTTGTCTCCCTCGGTCGAGGATGCCAATACACGTTTCTGCCTGCGTGCCATCTCACAGAGCTTGCCGATGAAGGAAGCATAAGCCTCAGCCTCGTCAGCCTCCCCGCTGAGGGTGAACCAAGGGAAGCTCACCCATTCGCCGGTGACGACCACCTCAAGCAAATCGGTCCGGAAGGCCCGCTTGAACAGTCCCTCCTTGGCCTTCACCATCTGGATGAGCATGTTCAGCTGATCATCGGT
The DNA here is from genome assembly GCA_964493625.1 of uncultured Caldisericota bacterium. GTDB lineage: Bacteria > Caldisericota > Caldisericia > UBA6126 > UBA6126 > JAGLCW01. The sequence continues at coordinate 640 of CAZBOU010000052.1, forward strand.
AAAGTCTGCCCTGGGCAGGTTGATGGTGAGCTTGTCGGCTTCCTCAATCCCGTCGCTCTCGTAGCCGTGGTTCTTCAGGTGCTCCAACAACCGCTTTACCGTTGCATCGTCCATGCTCTCGGGGATGCTGAGCTTGCCGCTTCGGTCCAGGATGCAATCCCCGATCTCATAGTTGCAGGTGGGGTACATCATGTACCTGGGCAGGGTGTTCAATGCATCCGCGATATCGTCGGTCAGTTTCTTGCGTTGCTTGGTGCTGATGCGGTAGGGGATGACCATCCTCATGAGCGCACCTCCTTGTCGGTCTCATCGTCTGTCTTTTCGGAGCCCTTGATCTCGAACACCCCGTCTGTAAGCTGTTTGCAGAATTCCTCGTATCCCATCTGCCCGTTTGACTTCATGGCCTTGCTTGCCTGCTGAAGTTCCTCTTTCGTCCAATCCTTGCCCATGCTCTGGTCTCCTTGCTTTTTGGTATATGTACGCTCTTGTCGGCAAGGATAGCAAGTCGATATTGGGATATGAGGAAGGAAATGTGCTGTATATTGAATAAAAAAATCACAATGCCTTACCAAATTGAAAATTATGTGATGTAATATACCATTAGTGGAAGGAGGAATACCTTGGGCGTGGGCTTTAAGATAATCAACGTATTGCGTTATTACCTTAAGATAGAAAAGTTGAGGTAATTGATGCTGAAAAAGTATCCTACAAATCCTATGACTAAGCTATTTACTGTAGAACTTTAAATATTGGTTCTGATTAAGGTATTTCTGTACGTCGGTAGTGGTTTTTGAGTTTTTTACGGAGCATAATCTTTATATATAAACATTTGAATATAGGATGAATAAAATGGCGAATAAGTTAGAACTGACATGGTATGGGAAGGATGAACCCTTAATTATCGAGCCGCGACTATTAATTGAAAATACTGCGTTGTCGAATAGAGTAAATGATTCAGATACTGAGAATATGCTTATTCATGGGGATAATCTACTGGCGCTTAAAGCACTTGAAAACAAATTTACAGGACAGATTAAATGTATTTACATAGATCCACCTTATAATACTGGTGCTGCCTTTCAACACTATGATGATAATCTAGAACACTCAACATGGCTAAATCTGATGTATGCCAGATTATTGATACTAAAAAATCTTTTAGCTGATGATGGATTCTTTTGTTGTCAGATCGATGATTCAGAAGGTGCTTATCTAAAAGTGTTATTAGATGAGGTGTTTGGCAGAAATAATTATTTAACAACATTTTATGTTCAAGTGCGTTATCCAAACAAAACACTTGCCGAGGATAGTGATTATCAAAAAGTAATAGAGCAATGTCATATTTTCGCAAAACAGAAAAATTTGGCAAAACTGAATCGGCCAAGAACAGAATATGGGATCGAGAAGTTCAAATGGAAAATTGTCGAGGATGAATCTGGAGAGGTAATATATCTTGGGAACAAACGCGTAGAGATATTCAAACCACATCAATATCACATTGAAGAAATTTCTCCTTGCTTAGAAGGGCTCAAAGAAACATGGGCAACAGGGTCTTTAGCCAGAGTCCGCGCGAGTGCTGGAGAGTTTTTTGAATTGTATTTGGTTCAAAGAAAGGAAGAAGACGGGCTTGGTTGTTTATATAAAGTCGAAGGAATTGGAGAGGATGGCCTTGGTTATCGTTATATAAGCGGTCCAAAGAAAACTACTGCCAATAAAGGGAAATTCTACTCTGGGATACCGCTTAAGCGATTGGAAGAATTGAAGAATGGGAAGAGTTATAAATATCTTCCTGTTTCAAATTTTTATGATTTTGCTGGCAGTTTTGGTAATTGTCGATTAGAGGGGAGCGTCAGTTTTCCCGGAGGGAAGAAACCGGAAGCATTGATTGAGATGATTTTAAAATACTACACCAATCCTGGTGACCTAGTATTGGATTCTTTCCTTGGTTCAGGAACTACAGCTGCCGTTGCACACAAAATGGGTAGAAAATTCATCGGCGTAGAAATGGGGGATCATGCCTATACTCATTGTAAATATCGTCTTGACAAAGTTATTGTTGGAGAGGATGACAGCGGTATTACAAAATCAATTCATTGGAAAGGAGGTGGAGGATACAGGTTTTTTGAACTTGCTCCAACCCTCATTAACACGGATTCTTTTGGGGAACCTGTAATAAATTCGGAATACAGCGCAGATATGTTGGCCGCGGCGGTGGCTCTCCACGAGGGTTTTGAATATCAACCGGATAGTGGTCTATTCTGGAAACAATCTGTGGGCAATGAGAAATCGTATCTCTTTGTAACTACACGTCATATGAACAGTACTTATCTAGATTCCATCAAAGATACCATGGATGATGATGAGTATCTTATCATTGCCTGCCGATCCTTCGATGCAGGTCTAGATAGAGCTTATAAGCATATTTCATTAAAGAAGATACCTCAGATGCTTCTCGCCCGATGTGAATTTGGTAGAACCGATTACAATCTGAATATCATCTATCCTCCTGTATATGAGGATGAGGAGGAGGGGAATTGCGATGAGTGACCTTTACCCCCACTATACCACCGACTATATCAGCGGTGTCATGTCCCTACGGAAACCACAGGTTGAGTCATTAAAAATTCTTGAGGAAATAACTACAAGTATCACCTTTCGGAAAGGTATGAATTTGAAGGCAGCTCTTGGATCTATTCATGCCATGTATCCGATATGCTCAGATTTTGAACGGGATTTCGTTTCGCTTGCGTTTGCATTAGCTACTGGAGTTGGGAAAACTCGCCTAATGGGGGCTTTTATTGCCTACTTATATACACAACACAGTATAAAAAACTTTTTTATTGTCGCACCTAATACAACGATTTATGAGAAACTTAAAAAGGACTTGAGCGATCCTAGCTACCACAAATACGTTTTCAATGGACTTGGTTGTTTCAGCAACACCCCACAGATAATTGCTGACGAGGATTACCGTGATAAGCAGCTATCTTTGGTTGAATCCGACATCCACATATTCGTGTTCAATATTGATAAATTCAATAAAGAAGACGCAAATATGAAAAGAGCCAATGAGATGATAGGTGATTCATTCTATCGGTTTCTTTCTAATCTGGAAGACTTGGTTCTGATCATGGATGAATCACACCACTATCGAGCAGCAAAAGGGGCTCAAGCTCTAAATGAATTGCACCCCCTTTTTGGTATTGAATTAACAGCGACACCACTTGTTCCAAATGGAAATAAGCAGGTGCCATTCAAAAATGTGGTGTATGAGTACCCTCTATCAAAAGCTATAGAAGATGGCTATACCCGAACCCCATTTGCAGTAACTCGTACTGATATTAATTTCTATAATTTTGGTGAGGAGCAACTCGACAAGTTGATGCTTCTCGATGGTATTGCTTGCCACGAGAATGCAAGACTTAAATTGAAAGCCTACGCAGCTAATCATAATAAACCAGAAGTAAAACCTTTCATGCTCATCGTTTGCAAGGATACTGAACATGCCACTTGGGTTGAGCGTTTTGTGAAGTCAGATGAATTTCGCGATGGCGGCTACCGTAATAAGACCATTATTGTTCATTCCAAACAGAAAGGCTCAGAAAGTGATGCTAATACCCGTCTTTTGCTTGATGTAGAAAACCCAATAAATCCAGTTGAGATTGTCATTCATGTGAATATGCTTAAGGAAGGCTGGGATGTAAACAATCTGTATACCATCGTTCCATTACGTACAGCGGCTTCAAAGATCTTACGAGAGCAGATGGTGGGACGTGGTTTGCGTTTGCCATATGGTGAACGCACTGGTGATAAAGAAGTCGATGCTGTCATGCTTACTGCACATGACAAATTCCAAGAGCTCCTGAAAGAGGCACAGAAAGGAGATTCAATATTCAAGGCTGGCAATATCATCAAAGCTGAAGAAATCGTGCATGAAGAAATCACAATTACTCAATTGACGTTGGAACCTGAACAGGCGGAAATTCTTGAGGCGGCATACAGCCAAACAAATATTGTAAAATCTAATTCTACTGACACAATGTTCCGTAAGGCTGGAGAACTTATTAGTGAGCAAGTTGTTAAAATCATCCAAGAGACCCCAACACATACTGTCACTCCAGTACAGCAAGAACAGATCATTAATAATGTCAAGAATAAACTATTGGAGGATAAAGATCTAGCTGATACCTACAGAGAAAACGAGATGCCTGTTGGCTTATGGATAAAGGAGCAAACTGAGAAAACACACCGAGCTGCCCAATCGAAATATATCCCCATACCAAGGATTAAAATCACTGATGCTGGGATTGAAGAATATCTGTTCGTTGACTTTGACCTAGACCTATCTGAATTTAGCCATGCACCAATCAAGAATGAAATGCTTATCCAAAGTCTTGAGGACTTGAGTGATAGGCAACGCATCAAAGGTGATGATATTGATTTTGAAGGCTATAATCCACAGAAGATCATTCTTGAAGAACTCCGAAAAAAACCCGAAATTGATTATGAAAAATGCTCCCTATTACTTCATAAGCTTATTACACAGCTTTGTCACCATTATCAGAGTAAGTATGGAGAAAACGGAATGCAAAACATCATTATGATGTTTAAACGTGATTTAGCAAATAGGATCTATTTGCAGATGATGCAACATTTCTATCGCGAAAACGGATTTTTTCAAGAGGAGGTCATTGGAACTCGGAATTATAACTTGCAACAAACCTATACTTACAAAGAACGCATTAACCTATTTGATGATAGTTATTCAGAGAACATCCAATCAGTTCTCTTTGAAGGGATAAGAAAAGGCGTATTCAATATTGCGAAGTTTGATAGTCATCCAGAATTGGTTTTTGCAAGAATTATCGAGGTTGATAGCGATGTTTTAAATTGGCTTCGTCCAATGCCACAAGAATTTAACATCACCTATAATCATGGTCGTAACTATGAACCAGACTTCGTGGTTGAGACCAAAGATGTAATTTATCTTGTCGAAGTGAAAGGTGAGGATCGGTTGAACGATCCTGATGTTATTGCGAAGAAGAATCGAGGGGTTCAGTATTGTGAAGTGGCTTCACGATGGGGAAATGCCAATAATTACAAGGAGTGGCAGTACCTGTTCATTCCCTCCATGCAAATCATGCCTAATTCCACATTTATGCAATTGGCTAAGCAGTATTGTGAATTGTAACGAAAACAATATGGGGGGGTAAAATATTCAAGAGGTAGAAAATGGAAAGAAAGAATGTAAGCGCAATCCTAGTGGATGATTTTGAAGATTTCTTAAAAAAGAATGGACTGTATCAAAAATATATTTCTGGAGAATTGCTTTGTGATCAATGCAGAACCGTAATTACGAGCGACAATATTGCAATGATATTCTACAAAGATGGCTATAGGTTTTGTTGCGATAAAACCGAATGTCTGGAAAAAATACAAAAGGGGTAAAAGATGGTAATTGTTATTCCTTCGGTTTTAGGATTTGTGATTCTTCTTCTAGTCTCTGTAATTGTTTATATCATAAAAAATCCTGAAAAGATTGATAAGTGGAGCTATCTTCTAGCTAAACGAAAATTAGTAAAAGATGAGAAAACCGAAAAGAATATTATTTCCAAAAATATTGATTACAAAATTACCAGCATCTCTAAACGAATTAATAAGCAGGCTCAAGGGATATTACCTTTTGGGGTGCGCATCAAATGGAGGACTTCAGAAGAAATTGAATCATATGTGAAACAAGATGAAGTCATCGTAGTTTTAAAAAAAGAAGATAATTGTGACAAAAATATCGTTGACACTTGTATCGCCTTTGTTCCTCGAGCTCTTTTACCAAAATCGCGTAATTGTGTTGACCCAGATATCTTGCAATCAGTTGATAATTATCTTATTAAAATGATTCTGAATGAGGGGACCTATGATTCTGCATATAACTACTACATGCAGAATGTGTTTATGCCATTTCTTGCATCAGATCCAAACGTTAAGGATAGAATTACAACTCTTGATCAACTTAATGAGGTTGGTTTTTTTACTCGCATATTACTGGAGGAGTATCGAAGACTAGGGGATAAGCTATACGGTACAGCTGAAGAGCAGAGTTTTCATGAGGAAAGCAAACAGTTTTTAGCTTTTTTAAGCCAATTGGCAACTAGAAAGCCTGGGGATAATGCAAGATTAGGATTTGATGGATCAAGGATAAAAATTTCAATAATATTTGTTGCAAAATATTATACCTATAAATATCAAGGAATTGATGCCTATACAAGACGAATTGATAAAGATATTGAAAAGGGTTCACAGAGAATTTTTATTCTATCCTATGCGCAACGATATAGTAAAACCATGGAGGATAATCAGGGATTTGTTACAGAGGTACAACAGGTAAGGGACTTCCAAACTCTGAATGAACTTGAGAAACTGTGTTCGAAACGAGACGATATTCGATTACTTAAGAAACAAAAGTATAATACCAAGGATGGTACAGGGCGTTGTCGAACCGCAAAATACTTGCTATACGAAGTAATGAAATAGTCTTCTTTTCTGGCGTATATTCACCTAGGTTGAATCTTGTTGAAGCGTTTATTCTATCGTTAACTATCGTTTAGTAATTATAAACACGCAGACCACCAGTCTGCTGAAAACTGCAGTTCAAGCGTTCTATGGCGCTATTTTGGGCATTTTGATGTAAAGAAGTCTTTTTTTAAAAAACTAACATCCATACAATTGTCCAAGATATGAATTATGCTTGAGAGTGGTCGAAATAATTAGTTACGCAATTAAGCTAGTCCTTAATCAGATCAAACACAATCAGATTCATAGACCATTGTTAGGGTCGAGAACTTTGAACATGGTTCGGTACTCCCGGCTATAATAGAGTCAGCAAAAATACCTATGCGATAGAATACTGATGCCATTTACAAAGTGCTATGCAATTTATGAATCCAGAAAAATATAGAGATTCCACGCAAGAAGAATATTTATGGTATACTTAACCATTCTCGCGTATTTATTTAGCGAAAGTCAAGAAAGGAAAAGGGGAGGTATTTGTGACCAGCCGAGACAACCACTCAAAAACTCTGATTTTTATTGATACCAATATTCTTCTGATACCCTTAAAGATAGACGGTCTGAGTGTTGAAGATTTTAAACGTTTGTTCAATCCCTTCATTGATATTATTCATATCCTCCCTACTGTCTATGAAGAATATAAAGATATTTGCATGATGATTAATCAGAATAATATTCAAGCAATCGATCACGCGTTTCAAACTTGGGCAAAAGCTGCATCTGCCTTACGAGCATTAGTTGGCCCAATACCAGATTGGAAACTTTTCTCTAAAAAATACTTGAGTCCCAACGTAATCAAGAAAGCAGAAGATTTAAAATCTAATACAAATACAAGAAACAAATTCATCTGTGAGAAATCTATTTCAGATTTGGAGCCTTTTATTCGGTCAAGGCTTTATCGTGAGGTTTTTTCATATACAGAAAAATTAAAGTTGTATGAACAAGCCGAGTTTAGATTTAGGAATCAGATACCTCCAGGATATAAAGATAAAGAGAAAAAAAATATTGGTAGATATTCGGATTTTATTATATGGAAAGAAATGATAAAGGCAACAAATGAAATTTTTAAGGAACAAACAGGATGGCGCGAAGTTATATTCGTAACAAATGATAAAAAAGATGATTGGGTAAGTGAAGCATCAAAAGAAAAATTGGAAAAAGAGTTTAGAGAAGAAACCGGATATTCGGTTCTCCTAATGAACTTAAAAGAATTTAAAGAAGCTCATAAGAACCAAGTTAAAAGTTTAACAACGTTAATGAGTCAACTTCAAGCAAACCTTGAAAAGATGAATACAGATAAAGCTTTATACCTTCTAAAAAGGCAGCTTAATATTCTTGTTCCATGGGGAGCAACTTTTTTAAATTTATCCGAGTATCTTTCAGAATCAGAGCAAGAAGTCTTAAAGAAAGCAATTCAGACGCTTCCTGGATCTATCTATATGATTCCGATTCAATTCTTGGATTTGTCCATAAGAGCAACTGATATGATGTGACCTCTTGTCAAGCATAATCTTTGTTTTCTTTTTCCTCC
>CAZBOU010000053.1:0-8356 GCA_964493625.1 uncultured Caldisericota bacterium
ACTTTCAATCTATCACAGGGCGAACCTGGTGTATCAGGTTGAACACCAGGTTAAAAATGAAAAGAAAAATGGGAAACAGAATATGCAGCCCTATCCATGTTCTACCAGAACATACAAAAAACCCATCATTAGATGATTTACAGAATATGGACCTGACGAAAGAAATTCTAAAAAGTCTACTTTCGCAGGGCTATTTAGGAGTAGAATTAACTAAGAGATTCATTGCCCAGAAAAGCAAAATCAATACTGCAATCGATCTCTTGCATCAAGAAGCTGATGATATTGCGGAAGGTCGAAAAAAGGGTTATAGCATAGAAGAGGTGTTTGGATTAAAGTAGCAATATGTCCTCTTGTTTGCAGTTCTTATTGAACAACCTGGCATTTAATAAAAAAACAGTTTTCTGAAAATTGTATTGCTATTCGTTATACAAGTGTGTAAAATGTAAGGGAAAGGTGGTATTATATATGGCATCAAAAACCGCTAACATACTTGCTCGTGTCGAGCCTGGCACAAAAGAACAGGCTGAAGAAATCATGATGGAACTAGGTATTCCTGCTTCTGTTGTCATAAATATGCTCTACAAACAGATAATTATGACCAAAAGTATTCCTTTTCCAATCTCAATTCCCCGTAGGCCAATAGCACGTGATGAGATGGACTCTGCAACGTTTGACGCAATGATGCAGCAGGGCCTAGATGAGGCTAAAGCTGGTATCGTCCGACCTGCTTCTACGATTTTTTCTGAATTGAAGCAGAAGATGAAATAGTGACAGACAAAATGGACATAAGTGTCAAAATACAAAAAAGAAATAGAATATATTGAGGTGTTATGATGGTAACTTTACGATTACCCAAAGAGCTTGAAGAAAAACTAGACCAATTGGCCAAAAAAGAAGAACGATCTAAAGCTTATATCATTCGCAAAGCATTGGAAGAATACTTGGCCGATTATGAAGAAACTCACAATGTGATGTATTTTGTGAAGAATAATGCAAAGCTATATCCAATAAAAAAACAACTTTATTGTCATTCAGTGAACCGAATTCCGAATGAGGTGGATCAATGATAACCATACGTTTACCCAAAGAGCTGGAAGAAAAACTAGACCAATTGGCCAAAAATGAAGAACGATCAAAAGCTTATATCATCCGCAAAGCATTGGAAGAATACTTAGCCGATTATGAAGACTACTGTAGTGCTGTTGAAGTTCTTAAAAGCAATCCCAAAATATATACCAACGAAGAAGCGACAGAAATTCTTGGCTACTAAACGGTGGAAGTTATTCTGGACAAAAGATGCTCTTAAGGACTTAGATGCAATAAATTATTCCGATTCTGAATTGATTAAACAGAAGGTTTCCCAGTATTTGCTTCAGGACCCTATTCATATTGGAAAACCATTAAAGCATGTACATAAGGGTACCTATTCTTATCGAATAGGGTTATACAGAGTGTTGTACTCTATTGATAGGGAACATGTTCTTGTACTTGTTATTAAAGTTGGCAAAAGAGATCAAGTATATAAGCTACACGAAGATGAAGTGATATATTTCTTTAGTCGAGTTCAGACTGAAAAAGCCGCAGAGAATTACTCTGCTTATTCACCTGATTTACCCGGTTGCGTTGCTACTGGTAAAACACCGGAAGAAGTAGAGAGAAATATGATTGAGGCTATTAAAATACACATTGAAGGGTTGAAAAAGGACTTTGATATACGATCGTATTCTGCTAATTCAAGGCAAAAAGAAGAGTAAGGAGGATATTGAAGATACAACCAAAAGCATACAGGTAAAAAATCATTGAAGGAGAAGTAAGCAGTTTCTGGCTGATAGATTTTTAGCCTCGAAAAAATGAGTTGTATTCTTCATAAAAAATACTCAAATGGTATCTGAACTGTATCACCGAAAAATACTTACGTATTCTGAAAATAAGATTTACCCTTACGCAACTATCCGCGAATTACGAAAAGATTTACTCATTAAAGTGCGGAAAATTGTTGGCAACCAGCGTAAGGATCATCCATGGCTTATCATGGATGACATGGAGCTATTAAAAAGTGCTCAGTTGTACCAGACTGATCTAGAATCTGGAAAAAGCGGAGTAACGTTAGCAGGAATTCTACTTTTAGGAAAAGACGAAACAATTCTCTCTGCTGTTCCTGCACATCGAACTGATTTGATCCTCCGTAAAATGAATCTGGATCGCTACGATGATCGAGATGATGTACGTACGAATCTGATTGATAGCTATGATCGGATCATGGCATTTGTTGCAAAACATTTACCCGATCCTTTTTACCTAGAGGGCGATCAGCGCATTAGTATCCGAGATGTCATTTTCCGTGAAGTAGCTTCTAACATCTTAATCCACCGTGAATATACCAATCCTTTTCCTGCAAAACTGATCATTGAAAATGACTTAGTACGAACCGAAAACAGTAATAAACCACACGGTCATGGTCCTATTCATCTAGAAAATTTTTCCCCTTTTCCAAAAAACCCCGTGATTGCTCGTTTTTTTAGGGAGATTAATAGAGCAGATGAACTAGGATCCGGAGTCCGCAACATGATGAAATACGGTAAGGCATATGGGGGTAAACTGCCAGAACTTATCGAAGAAGACATATTTAGAATAGTCGTCTGGACACCTAATGATGGGTATATTAAGGATAGAAAAGATGATATACAATCATTGACAAGGCTAGAGTCGAGGCTAGAGTCAAGGCTAGAGTCAAGGCTAGAGTCAATACTTTCTTCTCAGATAATGCTATTGCTACATAAAAAGCCAATGGGGAAAACTGATATAGCCAAAATGCTTGGACATAAGGGTATTTCAGGTGGTTTGAATAAACAAATCAGACGTCTATTAAACCTAGGACTCATTGAAATGACTCTACCAGATAAACCCACAAGTCGTCTTCAACAATATCGTTTAAGCAAAAAAGGTTCTGACTTGATAAAAAGTCTAGAGTAAACCATTCTTGTCAATTTGATTGGTTAGAATAGCACCTAAAATCCTAATTCCTCAAGCATCCAATGGGTACAATCAGTACCCCATCATCTCTTCTATACCCTAGTTTGCTACCTGTAACAATCATCAAAAAAGAAGGATGATTCATTTTTTCTGTATCAATGATCGCTTCAAGGGATTGTAAATTCCTGGATGCTTTGTCAAACTCATTCGCACCAAGCTTGATCTCAACAGCACCCCATCGTCCATCCCGTAGCACAATAACGGCATCACATTCAAGCCCATTTTTGTCTCGATAGTGATATACTTTTCCACCTATTGCTTCTGTATACACCCTTAAATCTCGAATGCACAATGACTCAAACATATATCCAAAGGTATTAAAGTCACCTAAAAGTTGTGCATGGTTAATTCCTAATGATGCACACGCAATGGAAGGATCCACAAAATGACGTTTAGGACTTATCCGTAGTGGTGTTGCAGATCGTATAGAGGGATTCCATGCTTCTAAATCTTCTATTACGAACAATCGTTGGAGCACATTGAGATACGATTGTATGGTTGGGTAAGTAATAGACTCATTTTCTCCCCCCTCCATATCTTTCATAATAACCGAATTCTTCGCTTCTGTTGAAACATTTCTAGCCAGAGAACGAAGTAGAGCAAACATCTTGCTTTGATTTTTCTCTACCCTATCTACCATGGCTACATCAAAGTTCACTACAGAATCAACATAATCTTGTGCTCTCTTTGCCGCTGATCCAAACTTGGATGTAACCGATGCTGGCCAGCCACCCCTGACAATTGCTTGTGCAATGTCCTCAATCTCCAATTTGCTGATGGAGCTGATCTCTGCTTCATGGTTGAATACATCCCCAAGACTAATATCCCCACTCGATTCATTGGACTCAAATAGACTCATGGGTCTCATTTTGACTCTTGATATTCTACCCGTTCCTGTATGAGAAATCTTTTCATCCATAACAGGAGTGACAGAACCTGTCAAAATGAACTGTCCTTCTTCCCCACGACGATCAACTTCATGTCGAACTGCATCCCATAGTATAGGTGCAACCTGCCATTCATCAATTAGCCTTGGAACTTGACCTTGCAACAGTAAAGAAGGCTTAATATTCGCTGCCTGCATATTGCTCTCTCTTGTATCTGGATCTTGCATATAGAGAACACTGTTGGCCATCTCAGAGGCAGTTCGTGTTTTACCACACCACTTTGGACCCTCAATTAACACTGCACCCGATGATTCCAAAGAATTTTTCAGTAATGTATCTGCTATTCGAGGATAATATCTTTTCATCATACCACATCCTTTCAACAAATACAGTATATGCCATTTTAAACTTTGGCGCAATTCCATTTTTAATTTTGGCGCTTTTTTATTTTCAACTTTGGCGAATTATACCCCAAGCCAAAGGAGCAAAACTATTGACAATGAATTTTACTTCTATAGAGCTGTGAAACCTCAAATATGGATTATGGTAGATTCTTGAGGGTATACTTAGTACTTTTTCCTTTTCCTTCTACATTTATATAGCCAGAACGTACAAGTTTTCTTAGCAGTCGACCAGCCATAGTCTGAGAAATTCCTAACGCACTTTGAACTTCCATGCGCGTTAATTGCGTTTGTTTCCTGAGTTGATCTATGACGAATCTTTCTTGATCTGTCAGCATCTTCTTATCGTCGAAGACATTTCGATTTGGTAACGTAATTTTAAATGCATGATCGGATACTTCAATCTTAGGCTTGACAGTACAGTCCTCATAGCTGTTAAATATCTTTGACATCCCAGTTCCATAAGCTTCAATCAATGAAAGTTGACTTTGATATTCCATCAAAAACAGCCATTTTTATAGAATGGACACATTGATCAGAAAGCAGTAAGCCAAGGTTTGTATAAAGACCATCGGAGTTCACTATTTTCAATGCTGTATATTGATTTGCACCAAAGGGAACTCCTCTATTTCTAAATTCTTGTGCTGCTTCCGTAAAAGTCAAATTCTGGTCCAGAGACCTCTCTGAAAGATTCATAACAACCTCCGAATAATTCTAACACCAATCTAACACATTCTAACCATTCTTGTCAAATAGGTTGGTTCGAATGGCACAAAAATTTCCATTCTTTTATCATCTTGGCGTTATCAATGGTAAGTTATACAGAAGGGTGAAATATGAGAATATTCAACTATCGCGTCATGCCTAGCACTCCTTCTCTTACCGCAAAAGATAATACCAAATCACGCCATATATCCTAAATCGAACTTAACGATATCTATCAGTCGTTTGTCTTAAACAATCTCGGAATTGCGAATCTAGTCGTCAAATTTGTGTTTCTTGGTATGATGGGTAGCGACAACAATATGTAGCATAAGAGATGTCAAGAATTAAGTTGTTATGCAACATGTAGATGGATAAGCCAATTGGTTCTAAATATGTATACTTAGATTAACTAAATGATGAAGAGAGTGATCTTGTGAAAAAGAAAAATGATATTGCAATTCGCTCAAGTGCAGCAGAATACCTGACATACATTGCAGCAACAGGTGATGATTCACAAAGCTTTGAAATGAGATATGAAGACGAGAATGTTTGGCTAACACAAAAGATGTTGGCTGCTTTATATGATGTAGAAGTTTCGACAGTCAACGAACATATCAAGAAAATTTTTTTTGATCACGAACTTCAAAAGGAAGCAACTATTAGGAAATTCCGAATAGTTCAAACTGAAGGTTCACGCCAGGTAAACAGAGAAGTAAAACATTACAATCTACAAGTCATTATTTCTGTTGGGTTTAAAGTAAATAACGAACGCGCTGTGCAATTTCGAAAATGGGCAAATCAAATTGTGAAGGACTTTACGATTAAAGGGTTTGCTATGGATGATGAACGACTAAAAAGCGGAGGATCCGTTTTAACGAAGCAATACTTTGAAGAACAACTTCAACGCATTCGTGAAATCCGATTGAGTGAAAGAAAATTTTATCAAAAGATCACCGACATATATTCCACAGCCATTGATTACGATATCAATGCAACAGCCACAAGACGTTTTTTTTCAGCTGTACAAAATAAACTTCATTGGGCAATTCATGGACAGACTGCTGCGGAAGTCATTTACAAGCGTGCAGATGCCAAAAAGAAACATATGGGATTGACGAATTGGAAAGACGCACCGAATGGAAAAATCCAGAAGTTTGATGTGTCGGTTGCTAAGAACTATTTAAGTGAATCAGAAATGGCACAATTGCAGAGACTTGTTTCTGCTTATTTAGATATTGCAGAGGATATGGCACTTCGGCATATTCCGATGACTATGAGTGACTGGGAAGCGCGATTGAACCGTTTTATTGCAGCCACGGATCGTGATGTTTTGCAAGATGCTGGAAAGGTTACCGCTGAAATTGCTAAAGCTCACGCAGAGAGTGAATTTGAGAAATATCGAATTGTTCAAGACCAATTATATAAGAGTGATTTTGATAAACTTCTGGAAGAATCAAAAAATGATTAATACTCAGCCACAAGCTGTTGCATAGGACAAAAACAGAATATTTATTGCTTCTGTATCCTCATTAAAGGGTTGTTTTACTCAAGCAAAAACATACGAAGAGTTAATTCCTAGAATTACAGAAGCCATTCAACTATATATAGATACGGATGGTGAAGATTTTGTTCCCAATGAATTTGTAGGCATTCAGAAGCTGCAAACAATTATTCTGCTTATTCACCTGATTTACCCGGTTGCGTTGCTACTGGTAAAACACCGGAAGAAGCAGAGAAAAATATGGTTGAGGCTATTCAAATGCACATTGAAGGGTTGAAAGAGGATCATCTTCCAATCCCAATATCCACAGCATAAAAGATGATAGGTTTGTGAATCAAGTGCGATTGACTTTCTTCTGATGAAAAATATTGTTGATGTATGTGAAAGGAAACTCAATCATGGATTCAGCATCAATTCAAAAAATTATAGACCAGATCAAAATGGAATTAGCTTTGCATGATATTGTGGTGAATCACATTTTTCTATTTGGTTCACAGGCTACTGCTCAGGCAGATTCTAATAGCGACATTGACATTGCAGTTGTGTCGGAATCTTTTAATGGTAAAGACATTTTCCAGCGATCGGATATGATTTATCCTGCGAACTTTTGCAGAAAATATCCTATAGATCTTTTACTCATGTCTCTTGAAGAATGGACAAATCAAAAAGGTATCATGCCCACCATTTTGCGTGAGCAAGGGGTTGAATATCAAACCAAACAAACGTGAAGTGATAAAATAACGAAGTGTACTGTAAGTTTGCAAACCAAAGAAACAATATACGTATTCCCTCTTTATCTTTAATCAGATAATGCCTCTCTTGTTACAAGCCGCACTCCTAACTTAAATATGGAAATGGTAAACCAAATTGCTGATAAACTAGGTTTACGATTTACAGCTGAGAAATTAGTAACAGAGAGTACGTTTGCTCCCATCGATATTCTGGACTATATCTATGCCGTGTTGCATTCACCAACTTATCGGGAAAAGTACAAAGAGTTTCTCAAAATTGACTTTCCACGAGTTCCCTATCCAGAAAATGCCGAAACCTTCTGGCAATTGGTCAAACTGGGTGGTGAGCTTCGGCAAATTCATCTGCTCGAAAGTCCGGTAGTCGATCATTTTATATCCAAGTTTCCAGTTGGTGGGAGTAATTTAGTAGTCAAGATAGCCTTCGATTCAGGAAAAGTGTGGATCAACGACACCCAATATTTTGACCTGGTACCAGAACATGCCTGGTTCTTTTATATCGGAGGGTACCAACCAGCTCAAAAATGGTTAAAAGATCGCAAAGGACGAGAGCTCAACTTCGACGACATCTGCCACTACCAAAAAATCATCGTTGCCCTCACCGAAACCAACCGAATCATGACCGAGATCGATCAATATTGGTTAACCGATGAAGTAATAAGAAGCTTGAATTTGAATGAACGTCAAAAGAAAAGTTTACCATTTTTGAAACAAAACAAACGGATTACAAACAGAGAATACTGCGAAATTGCTGCTACATCGATAGCTACAGCAAAAAGGGATTTTGATGAGCTAGCAAAGATGGGGATTTTAACTTTAAAAGGGGCTGGTCGAGGTTCTTATTATGAGCTTAACAGTAAACAGCTCAAATGGCTCATCCAGTTAAAATGAAACGGCTCATAAACACCTCAATCGGCTCATTACTCTATTTGATTGGGTTTATTTGTAAAGACCGAACCTATCATGAGCAAGATCGGGGTGAGTAGTAGAACGTTTCCTAATAACATGGTATAGAATTCTCCTCAACCGTTTCTAATTTATACTTCCATCGGAAGATCACCGGTTCTTTGTTCAGTTCTT
>CAZBOU010000054.1:0-7911 GCA_964493625.1 uncultured Caldisericota bacterium
ATGCCTATGGCAATCGAATTCAAAAAGAAACCTCTACAGAATTGATTGCATATCATTACAGTGGAGCTTCTTTACAGAAAGAAGTTCACAAAGATCCTTCCACCCTCACCATCCTCTATACCCTGACCTATGTTCCCTGGGGATTTGTGAAAACCGTAGGACAAACCAGTACTTCGTACTACTATCTCTATGACCAAAGAGGCAATACTCGAGGCATTACCGATGCACAAGGAACTATTCTAGAAACCTATCACTATTCTCCCTATGGAATTCTCCTATCAACCCCATCGATTTCACAACCTCATTTTCTATCTGGAAATGCTCAATGTCAATACGAAGCTGAATCCTCCCTATACTATATGCATGCAAGATACTACGATGCCCATACCGGACGATTTCTAACCAAAGATGCTTTGCCTGGATCTCTGAGTTCTCCTCTATCACAAAACCGCTATACCTATTGTCAAAACGATCCCATTACCCTCATTGATCCTACCGGCAATTCTCCTGAGAACACTGGCAATCCACCCCGGATGAGTGGGCCACAATCTTCACAACAAGTATCTATCGATACATCCAATCCATGCTATTTACCAGATCTTGGTAATAGTGATTCAGAATCAATGATAGACATCAGCGGTAATAACGATACTTGCCTGGCAAATCTTAATCTTCATACCGACGATGGTAAAACATGCTATATAATAGTCATATTGCCAAATAAAGCTCCGGTGAAAGTATTCCTAGGAACTGTCTCCAAAGGATCTGATGGTTCGTTTACTGTTGGTAGATGGTATTCGATTGGTGAGATTAAAGTCGTTGGTCCATATGGGCCATTAACCCAAGAAACAAGTGATTTCATCGACGGGATCAATGAAGCAATTAAGTTTATGGGTAATAGTATCAACGGTCTATTAAGCGGAAGAGATGTTTTTGAGGCTATCAACTATATGAATCAGTACCTTAATGAATACCAGTGGTATGTCTTCTCAAAAGTTACATCTAGCTATGATGTTCATGATCAGCGAGCACAATTCATGAAACATGCAATCATTGGAGGTTATATAGCTTCAAAAATGAAGAACTTTTCTGATGCTACTGGAACAGAATATGCAGATGAAGGAAGAATGAACTTTGAGATTGGATTCTGGGTAAGCTTTTATGCTGAAAGAGCATCACTGAAATATGCTGACGGGAATAAGGAAAAAGCATATTTGATTCCACTTTTTACAAAAGGGATTATTCCTGGTTTAATCGAAATTGCCAATCTGGTAAAAATCCTTGCCGTTGCTGAACAAGGGGATAGTTCGGGAGATCCTGATGCCTTCTTGGTAGCTAATGTTATGAATGTAGAGAGAACTACAAAAGATGGTATGATTGCAGCTGGAAAAACCCCAGGGAATGGCCAGTGGTTGGTTGATAGCAGTCGAAACATGCCTTCCCTGACTTTTGATGGACTTGATGATATACAAAATGGATATGAACCAGATAAACGATTTGTAAATATTGCATTAGGTGTAGGATATTTGTTTAAAATAATGCAACTTGCAGATTGCACTGATGATAAACTAGCTTTCGGTGAGCCTATCTCTTTGGAAAACTGGTTAAGAGGTCTAAGAAGATACAATGGAAATACAAAAGAGAAAGGGTCTCAAACTTACAAGCATTCAGTAAAAATAATGAATCTTTTTCGTCTGTTGTATGGAGAGGATGCAGCAAGATGGGAAACTGAGCTTAATGTGTTTCAAGTATATATTGATAGTTTAGCAAACTAGTGAATAGTGAATTGGAGAAAACGATGGTACACAATCAGGTAGCTTTTAAACGGATAATTTCTGTTTTCTTTGTAGTATCTTGCTTTGTTTTGTTCGTAAGTAGTAGTATTGGATGCATTCCGTCTGATGATACTCTAAAGATAGATCCCACAGTATTATTCTCTACTTTTATTGGAGGAACGCAGGCAAGACCTGGAAGTGTTACATTCAAACCGTATGATAACATCCGGAACATTAAAAAGGATGCAGCAGGAAATACTTACATATCTGGTGTTACTGAGTCGGATAATTTTCCGGTTCAAAATGCTTTTCAAGATCAAGCTAGAGGACAAGAAGATGCATTTCTAATGAAACTTGATCCGGATGGAAAACTCCTTTGGTCAACTTATGTGGGTGGAGAGAATGACTTTGAAAATCCCGATCGATATTTGGAGGGAGAAGTCATCAACAGTATATCTATCAAGGAAAATTCTATCATGGTGGGAGGGTATACCCACACTAGTGATTTTCCAAATTTCACCTTTTCCAAAATACAACCGAAGCGGCACTTTGTGAATAGCTTTTTGCTTGAGTTTTCTTTCGATGGGCAGTTACTTCATACGTATGAGCTGCCCTATTTACCCGATCAAGGATATGTGGTTTTACAGGACTTTGTAATGGTGGATGAAGATACTATTGTTGTATCAGGCATACAATATGCCTTGGATGAAATTCACTACTGTCTTTCTTCTTACTCCATCCAAGATGGGTTCTTACGTAGAAACTGGATTCACTCAGTTCCTAATTGGAGTGAATCTGCAAAAATCTCTACCTGCGTTGTAGATTTTAGGCTGTGGAGCGTAGAACCTCCAGACGCCTTACTACTTGCATTTTATAATGATCGAATATACACCGCTTCCAATACTTACGAGCAGGGTCAAATAATGAAGAATTCTGAAGATAACCAGATGATCGGGAGTCGATCAGGATTTCTTAGTTGCTTTGATTTACACGGAGATTTGATTTGGAATACATATGTGGATGCAAATAAAGAGAATTCAAATGTGGAACTTTGCGACATAGATGTGAACGCACAAGGCATATATCTTGCTGGATCTATTGATACTTCTTTTAGAGAGCCAGGAATGCTAGCTAAAGAAACAAGATCCTATCTACCCAACAAAGAAGGATCCTTCGACAATACCAATGGATTTATCTGCCAGTATTCCCACGATGGAAAAGCACTTGGTTGGTGTGTTATTGGAGGAACAAAAATAGACACGATAAGGGGGATTTCTGTAAATGAAAAAGGAATGATAGTTGTAACGGGGGAAACCAATTCAAGCGATTTTCCGCTGTTACATCCAATTCAATCCAGCCTCCATGAATTTTCAACTTCCTTTATTGCTGTCTTTTCCAAGCAGTACACGTTGGTGTATTCTACTTATTTTGGTGCTATACCGTCAACAACTTCTTCTGTGAATGATACAATCATAAGCATCGGTCTTTGTGTAGACGCAAAAGAAAATTCTTTTGTTGTTGCTGGCTGTACAAGAGGAGAAAAAATACCTGTTAAAAACGCCCTATTGTCTGAGAATCCTAGAAGCAAGTTTGGGTACAGCACAAAATCTTTCGTATGTGAATTCTCTTTTTGATTTGATTTAACCATCTACGAGGAATATATTACCATGAACAAAACAGAATGACATTTGATGAAGAAGTTATGAAAAACCTCCGATAGGGGATTCATTTTAGAGAGAGGAGGATTTTTCACATAGCTCGATGAGGGTACCATGGGTAGCTTTGGGGTGGATGAAAATGATGCGGTTGCCCTTGACGCCAATAGAGGGCTCACCAATGAGTGGAATATCCTGGTTTTTTAATGATTGCAGTTTTTCTTCAAAGTTTTCTACTTCGAAAGCAATGTGGTGCAAGCCTTCTCCCTTTTTTTCAAGGAACTTGGCTATTGCGCCTTCCTCGCCCAAGGGTTGCAGAAGCTCGATGTGCGTGTTTATTGTTTCTACCATGATGGTTTGTATGTGTTGAGAAGGCAGGTCAATGACTTCGTCAAGAGGTTGATTCAAGAGAAGTTCGTATACTTTTTTTGCTTTTTGTAAGTCGTGAACCGCAATGCCGATATGATCTAATTTCATTTCTTTACATCCTTTTCTATCGATAATAAAACATGATCGATGGCTTCATCAAAACTACTAGTACCTTGTATAATGTTATGAAGGTGATTCTCAAAGCTTACTTCTTGAAGGATAGGGTCAATGAAACGAGAAGTAAAGCGATCGATGATGACTTCTCGAATCGTTTTTTTCAGATGGTTCTTTCGTCGCGTGTAGAGTTGATTATGCAGGGTTAGATAGGTTTTGTGCTCTTGGATGGTTTGCAGTAGCACATCCATGTGTTTTCTCTGGTTGGCCTGTATTTTTACAATTTTGGGAGACCAGCTGCCATCGGTTTGTGTTTTCATATTCTCCCGAAGCATGTATTCCATTCTTTCTGCACCTGCTAAATCGATTTTATTAATGACATACATATCGGCTATTTCCATCAGACCAGCTTTTAAGATTTGTATGGAATCTCCTGATTCAGGGGCAGATACGACCATTACTGTATCAGCAATATCAGCGATATCAATTTCATTTTGACCCACACCAATGGTTTCAACAATGACAATGTCATACGCTGCAAAAGAAAACAATTGGATGACATCATAGATGGACTTGTTCACTCCTCCAAATATGCCCCGATTGGACATGCTGCGAATAAAAACGTTGGGTTTGCTAAAGAGAGGTGCCATACGGATACGATCGCCTAAAAGTGCCCCCCCACTCATTTTGTTGGAGGGATCAATGGAGACAATGCCAATCTTGAGTTGAGAATCCCACGTGCTGACCAATGCTTCAATAAGGGTGCTTTTGCCAGCTCCTGGTGCACCGGTGATACCTAGTACATACGTTTTACTGGTGGTAGCGTAGATTTCTTTGCGAAGAGATTGAGAGAGATCTGGGATATTGTTTTCTAATATGGAGATCGATTTGGCAATGATTCGTTCGTCTTGATTCTGAATGCCTGTTCGTAGATCGTCAATCATTCGTACTTTGAGGCACATTGGCTCGGATGAAGGATACGATGTCTTCTAGAGAACTACCAGGAGGGTATATAGCTTTAATCCCAATTTCTTTCAGAAAGGGGATATCATCTTTAGGGATAATTCCCCCTGCAATAACAAGAATATGGTCTAGTTTGTGCTGATGTAAATGTTTCATGATCTCGGGGAACAAATGGTTGTGAGCACCGGATAAAATGCTTAATCCAAGGACATCAACATCTTCTTGCAGGGCAGTTCTTGCAATGCTTTCGGGAGTCTGCTTGATACCTGTGTAAATGACTTCCATACCAGCATCTTTCAATGCTCTAGCAATGATTTTAGCACCTCGATCGTGACCATCTAATCCGGGTTTTGCGATTAATACGCGAATAGGTTTGCTCATATTTTCATCCTCTAAAAAATGCTTTCTGTGTATTCCCCATATTCTTTGCGTAGAATATTGGCAATTTCTTCAATGGTTGCATATTCTTTGACGGCATCGATAATGGGTTGCATAAGATTATCGCCTGCTTGAACGGCATTTTGTAAGTGTGCAAGACAATGTTGTACTTTTTCGTTGTCACGATCCTTTTTAATTTTGTGTAATTTTGCAATTTGTTCATGTTCGTTTTTTGGATTTACTTTCAGCAATGTAAAATCTTGTTCACTTTCTTCAACAAAGCAGTTGACTCCTACTTGTTTGTCAATTTTAGCATCCAAATTTACATGCAGTTTATAGGCATGGTCTTGTATCTCTTTTTGGATGTATCCTGTCTCGATGGCACGCACCATACCTCCCATTTCATCAATTTTCTGAAGGTATTTTTCGACATCCTTGCAAATTTCTTTGGTTTTGTTTTCGATGAAGTAAGAACCACCCAAGGGATCAATTGTATTGGGGATATTGGTTTCGTAACCAAGAATTTGCTGTGTTCGAAGAGCGATACGAACAGCCTTTTCAGTGGGTAGACTCAGTGCTTCGTCAAAGGAGTTGGTATGCAAAGATTGCGTACCCCCAAGCACCGCAGAGAGTGCTGCTAAGGTAACTCGGATAATATTGTTTTCGGGCTGCTGGGCTGTGAGAGATGCACCAGAAGTTTGCGTATGAAACCGCATCCGTTTTGATTTTTCATTGGTGCTGTGGAATCGATTGGTGATGATATTGGACCAAAGCCACCGGGCAGCACGGAATTTGGCAATCTCTTCGAAAAAATTCATACTTGAGTTAAAGAAGAAAGAAAGACGGGGTGCAAAGTCATCAATCTGCAAACCCGATTCTAGTGCAAGTTTGACATATTCAATACCATCGGCCAATGTAAAGGCTACTTCTTGTACTGCATTGGAACCTGCTTCTCGTATGTGATAACCGCTGATGCTAATGGTGTTCCATTTAGGCATTTTTTCTGAACAATATTGGAAAATATCTACAATTAGTTTGAGAGAGGGCTGGGGAGGGAAGATGTAGGTGCCACGTGCCACATATTCTTTTAAAATATCATTTTGCGTAGTGCCTCGAAGACTTGCAAGAGGAAGATTACGTTTTTCTGCCAATGCAATGTACATGGCTAGTACAATAATGGCTGTGGAGTTGATGGTCATGGAGGTACTGATGTTCTCAATAGGAATGTCTCGGAAAAGGTCTTCCATATCGGCTAGTGTATCAATAGAAACGCCTACTTTTCCCACTTCTCCCTTACACATTGGGTTGTCAGAATCATATCCAATCTGTGTAGGCAAATCGAAGGCAACGCTTAAGCCTGTTTGTCCTTGCTCAAGCAAATACCGAAATCGTTTGTTGGTTTCCGTGGATGTGCCAAAACCCGCATATTGTCGCATTGTCCAGAGCTGTTTGGTGTACATGGCGTCATATACACCTCTGGTGTATGGAGCCTTGCCAGGGTACCCAATATCGTTTTCGAAATCAACAGATTCTAAGTCTTGAGGTGTATACAATTCTTTTTTCATGCGTTTTTACTTTTATACCTTATTGCTTGAATTTTACTATATTTATAACAAAATAAGTATGTTTCACAAAATAGATTTACATTGGTTTGGTAGCTTCCTTGTAAGATATCTGAACAGAAAGAACTGATTGATCTATTCATGAGAGTCTGCTCAAACAATGAGCTTAAAATGAGGTTATTATGAACAAAGGTCTACTCATTGTATATACGGGAGATGGAAAAGGAAAAACAACCGCTGGGCTTGGATCTGCCTTACGAGCTTATGGCAGGGGGATGAGAGTGGCACTGCTGTACTTTTTAAAAGATGCCAATCAAGGGGAAATATCTGCTATTCAAAAGTTGGATGGCTTTGATACTATGGTATTTGGAGCAGGTCGATTTATCGATTTTGACAATATTCAACCCTCTGATGTGGAACCCATCAAGGAAGGTTTGCAAAAACTTTCTGAGATACTACAAACAGAATCTTACGATATGGTGGTTTTGGATGAAATCCTTATCACTGTGTATTATGGCTTAGTTCCTGTATCGGAATTGCTACGCATTCTAGACACTCGTAAAAATACTCATATCATTGTAACTGGAAGATATGCCGCATCGGAAATTGTGGAAAATGCTGACATTGTCAGTGAGATAGGTACGATAAAGCACCACTTTGACCAAGGTGCATCTTGTATTGAGGGCATTGAATATTAGTTTTCTGAAATACGTATTGGACGAGGTAGTAGAATGAACAACGTTTGGTTAATGATTGCCATATGAGTACAAATACAAAACAATCGACAAATTTCACAGTGCAAACGATTGTGTTGACCGCTCTTTTTATTGCGATCAGCGTGGTACTTGGAAAAGCCCTAGAGATGGTTCCTAATGTAGAGTTGATTAGTTTTTCAGTATGGATGTCAACGTACGTCCTGGAACGTAAGTATAGTACTGTTGTTGGAATCTTTAGTTTTTCACTCCATTCTATGTTGTCTCCCTATGGTGTAGCCCCTCTACCTCTTCTCATTTCGCAAGCTCTTGGGGGTGGATTGATTGGGTTTTTTGGTGGATGGGTCGTCCGATCCAAAAAAACTTCGTTTTCTTCGGCTCT
>CAZBOU010000055.1:0-7792 GCA_964493625.1 uncultured Caldisericota bacterium
CTCCTCCAAAGAATTGATCAATTTGGCCCATCCCAATCAAGTCGAAATGCAGCAAGTTTTTGTTAACAAGCAAATTACGTCCCAGCAAGTTGTTCATGTGCCGTCGCAAACGACTTTGTCTCAAATCAATCAAATGTTCAATGCCAATCAACAACTCACGCAGTACCAATACACAACAGCTACAGGGGGCACTCCATTTACAGAAACCTATGCCATGACGTATGCAGGAAACAACAAATTAAATACAGTAACGTATGGCTCCAACAATCAAGTGTTGACCTACGGCTACACCCAAACTGGAAAACTCTCCACATTGCAAGTATCCGGAGTAGGAACCTACACCTATGGATACAAT
Organism: uncultured Caldisericota bacterium; assembly: GCA_964493625.1. Classification (GTDB taxonomy): domain Bacteria; phylum Caldisericota; class Caldisericia; order UBA6126; family UBA6126; genus JAGLCW01. The sequence goes on from CAZBOU010000055.1 coordinate 356, forward strand.
CCAACCGATGGAAGTATTTCGACTCTCACCTATCCCAATCAAAGCCAGGAAACGTATTCGTACAATGGTCCTCAAAATCGTTTGTCTCAGATCCAGTATCCCAACAATGATACGGTTGCAGTAAACTGGAATGGGGAAAAAGAAGTCCAATCTGTTACGTATACTACGTCTTCTACCACCGATCAATATGCCTTTCAATACGATGGAGATGGACGAGTTACCCGGTACATCCTCACCCAAAATGGAATTCAATCCTACCAGTGGGAATTTGGGTATGATGGTCTTGGGATTCGAACGGCTACCAAAACCGTCAATGGACAAACGACAGTAACGCATGTTTTCACCACCGATACGACCGGAAGACCCGTCTCCACCACCTACCAAGATTCCTCTTGTCAGACCAATTGTTTTACAGGAGAAGCCTATATGCACTGGGATCCATGTGGAAGTTTAACAGCGATGACCGATGCCAGTGGTTCGTTAGTGGCTTCGTTTGAGTACAACAAAGCGTATAGTCGGAAAATCAACGAACACAACCCCTATGGGATTGAAATTCCTTTTCAATTGGATGGACGGGATGGTACCATGACTGCTACCTATGGAGATGCTACGCCCCAAGCTCTTGTTCTGCAAGTGCATAGCAGCTCTCGCATCAGTATTGGAAATCTAGCTCCTATCCTCGCCCCTAAAGTTCTATGCTGCTATATCAATGGCCACGGAGAAGAAGCCTCATGTCCTGCTGATGGTGGACCTGAGGAGGAGTGTGAAGAAGATTCAGGTGAATGTAATTGTGATGAAAACGTGATGTTTAATTTTTCAGAAAGTAACTTAGATTTTGAAAAAGGTAAAGATGGACGAATCTACGGTAGTATTAACGAACGAAGAAAACAATCATTAAGAGACTATGGTTTTAATGAAAGTGTAGTCAATATGGTTTCATACAGGGTAGGTACATGCTTATCGCTTGGTGGTGTAGCAACTTGCTATCCCTATGAATGTAATGGATTCTGTTCAATGAAATGTGAATGCACAGTTGCTGTTGAAGGTTTTGATCTTTCTAATATGGATCCATGTAATACTACTTCTCCATTTTGATTTTGTAGGAGGTTAAAAATGAAGAGATTCACATTGTTGGGCATTGTTTTGGTTGCTGCTTGTTTGTTTTCCTCTTGTACAATGGAAAAATCTTACTCTGATTCATTTTCCATTCCTATTGAGTCAGATTCACCCCATACAGTTTCTATGTATGGTTCAGACGTTAGTGTTTGTTCTTTAACCTTAGAAAATCCCCGTATTACCTTCTTTCATATCACAGACAATACAGAACGCTCAGTCCAATTGGAACATGCAGTTCAATGGGGATCTTTTCTTCATGATGGAACTTGGCTGGGTGTGGATTATTCAGGAATCATGATACCCAATACATCAAAACCGGAGAATCAGATTGATCAATCTCCGCAATACCAGGAGTATGTTGATGAATTTTATGTTGTAGTATATCAAGATGGAATATCCAATGTTTCCAGTAGTTCTATTTCTCTTGCAAAATCTGGTATACTCCTGCCTTCCACAGAACCCTATAGTATTACGCATGTAGAAAAAATGAATCAGGATTCCTATCTGCTACTGCTACAAGCTAAAGATGACAGTGTTTTGCTCTACGTAACGGCAGATGATGTTAGACAAATACAAACCCCCCAAAGACTAGTTGGCTTTTGTTATGTAGAGTCCGTTCTAACAACAATTGATGAACAAGCATTGGTACAATACAGTATCCCACCTTTATTTCAGTACAAAAACGATCTTTCGGAATATCTTGTTCAGGGTTGTTTTACTCTTCCTTATGTAACCAAAGATATTGATACCATAGACAATCAGCACTACTACGCTATATCCAACCAAATCCAGGAAGTAGAGGATTCTATAGAACTGCATCAAGAGGATACCAAGAAATCGTTACGACTAACTACCTTTCCTAGCTATCTGAATTCAACATTGTTTCGTAACAATGAGCATATCTATCGTAGTCAAATTGAAGACAAAACTCTTACTGTATCGAAACTCAATCCATGATAGATATGAATTGTAGATTGTAAATCAAATACCAGAGGGAAGGACAAATTCTTTCCCTCTGTTAAAAACGAGTAACGAGGTGGTATTTGAATCAAACCACGCAGTGGGTATACGATGATTTTGGTCGATTGGAAACTGGTACGGATCATGCAGGAAAAACCACGACGTATGACTACGATTTAAATAGTCAGGTGACCAGTGTTCAAGTCGAAGGCGAAGGAACTACTGGCTATTCCTATGACAATGTAGGCCATGTTACGCAAGTGAGTGATCCCATTCAAGGCACCATTAGCTATACTCGCAACCTGCGAGGAGATATTACAGCCGATGAAAAGGGAACGTATCAACTGGATTTACTGGGACGCCCCCAAAGTCTAACCTATTACGGGGGAGCTGGCATTGAAACTTGGACGTATACCCCCGATCAAAAAGTAGCCAGTCATACCCAAAATGGAGGAACCGATACATATACGTACGATGCTGTAGGCAATTTGACATCCAAAAATAGTACGACCTTCTCTTACAGCGGCACCAGTCTCCTAGGAATTCCTTCTTCGCAAAGTGGAGGAGGCGATTCCTATTCGTTTTCGTATGACAACCGCCATTACTTATCAACACTGCAAAACACTACATTGGGACAAAACTTCACCTATGGCTGGAGCAATGCGCATGAACTGACCAATCTATCGTATCCCAATGGAACCAACTTAACCCAGGTATACAGCCAAAAATACAACAACAATGTCACTGTGAAAAACAGTGGATTGCAAACGCTCCTGTCGGGGCAAGTGACGCGAGATGGAACCACTCATCAAATCTCGCAATATGACTATTCGGTGACCGATGGAGGCATGAATACACTGGCCGAAATTGCAACCATTTCCTATCATGCAACCGGAACACTCAAAGGAAAAATCAATACTGTGTCGTACAATACAGGAAAGCCAACTGTAACCTATGGGTATGACGCCAACACAGGAAGAACCAATAGTCTGCAAATAGCAGGACAAGGAACGTACAATATTGCGTATACACCTGAGGGACAAGTAAATACTATTACCTATCCCAATCTAAGTCAAGAAGTGTATTCTTACACAGGTCCCAAAGGACAAGTCTCCTCTATTCAGTATCCCAATGGTACGACCATGTCGATGACATGGACAGCACAAGATCGAGTGAATACCATCTCGGAAACCAATGGAGGCAGTAGTGTACAAAATACATTTACCTATACCCCTGCAGGAGATATAGTTAACTGGACCAAAGTGGTCAATGGATCGCCCCAAGAAACCTGGTCGTTTCAATATGGACCCCAGGGCATTGAAGGGGCTACATGCATTACGCCTTCAGGCACCATTACACAAAACTATTGTACCGATCCTTCGGGCACACCACTGGCGATGTATTATACAGATCAAAGGGGAGGCATTGGACAAACCTTTACAGGCATGCTCTATTTCCATTATGACAATTTTGGCAATACTGCTATGTTAACCGATGCTTCGGGAGTGCCTCAAGTTTTGTATCAATATGATCTGCGTACCAGTCTTTTTACCTCCATCAATGCCAACAACATTCGCAATCCCTTTACCAGCTTAGGAGAAGAAGGAGCCATTACAGACTCACTTACCCTCACAACCAATGTAGATTGGACTTTATCTAGAGGAAAAATGACACTAATTTCAGAGATTTACGATGAAACGATGAGTACAGATAGAGAAAAATTGGCTAAAGAGTTATGTAAAAAGCGTTTGGAAAAATTTGAAAACATTAAATCAGATTACCAGGCTTTCCTTTCCTTTGATTGTAGCTGTTTTGTTGCCAATGGAAGAGAATTATCAGATCATGACAAAGAAACACTAAAAAAAGAATACATGGATAAAGGTGCAACTGAAGAACAAGCTGATCAGTATATTCAAGCTACACAAACGCAGATAAGCATATGCTGTCATGAAAAAGGTAAATATGCCACTTTATATACACCAAAACAATCAGATGGTGCTGTTCCTGGGACTGGTCCAGTAAGGGAAGGAGAAAATCTAGATAAAATCGTAAGCATATTACATTGTAAGGATGAGAATAATAAAGGCATAGATGCACGCTATATTGGTTCAAGGAATGGCGTAATTGGCTACTGGACTACTTTTGAGAACTTTATTCCAGTTGCTCCTTAAACAAATTACTACATGGAGGAGGAAACTATGAAAAAACAAACACAATCCTTATTCATTTTTCGAATATCATTCATCTTTATTACACTTTTCCTGCTTATCGGTTCTAGCTTTTTGTTCTTATCTGAAAAAGAAAAAAAGATTCAACGGTATTCTGTTTTTTATAGACCCACTTTTAACGAAGTTGGCAATCCTGATACAAGATATTTGTATAAGCAAAAAAGTATACTTAACGACCTTACTCTAATCTGGTATGGTATTGATGATCGTTGGGTTTTACCACCACCAGGTGAATATCTTTCACTTTCTGAAATCCCCTACCTTTCCCAAACGGAGATCTACCCAAAAGATTTAAAAGGAGTTTGGGAAAATAGAAAGAATACGTATTGGGATCGGAGAAGTAATTCAAAACCTGTTCCTGTCTCTAAAGAAAGAGGATCCTCATGAAGTTACAAAAATGGATTGTTACCACTTTTTGCTTGATTGGTATTATGACTTCGTTCCTCTTTATGTTGTATGGGTATCATCAGTATGATTTCTGGAAATCCCAAACTAAAGGATTATGCATCCATTTATTCGAATACTACGATGCAAAGGGTGATTATTTGGCAACTCGAGTTGCCAAAGAACCATTAGAGAATAGTAATGATCGCCATGAAGTTGCTTATCATTGTTTGGTGAAACAAGACAACGAGCGACGTTATCTTACGATAGCCTCGTTTCGATGGAATCTGTTGGATCTTCCCGAAGAAACATATACAATGAAGGAAAAATGGACACCCACTGGTATCGAATATGACATTAAAGATATATGTGTAAAACTGAAACAAACACAGTTCTTTGCCAATATATCCAGAACAAGCCAAACAGAACCAGAAGACTGAACCATGATCCAGGTGGCTTGTAATGAAGCAGAAAGGATGTGAGTAATGAAAAAAATATGTTGGATAAGTTGGTTTCTTGTTTTATGTATTGTTGTGATGGCAGGTGTTGTGTTCTATCAGCAGTATTCAATTAATACGTATGAAAACTTGTTGAAAGATGATATTTTTATTGTCACTGTGTATGATTCAGCAGGAACCTTGCTGTCTGTTGATTATGCAAAATCGATAAAAAGAAATCCGTACAAAGACGCAAGTTCGACTCAAGATTTAAGAACAGGAGAAATTCTTGAAATAGACCAGAGAGAAGAAGAACGTAGAGAAAATGAAAAAAACATTACCATCTACACCCCGGTTTTTGCAATTGATGACTCCGGAGAAAATCCTGTCTTTATAACTCTATTTAATGAAGATTTTGATATAACTCACCCTACAAATTCTGTCACTTTAAAAGAACTACCTGATCTTGGTGATGTTATGAGTAACAATGTTAAGAAGTTTCTTGTGAAAAAACCTTAAATTTTTCGCTTGACACCTTGTATTGTGTTCCATGAAAGGATAAAAAAAACGAATACCATGCTAACGAGCAACAATGCAGATTGTATGTAACCAGCACATAGTTTTTACCGATGGAACCGATGTGGGTAAGAATCTGAATTCTTGGAGTTTTCCTATTGAAATCGTAGAAGAATCGTAAGGTTTAGTATCCAGAGGGAGGGACAAGTTCCTTCCCTCTGTTAAAAGTGTGTGACGAGGTGGTATTTGAATCAAACGGTTAGTTTGTGTGAATTTGGTACCGTTGAAAGATCATTTTCTCTTGCCTGCCAAACCAATTGTTTCCAGGGGGAAGCCTTAGCTGCGTATGACCCCTGTGGGAATATGATTTCCTTGGTAACCCAAAGCACTGGAGTAGAAGCATGGGCCAGAGCTATCGATAAGAATTCTGATTCAACCATTGGGATTTACAACCCCTATGCAATGGAGATTCCCTTTTCTGCGCAAGCTACCATCCATCCTTCCTACGACCAACCCATCAATGGACCTATTGAGTTCCACATCCCTGAACAAGGACAATTGGATCTAAAAGAACTCCTTGCGAACATGACCAGAGTAAACACTACCGTTAAAGAAAACGGCGTAGATGCTTCCAGTAGTGGAGATGATGATTGTGGGGAAGAACCGTGTATCTCGCCAGATGATAAAGAATATGCCAAGTGTGTACAACGATGTTTTAATGCAAATAAAGAAGAATGTGGAAAGGGAAATAGAGATCCTGCAACATTAAAAGACGAAGACCTAGACAAACAAACTTCTGATTCCTCAAATGACGTTGAAGCTAAAGATACATGGGATACATGGAATGACATGAAAGATGAATTTGGTGGTGACGATATCGGTATACGATTTCTCATGTACTTGTTTCGTGCAAATGATGAATGGGAGGATTTGATTGATACTCTCGGAGGTTGGGTAGACAAGAATTTTTCCGTGTTTGACCCAGTTAATCCACTTGTTTCTCCCTCTAAATCAAAATTCTGGATAACTTACAATAACCTACTAGCCCTTGAAAATAAATGCCGTGACTATTGCCTACAAAAGAAACTTAGTAATAAGTCATAATAAGGAGTACATGTATGAATAAGAGATCAATCCTTCTTTTAGAGTGTATCGAAGTCATTTGTATCGTCGTTTTTCTGCTGTCTATTTTCATTCTTATACCAATTCCAAATTTGTATCATATATACGAGGTAAACCCTACATTGGGAGTAACCATTAGTTTTTTTCGGCTTGTATTCATCATCAGCAGCTTTAACGGAGCTGTGTATGTGAACAAATTGATGAAAAGAGAATTTTTTGTTGTTAAGTTGTTTAAATGCATATTTAAAAATGCTAGATCTGAGAAGAACAATCAAAAGGATGTCCGAAATCACTAAGATGGAACAAACACGAATACATTTTTTAATCAGTATTTGACAGTTGTTTTGAACATGTCTGAGATAGCAGAAAAAGGTCCTAAGGTTTGCTCTATACACCCAAAAGGGAGAAAGAGTACTCTTTCTCCCTTTTGGTAAATGAGTAACGAGGTGGTATTTGAATCAAGCTGTTATGTTGTCTGAATTTAGTACTGTTGACAGATCATTTTTTCCTGCCTGCCAAACCAATTGTTTCCAGGGGGAAGCTTCGGTTGCGTATGACCCCTGTGGGAATATGATTTCGTTGGTGGCAAACAGTACAGGAGAAGAGGTATGGGCCAGGCCTATCGATAAGAATTCTACACAAGCTATTGGGTTGTACAATCCCCATGCAGTAGA
>CAZBOU010000056.1:0-7518 GCA_964493625.1 uncultured Caldisericota bacterium
ACACTTATCACTTCTCCGGTTTCATTGTCTACTGTAATGCTTATTTCTTCATTTTGAATTTTAAAGGTATACGTTGTTGACCCAGCAAGAGTATTGTGCTGGATTGTACCACCTGCGTCTAAAAACATTTGTTCCCAATTGATGATTACATTGCACGCATCATTCATATCGTCTAGGTGTTGGTTGGCAACTCCATCTACAAAGGTTCCGTTGCCTTGTATGGTTACTTCAGGTAAAAAACAAGGATCATAGTTTGATGGTACATTGGGTCCACTCATTCGGGGTGGGTTACCGGTGTTTTCGGGAGAATTGCCGGTAGGATCAATGAGGGTAATGGGATCGTTTTGGCAATAGGTATATCGGTTTTGAGATAGAGGAGAAGCAAGAGAACCAGGGATGGAGTCTTTGGTTAGAAATCGTCCGGTTTGAGCATCGTAGTATCTTGCATGCATGTAGTACAGAGATGCATCGGTATCGTATTGGCATTGAGCATTGCCAGACAGAAAATGGGGTTGTGTGATGGTGGGAGTAGAAAGAAGAATGCCATAGGGAGAATAATAATATTCTTCAAGGATGTCTCCTTGTGAATCTGTAATAGCTCTGGTATTGCCTCTGTGGTCAAAGATGTAATAATAGGGTACGGTGTCTTGTCCTACTGTTTTGGTAAATCCCCACGGATAGTACTTCAGTGTATACAGAACAACAAGTGTGTTTGGGTTTTTGTGAATTTCAGTTTGCAAGGAGGCTCCACTGTAGTGATAGGTGATGAGTTCTGTGGAGGTGGTTTGTTTGGTTCTATTCCCATAAGCGTCGTATTGATACTGGATGGTAGAACTATCAGGCAGGGTGATTTGTTTCAGGTTTCCTCCAACGTAGTACGTATAGCTTGTTACTTCATTGGGGGTTACGGATGTTTTTGTTTTTGTGATTCGTCTCCCTTGGTTGTCGTATGTATACTCGTATGATTCTATGACGGTTTGAGTAGACGTATCTTTTTTTGTTACAGCCGTCATCTGGTCTGCTACATTGTATGTGTAGTATTGGGTTGTATCGGTGGAGGGAGTTACAAGCCGTTTGGTTAACCGGTTGTTTCTTTCGTCATATGTATATGTGTATGTGCCCGATGGGGTGCTTGCTGTTAAAAGTTGATCTTCGTTGTCTCGGGTGTATGTGTAGTTGGTTGTCGTTCCGTCCATAAAATCTTCTTCGGTTAATATGCGGGATGCAGCACTGTAAGTAGGCGTAAAAGATGCAATGGTAATGTCTCCTAGGGCAGATAATCGGAATAGGTTGTTGATTGCAACCTGGTATTCCCATGCTTCTTCACTGTCAATTCCATATTTCTGTTTGATTGTTTCCAGTGTTCCCTGGTTCAATTTCCATGTCAGGAGAATGTCCCGAAACACTCGTTCTGTTAAATGCCCTATTTCAAGGAAGGAGGGTTGGTTTGTTCGGGGAGTGTTGAAGCTAGATTGCTTGGTTTGAAGCTTTCTGTGCTGTGGTTTGTCGCTACTGGGCTGGGAGAAAATACTTCCTCCATCTGGTATGACGTATGTCAGGGAAGTGGGACGGTTGATTGCATCGTAGACATAATGAACATTTACCGTAGAGGGCAATGCTTCTGTAGTCAATCGATTGGCATTGTCATAGTTATTGGCGTATGTTCTGCTTCCTGGTGCTTGCAACTGGGTTAAACGAGAAGCATCGTCGTATGTGTAGTTTGTAGCATTTCCATCGTACGAGGTTTGGGTTGTTCTTCCATCGTGGTCGTACGTAAATGTGGATACTTTTGAGTCAGGACCTGTCACTTGGGTGGGTCGATCCAGGTTGTCATATGTATAACTAAAAGAACCCGTAATAGAATCTGTGGTTTGTGTAATTCTGTCTAATGCATCGTATGTATAGGATACCGTATGATTGTCGGAGGCAGAGACTTGGGTTAGTTTGTGCCATGTATCATAGGTGTTTTGGATGGTTTCATTTCCCGGAAGAGATATTTGCGTGAGTTGAGACATGGTGTTGTATGTAAATGAGGTTTGATTGTTGAATGGATCCTGACTTGTCGTTGGTCTGTATAGGGCATCGTAAGTATACGAGGTTACAGATGCGGATGTGGGGTTTAACCCTGTTGTTGCGTTGCGTGTTCGCTGCGTTAGATTTCCGACTGCATCATATTGGTATGAAGCTGTATGGTTGGCCGGACTGGTTACCTGGGTGAGTCTGTTGATGTTATCATATACAAAGCCTGTGGTTCGATCCAGTGTATCTTCGAATTCTGTAAGTCTTCTAGCATCGTCATATGTGTTTTCGGAGGTTTGATTGAGGGCATCGGTTGTTTGATCAATCAGATCTCTAACATTGTATTGCCATTGTGTAAGATGGTTGAGCGGATCTCGAATAGAGGTTGTATTGCCTACTTCGTCGTATGTGGTTGTGTATGAATGATTGAGTGGGTCGGTGGTTGTTACTACTCTATCCAGTGCATCGTAGGTAGCAGAATAAATTTTACCAAGGGGAGTGGTTACTTGTGTCTGATTTCCATTTAGGTCATAGGCAAATGAAGTTGTTTCAGACAATGGATTGGTTATGTGGGTTACATTGTTAAATACGTCGTATTGATAGGAAGTACTTCTACTGGCTGAATCCGTCATTTGGGTAAGCCGATCTACGCTGTCATACGTAAACGTAGAGGTTCGTCCTTTAATGTCAGTAAAGGACGTCATTCTTCCAAGTTCATCATAATCATATGTTACCGATTGAGAAGCTAGATTCGTAATGGTTTCTACGGGTCCAAATGGATAGTATGTGTACGTGGATGTTACTTGGTTCAATGGATTGGTTACAGAGACTAATCGATATTCTTCATCGTATGTCATTGTGTAGGTATGATTAAGAGGATCAGTGGTGGACAGAACATGGCCTTCTTTGTCGTATGTGTAGGTGGTTTCATTGTTGAGTGCATCAGTAACTGATGTAACTCGGTTGAGAACATCGTATTCAAAAGAGGTTGTATGACCCAGGGGATCTGTAGAAGAGAGTAGTCTTCCATGTCCATCGTATTGATAGCCTGTACTTTTATTGTCTGGATCTGTTACGGTTATTAGCTGGTGCTGATCATTGTAGGTGAATGTCGTAACTCTATTCTTGGCATCAGTTACGGAGATGATTTGATCCATGATGTCATAAGCATAGGATGTTGTATTGTTCAGTGCATCAGTGGTGGATTCTAATCGACCGCAAACATCGTATGCATAGGAGGTTGAATTGCCTTTTGGATCTGTTATGCTGATCAACTGACCCAAATCGTTGTAGGTTAAATCTACATCTTTGGTTTGTGTGCCTGTAGAATTGGAATACGTAATTTGACTAAGAGAACCTCCAGGATTCAGTGTCATTTCGCTGTATCTCCCAAGGGAATCCGTCGTTTTTACCAATCTACCCAAGTCATCATAATCTCTATCGGTAACTTGATTGAGTGGATCTGTTATCGTGTTTATGTAGCCGTTTGCATCATATGTATAGGAGTAGGTAACAGTTTGTCCTGTTTTCCATGTGTACGTTTTACTGGCTACTTGCTGGTTTCCATTGTATTGTATTGAAACCGTTTGACCAGATGGAGATACAACAGATTGAATTGATGAACCATCGGGGGTGTAGTTTATTGTTGTTGTATTCCCTTCTCTGTCTGTATAGGCAATTGGTTTGTTGTCACTATTGTATGCAATAGTAGCTGCGTTTCCATCAGCATCCGTGATTGATGTAAGGTTTCTTTGATTGTCATACGTATAGGTTTTCTTTTCGTCTTCTGTATTTGGATTGCCGTCATCAAGGGATTCTTCTTTTGTGGCGGGACTGGCATTTTCGGAGTCTGGGAAGAATGATTTTTTACAACCATCTTCGTCTTCAATGGATGCAATTGTGCCTTCGTGATAGAGTGTAACCGTCTGTTTTGAGCCATCAGGCTGCTCGATATCAATCATTCTTGGATAAGAGCATGTACAAGATATGTAATAATGGGCATCTTCCCCAGGATCTGCAATTGGGTAACCGATGTCAACACCAATAGCATAGAGACATGGTTCATCCTCTAACCCAGGGGGTGTGATGGGTTGTATGTAAAACAATGGATCTTTAACGGGCATTGAAGAAGTTGTTATGCTTACTCCAGTCAATAAACTTGAAACAGCATCGTAGTCAAAATGGTATGTTTTTCCTTGTGGGTCGATTACTGCTGTTATCTGATTGTTGGCATTGTATTGGTATTGTACTTGCTCATTCAAAGGATTCCGTATTTCCACTAAGCGATCATAAGCATCGTAGAAATAGGACATACTTCTATTTGAATATCCATCTTCCACCGATATCACTTGTCCTTGAGCATTGTAGTTGTAAATTAGTTCTCCTCCAATAGAAGAGGTAATCTTTTGGATTTGACCACTTTCATTGTACCATCTAGAAATATCCCCTGTTGGGGTTTGTAATTCAAATCTTTGCGTGCTTGGTTTGGTTGTATCACAGATAAGTTTGGAATTGGTTACTTTTGGATTGTAGTATGTGGTTACTGTTGGAACTGCTGTTTGAGTTGGATTGAGTACTTTTTGAAACGAATAACAACCCCCATTGTGATCACTCATTATCATTTCATCATTCCCCGGGCCGATCGTTGGGTCTCTAGGAAGAGGAATCAATTCTTCTTTTTTGGAATTACTTGGATCGCAAGGATCCCAGAAGTTAGGAGATGACTGCACCACCTGTTGTTCCAAACAACCTTTCAGATCAAATCCAAAATGGTTTTTGCTGTACTCATCGCCTATTGAAAATCCAATTGGATCAATAACAAAGTCGTTATTGCCAATGTTGATAGCCATAGGAAAGTTTACTCCAGAAGGTCTGACGAATGCTTTTGTTTCGAGTTCCCCGTTGGTTCCTATGTCTCTAGCCGATATTGTTTCGACCATAGGAAGTGAGGACAATGGTTTTTGTACCGAAAAGTTTGGTTGCCCCATAAGCGATGCATCTGCTTGCATAACCGAAGTGAAGTTGGTAATGGGGTAGTTTGGGTATACCGTGGTTGCTATTGGTGTGTTGACAAGAACGGAGATGTCTACGGTATGATGTGGATTGGTAGTGCCTAGGTTGATATAGGGGATGGATTGGCTTAGATAGGGTGCAGACGGAAGTACCCCAGGGGGTGTAGTATCGTTATCTGGTAGTACTACATTGAATGCGTTGTTTGGGTATATGTCGGTTCCACTGACAGGATCCCCATTTAATACTGGGAACGAATAGGTTAAAAAGCAATTGTTAGAGATGGGCCTTGGAGTTTGGAACGGTATATTTGATTGAGTAGTTGGAAAAACATCCTCATAGGTAAGATTTACCGATAATGTATCTTCTCCAAAGGGGATAAGTTGATCCATGGAATAGGCTGTTATTGAGAAAGAATGGATTGGGTTGTCTACATCTCCAATTCTATCTACAAAAACAGATCGACCTGGTATTAACACTGGAGGGGTAATATTGTCCATATAGTAGGATCCTCCATGGGAAGGATCGGAGGGAATACCCTGTATGTCATATTTAACTACCAATACGGGAAGATTGAAACCTGTGATTCCATTGGGATTGATATCCGGGGTTGGTATCGAAAGGCATATGCCAAAGTCTGATTGTACACCCGAAAACCATGCATTTGCTATAGGGGTAATATTGATTGATCGATTCATTCTTGGGGAACCAGGAGATAGATCCCAGGTGTTTGTAATAGGAGGGACTTGAGATACTGTCGTAGGAAGTATTGCTAGAGGATTGGTAGTTGGATTCCACGATTGGGTGATTGCTTTTGCTTCTACTAGAAATGGGTTCGTAGCCATATCTTGGGTAACAATAATTTGTACACTGGTTAATGTAGCATCTTCTGGGATCAGGTCTCTAAGATTGGGATATCGCAAATACGTATCATTTGTAAATGTCTGTCCCCCTATTGTGTAATTGGACAAAGACATCTGTTCATACGATTGAGTGCCATTTTGATCAAAGGACGATCCTCCCGCATAAAGACACAGGGACAATGGTGTAATGGTTCCACCTTGTGCCTTTGGATATAGAGGAGGAGTGCCTGGTTGTGATTGTTCATTTGCCCAAGTTGCAAATTTTGTCAAGAAAGACAAAGGTTTTGTTATGTTTTCATCAATATCTTCCCACCCTCCTTTGTCATTTTTTTTATGAATCGCACGTGGGTAGGTTTTAGTACTATAAATACCGGAAGAATATAGGTACTTTTTGGAATTCTTTGTTCTTTTGGCTACTAGCTCTTTGGGCTTTTTTGCTTCCTCTGGGTTTGCTTCTGCTTCTTTTTGAGCGGTACGAATGGATTCGCAGGGAGGTGGTGAATAGGGAATGGGTCGAAGAGAACGGGAGGGGATGCTGGCAGCCATACTTGATGCAGGGAGTATGGTTCCAAGTAGTAGAATGCTAAGGAATACAGAAAGCCCTTTTTTAAGCTTTAGGGGGGGCATACTTCATCTCTACATTCCTTCCTGATGTACAATCTTTTCTTACGCTTCGCTTCATGGTTAAACCTCCAAGTTTACTGTATATAAAAAACAAATGTACTTTTTTGGTCCTCCATACTCTCACAGGGGAGTATTCATAATCCAATTAAACACAAAGAGATTATAGAACTGTGTAAGAAATTTGCAAATTTTTTTTCCTAATTTTTATAATCTATTTCACAAAAATAATAAAAAGTTACTATGAAAGAAGAAAATGATACTACTACGATAGTCCTGTCATGAATGTAGACAAAAATGGATAGTTCCAAAAAAGTAGACACTTTTTTCGTGACAGTCCAGATTATTTAAATAGTAATTATATTGGTGTGACATAAAGAAACAATCTATCTTGAACTTTCCGGTTTATCCACTATACTTAATGTACATATTTATGTACATTGGAGGTAAAGCTTGCCTGTTACTAATTCTACTAAAGCAAGAACTCATTTTTTTAAGTTGATTGAAGAAGTTAATATGACACATAATCCGGTTTTCATTACCGGAAAAAAAGGAAATGCCGTGCTCATTAGCGAAGAGGATTTTAACGCAATGCAAGAGACACTCTTTCTGTGTAGTACTCCTTCAATGCAAGACAAGCTTCTTGCAGGAATGAACACTCCATTAGAAGAATGCGAAGAATGGATTGATGAAGAAGAGTGATTGGCGAATAGTTCTTACTAAGCAAGCGATCAAAGACAAAAGCATTGCTGATGAAGCTGGTTTTCGGAAAAGACTTATTATGCTATTGTCAATATTGAAAGAAGATCCGTTTTCTCAATACCCTCCATTTGAAAAATTAATGGGTAAACTTAGTGGAGCTTATTCCAGAAGAATCAACCAAAAACATAGACTTGTATACATGGTTTACGAAAAAGAACACACTGTAAAAGTTATCAGCTTGTGGAATCATTACTGATCACTTATGGAATAAAATTCAAGAAAGGCTCCATTTTGTCCCTGAGTG
>CAZBOU010000057.1:0-6972 GCA_964493625.1 uncultured Caldisericota bacterium
AGTGGCCCATGTTTAAATCATTTTTTTGGCCCGTTTTTCGATTGACAAATACACCATCCAAAAAAAGGAATCCAATATGTAGTGGAGAAATTCTATCCTATCCCATGAAGAAATCTTATATCCCCACAATTCTTTGATATTTTTGTCAAAAGCAGACCAAAAGAAGGTTTTATCATAAATACCTTGACGAAACATCATCTCAGAGTTGGTATCACTCAATTCATAAGCACCATAACAACCCCCATACTTATTTTTGGATTGCAATGTATTTTTATCAAGTGCATATATATTGATATGTCCATGAGCTACATAGTAGACTAGAAGCATTTGATCCCAAATTTCTGCCGAAACATGGTAACGGAAATACTCCGGTACTAAAGAAGATATGTATTCTTTCGTTTGTGTGTTGTAGCGTACAACAAAAGCCATAGGATTATCCTCTTTGGGATTGCGGATTGAAAAAGTAAAGTAGAGTATGTGCTCGTCTTCATTATCGGGTATGATTTCTACATGTGTTTTAAATTGATCGGTATAGCCAGGTATTGCTGCTTCAAACAAGGGTATAAAATCAAATTCTTCAGCAAAACCATCCAATTCTTCTACGGATTCAACCTTCTGACTACTATTAGAAGGATTCTCATGAAGAGTCTCATTTGAAACGACAGATTCAGGAGAAGAAACTCCACTTGTGCAACCCATGAAACCAACAAAATGAATAAGTAGTAGCACACAACAAACTTTACTCAAAAACATATGTCTCATACCAACCACCTACCTTGCTTATTATCAAAATCACAAATCAAAACCCACCCGAGAAAAAGACAAACTAACATGTTTCGCTTTTCTATATTTCATCACAGAAAGAAACGATTTTCAACATGAAAATGAATTTTAACTCATGCTCCATACGCAAATACAGATTGATTCATTTGAGACGATATTTGGAGAGAATCTCCAATGCATTTTGGTAAGAGTGAGTTTCAAAGGAGACAGCTTGCTGTTTAGGATTGTTGAGAATAGTGTTTGGGTTGTTTGAAGTTTCCATGATATAGAGGTAGTCTCCCATAATTTGCATCGCTTGTACTTGATTTCCATTGTCATGTGTTTTAAGAACTTTGGAAATATCACTTTGAGAATCTACGCTACCTGCAGATGATGTTTTATAGCTTGATGTATAGGTACTCCATTGCAGACGACCTTCCAGGTCAAAGACAAATACAACATTGTAAGATGGAGGACGTTCACCATCATGTGCTTCATCTGAAGAAACTTGAAAAGACGGTTTGGGAGCTTTGAAAATTGGAAAATTCTGACTCGATGTAGAGCATACAACGGCAATACGATCTTGATAGATAGAACAACGGTATGGTTGAGTGGGATAATTAATCAAAAAACCATAGTAAGGCTGAAGCTCTGTTCCTCCTAGGTAGGTTTTCCATTGCACCACCCCCTTTAAATCTAGAATAGATAGAAGTAAGTCGGTATCTCCTTTTCGTTCTTTCTGATATGCATGCTCAGTAGCCAATCCGTCTGCATTGGTTTGGCTTACAATGCAGAGAAGATTTTCAAGACACTGAATGTCAATAATGCATGTACTTTCATCAGATTGATTTGTTTGTGTCCAATCAATTTTGCCTTCTCTATTGAGAGAATACAAGTGGTAGGTTTGATCAAATAGTTTCGCATTTTCCTCATCAAAGATAAAGGATGAAAAACCCAGATACACATGACCACTGTTACTGTTACAGGAAACAATTTTTCTATTCCGTTGATGCTTTGGAAGAGTATCCGAAGAAATTGGATACGGCATAGGTATCTCACATGCCCATTGCTTGCGTGCTTTCCAATCATAACAATGCAAAATAGGGATCTTTTCTTCGTAGGTTAACAAATACATCCCTTCTTTGTCAGTGTGTAAAAGATCAAAATCGGAAGCATCGATGGATCGAGTCCATAGTTTTCTGCCATTGACTGGATTTATACATCTGATGTAGTTCGAAGGTTCATCCCAAAAAGGACCACCATTATAGCCTCCCGTTGATATCACGTATAGCTTATTCTTTTGAAAAATTATATTCTGTCTTTCCGATTCATCACTTAGAAATCTTACCCATTGCACTTCTTGATGTTTAGAAAGGCAAAATAAAAACCTTCCTCTGAAAAAAGGAACCCAGTGATGAAGGAAGTATCGTCTATCCAAAACATCTAGCGAACCCAAAATATAGATGTTTTCAGCATCATCCACGCAAACATCTTCTAAGAAAACGTCACAATAGTTCTGAAAATGGATTTCATGATCAAGGATAAACTCCCATTGGAAATTACCTTCTGTATCCCACCTGGTTATACTTAGATTCATACCACTAAGATAAGGTTTGTCATCAGCTGGGTAAACGTCATGGTGATTTGCTTTGTCTACTATATACAATCCCGTTTCAGTAGCTAGCATACCTTTTGGTGAAGGATGTTCAAAAGATGTATAACCAAGAAGAGTTGAAAAAACCTGTGGATTTGTACTATTCTCTTGTTCTTTGTTCAAAGTGAGAATTGTATTGATTTCAGGCAGTTGTTTTGGTTCAACCATTCCTTCTCCTGGCAAATTTAAAAAGGAGGGGATCTTCACTGGCACCAGACACATAACTCCAATATATGTAACACAAAGCAATACAATGGCACCAAAAGTACACAACAGAATGATCAAAATCCTTTTCATTGGGATTCTCCTCACCTTCATCTCGTTTAAAACTCGAAGTTGAAATAGGTATTTACATCTGAATCCAAGTAGGAATCTTTCTCTGCTTGCAGAATCAAGATAAGGTCGGTTACTCCCAAGAAATAAGAGCCATTTTTCTGTAGCAGTTGTTGAGGTAGCGTAATGAATTCTTTCTCATTTGTAGCATTGTTAAACAGGATTGCCTGATTCTTTTCTGGGTAAAGTGCAATGACTCTATTTATGTTAGCTGGTATGATTTTTATCTCCGGACTTCCGTATTCAGATGTTTCACGATATTCCAATCTTCCATCTATCAACTCAATAAACTCTCGCAGGGGCACAAATACTTCCTCATTCTGCTGAATGAGTTTAGTTGTAAGCGAGTGCAATTTGTAATTAATGATGATTTCGGAATCTGCTGCAAGAATCTTCACTCGGGTGAACATTTCGTTTTCTATCGCATGAATGGTGTCGGTTTGCTCCGTTCTAGTAAACTGAACCTGGCAAAGTGGTTCCAGTAAAACTCGAATTGGCGCGTAGGTTCTATCATTAACGGTAATCAAGCTTGTCTCTAAATAATAATAGGGAAATTCATTGATGTACCAAACAGAATCATCAAATCTTGCCATTAGCTTCATACCGTTTAATTGCTTAATAGTTAATTTCCTTTCGTCTCCATCCCATCCTACTGATAAACCCAGTCTTTCTGTTACTTCTCGAAGTGAAATATAGTATCTATCGGAAATAAGAAGAGTTTGAGTAGTAGAAAAACGAGTACTTCTTTTATCTGTCCTAATATTGACATCCAGATTTCTTTCTTTTGCCATAGCAGGCAAACTTACTATGACTATCAACACGAGAGTTACAACAATACTTTTCTTCATTTGGTAGCCTCCCTAATTATCTGCACTTTTGATCCTTTTCTCATGATGTATGATTCTGGAGTGCATAATATATTTCTTCACCGTCTACAAAAAAATACAGAACATTATTTGCTACATGTGAAGGAGATTGAATTCCTGTAATCATGAGGGTTCTATCTCAATGATTTTTCCTCCCATCACAAAACCTCGGTCGATAGGAGTTAATACGACCACAAACAATTCATTTTGTGAAAATACATGCGGATGATAGGAAGAGATCGGATTCGTGTCACTCTCATCAGATGATACAATATATGGAGTATACTCAATATTAGCGTTACCTACTACCAGATATCCTGCTGAAAGGAATAGAAGTTTTTCTGTTTGAAAAGAAGCTATTTCAACAATTTCATTGGTCCAAGAGGGGATACCAATAGTTTCTGGCAACTCTATCACATTGACAGACTCGCCTAGTTTCCATGTATACAATAGATGCTCTAGTGCATTACTGTTACTAGTAGCCCACCAATAATACAAGTCATCTTGTTCTTGCATATCCTTTAGAACTACAGAATGCATTGGAAACTTCGACTCCATCATCCCTGTGGTTTTATCCAATATGATATAGTGTTCTTCTTGGGGAACAGCCATATACCGTTCGTTTCCAATCGCTGCAAAAGGATAGGAGTATGCCTGTGTGTAATCCCACTGAAACTGATCGTCAATGATACTTGCACAAATCATTGCATTTTCTGTGAAATAAAAGTAGCAATCTTGGTAAAACGATACCGGTTTTTCACTAAGTAGATTTTTCTGTGAACCATCCCAAGATAGAAAGAAGTATTGATCAATACTTTCTGGAGATTTGTATGCTTCATCTACGCTTGTGGTAGAAAAATGATATACAATACCACTTTGACCTATGTGGAGTGGGTACAAAAGAATATTTTGATACTGAGTTTCAGACGGTACTTCTGATGCTGGTAAGATATCAGAAAATACGGATACTTCCCATTGTATGATTCCTGTTTCTTTTTCAACCGAATATAGTCGGGAAACACATTGTACGATAATAGAATCCATATGCTCGATCAATTTTGATCGATGATCCAATGCTAAATTCTTCTCCGAAAAAAGCTTGGTTTCCCATTTCGTTTGGTAACCGTCTAGATTCTTACAACAAAGATTGAATGAAAATTCTTCATCTGTTCGATGAATAGTAGTAAAATAGCACATTTCATCATTCTGAGTAATCCACTGACCCTGCCAAGAAGAAGGAACAGCTGTGTCAACAGAAAAATCAGTAAAAATATCTGATACTATCGCCGTGATATCATCCTGTAGATATGTGATATAGAGGTTACTGTTCAGGCAAAAAAGAAATTTGTCATCCTGAAGTTGGATGGGGCAGATGACGGGGGAACCTTGTCCGATTTGTACTTGATCAGTGTAATCATCTGAGAAGGTTATCACCCAATTCCTGTTGTTAGTATAGGTGGGACTACAGGACGAAGAAGTGACGATAAAAGCCAATAAGAGATACAAAAAGTGGAACTTCATATTAAGTCTCCTTTTCAAATACGAAATTCTCATTAGATGTAGTGTTTTAGCTAAATCTGAATATGGTATGCCATTGTTGCAGAGAAACAAAAGATCATTTTCAACAAACACTGAACCGTATTTAATGTAGAGGGGGGAAGGATAAGGTTCTTCTTCATTTTGTATTACTCACTTTTGATACATCAAGGAAGGGATCACTACCATACCACTGCATTGAAATATAGTTACTTGTTTTGATAGGAATGGGGTACTCCCTGCGAGTGTTATCCTCTAGATTGAATAGCTTCAGTGTCAACATAGAATGACTGTCATCGTACACATAACCAAACCAAGTGCCGTCAGGAGACCATGCATGTGAAAGAAATTTTCCCTCATCGTTATGCATAAACGAAGTGAAGACTATTCTTGTTTTTGAGTCGATGCTTTGAATACCCATATTTACAACACCATGGGAATGCCCTGTTTGAAACGAAAAGATATCTTTTTTTCCCCATTCCAAAAATAAGTTCTGATCTTCAAATGAAGAAACATGCAATATTCTTTTTTCAAATGCATCGTACAATCCCATTCTTCTGGTTGCCCATGTATCACCATCGTAGGTAGTGAAAGCTAAATAGCGACCATCTTCACTCCAAGGATTAGTAGTAGAGTATACAAGATCCTTTTCATGGGAAGTTAGTGTAATATTCTGCAAGGACAAATCGAGAATAGAATACAAGAAGATGTCATCCAGTGCCTTTGAGGTATCATGAAAGGAAATGTATTCCTCGCCAGGAGACCATGAGGGTGAAGGAATATATTGTGTTGATAAAGTTTTGATTTCACGAAGATTCTCCTCGTCAATGCGAAGGAGAAACAGAGCATTTCCGTGGTTTGTTGAGGAAACTATCGCCAGATATTGCAATGAAGGAGAATACGAATATGTCATCATTTCTCCCTCAAAGAGGATATCCCTTGTAGCAAGATCAGCAGAAAGCTGTACTACTTTTAAATGGGATTTTGTAAGAATATAGACATTCTTTTTGTTTTTGTCCAACTGGATATTCTGAATCTCTTTTTCATCCTCCAAAGGTACAAAGGATGTATTCCCGGAGGCAAGATCTAAAATTCCTAGCTCAGAGTGCTGTAGGGTGTTCTGCACAAACAGTATTTGAGTATCGTCTACACCAAAAATAGGATTACTGTAACTGATTTGTTGATCACTAGTCCAAAGTTGAGCTTCTATTTTCCTTGTGCCGGTGTGAACAATATAAATACCGGATCCGGTATTGTTTGAATAAGCAAATACATATTGACTTCTATTGGTGTTCCATTGCATTCTTGATGGAACTGTATCATTTTTGGAAACAGATCGTAGAACATATCTTTCCTGGTTACTGCCATGGAAAATAATGGTATCCATGGTAGCATCAATTGCACTCTCACTTTGCAAAACCATCATTCCCATATCCTTCGTCCATTCAAGTACGTCAATGGTAAACTCAATATTTGGAGCATTTTCAATAGCAGAAGGTCCATTTTCATTACCAGCATTTGGAGAATCCACATAGTTCGTACATGAATACAACGAAATACACCCAATCAACAACATGCTAAGAAAAACTTTCATTAAAGTTTGTCCTTTCATAGTAGTTCCTTCACTAACCTATGCAAATGCTCATCGTTGTATTGATCTTCTATTCTTCCAGAAGCATCGTATCGTTTCAAATCAGTGCAATCGCAGTTTGTGGAGTTCACCAGATTCGGTTTCCAGCATCCAGATATTCTTGTCTGAATCTTGAAAGAAATGGGCTGTATCGTCATGTATTTTGAAATTTGGATCTTCTGCTACGGTAG
>CAZBOU010000058.1:0-6748 GCA_964493625.1 uncultured Caldisericota bacterium
TTTTTCAATTGTTTTTTTACAAAAAGTGATCCACTTTTAAATTACCAAATACATCCAAGGGTAGTGTTTACTCTGGTCATGTTCGCAAGGAGTTCTTTTAGATCCCATTGCCCTTGTTCAGGGATGTGGAACTCAATAGGTCCATTGATGAGTTGGTCGTAAGAAGGATTGATGGTTGCCTGGGCAGAAAAGGGAATCTCCATATTGTAAGAGTTATAGATACCAATGGTTGCATCAGAATTCTTATCCACTGCTCGTGCCCATACTTCTGCTCCGCTGCTGTTCGCCACCAATGAAATCATATTCCCACACGGGTCATACGCAGCCAAAGCTTCTCCCTGGAAACAATTGGTTTGACAGGTATGGTCTTGATAGTACAGAGATAGCATGCGTCCATTGGGCGCTGTGGTCGCATCAATAGTAATCAGGAGTTGTCCTCCACTATACTTCAGTGCTTTGTCAATGCCATAGGGAGAATAGTAATACTTCCATTCGTACTGGTAAATATCATTCAGAGAATAGGTATGGGTGGCTACCCTACCATCATCGTAATACGTCATTTCCCAGGCTTTGGTGGTAGCAGGCTGTATAGAATTATCGGTATAGACGTAATTGGTAATTTGCTTCTTGGCATTCCACGTAAATGTTGCTGATTTGTTTCCGGTATACGTAATACTGGATAACAATCCTTGATTGTTTGGATCATATGTATAGGTAGAAATGGTTTGACTATTGGGATCAACAATGGAGGTTAATCGCCCGGCACTATCGTAGTTCAGTGCAAAGGGAGTATTGGGATCAATATCACTGTACTTTAAACTATTGAGCCTTCCATGGTTGGCGTCATACCCATAGGTAATGACCCGTCCAGATCCACTATAGGTTAACGTATCCAGTTTTTCTTTCATGGTTCCCGTCGATACATACGAGGGTGTAACGGTATCGGAAAAATTGGTCATTCCGGCTTTGATATTGTATGTATACCCAGTTAACTTGTCACTGGTGTAGGACTGATAAATGGACGCATAGGTTGTTTGGGTGAGTGTATTTTGGTACACCTGCGAGGTGATGTTCTTTCCATTCCAGATTTGACGCATCTGCAAGTTCCCTGGATAGTCCAAATACGTCAGTTCCTTGGCACTGGAATACGTATATCCAAACGAAGGAGAAGGCGTCTTACTAGCATCTGTAAAAGAGGATAACCAATTCTTTTGATCGTATTGATAGCTTTGGCTTCCTACATGGCCAGTTCCGCTCATTGATCCTACTAGTCCTAACGCAGTTGAGCCGGTGCCTGTATACGAGAAAGATGCACTGCCATTGCTATTAATTACATCCATCGCACTGTTTCCTGTTTAATCAATTTCAATTCATTCTCCTACTGATTTAATCAAGTATACACGAAACAATCCAGTGAGAAAAGATTCTCAGAATATAGTACTCACTGTCTGGTGAAAATCAATTCTCTACGAAGCCAGGAGGAGAAAATCCAAAATGACTCTCTCCTCCTGTTATTCACTTTTTATACTTTCGAATTAAAACTCATGCTTCAGCTTTTTATGGAATAGGACGCTAAACATGTGTCTAACGTTAAGTAATCAAACAAAGTTCTCAATCTACTTTTTTTACTTCCTCCATTATCATCGGTAAAGCCTCTAAATACTCGTTATCTTTAGAAAGGTCATCCAAGATTTGGTCAATTGTTACTTTATCTAATGATTTCATAGCACTGGCAATACTGGTAATCTGTCTTTGATATTCATCTATTCCTTTCGCGTAAACCTCTTGAATCTTTGTGCAAGAGGAAGGCACAACAAAGTGATTCATTTCATCAAACAATTTGGTTAAAAGCAAAATGCTATCCGATGTTTGTTGGTTTCCGTCGGAGTTACTAAATTCCATGTTATACAAGGAAAAAGCCAAATTTCCTATTTCCTTTTCAATCTCGTTCCAATTCATTATCAATCGTGAAATGTATTCGCTTTCTTCAGGTGTATACCCTGGCAAACGCAGTTCAGTATCGGTTGTATTGGAGATTCTTTCATTCACCTTATTGCTTTCTAATTGTCGTCCACAAGAAGAGAAAAGAACAATTATCACACAACACAATGTTGCTACTATTTTTCCCTGGGACAATATTGATAATTTTTTTATCATATGAAACCTACATTTCACCGAATACAAGAATTCTTTAATAGATATCTTCTTAGACCTACAAGAAAAGGTCTGTCTACGTTCATCGCAAGAGAAAACCTAGACAGACCTTGAATGCAGTAAGTTTACATGTTGTTGAGTCTTATTTTGCTGGAAAAAATCTCTTTGCCAAGGTTTTCTGGATCCTCAATCATCAAGTGTAATGACCAACCATTGTTGCGATTTCCAGGAATCTCTGGGAGTATAAAAGGTACGGTAGTAAGTGTCCCTATAGGATTTTCAGAATGGATTTTGTGGTCGGGAGAGTCTAGCAAGAATCCACTTCCATCAAATGTTTCCAGATCATCTCCTTCGAAAGGGAGGAAGGTATAGGCTACATTTTCTAATGTTTGTTCTGGCATACAATAGCGTTGTTCCATGTATATTTCGTCAGCAACAAGAAACAGACTATATTTCAGTCGCGCAAGAGTCTCTGTATTAGGAAGAGTTTCCCAGTTGATGTGATAGGTAACTTGCATTTCATGTTGATGGCGTGATTGAT
Organism: uncultured Caldisericota bacterium; assembly: GCA_964493625.1. Classification (GTDB taxonomy): domain Bacteria; phylum Caldisericota; class Caldisericia; order UBA6126; family UBA6126; genus JAGLCW01. The sequence continues at coordinate 2,696 of CAZBOU010000058.1, forward strand.
CAATGGTTACTTTTGTTTCTGCCATATGTAGTGTACTTGTTGATTGGGCAAGAAGGTCAGATATTTGTTCTACCAAGCTTCGTTGTTTCTCTTCAAATGTACTTCCCCGGCCTCGTCCTGCAAATTGGGAATGATGATCAACAATGTGCAAGGTTAAACCACTATGAGAAATGTCTAGTTTTTGTTTCAAATACTTCCAGCGCATAAGCCCATATTCATTGGGGAGGATTTTGCGATATTTATCCTTGTTGTCAACTAGATAATAGATCCCATCCACGCGATAATTCCATTTTTTTTCAATTTGATGAAGAGGAGCAACCATGCCAAGTAATGCTGCAGAACCAAAGGATTCCACAACATGATGACTTATTTTATATGGATTATACTGAGCAGATGTCGAAATAGGGCTTTGATATAGCAATACCATTGCTAAGATAACAATCCGGAACTTCTTTCGAAATGATACTTCACTCATTATTAGCTCCCTGCATACTTTCTACATTCATCATATTCCTCCTGGGTTAATCAATTTACAAAACCATGACTAGAAATTTCTTCTAACTTTCTTGCATCCTTAGCTGAAAAAGAATTCCAACCCCGTAAGGATTGTAGATTTTTTCTGTAAAGTAATTAATTTGACAGGCAGGAAAAGATGCTTTTTCGGCAGTACCAAATTCACACAGACTAGCAGCTTGGTTCAAATAACACCTCGTTACTCATTTGTTAACAGTGGGAAGGCCGTTAACCTTCCCACTGTATACTAAACTAAGGACTCTTCTTCAACCTTGAAGGAAAAACTCCAGGAACATAGATTCTGGCTCATATCGATTCCATCGGTAAAAATCAATCTTCTAAATAAGGATTTTGAAAGTTTTCATCACAAAAGATAAGGTTTTTGTCTACCCATTCCAAGAAAGATTCATTGTTTTCAAATTCATCTTTGGATACCTTTATCAATGCTCCATCTTTGTACAAAATTCCATTGGTAATGATGTCTTCAATGGGGATACTTGTGTCGACTTCTATTGATGCAAAGGGGGTGAATTTATACTTAGGGGGTTCAACTGGTTTAACGTTAGGAAATACACCCAAGTAATCTATGTTGTCGTGAGCATTATAAATGAAAACTTCCGATGAATCGGCTCTAGAGTAAGTTTTATCTGCAATAAGAGGATTTACATAGAAACCCCCAACGAAACCAACAACAAATACAGAAACGATAACCAACCAAGTCTTCAAATTTAACTTCACATTCTCCACCTTTCTACGGAGCATAAACTATATAACGTCCACCTACGGCTCCATTATTAGGAGTGCTAAAGTATACACAGCCAACATATCCGATAGTATCATCCTGTGCTTCACCTAGCACAATGATGTTGGCTTTTTCTCCTCTTCGAGTATTTCCATCTGGATCTTTATGTGTACTACAGCATGCTTCGACTGTTTTTCTATAATTTTCAATAGCTTCATCAATATCAGATTCCTTCATCCCTTGTTCTTTTAATGCTTGTCTCAATATTTCTTTCTCAGATTCGGTGAATACTTTATGCGATCTGTTATTCCAACAATTACAATCTAATCCAAAACCCATTCTTGCATATGGATCTTTTGTTCCTTTCCTTTTTAACATATCACACATTTTTTGTACGTTTCAAGCATGCTGATGAAATTAGTATCAATGTTCACTCCCCCCCTATACACCGTCCAATCCACATTGGTTGTGAGGGTAAGTGAGTCTGTTATAGCTCCTTCTTCTCCCAGGCTAGTAAAGGGATTGCGAATGTTGTTGGCATTAATGGAGGTAAAAAGACTGGTACGCACATCATATTGATACAAAACTTGAGGCACTCCTGAAGCATCGGTTAGCATAGCAGTATTGCCAAAATTGTCATAATGGAAATAGAGCATGCCTGTAAAGGTTTGTCCAATGCCTCCCCTTTGATCTGTATAATACATCGCCAGTGGTGTGCCCGAAGGATCGGTACAATAGTTTTGTGTAATGGTGCCTGAAGGCGTAATGCATGTAGCCCCTTCAATGCCCTGGGGTCCATATTGAAACGACCAGGTTTCTTGGAGTCTGTCCATATTTTTGGATGTCAAATTGCCTACAGCATCGTACGTATATGTATCGGTTCCTCCATTTTGGGTATGACTGGCTACTTTTTGATCGGGAGTATATGTCCAGGTTTCAATGCCAGCTCCCCCGTAGTAAGTTAGACTTTGAGGGCGTCCCAGTAGATCCAATTGATACGTTCCCTTTTCATCGGCTGTAACATCTCCTCGCAGGTTGCGAGTATAACTAATCGTGCCTTGAATAGGATCACTAACTTGAGTAATATTGCCAAATTGCCACTGCATGGTTAGATTCAAATAACACTTATTGCCTACTCTCTACCAGAGGGAAGGAAAAATACCTTCCCTCTGGTTCTTGATTTTAAAAAATTACTCATTCAGTAAAACAAAACAGAGGATTCTTCTTTTTGGATTTTGTCCATCAGGTGCTGAAAACAATATCTTTCATTTGTTCAGGGAAAATATGAATATAGTTTGCCGAGTAATGTCTCGAACCAAAAATAGTTGTTTCTCGTGTTGAGAAGGACCCTTTTTTCAATGGTACTATTTTTAATCCTTTTCCTAGTGTAATTGTTAAGGAGCTGGCTTCTTCATTAAATCCTTTTATACAAACGAAAAATTTAATATACTGACCTTCTTCTATAGGGAAACAACTTACATCATACTCATCATAATTCGCAATTTTTTTCTGGTTCACCCATATATTGTGTATAAGGGATTCAGAATTGTTGGTAGGACAACTAATTTCCGCTAGATCAAGATATTCAGCCGGAAGCTCGAATGAAACTTCATAACAACAATCATTTATATCATTGGGATGTATATCAAAAAAATAGGTGATGGATGTAGGGGAATTAACAAAAGGATCTGAAAGCCACATCATTGTTTGTAGTACTTTTTCTTCGTTAGCATCATCTGTATGGGCAGCGTACACTGAGAATATGAGTAAAAACAATCCTATAACAATAATTGAAAACGTAATTAATTTCTTCATCGTATCTCCTTATCATTCTAAGCAATCACCTTTTGCTTGACGTCTCTCAAGTTCTTCTTTAGCAGTCCAATAATTACAACCATCTCTAGCAAAAGTGCCACAGGGATAGTCATTATTAGGATTACCAATATAGAATAAAACATCGACCATATGCTCAATATGACCATGATGTTTATCGTCTTTATCATTACCTCCATCTTCGGGACCATCAGTGTGATAATCCCAGTCGTACTTAGCATCTTTCATCTCATTTCTGAGCCCTTCACAATCAGCGTTTTTTATGTCATCATACCTATAACCGTGTAATTTTCCTTCTTTTTCTTTGCATCTACATAAATCAGTCATGCTTGTAAAGCCTTCTTTATACCCTTTTTCGCAGTCTAGGTCACAGTCTCCTTCCCCATCTTCGCACTCCTCCTCAGGTCCACCATCAGCAGGGCATGTAGCTTCTTCTCCATGGCCATTGATATAGCAGCATAGAACTTTAGGGGCAAGGATAGGAGCTAGATTTCCAATACTGATGCGAGAGCTGCTATGCACTTGCAGAACAAGAGCTTGGGGCGTAGCATCTCCATAGGTAGCAGTCATGGTACCATCCCGTCCATCCAATTGAAAAGGAATTTCAATCCCATAGGGGTTGTGTTCGTTGATTTTCCGACTATACGCTTTGTTGTACTCAAACGAAGCCACTAACGAACCACTGGCATCGGTCATCGCTGTTAAACTTCCACATGGATCCCAGTGCATATAGGCTTCTCCAGAAAAACAATTGGTCTGACAAGAGGAATCTTGGTAGGTGGTGGATACGGGCCTTCCGGTTGTATCGGTGGTGAAAACATGTGTTACTGTCGTTTGTCCATTGACGGTTTTGATAGCCGTTCGAATGCCAAGACCATCATATCCAAATTCCCACAGATACGATTGAATCCCATTTTGGGTGAGGATATATTGTGTAACCCGTCCATCTCCATCGTATTGAAACG
>CAZBOU010000059.1:0-6317 GCA_964493625.1 uncultured Caldisericota bacterium
CCATGTTCACCGATCGCATACCTTTATGGATAGCAGACTCCAAGAGGGTTAGCATATGCGAAGTTTGGTATAATAATTACCCTCAAGAGCTAACTACAGACATGAATAATGCTTATTAATTAGTATACGAGGAAATTTTCTATATGAAAAAAATAGTTTATCGTATTCTTCACCATCCTGTTCTTCAAAAACAAACTGTAGTACAGGCAACTGTTTTAGTCGCAATCATAACCTTTTTAAGCAAATTCATCGGCTATGCCAGAGAGATGCTAATTGCTAAATATTTTGGAGCAACAGGAGTTATTGATGCTTATGTAATTGGTCAACAAATACCAACATTGTTGTTAGGGATTTTTGCTGGAGGATTTGGGACTCTAATTATTCCTCTTTACCTAGAAAAAAAACAAAACGATGCTTCTGATGCTAAACATTATGTAAATCAAATCCTGGTTGTCTGGGGTTCTGTTTTTCTATTTATCTCACTTTTATCTGCTATCTTTGCTCCTTTTTTGGTCAAAACTATTGCATATGGATTTACAGGAGAAAGATTTGAATTAGCTGTCGCAATTACTCGTATTTTATCTTTATACGGATTTTTCAATGTATTGATGTCTTTTTTTAGAGGTCTATTACAAGCTGAAAAACAATTTTTAATCCCGACCATTAGTGCTTCTGTTTTTAACACTGTTAACGTTGTCATTATATGGCTATTTAGTAGGACATACGGAGTTTATTCCTTAGTGATCGGAACCTATGTAATGGTCATTGGAAATTGTCTGCTATATGTTTTCTTACTTGTTGTAAAGTATAAGTTGATTCAGTTTCGTAAAATTGTTATTAACTGGAAAGAGATTAAAGAATTCCTATTTCTCCTGAGTCCTCTTTTGCTATCTGCTGGAGTAGGTTCATTAAATCAAATTGTTGATCGAACGATTGCATCCAGCTTAGCGGAAGGATCCATTGCAGCACTGCAGTATTCCATGAATATATGGACTTTACCCATCACCTTGTTTGCGGGTGTATTGGCAATTACAATATTCCCAACTTTTTCGGAATTGGCTTCGAACAAAAAAAGGATTATGGAGTATAAGAAGAGTATCAATAAAACCATTGTTTCCCTTTTGTATTTCATGATACCATCTTCTGTTCTCCTTATAATCTTTTCAACTCCAATAACTCAGCTGTTTTACCAACGAGGTGCATTTGATGCTCAAGCTACATCTGTTACTAGCTATGTAAACCAATTGTATTGTATTGGGCTTTTTTTCCGAGCGATGTATCCAATACTTATGAAGGTTTTTTATTCTTTCAAAAATACAGTAACCCCTCTGATAATATCTATCTGTTTAGTGTTTGTGAATATTGTAGGAAACATTACTCTCTCGAAATATATGGGAGCTGGGGGTATTGCATTATCAACAACTATTGCTAATGTTGTTGGATATGGAGTAGCCTATTTTCTATTGGCCAAATACTTTCATAAGATTAGATTAAATGAAGAAAAAACTGGCGAGAATCTCGCTATCGAAGGTATTAAAGTTTTTTTAGCAATCATTCCAATGGGACTTATTGGAATGATTTTGTATCCATGGTTTCAACAAACATCTCCCTTTGTTATCCAAGCTTTAAAACTAGGAACCGCTGCACTTGTTTTGTTTGCAGTTTTTTACTTCACTTCTGCTTTACTGAAAACAAAAGGTCACGAAATTGCTCGTGGATATTTACTACGAGGAGCAAAATTCATACATTTAGCAAGATGATTTTCAAACTTAATCCTTCTTGGGAAACAATATCAAGGGAAAAGTTTAATACATTTAAACGAGGGGGAGTTTACCAAGGAATTATATGAGCTTTGAGAGTTTAGCGATCCGAAATTGGTCCCCAAGCTTAAAACTTTGATGGATAAAGAAGAAGTAAGTAGATCCTAAAAGAAGTACTATGGTGCAAGTAAAAAGGGCTTAATGGACTGTTATTTAAAGTTCACAAATCAATTGAATGAAAAAAGGAGTTCAATATGAATATTTCTATAGTCGGCACTGGTTATGTTGGTTTATCAAATGCTGTTTTATTTGCACAAAAGAACAATGTGATTGCATTGGATATAATTCAGGATAGAGTTAATATGGTTAACAATCGAATATCGCCTATTGTTGACAAAGAGATTGAAGAGTATCTGCAAACTCGAAAATTACATCTAAAAGCTACTACTGATTCAATTGAAGCACATCTTAGTGCTGAGTACGTTGTGATTGCAACGCCAACGAATTACGATCCTGTAAAGAATTTTTTTGATACTAGTTCAATTGAAAAAGTGATTCGTGATGTCATTTCAATCAATCCTGAAGCAATAATGGTAATTAAATCTACAGTCCCTGTTGGGTATACAGAAGAAGTTAAAAAGAGATTCAATACAGAAAACATCATCTTTTCTCCTGAGTTTCTTCGAGAAGGAAAAGCTTTACATGATAATTTGTATCCATCAAGAATTGTGATTGGTGAAAAATCAAAAAGAGCAGAAAAGTTTGCAAGCCTTCTGAAAGAGGGTGCCATCAAGAAAGATATTCCTATATTGTTTACTAATTCAACAGAAGCAGAGGCGATAAAACTTTTTGCAAATACATTTTTAGCATTACGTGTGGCCTATTTCAATGAGTTAGATACCTATTCTGAAATTCGAGGATTGGATGCAAAACAAATTATTGAAGGGGTGTGTTTGGATCCAAGAATAGGAGAACACTATAACAATCCTTCTTTTGGGTACGGTGGGTATTGTCTGCCAAAAGACACAAAACAGCTGTTGGCGAATTATGCTGATGTGCCCAATAATATCATTGGTGCTATTGTTGATGCCAATAGAACTAGAAAAGATCATATTGCCAATCAAATACTCAAGAAGAATCCAAAAATAGTGGGTGTATATAGGTTAACCATGAAAACACAATCCGACAATTTCCGCCAATCTTCTATTCAAGGTATTATGAAAAGAATAAAAGCAAAAGGTGTTGAAGTGATTGTATATGAACCTGTTATGAAAGAAAAAGAATTCTATCATTCCAAAGTAGTAGACGATTTGAATGAGTTTAAAAAGCAATCCGATGTTATTGTTGCAAATAGAATGAATGGAGAGCTTTTGGATGTAAAAGAAAAAGTATATACTCGAGATTTGTACTCTCGGGATTAGGAGATTGGTGTAAGCTGTTATGATGAATGAGAGTGATAAAAACAAAGCCTTTTTAATAACTGGAGCTGCTGGCTTCGTCGGGTACTATCTTTCGAAAAGGCTTCTTGAAGATGGTTATCGAATTGTTGGTATTGACAACTTGAATGATTACTATGATGTTCGTTTAAAAGAATATAGAAATGATAAGTTGAAAGAGTTTGGCAACTACACTTTTGAGTATTGTGATATCTCACAAAAAGAAGATATAACTGCCTTATTTAAAAAGTATCAACCTACATATGTGATCAATTTAGCGGCCCAAGCAGGAGTTCGATACTCCATTGACCATCCAGATGTATACATTCAGAATAATATTGTGGGGCTTTACAACATTGTTGAGGCTTGTAGGCATTCTAAGAATCTAGAACATTTTTTATTTGCTTCTTCTAGCTCGGTATACGGAACCAATGATAAAGTTCCCTTTGAAGAATCTGATTTTGTAGACCACCCTGTTTCGCTCTATGCAGCCACAAAAAAATCAAATGAATTAGTTGCATACACCTACAGCCATTTATACAATATTCCAACCACCGGATTACGTTTTTTCACTGTATACGGACCTATGGGACGACCCGATATGGCATACTTCTCTTTTTTAAACAATTATTTCATGCAAAAACCTATCCATATTTTTAACAACGGGGATTTTCATAATGATTTGTACAGAGATTTTACCTACATCGATGATATCGTAGAAGGTATATGTCGAATCATTGATAAAAAACCAGAGGGGAAAAATCCATATCAACTTTTTAACATTGGCGGTAGTCAACCCGTAAAATTGATGGCCTTTATATACACTCTTGAAAACTGTTTGAGCAATTCACTGGGAAGAAAAGTGGAATTTGAAAAAGTGTTTGAACCCATGAAGCCTGGTGATGTTCCAAAAACCTATGCTTCCACAAAGAAACTTGAAGAAAGAATTCATTTCAAACCCACAATTCCAATTCAAGAAGGACTTCAGAAGTTTACCGATTGGTATGTAGAGTATTACAACAAGAAATAATGTTTTATATTTTATTGAGCAGGGGGTAGCATGAATTCTCTTCAACAAAAGATCGAAAGAAAAGAAGCCATTTTAGGCGTTATTGGATTAGGCTATGTTGGTCTTCCTTTAGCTGTTGAAAAAGCAAAAGCAGGATTTAGAGTTATTGGCTTTGATGTTCAGGAAGATAAAGTCCAATTAGTGAATTCTGGGAAGAATTATATCGGTGACGTTATCAATGAAGATTTAGAGGAAATTGTTAGATCTGGATTGTTGACAGCGACATTGGATTTTTCTCAAGTTGCCTCAGCAGATTGTGTGTGTATTTGTGTCCCTACTCCTTTGGATGAACATCAACAGCCTGACATTAGCTATGTTAAGAAGTCAGCCGAAAGCATTGTTCCATATATGCACAAACATATGCTTGTGATTTTAGAATCCACTACGTATCCAGGAACAACAGAAGAGTTTTTAAAACCAATTTTGGAGAAATCTGGATTAAAATGCGGAGAAGATTTTTATCTTGCTTTTTCTCCAGAGAGAGTCGACCCTGGAAATCTGAAATACAAAACCAAGAATACTCCAAAAGTGGTAGGTGGTGTTACTCCTGCTTGTACTGAACTAGCCGCTTCATTATATGAAGCTGTTTTGGAAGCACCTGTTCATAGAGTTTCTTCCCCTGCAATTGCTGAAATGGAAAAAATACTAGAAAACACCTTTAGAAATGTCAATATTGGACTGGTGAATGAATTAGCTATCTTATGCAATAGGATGGGAATCAACATTTGGGAAGTTATTGAAGCAGCAAAGACTAAACCTTATGGTTTTCAAGCTTTTTATCCGGGACCAGGTTTAGGTGGGCATTGTATTCCGCTTGATCCTTACTATCTTTCTTGGAAGGCTCGTGAATTTGGTTTTCATACTTCAATGATTGAGTCTTCTATGATGGTGAATGATAAAATGCCAGAATACTGCGTTGAAAGAATTAGTAGAATACTGAACCGATTTCAAAAATCATTGCATGGTTCAAAAGTTTTGATTCTTGGAGTGGCGTATAAGCAGGATATCGATGATTATAGGGAAAGTCCAGCTTTGCGAGTTATCGATGAATTGGAAAAACAAGGGGCAGAAATTGTTTTCTATGATCCCTTTGTGTTGGAATATTCACATCATGGTACTCAAAAAAAGGGTGAAACAAACCTTACAAAAGACTTGATAGAAAGTGCGGATATTGTCGTCATAACAACGGCCCATACAAACGTTGACTATGCATTTGTACAGCAACATGCAAAGTTTATTTTTGATACAAAAAATGTTATGAAGAATATTCAAGATCGAAAGAAAATTGAACTGCTTTAGGGAGGGCCTACAATGAGTTTAAAATTTGCCATCATCGGCTGCGGAAGGATTTCACCAAATCACATTGCAGCAGCAATCGATAACAAACTTAGTATTGTAGGGTTATGTGATTTACACGAAGAAAAGATTGATAAGCTCATATCCCAGTTTCATCTTCCTCCTAACACCGGAAGATATTTAGATTATCAGAAGATGATCCAAAATGAAAAACCTGATTTAGTAGCTATTTGCACGGAAAGTGGCGAACATGGAAAAATAGCACTGGATTGTATAAAAGAGGGTTGTAATTTAGTTATTGAGAAACCTATTACCTTATCGCTTAAAGAAGCAGATTTGATTATTGAAGAAGCTAAAAAAAAACATGTAAGAGTTTGCGCATGTCATCAAAACAGATTTAACAAGGCGGTAAGGAAAATTCGAGAAGCGATTGATCATGGAAGGTTCGGAAAGCTTTTGCATGGCACTGCACATATTCGTTGGAATCGTGGAAGAGATTACTACACACAAGCACCCTGGAGAGGTACATGGGAACAAGATGGTGGCGCTCTAATGAACCAGTGTATACATAATATTGATCTTCTTCGTTGGATGATGGGGGATGATATAGACGAAATTTTTGGGATGACTGACAATTTACAACACCCATATATCAAAACAGAGGATTTAGGTTTAGCCCTTCTACGATTTAAAAATGGTAGTTATGGGGTTATTGAAGGAACCACCAATATTTATCCTGAAAATTTAGAAGAGACT
>CAZBOU010000060.1:0-6058 GCA_964493625.1 uncultured Caldisericota bacterium
TGGATACCGTGACAGAAGAGCAACTTCTCCAAGTGCAAAGCGTGATCACACAGAAGCTATTTCAACAAGGGTGGGTGTCGTCCAAACTCTTGTTTTACGATTTGACTAACTTCTTTACCTTTATTGATACCACCAATACTTCTTCTACTCTTGCCCAAAGAGGACATAATAAACAAAAGCGTCATGATTTGCGTCAATTTGGATTGGCACAAGCGACTACGAAAGAATATTTACTTCCTATCCTATCCGAAGTATATGAAGGCAATCGCAATGATCGTGCCTACTTTCTTCCTTTCTTGGAGAAAGTAAAATCCTTGTTTCAGTCTATGGAGCAACCTTTGGAAGAATTTACGTTAGTGTTTGATAAAGGCAGTCTTTCCAAAGCCAATCTGCAAGAATTGGAAGAAAGTCATCTTTCGTATGTGACAGCCTATCCTGTTGTGTGGCAAAAGGAACTGTTGGAAATTCCACACACAGAGTATACAAAGTGTTCCATTCATGGACACCCTTGCGAATATGTTCGATGCAAAAAGACCATATGGGGCCAAGAACGTACTCTACTCCTTCTCACTAGCGTGGCTCTATGGGAAGGACAAGTACGAGGCTTGAACAAGACTCTGGAAGAGGTACAACAGAAGCTATTAGAACTTCAGTCAAAATTGGAAATACCCACCAAAAAGCCCTGGTCTAAAGAAGCCTTGGAAAAAAAGATTCAATCCATTGTCAAAGGCGAATACAGCAAAGACCTGTTTATGGTTCTGTTGCGAGAAACCAAAGAAGGTGTATTCTCTTTAGACTGGACCATCAACAAGAAACAATATCGATGGCTATTGGATCATCAATTTGGAAAGATACTTCTCTGCACGAATAGAGAAGAATGGGAAGCAGAAGCCATTATTTCTGCCTACCGAGGACAATACCATATTGAACATCTCTTCAGGCACTTGAAGAACCCCTACCATCATAGTGTATACCCACAATACCATTGGACGGATCAAAAGATCAAAGTCCATACCTTTGTATGTATTCTGGGACTTCTTCTATCCCAAATGCTATGGCAAAAAGCCAAAGAAGAAGGATATGAAGGAAGTATCGAATCGCTTCTGGATCTACTAATGCAAGTCAGGCAAGTAGAAATCATTAGTGTAACCGATCTGCAAAAGAAACCGATCAAAGAAACCACACTGGAAACCATGAAACCAGAAATACAAAAGTGGTACGATCTACTGAATCAAACCTTTTAGTTATTTAGTATATACAAACCTGTTTTCTGTCATACTAGACAGGAAGAGGCTTTAAGGGTCCTTTTCAACTACAGCGTAGTAAACTCAAGCAAGGAGTCAGAGTGCGATATCTACCTCACTTTCTATACCGCAAACACGGAAACAAGACAATTAACAATGATATACCCCTATAATAAAGCTTTTTTTTCAGATGGAAACATATTTGTTGATTACAACCAACTACCAGAAAAAGATAGAATTACTCTTCCTTTTGCAGTATATCGAGTTGACACCGAAAAAGCACACTTTGGATATACTTATGTTATGCCACTTCGCATACTGTTCGAAAATACCGGTCACAAAGTAGATTGGAACCCCGATACACAGGAAATAACCGTAACCTACCCTACCTATGAAGAAAAGAATGGATAGCTATATTACCCAGGCGGGAACAAGATAATTATTCCGATCTATGGGATATAGTTGATCACAAAGGCAAATTACGTTTCCTGTTCCGATCTTTTTTCCTGTTTGTTCAAGTACTTTGAAATTCTTGATAGCATCTCCTTTTGGATTGCTACTTTTTTTAATTTCAATGGGGTACAGTGTATTGTTTTGTTCTATAATCAAGTCGATTTCCTTGTTATCGGTATCTCGATAGTAGTAAATGGGAGGTTGTTTACCAGCATTATAATAACTTTTAATGATCTCACTTACTACCCAGGTTTCAAAAAATGCTCCTGCCATAGAGGATGCTTCCAATGTTTCACTATCAGACCATCGAGTAAGATAAGCACACAAACCTGTATCTACAAAATACATTACGGGAGATTTAATAATCCGCTTCAATCTATTGTTAAAATAAGGTTCAACCAATACGACAATACCAGAGGTAACTAAAATGGATAACCATTTTTTTGCGGTGGGAGCACTAATCCCAACATCATTCGCTATAGCAGAATAACTGAGCATTTGACCTGTTCGTGCTGCGCAGCTGGTCATAAATCGTAAAAATGCCAACAAGTCTCCCACCTGAGTTAAATCTTGCACATCCCTTTGTAAATAGGTATTTACGTAGGAAGAAAAATAGAATTCTAGGTCTTGTTCTGTTTCATATAAAGCTGGCATAGAACCCTTAAATATTTGTCGATACATTTCTTTTAATTGCATAGATGTCGCATTTTTGATTCTTTGTTGTAATACACTGGGGTTGGTTTCATAAGGAGTACTTGTATGATTGTGGATTTCTGCATTGGACAAACCTAGCATATGTACAATCCCCACTCGCCCAGCTAAACTTTCACTCACATTTTTCATCAAATGAAACAACTGCGAACCTGTCATCCAAAAATCGCCCTTGTTTTTATGGGTATCAGCATGCATTTTGATGTAGGGGAATAGCTCAGGAGCGTATTGCACTTCATCAATCAAAACAGGAGGAGGATGCCGCTGTAAAAAAAGCGATGGATCTCGTTTTGCCTCATCTCTTGCCATTGGATTATCCAATGTTACGTACCGTCTGGATTTCTCTGCTAATTTCTTCAAAAGCGTCGTTTTCCCTACTTGCCTTGGTCCTGTAACAAGAACAACAGAGAATGCCTGATTTGCCTGCAATACAATTTTTTCTAAATCTCTATGAATATACACGTTCACATCCCGGGTAATATAAAATATAATTTTACTATACACGCCATTAAGCAAAATGCAAATTGGTAAAGCAACTTATGCTTGCGATTGAAACCCATAGTATTCTCTGGTGAAATTTTCGTTCCATCAATCATCTCACAATTCAATTATAGTTTGTATCCAAAAATTAACTTTTCTGTCTTGCATTTGTATGTCAAGAGATTAAACTATGATTATCGTTCATTGAACGAACCATTGGATTTTTTGCAAACCCCTAAACAAGGGGAAAGGAGGCAGTAAAGAGAACAATGTGCTGGTTTGGTTTGTCGTGTGTTTTGCATTTATGACGTAACAATGGTTTCGTGACCGTTGGGAAAAATTTGTTTTCAAAGTATTTGTGTACATGTAAATGTACAAAATCAATGGAGGTTTCTTATGAAACGTGTTAGCTCGCCTTTACGAAGAGGGCGAGAGAGTAATTTTCATTCTTTCATTTCTTTACTAACGATTGTAACTATGGCATTGGCAGCTATCGGACTATCCCCTAAACCACAAGTACAAGCCAATAATTTTGATGTTGTAATTGAAGCGACCATAGGACAAGAAGACTACAAGGTACTAGAAATTAACAACACAACGGGAGATGTTAACTTCTATGAATTCACTGTCGATGGCGACCCTGTTCTAGATGGTAACAACGAACAAACTACTTTTGTTCCCGGTGACAATGATTTTGAAGACCGCATGTTATATGTTGGTGAAACATTATTAACCAGCAATTTAACTATTACATCTACTATTTCTTTTGACCTACACATCTATACCCACGACATTAGTAATTCAAAACTAATTCGAGAAATCGAATATGACGTAAATAATCCAACCGACTATTGCATTGTTGATCATCCATGTTACGGATCCCCATTCAATCTCGCTTCAGTAATTGGAGAATTCCTATATGTAAATTACGGACAAACCACTTACTCTGGATATTATTATGTACCAGATATCCCGCTATTAAAATGGGATAAATCTTCAATTAATGGTCAACTCGACCCAACTGATCTATCTAAACAACCCAATCGAGGTATAGGAAAAGTTATAGGAAGACCCAAAACAACGATAGAAGGAACAACTTCTTCGGGAAGAAAAATAAAAATAGTGGATAATGGTGATGGAAGTGGACCTCGAATTTATGAAGATAAAAATGGCGATGGAGAATTTTCAGATGATGAAGAGATAACAGATAATAAAGAGAAAGAGAAAATTTTCAATGAAGTAGCAAATGACATTAAAAACGGAAATGGATCCTACGAAGCAAGTGCAGTTGATGCAGATGGGAATCCTGTTGATGTGATCCTCTGGTTCAAAAATAGTGATGGAACCTATACTGGAATCAATATTGATTACAATAGTGGTACTGGAACTTGGGATCTAAGTGCAAAAACGAATTGTACAAGTAGTTGTCTTCGTTCCTCAGGGTATTTTCCTTCTCCAGATGATCACGAACCTACCTATGCATGGTTTGTTGGCTATAAAACACCGGATGCGCCTTGCTATGGATTTGAAAGATATGCTCGTTTCAATGAAAATGATGAGTTAGACGAGAATGGAGAACAAAAACCTTATAGGCACGAATACGATAGTGGGAATTATACGGTTACTGTATGCAAAAAGCATCAAGGAGAATACTTAAGATACACAACTCTAGTTTGTGATCCGTGGCCAAATTGTTGCTAGTTTTAATTTTAGGAAGGATATAGAAAATGAAAATTAACGCTATATTGATTTCTTTTTTTGTATTATCTTTACAGTTTCCTTGTCAAAGCATTGCTTCTCCTATTGATACGATCACGTATCAATTTAAGCTAAACTCCAATGAAGTCATAGTGAGAAAAAACAATGAGAAACCAGCTATATATCAAATGTTATATCCCATTATTCTAGACAAAGATAGTAACAGAGCTGGTATTTATGGCGAATTGTTTTTTTGTATGCCAGAGTGTATCATCGCTAACATTGTAGCTGATATCGATCAAGATTATCAATATAACAAGGCCTGGTATCATCTACACCCACCTAAAGAATATAGTACCGTGCTAACAATCGTATGTCCTAATGAAGATGCTATTCTTGAAGTAGAAAATCAAAATGGCGAAGTC
This sequence comes from uncultured Caldisericota bacterium, assembly GCA_964493625.1. GTDB lineage: Bacteria > Caldisericota > Caldisericia > UBA6126 > UBA6126 > JAGLCW01. The sequence continues at coordinate 5,012 of CAZBOU010000060.1, forward strand.
ACTACTACCGAAATACATCTCCCCTTTAGTCCATATTTCAAGAGCATCGAAGACCCAGTCGGGAAAATTGGAATTCTACCCCTCCGCATCATTTTTGAAAATCTCCATCACAAAGTAGATTGGAACCCCGATACACAGGAGATCACAGTAACCTATCCTGCACCAGAAACGGAGTAGGTCACTAGATAGTGTGACGATATGAATAGCAAGTGCTTCTGTGGTTCCCGAACAGAAGCACTTGCTAAAAACCCGTTTGTATTTTGACATGAGCATTGATTGTTCAAAATAGTAAAAGGAGCCTGATTGTATGAAAAAATTGTTGTTACTAAGCATTTCACTATGTCTGTTGTTCACTACTTTCTTTGTTCCTGTACATGCAGATGAAAAAGATCTTTCCGAAAGCTACCAATACACTTTTACTGTTGGATCGGTTGATTTTCATGGGGTAGTAAATGGAGTTGAAGGAACTGGAGCTTTGCTATACCCCATATACATTGATGAAACATGTGGGAGGGCTAGTATCAGTCACCGAGTACCTTTTCCCAGTAGGCTTGATCCTAGTATGTTGCTTTACTCAACAAACCCAGATGAATTCACTATGATCTATGGATACTCTAAAGAAACGAGGCTGTTTTTACATTATCCAAGCCAGAAAGCGTATGTCAATGATGAAGAAATTCCAAATCTCTTTCCTATGAAGCGCGTACGAGAAGGGGTGAACCCTGATGCACATTGGAATGGAGCACTTGTTTCTCCTGGAGCTAGTAGCTCTTTTATCGCCCCCCTCCGCCTCGTCTTTGAATTCACCGGCCACAAGGTAGATTGGAACCCCGATACACAGGAAATAACTGTAATGTACCCTGCAACAGAAGCGGAACCGTAGAACAGTAAGTAGCGTGATGTTATAAACACCAAGTGCCTCTGGTATTTTTCTCAGAGGCACTTGTGTACACAATTCAATTATGTTTTGTATCCAAAAATTTACTTTTCTTTCTTGCATTTGAAATTCTACAGATTACACTATGATTATCGTTCACTGAACGAATA
>CAZBOU010000061.1:0-5893 GCA_964493625.1 uncultured Caldisericota bacterium
AAAAAAGGAAATGGGGAACAGAAAAAAATGAGATATCTGACATTTCAGACAAGAAGTAAAGAATTAAGACGACACGCACCTAGAGGGGAGGGAATCCTCAAGATGAGTCTCGATGCGGCCTTGTAATTGAACAGAGATATCCCAACACAGGCAATTCTCAGTATAGTATATTAGCATTGCAAAGACTTCTTGAGGGGGACGTTCTATGACGAGTGTTTCTGTAACAGAACACAAGGTATTTAGAGTCATTGTCCCGCTCTTCGGTAAATACTCGTTCATCTGTAGCATACCTCTTTTCATGTAAAGATTCAAGAAATTCACACGGAAAATTGGGTACCCCGTTTACAAGGTATCCAGCTCGCACTTAAAAAGGACAGTTATCAATTTTCATTCTTTTTGTATGAGTCCAGCTCATTGTTCACAATGACGGTTACCTGTTCCCATTCTTTTCGGATGCTGGCCATCAAACGGTTCATCTCGGCAGAACTCGGGTTTTCAGTTTGCTCCATGGTTTCTAAAAGCTTGCTCAGGCCGTGAAAACTAAGCATCGAGGCGACTCCTTTGATAGAATGTGCCAAATGCTTGCACTCACTAGAGTCTTTTTTCTGAACCGCCTGCTCCAGGGCGCTAATTTTCTCGGGTATGTTTTTGGAGGTTTCGAGAAAACTCCGGTACAGAGCACTATTGTTCCCCACACGCTCCATCAGACCTGCCTTGTCAAAACTGCGCTCCATCAGATCTGCCTTGTCAAAACTCCGCGCCATTAGATCTGCCTTGTCAAAACTCAAATCACACCCCGTAGTAGTGTTCGGAGTTACATGCCGAAGAATCACTTTTCGAAGCGCTTCCATATCAATGGGCTTGGTTAAAAAATCATCCATACCTCCAGCAATGCATGCTTCTCGTTCTTCCTTAAGGGCACCTGCTGTAAGTGCAACAATGGGGATATGACGATCCGTGTTTTCTTCAAGAGCGCGAACAACTCTGCAAGCCTGAATGCCATCCATTTGAGGCATTTGAACATCCATCAAAATGAGGTCAACGATGCCTTTCTTGTAGCATTCGATCGCTTCCAGTCCATTGGTCGCTTCCAGTATTTGAACTTGTGGGAATAGCTCTTTTAAAAGTGCTTTTACCATTGCCATATTCATATCAACATCTTCTGCAATCAAAATGCTGAAAGGTTCTGTTGTCAAGTTCCCTTCGGAAGGTTCTTTTTCAATGCCCTCGCGAGCACCTTGTGAAAAATCCTCTTGGTGTATGTTGCACAAACAGTCAAAAAGATCGCTCCCTTTTACGGGCTTGGACAGGCGGAAGCATATACCAAGCTCATCGCACTTCTTGTGCAGTTCGGCATCGTCTGAAGAAGAGTGCAGGAGGATAATGGGCTGCTTGTCAGGACTGAGCTGCAGTTTTTCTCGAATCATTTGAATCGTTTCAAGGCCGTCTAGGTAAGGCATATGGTAATCACAGATAATGACATCAAAGGGTTTCGAAGTTTCAATTGTCTTCAGGGCATCAAATCCATTCTCGCAGGAGGCAGTGTCAATCTGCCAGCCTGCCAGCATGTGTTCCAGTATCATACGATTGTTGGCATTGTCGTCAATAATAAGGCAGCGATTGATCGTATGGATGGAGCTTGGGATGATTTTTTCCCCTTCTTCCACGTCGGTGATCAGGTCAAAATAAAAGGTACTGCCTTCTCCTGGTTGGCTTTCAACGTGTATTGTGCTATTCATCTTTTCCACAATCATTTGCGAAATGCTCAGCCCTAGCCCCGTACCACCAAATCTGCGAGTAGTGGAACTATCTGCTTGCGAAAAAGACTTAAAGAGTTTTTCTTTTTGGGCTTCGCTGATTCCTATTCCGGTGTCTCGAACAAGGAAGGTGAATTTCCCAAGCTTACCTTTCATGGGCTCATAGATCACCTTAAGCTCAATTTCCCCTTTTTCAGTAAACTTTGTAGCATTGCTCAAAAGGTTGGCGAAAACTTGTTTAAGCCGTATTGGATCCGTCATAGCAAACCGTGGAATATTGCCACGAAAAGATAGCAATACCTCCAATGACTTTTTTCCTGCTGCGTATTTGATGATGTCAATGCTGTCTTCCAAAAGCTCAATCATATCGGTCTTTACCGATTCAAGGTTCATCATTCCTGCTTCAATTTTGGAGAAATCAAGAATATCATTAATGATGCCCAGTAGAGTATGTCCTGAAACATTGGCATTTTCTACATATTGCTTCTGCACAGAGGAAAGGGGTGTGCTTTTCAAAAGGTCGGTAAAGCCAATCACACCATTGAGAGGGGTTCGAATTTCATGGCTCATATTGGCAAGAAATTGACTTTTTGCCTTACTCGCTGCTTCTGCGTCTTTTTTTGCTTGCCGTAATTCTTTTTCAGCATTGAGTTTTTGCAGCAATTCTCCCACAAGATTGGCAATGATAGAAAGATTGTCGATTTCATTGGCGTTCCAGGAATACGGTTTTTTAACTGAATCTAAACCAATGAAACCCCATTTTTTTTCTGAACTATCAACAGCAACACAGATGAGAGAAATCACTTGTTCAAGGGCAAACTCCTCTTTTTCTGCAGCTGCCTCCGCAGGGAGTGATGCAACGTCGGGAATATGAACAAAAGGCTGGCTGAGTATTTTGTCTCGAAACCAGGGCATTTTTTCCAGGGGGAATTGTTGGATCCGAAGTATCTGCGGAGCGACACTTTCGGTACACCATTCATGTGTATTGCTCATGGTTTGATAGTCGCTGGAAAACAAAAAAAGAAACGCTCGATCCACCTTAAAAAAAGAACCCAAAGTAGAAAGCATACAATTGATATCCTCATCGAAGCTTTGCGAAGTGGTTTTCATGAATCGCGTGGATAGTTCAGAAATGATTTTTTGAAATGTGTAGCTTGTTTGCAGTTGTTGCTCCATTTTTTTCTCTTCTACGATGTGCCAGCAAACATCTGCCAGGTAGCTTACGGTTTGTAAGTCTTTTTCGGTGTACAGGATGGGTTTGTTGCCAACACCCAAAATGGCTTTAATTTGGTTGTTCCGAATCACGGGCACAACCATTTCACGAATGACGGGAGCATGCCCTGGCGGGAGACCTTTTCGATGAGGAAGCGATGGATAGTCATTGTGGATCACAGCTCGCTTTTCTCGCACGCAATCGACCCAAACTCCTGCTTGATCAATGCTGTAGTGAAATCCTTTCGCGTCTGCTTTGCAAAACTCTTGAAGGGTTCGGGTGGACCAAGCTTGAAGCGAGAGTGTTTTCTGATCTTCGTGCACGAAATGATAAAACCCAATAGGGCTATTGGAGATTCTGCCCACCTCATCTAGAGTTTTTTGGAGAAGCTCCTCTAGGCTGTGCGTAGCTGCATATTCCATCAGAGTGAGTCGCAAGCTCATAAGATCTTCCGATCTTTTTCGATCAGAAATGTCTATCAAACATTCCAGCAATTTCATCTGCCCGTTGAGTCTTACCCGTTTCACTGTTTTCAAAATGGGAAGCCTGGTTCCATCAGCGCGCAGCATGATGCGTTCGGAATTGTCCACTGTTTTTCCTAAATCGCAAATCGGGCAAGCCCCTTCTTCGGTGGGGCAAAGAAAGCGATGACATCGCCTTCCTATCAGATGATCTTTGTCCGCACCAAACAGCTCTACTATATGCTCGTTGACTTGTTCGATCTCTCGAGTATTGGGGTCAATAACAACGACTCCAAAAGGCAGGGCAAACAGCATTTCTTGGAGCAGGACTTCCGGTTCTCTATCACGCGGTGAGCTTTGCTTACAGTTCATTCATCGTTCCTCCATATCCTGGTAGCGCACAGACTACTGCAAAAAGTATGATATCAATAGTATGTATACTTGCTTCCTATGCAAGCAAAACAAGCAAAGCATTTTCATCTGCTAAAGCTAGTGGTGCAAATTGTTGATTACTTTGGATAGCATGAAGCGAAGGGCTTATAATGAAAATGGGTTCTGGATATCCTTCCCATACCTTTTCAAAACAACACCCCTATTTTATGCTTGAAGGCTTGGTGGTGGAAGGTGAGATTGGAAGAGAGGAAGAATAAGTTGTCTTACCCTTATATCTCTTCTTCCCTCTTACGACTTATAGCATGAGGGGTGGGGGTGTTGAAGAATTCTTGGATTCTTTGATAAAGGCTTTTGGATTCTTCTTTTTTGGTGATGGTTTTGCCATGGATTTTGTAAATATCCTCGATTTGATTAGCGATAGCTTCGAAGGTTAATTCTTGATTTTCTAAAGGAGAGAGAATATCACAGATTTGGGTTAAGACTCGGGTCTTGATGGATTGGTCGATAGTAGGATAAACAAAATCAGGATTGACTTCTTGGATTTTTCTGGCTAATTTTTCTTGCTCGCTGACGGCTTTGACAAGGAGGTAGAGGTCTTGGATGTCGATACGACCATCACCTTGTGTCCCCTCTTTGATGTTTTGGGGATAGATATCGTATTCTTCGATATAATTGGGATCTTTGTCGGTAACACCAAAGGCAGGCAAAAATCTGTCAATATCGGCTTCATCCACACGCTTGTTGTTATCAAGATCGAGAGGATTGTCGGCGGTGACCATACGGACAGGGTGATAAGTTTGTTGTTGATTTAATTTGAATTTTATTGAATTGAATTCGCTATCCTCGAGAAAAACTTCTCTAAATTTGAAATTGGTGGCATAAGTGAATAGTTTACTATCTTCATCTTTGTTTCGATGTTTAATACCCTTTTGGGTATTGGTATGAATTTTGATAAAGAAATTAAAAATATCGTGGTCACCATTTAGGGGTTCGTTAAACTTGATAGTGACACGATGCTCTTTGGAGTCATACTCTAATTTGGCTTTGTCTTGGAGTTCTTCGCTTAGAGCAGCACCAAGAACATCATAGACTTGGGCTTCGTACTCGGTATAATCTAATTCAAGGCTAAGATGGCGGAGGTTTTTGGCATTGGTGACGGAAATGATTTTTTGTCTAAGGCCAATTTGTTCTTGATATTCTTTTTGGTTGGTTGTTTGAGTTCTAATTTCTTTGAATGACGTAAAGTTTTTGACTTGTTCCACATTGTCAACAGTGCAATCGGGTAAATGGTCGATGTTGAATAAAGCGGGAGTTTCGGGAGTGAGGTCGGTATAGGAAGCGGCGATGATTTCTTTGGTTTTCATATTTTGGAGAAAGGCAACAAGACCACACATAGCTTTTTCGCTATCTTTGATACCGAGATCTAATTGTTTTTCGATAACTTGTTTGTTTTTGATCTGAAGGGATTCGCCCAAGGCGCCCATGGGGTATTTGTAGGCAATTTGCTTAAGAATAGTGGTATTGAAGTCATCGTCATTGTCTTTACAATTGACTTCTCGTTTTAAAACAATAGCATTGAGATTTAAGTTTTTGTTGTCATTTAATTCATTGTTGATACCTGTGACTTTGAGGGTATAAAAGCCTTTTTCGTTAGGCTGTAAAGTAAAATCAGCATATTGTTTTTTAGTGTCTATTCCTTCTTTGATTACTTGGAGACCGATGAAATCATTCCATGTGTTTAAAGTATTTTTATCTTCAATTCCATTAGTATAATTTTTAGGGTTAACTGTTTGTTGGTAAAACTTAGATCTTTCATTATTTTCAATTTTTGACTGATCATCAATGCTGTTATTAAATTTAATTGGTATACCGAGATATTGATATTTATCTTTGTTTTGTGGATAAATTATATTGCAATAATCATAAACAGCTTTTTGATTCCATCTTCTTGGATAATAGATATCTTCTAGGTTCGTGTCGTCTTAATTCTTTAATTCTTGCCTGAAATGTCAAGTATCTCATTTTTTTCTGTTCCCCATTTCCTTTTTTCTGTTTTGTAGTCAGAAACT
>CAZBOU010000062.1:0-5752 GCA_964493625.1 uncultured Caldisericota bacterium
CACATTTTCCACAAAAATCGGCATTTTAGGCCCCTGGAAGCGTGATTTGGCGATTCGAGGTACCGGGTAGAACTGTCACATTTTCCACACAGTTTGAGGGATAGATCTTGCGAGACTTGATCAGAAAGTGTCTACAAAGGCGTGCGCAGATCGAATGTTCTAGCAAAACTATTGTGGCAGCTAACGATACGGCCAATCCAGAAATTCAAATTTTTTTAAGCCCACAATTACAATATTGATAACAATAACATGGTTCAATCAGCCATTACCTCACAAGTACTCATCTTGAAACCGACTTGCTGAATATCCAACAACCCCAAGAATTCTTTCAGGCTTTCCCTTTTTAGACCATTCTTCCCTGGCAACATCCCATACACGGTCTCGAGATTTTCATCGAACCAATAAGAAATCAAAAGGAACCATTACCTTCTTCTATGGCTCTCTTTATTTTTTCCACTGCTTTGTGTGCATTTCATCTTCCTGTTCAGAAACATATCTTGGATTCTATTTTTCTGTAGCCCGTGGATGATTTCTATGATAACGTTATAGCAATTAGAAGGATCTCTGTGGAGAATAGCTTTGCATTGATTCTGAGGACAGCTGTTGCTTCAGTGATTCCTGTGTTTTTATCTCACTAGGAATCCATTCTGCTTATACCCCGGTTCCAGTTTGGATATGACTCTCGTAATAGCCCTAGATGTTTCGGCGCTTGGGTGTATGTGAGAGGACAGACAGGATAATTTCATCTGATCAGCACTGTTTGGCGGTATGATCGGATGGAATTGTTATGGGAATTTTCATTGCACCATATCTTAAAGGCCTACAGTATATCAGTGTTATCAGTGCCGGGGAGGACCTCAGTAAAACCAGACACTTGCAGAACAGATTCTGATTTGGACCTTTTAAAAAGAGACTACTGAAACGTGCGCAGATTAGATCCCTACATCCTTAAAAGAAAGTCCAGCTGGTCCAAGTTGATCATCCAACTATTACCATCGTCTCCGGTTTTCTTATATGATAAGATGCCAAGAAGACGCTTGCTTTTCATCCTTTTTTAGTAATTGAAATTTAGGGGTGTGGGGGTGAAAAGGTTTTTTTGATTTCCAAGGAGTTTGTTATAATGCGAGAGCTATTGCCGAATCTATAAAAACAATGGCTTGGCGATATGTAATGAAAGCGGATCCATTCAGTGATGATAAGGCTAATCATATCTTTGTATCTCATCTCATGGAAGTGCTAAAGATGAACCATATGATTGCCAAGCGATTAACACCTAAACACGCCAGTGATGATCAAATATCTAAATCGATGCGAAATGTGCGCGATAAGCCTGTATCAGATAAATACATTTATTACCAAGAGTTTCGGGTTAAGGAACAGCTTGAATGGTACCAGCGAAAAGCAAGATTTAATGAAAAGCGATCAAAGCAATTTCTTGGACTTTTAATAACCTTCTCGCTAATAATTCTATTTGGTTCAATATGCAGAGTGTTTATTCCCAAAACGAGGCTTCCCGCACAATTACCCATCGATATTTTAACATCGCTGATGACAGTTTTTTTTACTTGGTTACAGACCAAAAAATATAAGGAATTGTCAAACGCATATTCCCTGACAGCTAACGAAAAAGGATTCATTAAAACTCCCCATTGTACTGAACCGTGTGGAGATAAACTTGTCCTCGGAGGATTTGTTATCGATACGGAGGCCGCATTCTCTAGAGAACATACACAGTGGCTGGCAAGGAAAAGTTAGGAAAAATGAGGTCTTTACAATCTAAATGATTTTCAAAGTGTGGTTTATGAGATTAAGAAAACTACTGATACTATAATAAGTTAAGTTATAGACAAGGTAAGCCAAAATGAAGAGAATAATTGTTTTTGAAGGTATTGACCATGTTGGGAAATCAACACTGGCGGAGAGGGTATCAGCGGCACTAAAGGAGCAGATATCCCCTGAAGTAAAAATAATGATGATGAGCTCCCCTGGGAAGGGAATCGAAGGATCGCTGGGAGATTTTGTTTATAAAATACATCATAATAGGGTCAAAGATATAACAGAAAAGATGGATCCAACAGCACTACAAATGCTTCATGTTGCATCTCACTTGAACAATTTGCAGAATAGGATGCTTCCCCATATAAAGAGTTCAGGTGTAGTAATTCTTGATCGTTTTTGGTGGTCTGCAATTGCATATGGGATTGCCGCAGGAATTTCAGAACCCATTCTTTATAATATTGTTTCGCCAGAAATTGAGCTTTTTAATCTAGTTAAGGAACATTTAAAGGTTTTCTATATCACGAGGGATAATATTGATTATGATCATGGGCTCACGCATGGAGAGAGAATAATTTCTGAGTACAAGAAGATTGCAAAATCATCTGATTATGATGTACGTACCATTTATAACGATGGTACGATAGAAGAAACTGTGAATCTTATAATTCATCATATCGTTATAAATAATGGTAAAGAAAATGAGCCAATGTAAGTGCAGGCAAAAAGACTATCTATCGACCTACAATACGCCAGACAAATACAGTGTTGTTTATGATGACTATTGGGAATTTGCCCAAGAACGGCAAACAATTCTCTATAAAAAAATGTTACGTATACCGGGACCTTGGACAGATGATATAATCATCAAAAATTATAAGTTCACTAACTCCTATCGGGCAACAGACAGGGTAAGCCAATACTTGATACGAAGTGTAATTTATGCAGAGAAAGAATTCTCTCCAGAGGACACGCTATTCAGAATTTTGTTGTTTAAAATGTTCAACAAAATTGAAACCTGGGAGTATCTAGAACAATCATTAGGTGAGATTTCATATAAAACATACTCGTATCTGCTCTACGATCGATTGTTGACCCGACTAATGAGTAATAAAATATGCATCTATTCAGGGGCATATATTTTACCGTCAGGTAAAAGTGCTTTTGGCTCTAAGGTGAAACATCGAAACAATCTACAACTGCTAGAAATGATGATGTCTTCCAAGCTTTCGAAACACATAGCAGAAGCAGAGTCCTTGAAAGAGTTGTTCGAAATATTGCTTTCCTATCCCACGCTAGGTAGATTTCTTGCATTTCAATACGCAATTGATATTAATTATAGTGATTTGACGGATTTTGATGAAATGTCTTTTGTTGTTGCAGGCCCTGGGGCTGAAAGGGGAATTAGAAAATGTTTTCCTGATCGGCAAGGGGTCAGTGCTGAATCCATAATAAAAGAGGTTGCAGATAGGCAGGACTGGGAGTTCCTACAACGGGGAATTGACTTTCACTCGTTGAATGGGCGACCTCTACAGCTTATCGATTGCCAAAATCTTTTTTGTGAAATTGACAAATACTCTCGGGTCGCACATCCGGGTATGTTTGATTCCAATCGCGTGAGGATTAAGCAGAAATATAAACACACCAATCTTCCTCCAATTGACTTTTTCTTCCCACCAAAGTGGGGTATTAATCAAGGGTTTAAACAATTTGTTGAAGGATGCTGTAATGTATTCCTTTGAAGGCCAAAACTGCAATGCTGTATGGCTAAAGTGTGCCGAGGCTTTATTAAAAGAACCAGATGAAGATTTTATTGTTGTTGACTCACGCAACGGAAAAACCCATGAATTGCCCCATGTGTTATTGACTATTAGCAACTCAGTGGAAAGGTATGCAATAGATCGCCTTCCTCCAATAAACATCGCGTTTGCTTTAGCTGAGGTCGTTTGGATTTTACAGGGTTCAGCAAATGCAAAAGTGATTAACTTTTGGAATTCAAAATTACCAAAATTTTCAGGAAAAACCGTTGTATATGCAGGGGCATATGGATATCGACTGTCCCATTATTTTGGGTTCAATCAAATTGAGGCTGCATACAATGCTTTAAGAGAAGATCCCATTACAAGAAGGGTCGTTCTGACAATATGGGGATCTCAAACTGATTTTCCAAGAGAAAGCTTCCCCCGATATTCTGATATACCATGTAATATTTGCTCAATGTTGAAAGTTCGTGATGGTAAATTATGGTGGTCACAAATAATGAGGAGTAACGATATTTTTTTAGGAACTCCTTATAACCTGATACAATTTACAGTTTTACAAGAGCTACTAGCTTCATGGTTGAATCTGAAGGTAGGAGCATATTCTCTTTACTGCGACAGTCTTCATCTATATTTAAAAAACCAAAAAGAAGTTAAAAATTCAGTCATTAGTTCGAATAGTTCAACTAATATTCCTGAAAATACAGATCGATTTGAATTGGATTATGAACAGACAGCAACCGTAGTGAAAATGATATATGCCAAAATGGTCAGAGCAATTCAAAATGAAATAACAACAAAGGAACATGAGGACTTTCTAGCTGGGTTATCCCATACTCCAACATGGCAGAACATATACAGGGTGATTATGGCTTATGCTGCTTCTAAGCACAACAACTTGGAAACTATGAATGCTTTAGTCGCAGAGATATCCAATCCAGCTTTATATTATTGTTGGAAAAACTGGAAAGCACGGAGGAAATCCACATGAAAAAAATTCGTAATATTTTTATCGCTCATTGTGGAGAGCATGAGGAAAGCATTGAGAATTTTAAAAAATTGATGGGACCAAAGAGTTATTCATTCAGGGACTCTTCACATACGACAAAGGATCCTAATAAGGCAGAAAATAAAGATTATATTAAAGGGCTTCTGCGTGACAGTATCCGCTGGGCGGGGACTGTAATTGTCTTGATTGGTAGAGATACTCATGAAAATGACTGGATTGACTTTGAAGTACGAACAGCTGAGAGATTTGGTAATAAGCAAATTATCGGAGTCTATTTGCCATCGTCTCAAGAACATCAAATACCTCCAGCACTGGATGATTATGGTGATGCTTTAGTGACCTGGAATCGCGAAAAAATTAATCAAGCATTAAATGGAGAACCAATTTGGTGTAAGCCAGATGGATCATTCAGACCTGATCGAGATATCGATAGGGAGACTTGTTGATGGATATAAATAATTTCTATTCATACAAAATTACACGTGATTATGGATTTGCCCCTAACCCATTCTATGGAGTGTGTTCGCTTGCTAATTGTAAGCCAAGAATCCGTAAAAATGCTCAGATAGGAGATTGGATTCTTGGGTTTGGAAGTGTTGCTAAGGGAAGTATGTATGCTGAAAAATTAATATTTGCTATGAAGGTTGATGAGAAAATCAGGATGGATACATATTGGCAAGATGAGCGGTTTCAAGCTAAAAAGCCTACTTTGAATGGTAGTAAGAAACAAATGTATGGAGATAATATTTACTATCCTATTGATGGAGGGAAGCTATCACAATGCAACTCTCACCACAGCTTTCCTGGAGGGGGTGTAAATTATATTAATTTGAAAAGGGATCTTAGTGGTGTATATGTCCTTCTTGCTCAAGAGTTTTACTACTGGGGAGCTGCTGCAGTTGAGATGCCCGAAAATCTTAGAATTTTGATCTGTGGTAATAAGTGCCGAAATTGTAAAAAAATCTCATTTCAAGAGCGTACTCATTTAATTGACGAATTTCTTACTTGGATAGGTCATTATGAGAAAGGTAGATTAGGCGATCCTCATCATTTTAACAGTACCTTTAGACGGTACGATGGGAAATAACTATCGGTATCAAGAAGAACTGCCACATTTTCCACAAGAAACGGTTTTAAGCCCATGAAAGCGTGATTCGTCGATTTTAGGTTCCGGTTAGAACTTCTCCATAATCCACATCCAAAGAAA
>CAZBOU010000063.1:0-5673 GCA_964493625.1 uncultured Caldisericota bacterium
GCATATACCGTGAAGATATACAAAATGTCGGAATAACTTTTTTATCGGAATAATCCCAGCTCCATACCTGATTAGGTCCTAAGGCAATATGGGTGGCAATGGTTTGTGTATCATGGGTTTTTGTGAAGGTTCTTTTGATCACAAGTTTGTTTTTTCGCTGTACTCGGTAATACGTGGATTCAGAAGCAATATAGATGCCTTGATCGGCAAGATGAGGCACAATGTAGGTAGGATTTTTATCGACATAGTGAGGTTGCACACAAATATCCAAGATATCTTGTTCTTCGTCTACACCCAATTTGTTTTTGGGTGGTTTTCGGGGAGCGATCGGCCGTTTGTCTTGGGTCGATACTCCTTCTTTGTTCCACCGCTGAAAAGTACGCAAAGAAATGCCTACAACGTCGCAAGCAGGTGCATAGCGTGCACCATGGTCATGCGCTTCCTGGATTAGCAGTAATATAGTTTGGCGATCTGGGGCGCTACTCATTCGTCCTCGTTGTCCCCCCAGAAAGCCTGGACTTTTTTTTGGAGCACCAATAAGGCAGCTGCTTCTGCCAGTGCTTTTTCTTTGTATCGTAGTTCATTTTGTAGCTTTAGAATGCGTCGATCGGATTCTTTTTGTAAAGGTGTATTGGTTGTGGGTTCAAACGCCTGTTCTAACAAGTGTTGCCAATGCTGTAAATCGGATCGATAAATACCTTGTTTGCGACAATACAGATTGACTTCTTCTTCATTCATGGAATAGGTTTCAATCACCATACGTAGTTTGTCTTCGTTTCTCCATTTTTCATCTGGTGAAGGAGCATTGGCATTGGGAATCAAAAGTCCTCTTTTTCGGGCATTTCGAATCCATGTATGGAAGGTTGAAGAAGGAATTCCTTCTTCTTTGCGAATTTGAGAGGTTGTTTTGTTGATGGGTGGCATCAATTGTCTCACCATTCTCTCTTTGTACGCCTCAGAATACACTTTTTTTGTCATGTTCAGTTTCCTTTCGGTTTTGTATGAAATAGTATACAACAGACATGACAACTATCCTGACATATAGGGCTATCCATACAGTCCCATTGAATTCCCCTGTTTGATCCTTGTAAGAATGAAAGTCAAATTGTTGCCTTTGGAGCACTGTTCGAGGCAATCGGTGGTCATCGCTATTCATCGATCGGGTCCACTTCTTGAAATGCATTGAACCATACGGGTAAGGTGTTTCTCTTAATTGTTTTTCTCCCTTATAGTCATCCGTAGTGAATATCTCATAGACAATACAATCCACCAATTGATTCTGTTTTTCGAGTTGAATGGCAAGATAGGGATTTGGATAGTCACGATAACCCGTGAAGCAGACTTCCACCAATGTACTGTTTTTCATTGGGAAAGATGTTTCTTCATTAAGTTTCTCAGGTTTTCCAGAACAACTGCCAAGGATGACAATGCACAGCAGGATGCCAATTCCTGGCAAAGCTCTTTTTTGCAAGTTTCTCATCTATCCGCTCCTTTCTGCATACAGTAACACTTCAGTAATGCCTCCAAAACAACATGTGCCGTAAACCCACCATCCTATTTCGATGATTTTTTTGACCCATACTGTTATCTTACTTTCAAACATTGGATACCGGGATCGTATATACTCATTATATCCAAATTCAAAAAGGTAACTTCAATAAACTAACTATACAAAGTCTCCGGTTTTTTAGGGAGCACCGTACTTCATGTAAGTTCACCTCTTGTTAATCTTTATCATTCAGATGTTTTTTGGAAAATTGGTTCCACCTGCTATTGCAATGATTGTAGAAAAAAGATCCGTCCAATCCATGACCATCTTTAATCTGCAAATTGACCGTCCCATACAGTTTGAAGCTTTTTGAGATTTTTCGTTAAAGTATAGAATGCAATCCATCACCCGCTTCCTCCAAAAAAAGTGAAGTCAAACGGTTCTCCACTTTTCGACACGCGCAGCAAGAAAGAGGAATTCTTGTCCCAGGTTAAATATCGTGATTCTGGCATGTTTTCAAACATTGCAGGAAAAATCTTGAGTTCCTTCGGCGTAGCACTCTCGTCTCGTAGATTAGCTTCAGTCATTTCAAAGACAATACGCCCAGCAATAAGAAGAATCCCAGAAGAATCAATTTTTACTCGGTCGAAAGTCAATAATTCAATACTGGTTTTTACCGCAGGTTTTGTCACAAAATATTCTTGTAACCATACAAACGATTGGAAATCCTTGGAAAATTCCCCAACAAAAAGGGTTTGTGGTATTGATGGAGAAAGAGGAGAGAGAGAAGGTTCTCGTATAATACTGATACAATCGGTCGTGGAATTATATACCAAATGCATCGCTGGATAATAGGAAACGGACGACAGCAATACAGGTTGCGTAAGGTATGTTTCTTTCATCTGACCTTTTTTATCAATGGTAGTGATGTACAAGGGAATGTGTGATTCCGTTTCTACCATTTTCTTTTTTGTGTGCAGACAATACAATGTACCGTTTGCATCTTCAGTAATGGAATGTACATAGTCACCAAAAGAAGGTTTCGTGAGGGCAGTCCATATGGCTTCTCCACCAGATGAAAAACAAAGAACATCTCCCTTGGGTGACTGGATAGAAGAATCTATGATCCCAAGTGTTGCTTGATGTGCTTCAATAGGATCTTCCTCTTGGATGACAACATAGACACGCAAGCGATCAAAGCTACATTGAATATTCATTCGTGTTGGATAGGCAACAGAAGACACAATTTCTTGGCACCATACTATATCCCCATCGTAAGACAAGCAAACCAAAAAATAATTCTCAGATTCTGTGGATGGGTTTTCAGAAATCGATTCAACTGCAGCAAAAGAACCAATCGTGTGGAAGTTTTCGGGGGAAAAAATACCATACAATCTCTCCATTGTTGGATCAAATACAAATGATTCACAACGTTGCACGGCGTAATTGGAAATCTGGTTGCTTTGCAAGAATGTATCATTGTAAGCATACTTGGAAACAAACAAACCAAAAGAATCGTCTTCTTCCTGCGATTGTAGTTTTTGCGTGTGTACAACATAGATATTGAATTCATGATCTTGGGTTAATGACAATCCTCTTCCAGGGAGTTCAGGTGAGAGATAGTGCAGCCACTGGATTTGCATATCAGCCGACATGGAACATAGAAATCCATATACTCTATCCTGTGGAGTTTCTACTTCTGGTCTACCCGAATGTGCAGGTAAAAAGGAGGATTCTGTCATTCCCAGTACAATCATCGATTGATCCGATTGAATCAGAACATCCATGATATATGTCATGTCTTTTCTTTGAAGGATTTTCTCTATAACCGAATTTTCCAACATTTCATCAACCCCTTGTTTTTGGGTACAAGATATACCACTAACCACTATCAAAAAGCCTACCAATACCACCACACAGTTTCGCATTGAAACCTCCTATCCTGTATAAACAAATTATACCAAATCAAGACGTGCTTTTCTTAACATATGCCTATTTTTTTGGAACTGTCCATTTGGGAAGAAATTCATCAATTTCAATTCCGTAAGGTAGCCCTATAAATATTGCAAAAGCAAGTTCTGGAAAACTAAGAAAGAAAAAATAAGTAATATCAGCACGATTTATAATTACACTTGAAAACGATCCAGTAAATGGTAGGAACATGACAAGACTGGCAAAAACTAGCATACTCAATAATCCAAAAATGTATGGAGCAACAAGGGTGTTCTCTGATAATTCTTCAAACGTCTTCCAACAGGTAGCTTTGAAATCTTTTATTTTAGCTTTATCAATTTTGTATTTTGTTGAACAAATGCTAATTCTGGTAAAGTATCCAAATTGGATTGTAAAAGAATAGGAAGCATCTTGCGAAGTTACTTTAAATGGCTCAAAATAATTTGTGTGATTCAATTTTGAAATATCAGGCTCAACTTTTGCACTTAAAAATAGTGACTAAACCTTCATGATAACTAGCTAAAAGGGTTGAAACCATCCTGTTCTTTGGTATAATAATAAAAAAACAAACTAAACCAAAAGGACGGTTTCAACCATGAAAAGTATAGCACATTTTAGCGAAGAAAACACAAGAATTTCCACTTCCTTGGATCAGTTTTTTCAAGTATTCTCCCTCTCTTCTCTTCTCCGGCGATGTCGTATCCAGAAGAAAAGAGGTGTGTCTACGACTTCTTTGTTTCAATTTGTGTTTCGATTGCCCTTTACTGGCAAGAACCTGTATCATACTTTTGCCTCTTCTTCTACTCCTGTAGACTTTAGCATTCATACAGTGTATCGATTCTGGAAGAAAGCAACCTATCATTGGAGTCGGTTCCTGCTCCTTGTATCCACTCGGTGTATCAAGCGCTTTGTTCACCCCTACAACAATGCAGATCGAATCCCTGTCATCATTGCTGATGATACGATGATTGCCAAACCCTATTCTTCTCACATGGATATGCTTTCGTATGTCTGGGATCATGCAGAAGGAAAAAGTAGACAAGGATTTTCTTGTCTTACATTGGGATGGAGTGATGGATCTACCTTTTGTCCTCTCAGCTTTCGATTGCTCACGTCCAAACGACACCATGTGAATGATACGTATTGGGATTGGACCTGGAATCGTCATCCTTCTTCCTTGGCGTACCAACGCCGGGAAGGCTCCACCGAGTCCAAGCCGACGGTGTTGGTATCCCTCCTACAAGAAGCACAACAAGCCAAGATTCCTGCTAAGCACGTTGTGTTTGATTCCTGGTATACCAGTCCTGCATTGTGTAGAGAAATTGTTTCAAAAACTGGGTATCATTGTATTGGTCTGTTGAAAAACAATCGCACCCACTACCGGCGAATCGTGGGATCGGAACCTGCTCTTACGTATTCTTCGCCCATGCGACTTTCTGAACTGTATGCATGGTGTCGAAAGGAAGAAGAGGAGCCCTCACAGCAATCCAAAATCCGCCTTTCCAAGAAGATTCATCTGCGTATCTATGGAGCGATCCAAGTCTCCTTGGGAGATATTGAAGCAGGATGTCCACTACAGGCCAAGATTGTATTTGTCAGCGCCCATCATCATGGAAAGAAAACCTCCCAAACGCGGTCTTGGATTGCCATTTTGTCGACCGATACCACCCTGTCTTCTCAGGAGATTGTTCGTTTGTATAGCAAGCGGTGGGATATTGAAGTGTTCTTTAAAACGATGAAATCCCTTCTTCATGTGGAAAAAGAATACCAATTTCGGAGCTTTGATTCCATGATTGCCTATATGACCATGAGTTTTGTACGATATATTTATTTGGCATGGCACAGCCGACAAAATACAGATGTTCGCACCTATGGAGAATTGTATTACCAGGTGTGGGATGAACTCCAAGATGTGACATTCCAAGAAGCGATGGAACGAGTATTAAGCATATTGCAAAAAATCATGATAGACAACTTCCCTGCTGTTGCAGAGAAGATTCATACCTTGTTTACCCTATTTATGCAGACACTACCCTCGTACACACTGGGTCGATTGAGGTATATGAACTGCAAAAGTTGAGTATCAGGATTAGAAAAACCAAGATTTTGAATGAGTTTAGTAAAATATTCCGCACATTTCTTTCTGTGAATCCCAAAAATCAAAATTGATTTCCTATTTAACCTGGTGTTCAACCTGATACACCAGGTTCGCCCTGTGATAGATTGAAAGT
>CAZBOU010000064.1:0-5590 GCA_964493625.1 uncultured Caldisericota bacterium
CCAATACGATGCCTATGGCAATCGAATTCAAAAAGAAACCTCTACAGAACTCATTGCATATCATTACAGTGGAGCTTCTTTACAGAAAGAAGTTCACAAAGATCCTTCTACTCTCACCATCCTCTATACCCTGACCTATGTTCCCTGGGGATTTGTGAAAACCGTAGGACAAACCAGTACTTCGTATTACTATCTCTATGACCAGAGAGGCAATACCCGAGGGATTACCGATGCACAAGGAACCATTCTAGAAACCTATCACTATTCTCCTTATGGAATTCTCCTATCAACCCCATCGATTTCACAACCTCATTTTCTATCTGGAAATGCTCAATGTCAATACGAAGCTGAATCCTCCCTATACTATATGCATGCAAGATACTACGATGCTCATACCGGACGATTTCTAACCAAAGATGCTTTGCCTGGTTCTATGAGTTCTCCTCTATCCCAAAACCGCTATACCTATTGTCAAAACGATCCCATTACTCTCATTGATCCTACTGGCAATTCTCCCCAGAACACCGGCAATCCACCACGGATGAGTGGGCCAAATGCCAATACCAGTAGTGATCCTTGTGTACTTCCGGATGTGGCAGGAGATTCTGGAGCAGTGCATTTTTCAGGAATGGGAATTCCTGGAAAAATGGAATTACCTAAAAACCCAAATCCCGCCATGGTAATTGGTGGAACAAGTCCGGGAGTTCTTACAGCTGGCTATGATGCGTGTGGAGAGTACAGATGGGATGATGTCTCATCTCAACTTACTGAAGACGAAAAAGACGCTGGATTTGTACACAAATATCAACTCATCATTAATGGAATTGCAGTCACTGTTTATGAAACAAAAAATGGGACATTGCATGCCTTTCCTAAAACAGGAAGTTTTTTTGATCACCAAGGTAGAACATCCTCTAAAAGTTTAGCTCTCGCAATTGGGTTGAATATAGCTTTTGGTAAGCTTTCTGATGAGGGATTGTCTGTAGGAAATGTGGGAGCATTTCTAAGTGGCTTAGTTTCTTTTGCAAGAGAAAACTTGGGTACTTTCATGAATATTGTCGGGGGAGGACTTAATGGATTAACCCAATTTATGAAGCACGCTACGATAGGGTATGTGATAAAAGAATATATTGCAAATGATCCCTACACTGGGGATCATGATGATAGAAGCAATGATTATGGGATAGCCTTTTGGACAAGTTATTATAATGAAAAAATGGGGTATAATTCCACATTTTATACAAATAGAGATAAAAATGGTCTTGATGAAAACGGACAATATACTGATGAAACAGTATTAGGTTTATTTGATCAAACTCGTATAATGAAGGCTGTTCAATACAAGGAAAATGCAAAACAGCTAACTGGAATAGTTTGTGACAACGGTGATACAAAAGACTGGGGTTTATTCTCGGTGAATGATTATTATTTTCCCAAAGCCTATAAAGATTCAAAATACAAAAACATTCATGATATGCATTTTGGAGATATTTGGAAAACCAATACATTCGCTAATATTGGAGCTGGCGTTGGTATGTTTTTCTCCTATCAATATGATGGAGGAAATACAGGCAATGGAAATCCTTTTACACTTAAGGATGCAAAGCACAGTATTGTATCGTATAATCCGGGGAACCCCCTTCTATACAAAGTCATGGAATACATGAACAATCAAAATCACAGATTCCCCGGCGTAAGACTTCCTGAAGAACTATAAAACAAGGAGGATAATTATGAAAAAGTCAATCCTGGTCCTATTCATCAGTATGATTCTTATTCTTTCTTGTAGTAGTTGTTTTTTACAAAATCAGAATTCTGCGAATATGTCAGAAGAACCCTATTCTATCGTATGGAGCTATCCTTTGGGAGAAGAATTGCGAACATCAAATCACTGTACTATCGAAACAGTCATTATACAGGATAAAAATGTTCTATTCTTTGGTGTAACAGAACAAACCACTCATAAGGATTACATTTGTGCGTTTAACCTAGATACCCATAGTGTGCAGTGGAAAAGAGAAATCCCTCAAGTTACTTCTTCTATGTGTGTACAAGATACCATTCTGTATGTAGGCAGCATGGGTATTCTTTGTGCATTTAACACCGATAATGGTGATATATTGTGGCAGAAGGAGAGTGAGAAGGGTTGGTTTGAATATCCCATTGTCGTGGGGGATATCGTGTATGTTTATCACGAAGCTTATATGAGCCGATACAATGGGCCATTACCACAAGCTTCAGAAGGTTCTTACTATTTGTATGCACTTCATGCCTCCACTGGTAAAGAAATATGGAAACTTACGATTGATTTTCTAGGAATAACTGATCCTCCTTCGTATAATAATGGAGTGTTATACTTTGGCACCTATATTGGAAACGCCTATGCGGTTAATGCCGATGATGGAGAAATTGTGTGGAAAAAAGAACTTGCTAAATTCATAACCTCTAAAACTTGTTATGATGGTTCGCATATTTTCATAGTTGGACAACAGGAAAAAACCATTACACATGACACAAGTTACTTGTATGCACTCAATGCTGAAACAGGAGACACTGTGTGGTCCTATACTGCACCAGATGAATATGACAATATGAGTGATTTCTCTCCAGTAGTATCTGAAAATGTTCTGTATATCTATTGTTCTACTTCCTACGATCATCAATACAGTGAACAGTATTTATTGTGTGCTCTTGATGTGAGAACAGGATGTGAGATATGGCGCTTTGCGACGAACGAATTATTACGAAAACACCCCGTAATTCAAGGTGATACGATATATATTTCAGGATTTGCTCTTGTCGCTTTGGATAGAAAAACTGGTTTGGAGAAATGGAAATACCCAATACAAAAAGATCCAGAGCGTCCAACTAAATCGTTGTATATTCAATCTTCTCCTTACATCTTAAATGATGTTTTGTATTTCGTCGACGACCAAGGAGTGTATTATGCATTGCAAGATCATGCATCATAAGAAAAGGATCAGAGGTTCAGACAATTTGGTATTTCAATATAGGATGGTAGAATAAATGTGTGAAAACATCACAAGGAGTTGAAAAGGAATTTTGTCATGGAAAAAGTTTTTTCAGAGAACCAGTATGTGAAGATACATAACACAAGAAGATGGCTTTGCTTTATAATTGTAATCGTGCTATTGTTAGGTTGCTTCATGAATACTGGTTGTATCAACTCTAAAAGTCTTATCTCTCAAAACACTATCTCACAAAGTCAGAAGAATTATCAAACCTGGGCCAAAGAATATGCCCCAGCTATCCTAAAGACTCTATTTGATGCTCCATCATTTGGAGAATATACTTGCTTCCCATCTGTACCAGCAGAAAAAAACAAGTACCCAGGAATTCCTTCTTCTCTATCAGCTTTAAACCATTGCACAGGTGAATCTTTTGAAGTTCCTAATTCAATTCCTCCTGTTGATTCACAGGTAGCGATGGATACATACAGAGCATATTACAAAAGCAGCAATAGTATTGTGGCGGTAGAGTTATCAAGTGGTACCGTCGCATGGGAACACGATTTTTTGATTGAATGGCCTATTGGTGGTTACCGTGCTCCTGTTCTATACAAAGATTGGGTGATTTGCGATACAATGGTAGGCTGGCCCAAAGGAACTTCAGGTTGCATCGTTGCCATGAACAAAGAAACAGGAGAAACAGTCTGGCGGTACCAAACCAATGATCCAGTAAGTTCTCGGATGCACATTCAAAACGATATATTGTATTTCTTTCAAAAAAAATTTGATAGCAGTATCGGTGACTATACCAGCAAAATGGTAGCCCTGGATTTACAAACTCAAGAACTTAAATGTGAAATTACAATTCCTGGCTCCCTTGAAAGAAATGATTTTTATCCAACCCAGCATGGAATTTTGGTTGAAACGTTCATGGATAAATTCAATGGTGGAAATATTTATGTGCTAGATTCACAAACTGGTGAATACAATGTAGTTATGCAATCTTCGCAGCAGATTCTCGGACCGGTGTTAGCATACGCAGATGATTCTATATATATTTATCACCATGATGGAACGACAGCCTTTTCTATTTCTTCGGGAGAGCTCCTGTGGAACTATACCAAGCCACAAGAAGTTACCGGAGAAAGACCATCAATTTGCAGGATTGATTCTTCACTTTTAGGTTTCTTTTATAATCAGCAAGTGGTATTGATGAAACAAGACACAGGAGACATTGTAAAAACCATCCAAATTCAACCCTTAAACAAAGAATCCAAACAAAGCAAAGAAGCAATACTCTCCCTTTTACAAGACACATATTCCGCCTTGAAAGAAGAAGAAGTTGAATATTCTGTAGCTCCACTACACATAGAACCTTCTCCCAAACCTCCTGCTTACAAACCAGCATACCCTGTTGTCCCGGTTGAATGGGACTATGAAATGGAAGTACATGATTCTTGGAAGAAATCCCCAAGTTCCTTGATTGCCGTATACGATAATCAGATCTACCTAATAGAAAATGATACTACCATCAAAGTTTTTGATCTTGTCACGGGGAATATACTGCAAAGCAAAACAGTACTGTATTCTATTCACTCGAGATTGGTAGTAGACGATACAGCGATCTACTACAAAGACAATCAAAAAACCATTTGTGCACTGGATCGAGAAACAATGAAACCGATCTGGACACACACACTTTCGGAAGAGGAATGGACAGGTCATTTACTGGAAGATATGAAGCTATTTGATAACAAGCTGTTTGTGGTAACGTATACAAGAGACAGTAAGTACAAGCAAGAAGAAAGCCTTGGGCCGGTATGTGGAAATTTAATTACCTTAAACAAGGACACTGGAGAAGAAGAATGGAGATACAGTCTTCCTGATAACACAGGGATAATTGATTCGAATCTCTTCACTTGGAATCATTTCCTTTTCTTTGCTCATTACGAAATGCTCTCAAGCATTACAGGAAGCCGGACAGGTTGGTATGGAGGAACTGTCTACAAAGTAAATATGAACACATTCACTGTGACCCCTATACCATGCCCTAAGATGATTTTTAATGGTCCCTTGTTGAATACACAGTCCTATTTATATGGTGGGCATCACAGTGGTGACATTTTTCGTATTGATCCTTTATTGGAAGTTATAACGAAGGTATTTGATTCAAACAAAGACAAAAAAGGGCTTGATTGGAAACCTTTTCAGTATGCAGATGACACAATTCTAATACGAGGAGTGGGGCCACTCCAATGCTATGAGCTTTCTACAATGCAGCCAAAATGGATGTGTGTTTTGCCCCATCAGCTCCATATTGCTTCAAATATACTGGGGTGGGACGAGAATCACGTTCTAGTAGCCGATGAAAATTCTAATTTGCATGTGATTGATAAACAAACGGGAATCATAAAAGAAAGCTATTCGTTCGAAGCGTCTTATCAAACTTCCTTGAGAAAAAATATACTTTACACTGGTCATGAAATTGTTTTAACAACACTGAAAAACAACCGTGTGTTCGTGTCTGTATTCAATATGGATGGATTATCAGGGGGCATGGATGGGTAATCGCTCCTATACTTTTGCTCGGGATAGTGATGATCAACTTCTCAGTGCCGTTA
>CAZBOU010000065.1:0-5568 GCA_964493625.1 uncultured Caldisericota bacterium
CGAGAAAGTCTTGGAATAGTTTCATAAAGTGTCCAAGATTATGTCCGCACCCCCGTCTCTTTTTAAAGCATATCAAATCTCTACACAGAATAGTTTTTCCATTTGTCTTACTAGTGGAGAATACTATGACCGAGAAGGAAACAAAATTGTATATGAAAGCTACAACGGATCCTATAGCGATATAGCTCTTTACGATTTATCAACGCGATCCAATACTATTATCTGTTCAGCTGCAAAGGACCAGATATTCCCCAAAATTAGTGAGAATGTCATTGTATGGGAAGATTATCGAAACGACAATGATTCTGATGTTTACATGTATAATCTTACCACACAACAAGAGATTGCTGTAGCAAATGGTAATGAATTTGCCAGAATGCCACAAACAAATGGGAGCATGATAGCGTATCAAATCAAAACCCAATCTTCTTCAACGCTTTGCCTATATCAAATCAGCAATTCTACAACAACCTCAATTGGTACCTACAATACATTTTTCTGGCTATATGATATGAACGATACCCACTGTGTCTATAAAGCCGGAGATAATCTTATGTTAGTTGATCTTATTACAAAGCAACCTCAAATTGTTGATTCGTACAATGCTGAATGGGAATGGAATGTGCTACTGGGTGATACTCAATTGGCATATTGTATTAACGACTCAAATGATCACTATTTTATGGGCGATGTTTATGGATTTGATCTTGTTTACCAGAATAATTACACAATTCGAAGTCAAGGTGACACCTATTGGGAAATCAATATGAATAAAAGTACAGATCAATTGGTTATGTGCGGTATATCTTCTGGACAAGATCCTGACGAATGGGATATAACCTTGGTTCAGTTGCCATGAGTTGTTTCATCTATGAGTCTATGGAATACTGATCATTTCAGTGTGTTGATGAAATGAAAATATTTTTAGTACTTCCATAAATAAAAATGGATTTTTATCATTTTGGTTCTCCTTTTCACTTGATTTTTTTTTTTTTTGATTTACAATGTCATAAATTTAGGTGTACATATTTTTTGCAAATAAAAGTTGTTTGAAAATTCCTTACCTTAGTTTCACCCAAGGAGGTGAAAAATGAAAAAGAATTGGTGGATTCAACACAAGTGGATTCCAATTTCTTTGTGTAGTATTATTGTACTAGTATTTCTTATTACTAGTGTTTATCAGCTATCAAATCGTTTTCATCAACCCGTTCAAGCCAGTAGTGTGGTTTCGGTTCAACTCATGGATTTGCCTTCCAGTGCCAAAGCTTTACCAGGAGAAATTGTTACCAATGGTACATCCATCTTTTGGATTGATACCCGCAACGAACCTTCTAGAGAAGTTCGAGGATACAATATTTCGCAATCCCAAGAATTTGTCGTATCATCAACCGGTATCCCGTGTGCAAATCTTCGATGCAATAGCCAGTATGTTGTTTGGTCAGATCGACAACAAACCAACCCTGGAATTTATGGGTATAATTTAAGTTCCCAGCAAACCATTTACATCCGACAAGAGTTTCCTTCAACCTTCATTACTGGATTGAATATCTCCGAGGATTATCTTTTTTGGGAAGAAAATCTTGATATCATGCGATATTGCTTTTCAAGTCAACAACTCATAACAGTTAATGGAGGACCGAAAGACCAATGGAACGTCCAACAAGACACTACTTATGTTGCTTGGGAGAGATTAAGCTCTGACAATATGGTTGTCCGTGATATCTTTTATCAAGATCATGCAACACAAACGACCCAATCTATCAACTTCGTTCCTCTTTTAACTACAAGTGCAATCAATGTCTATGATGGTTATTTTTCATATTTGACCCGAGAAGAACCCTCCAATCGTCATGGAATCTTGAATATCTTTCATATGGTGACACAAAGTGCAGTAAAAACTGTATCCTTGCAACTGCAAAACAATTGGATAACTAATATTAAGCAAATCACTAGAATAGGCACACCTTACGACTCTTCCTCTCTCCATGCGATTGTAAATTCGGTAGATATTGCAGGAGGTTATCATCCCATTTACATTGATTTGAAGATAGGCTCTCAAGATCCACCCATTCTTCTCCCTATTGAACCCCAACTACCCATTGATGAAATTATTTGCTGTCAACCAGAATGTCCTCAAGATGCGCTTGATTGTATGTTTTTGTTTCATGGTGAAAAAAGTGATCTCATTTCCAACCTTTCTTTCTATCATGTACCAACCCAAACATTATACCCGATTATTACAAACAATAGTGCAACCTTAAACTGGGACAAAGCATTACGAGTAGACTCAACAACTATTATCTTCCCAATAACTCTAGAAAATACTTCTGGTTACGATGAAAAAGGCACTCCGAAATATGTTGTTGTTACTTTTAATTAATGAATATAAGGAGAGTTGAGTATGAAGTGGTTGATAAAACCTTTTTTATTGTTTTCATTAACATCATCACAAGATTATACATGTGATGATTTCTTATGTCCAGAATTTTTCTGTAGTGGCAACACTTGTAATGCTGATATATACGTAAAGAAATGCTATACTTTTAAAAACTGTGATAAAGGACCATGTAATATGGAATATTTACAGAATCCATAAGGAGGTTGATTATGAAATGGCTCATTATTCCCTCGTTGTTTCTAGGTAGTGTGACTGGTTATTATTCTAATAAACACAAAGAGAAACCTTATGATATTGTTGGTGAAATATGTGCTGGAGCAGATGGTTTTAATGGACACTGCACATGGTATACTTGCTTTAGTGGGTATACATGTGGAGGTGGTGGAGTAGAATTTAAATGTCTTCGCTTTGGAGGTAATGTAATCGATCCTTAGAATACTGGAAGAATCTCTCTAAATCAATTTGCGAGTATAGAATAGGAGGGTCATTATTGTAAATAATGCGAAAATTAAAGAGCTGATTACAAGCACAAGATATAAATCATCTAGATGGAACTATATGTTTCGTGTAAACAATAAGAACTATATCTACAATACATTATCTTGTGGCTTTGGAGAACTAGATCATAAAGCTTTGGTGCTTTTAACGAAAATAAAGCAATCTGAAGGTTATATGCCATCGGAAAAAGATGTGAGTTTGGTAACAAAACTAATCCAAGGTTCTATTGTTGTACCAGAAAAAACCGATGAAATTAATCTGCTGAAATTTCTTAGCTATAAAAGGCGTTTTTCTGATTCATATAAAATAATTTCCTTGACTATTGTTCCAACTCTAGACTGCAATTTTCGTTGCAGTTATTGTTTTCAAAATCATCAACAAACTACTGATAGTGATTATATGAGTGAAGAAATCCAACAAGCAATAATCCATTACACTGATTTACGTGCTAAGAATGAAGCGAAAAGAATCAGTGTTTGTTGGTATGGAGGAGAACCACTCCTAGCTTCTGATATTATCGAACGACTCACGAAGAGATTTCTAAAGATATCAAAAAAATATGACATACCTTATGATGCCTCTATGGTAACAAATGGCTATTTGCTAGATGAAAAGAGAATAGAGATGCTGAAAAAATGGAGAATTAATGATTTGCAAATTACCATTGATGGACCTAGAGAAATACATGATAGAAGAAGGTTTCTAGTTTCTGGAAAACCCACCTATGATACTATTATCCAAAACATTTGTAGTATCACAAAAGAAAAAGAATTTCCAAATGTAACATTAAGAGTAAATGTAGATGTTTCTAATGAACACTATATTGATGATCTTATAGACGATTTAGATAGAAATCACTTAATGGATAAATTGGGAGTTTATTTGGCTCCAGTAACCTCTACAACAAAGTCTTGTGGAGATATATCGAAAATCCTATTTAGCAGTAAAGAAATGATCGAAAAAGACATACGATTCGTTAAAACATTGATCGATAAAGATCTTGTTGTTACGATGCATTATCCAAAAATGTCTGTAACTCAATGCATGGCCGTATGTCCCGAGTCTGATCTAATAGGACCAGATGGAAAATTATGGCCTTGTTGGGATGTAATTGGTAGAAATGAGGAATCCACTGGCAACATCAAGACTGGACATGTATATGGTGACACCTATTTTAAATGGTGTCTCTGGGATCCTTTTCAAGATGAAGAATGCCTGGATTGCAAAGTGCTACCGATATGCATGGGAGGTTGTCCTGCGAGAAGAGTTCCTTTAAATCAAGAGTATTTTACAGCTGTGTTTCAAAAAAAATGTTCAAGATGGCGTTGGGGTATGGAAGAATATTTAAAACTTATTATTGAGTTATATGAAAAGAAAATGTCAAAAGCAAAAACCGATGAAAAGAAATGAATCCAAGGGAATCAAGCTATTTGTTAGCCTTGTAGTATTCTTTTTCATTGGATTGATTTGCTCTTTAATTGTTTACCATTTCATTGATAGGAATTACAAGAGTGCAAGAAACACTATCGCAAATCATGAATTTCTTGTATGCAATAACGAAGCAACGTATTTGTCAGGAAAATACCGAAACAATGCAGTATTTGACTTACCCCATGATAAAGTAGGGAAGATTATTATACAAGATATTGGAAGAAGCAGCTTGTTAACTACACCTGTAGAAAACGGAGATGCACTTTTTTTTGGTGATGGAAATTTTATTCGTTCCGTACACAAGAAAACTTACAAAGAAAATTGGAATGTAAGGACTAATGCAAAAATAGCTGGTACACCATGTGTTATTTGTGGGCATGTATATGCTTCTAACGAACTAGGTTTCGTCTTCTCAATTGATGAATTAACAGGGAATATTTCTTGGATATTCAAGCTTCCTAAAGGTGTATACGGTTCACCTTTGATTAAAGATAACAAAATTATTCTTGGATGTTGGGATCAACATGTATACTGCATAGATAGAATGAAATGTAAGGTAATATGGAAGTATAAGACTGGAGCTGCGGTTAATTCTACTGCTGCTCTTAAAGATGATAAGGTATTTATTTGCTCCGATAAACTTTATTGTTTAAATCTTAATACTGGTAACGCTGTTTGGTCTATTGCAAGTAAAAAGTGGAACATGATAGGGTCTCCTACAGTTTTTGGAGACTTTGTTGTTGTTGGGAGAAGTCCAAGAAGTTCTATTTTAGTTAGCATTGAATCTGGAAAAGTGTATTGGGATGCGCCAATTGGTGACAACGTAACGAGTTTAGTTGTATGCCCAAATTTGATTATTGGATCAAATTGTTACGCAGAATTATTTGCACTAACTCATTATGGTGAATTGAAGTGGAAAATTCTGTTATCAACAAAAAGTAGTAGCACTCCGCTAATAATAAATAAGAAAGTTTTCGTTGGAGATGATAATGGCTTTATATATGAAGTTGATTTAGAGAATGGACAGTTACTTGCAAAATATACAACCGATTGTGGAGAAGTCGAAACTGCGGGATTTTTCACCACTGGTATTATTTTTGCAACAACAAGCGGAAAATATGTTCAAATCCCTCTTTTAGAGCAACACAATCTTGATGTAAATGAGCTTGAATATAGCACTAGTGTAACTAGGTGCTTGTCGATTTAATCCATAAAGAACCATTTCTTTTTTCTATTGTATC
>CAZBOU010000066.1:0-5408 GCA_964493625.1 uncultured Caldisericota bacterium
AAAGCGATTCCAAACTGGCCTTTGACAATCTCTCAATTTTCTATTATCTTTAAAGGAAGATTGGATATACGTTAAATGTTGTTTACACACTTAATTTGACAGACCCATGCTTTTCCATCTCTTCCATGTGATCTTCTTGAATCACGGTATTGTGCAGAACTTTCTTGCTCCACTGTCGAGGGATTGCCATGACATATTTTTGTTGTTTGTCTTGAATGGCTTTCACATTGCTCGCTGTTAACATCCCTCGATCCCCTACAAAGACAATCTCTTGAATGGGGTATTGTTGAGTTAATTCTTCGATTACAGAAGATACGGTCGTTTCATCCTTGGTATTGCCTGGGTAGATTTTACACTGAATGGGAAATCCATCATAGGTGGTTACCAATCCAATCACAATTTGTACTTTGTCTTTTCGTTTGTCTCTGGAATACCCATAGGTGGCAATGGTACAATGATGCCCTTCCAGGTAGCTACTGGTAATATCGTAGAATAGTTCTTTGTGGGTTTGCTGGTATATGTTCAAGGCAATTTGATAGAGTTCTTTTTCCAACGATTCCCAGTTTTCTTCCAGTACTTCCAAGCTTCGATACAACGTTTGTAAATCCCACTCTTCTCGCAGGGTTGTAAAGTAGGAAAGAGGGGTCGTAGGTGCCCACTCTAGAAATGCCAATTTGCTGTCTGGCTTCAATAACCGTTGAAAGACCATGGCTTTGATACATTCTGCTGTGGTTTGTGTGGTAATATGAGGATCCTGCGAAAGTAGAGTCTTTTGCATCTTGGCAAACAATCCAGACTCAGAAAACAGGGTATCCAACAGAACAAAGGATCCATAGGAAACAGCGGAAGAATAGTTGATTTTGTTTAGATTCGTAAAGTCATCAAAGTCTTTGGAGAAGACGATTTTGAGTTTTTCTGCCATCTCCGAGTCTACACTACCAAAGTACATAATTCGGCGATGTTTGACCTTTCCATTTTCTTTGGTTCCTTCTACGAGTTCCGCACAGTAATAGGTCTTGTCTTTCTTCTTACGAGGCGTAATTTTCACATACATATGATCCTCCAATGGGTAGTAGTCTATCGGGCCGTTGTAGGATAAAAGAACCAATATGCAAGCTATTTGTGAAGTTTTATGCAATTGAGTCTAGACAACTTTTGAAACAACAAATGCGATCAATGCAAGAGTTGTTATTTTTTAGGGGTGATTAAGGTTGAAGATCGGTTGTAACCATCAGTTTTCTGCTTGGCAGTATGACATTTTTTCTTCCTGCCTACGGAGAAACGGGAAAGAAACAAATTGAAGTAACGTATCGGAATATTGGATTACAGGTTAATGGAGAAGAAATCGAATCAGAACAAGAACCTTTTTTATACCAAGATCGGGTTTATGCTCCTTTACGTACAATTGGAGAAGCAGTAGACAAAGAAGTTACTTGGGACAATGAGACCAGTAAAGTGTTAATTGACGATTCTCCAGCAAATTTAAAGTCTGATTCAGATACCTTTTGCTTATGCTATCCCCTTCATTCCATTGGAGAAAGAAGTGAAGAATATCCATTAGCTTTAACCATCAAAAAAGCATATAAAGAAACGAATGACTATTCGGGGGAAGATCTTCTACATATTGATTTAACAATAGAAAATATACATACAGCTCCAATTGTTTTAGAAAGCTGGGATAACTTGTATTTATTGGATGACCAAGGTAATTATGTAGCAAAAATCTTTACACAATGGCTTCCAAATAGTATTGGAGCAAAAAGTATACTAAACGAAAACGGAAGAGGATTTCTATATGTATACTGGAAAGATGTCCCAAAAAATGAACCTCTTCGATTTCTGTGGCTTCCGAAACTACACAAGCCGTATGAATTACGTTGGGAACCCTTTGAGAAAGTTTTCGTTTACAATCTGGGTACCTTTGAAGAATAATTAAACCATCAAACAATACACGATCCCTTTTTAATAACAATGCTTTGGAGATTTTTCCATTTGTCAGCATATCTGAATTACCTCTGTACTGATTGAAAAAAGTAACAGGCCTCTCTGGATTTTCATGAAAACAAAATCGTATTGTCTACCATGCATAACGAATGCTATACTTATACTTGTCTTCACACTGCAAAATAAAATAGTTTGGATTTAAGCTGATTGCATCAAATCTACGGAGGAGCAAATGAAAAGAACATTGTGTTTGATTTTTGAATGGTTACGATGGATTGTGATCATTGTTGCTTTACAGATTGGGTATGTTAATTTCCAATCAATTGCAGATGTTTTCCCTTTAATATCCTTCTTAACAGTGTTTACGATTGCAGGACTGTCAGGTACAGAGTCGCTATTCTTATCTGAAGAAGCCCAAAAGCTGACAGGGTACAAGCCAAGTGGCTACCAAAGGCAATGCGGCTTGTTCTTTTATGCATTGACCATTACTTCCTTACTTGTTTTCGTTTTCCAATGGGGTGTTAAATCCAGCCTAACTGTTTTACTGTTAACCTTGCTTTTCCTTTTGTTCTCTTCCATCAACCACCTGTATTCTGCCAAAAAAGAGGGAACAGGAAAGTTTAGAAACATGTATCTGCGCTTTGGCGGAACAATGCTTCTCCTAGGGGCATACTTACCCATCCTTGTTAAGGTGCTTACCTAACCCACCCTCAGCACTCAGACCCTGAATACTACGAAGACAGTATTTACAATCGTAATGTCCGGAAAAATGTAAACCAACAAGGAGAAAGATATGAAGAAAACAATATCTATGTTTGTTGTTGTAGCAATGTGTTCCTTTTTTTTATGTCATTGCAGAAGCACCCAAAACTCGCAAGTGGAGATAGAGAGTAGTGAAGTTTCTTCCATTGATTTTGTAGAAGCAATTACATCTGTACCAGGAGCAAAAATGCTACTGAATAGCGAAACAACAGAAGATTATTTGTTTCTTGGGCACGATGTCCTTTCTTCGGATTTCACAAAACCAGTCTATACGGTTCATGGATTTGATATAGAGCTAAACGATGCTCTTTCGAGCCTATTTAGTGCCAACCCAAATATCACGCCTCATTATTTGAATCAAAACGGGAGATTGTACGTTAGCAAAACAGATCCAAAAAGCTTCATATCATTTCTCTCCTATATCGAAAACAATGAACTGATGGAATTTACCACAAATCATATAGATCTAGCTGACAATCAGTATTCTATCGTGCAGGAAGGTTTTGAGTATCAATTGACAAACCTGGACACAAAATGGACCGCTACATTTCAAACACTCTCTCAAATCCCCTACATTCAACTACTACAGGATGGTTTCCTATACTCCGCCATGGATGAAGAGAAATATATGGCTTTTTTTGAAGCAGTCCAAGAAGATGAAGAATTGATGGATCCCCTATTCAATGTAAATGATTATATTTTTTCTTCTACTGCCTTGTTTATGAGCTACAAATGGTATGATTCAGATATGGCAAATCCTGTCATTATTGAATCACCCATGGAGTATAGCGTAGATGGAATCATTGAAATCATCAAGCTCCAGCATTCCAAAGAAGAGAATGGTCTATTACCTGACATCTTTCTTCCTTTGGAAATGCCCATAACAAATGATGGATCTAATGTGGTTCTTTGGGTAGATCGCCATGCAAATAAAATTCACATTCAAGATTTTTCACAATTTGCAGAAAATCAAGAAGAACCCAAAACCACTACTCTCCAAATGGACTGCAGTCAAATAGATAAGATCGAAACCTATATTCGCGCAGATGGATCTGTAAAATGGTACCTGCAAAAATCGACTCCAGATAACCACCTGATTGAAGTTACCTATGCCAATAATACAGCTGAAATACACCAACACGATCTTCCCGATACCATTCCTTCACCCCAATTCTTTTCCTATGATGCAGGTGGTCATTTAATGCTTATCTTTTGGAATATAGATCAACAAATATACCAATTTGGCATGATCAAAGACAATTCAAAGGAAATGTTTGTCAGCACTATTCAACTTCCCCCATCCATTGAAACTATTCAAGGGTATTCCTTCGATTTTATGGGCAAAACCAAAGCTATTGATGAAACCCAAAGAAATGTATACTGGTTTCAATTGCACAACCCACAAATAGATCGATCCTCTACCTCAAAAAGAACCCACATTATCCGCTGCTACATACCACCCGCTTCTCACTTCTTCCCTTTCTCAACAACCAATACCAATCCCGTAACAATGTAGATTAAACGAAATTACAATACGGTTCCAAAAAACATTGCCTTTTAAGCCTTTTCACCGTATATTTATTCAAAGAAAAAAAGTATGTGGGGAGTTTTAATGAGACATATTACATCTTGTATTCTTTCGGTGCTATTGGGAATTTTAGTATTGTTCCCACCTGTCTTTTCTCATTCTACCCCTGCTTCCTCTGCTGATGAATTTCAATATACCAACTGGCCCTTGATTCGAATGGATGCACAGAATACAGGATTTACAACTGCGTCCTTGCCTACAACCATGGAATATGCAGGAATACTTCCCATTCATAGCCATCATGCACCCATTGTAGGCAACAACTGCTACTACCTGATTGAATGGAAAACAGGGATTTTACACTGCTATGCAGCCCATACTCAAAAGCTGGTATGGAAGAAGCAATATTCCAGTATGAAAAGCTCCCAGGCAGAAGATATGCGGTATGGGAATGTATGTGCTTTTTCTGAAGCGACCAACCAACTGCTATTACTGGAAACAGCAGAAGGGGATTGGTGGAGGAAAGAAAACTTTGTCTCGCGAGTCTATGCCTTGCATCCTCAAAATGGTGATATTCAATGGCAAGCAGATATTGAAGGATACTATGCCAACAGTATTACTTTGAGTGCCACCCAAGCTTTTGTCAAAGTAATTGATATTCAACGAACGGAAACCAGTAATTATATGAGTCAGAAACACAAAATCCTATGCTACAATCTTTGAACAGG
This sequence comes from uncultured Caldisericota bacterium, assembly GCA_964493625.1. Taxonomy (GTDB): domain Bacteria; phylum Caldisericota; class Caldisericia; order UBA6126; family UBA6126; genus JAGLCW01. The sequence continues at coordinate 4,963 of CAZBOU010000066.1, forward strand.
ACAGAAGCAATGGGAATCCAATGATATTCTCGGGGGAGGAGCATATTGGTATTCCAATCCCCCTGTATATCACTCTAGATATCTAGTGACTTCTTCATCTGATGGAACATATCAAAAACCAAACGGATACATCGAGTCTCCTTCTCCTTGCTTTATCAGCTTATTGATTAGGCATGGAGAGTCATATATCACCTATACATATCATATGAAACAATTTTCGGCTATAAGCCAACCATTATTAGTGAACGAAAAACTATATGTTATTGCAGACCGAGTAGGAAGCCTTACACCGTATTTTTTTCAATTTGAGATCATCGATAACAGATTAGAACTTCTTACCCATTTCTGTCTGGCTAAAACACCTAGTAGAACGTTTCCTAATTAACATGGTATAGAATTCTCCTCTACCGTTTCTAATTTATACTTCCATCGGAAGATCACCGGTT
>CAZBOU010000067.1:0-5362 GCA_964493625.1 uncultured Caldisericota bacterium
ATATGACGCCGAACTGGCGCTCTGGAAAATGTGACAATTCTTCCTGGTACCGATAGTACTGGACAGCTGGAATGCCAGGCGGGATCGAAGACAGCGCCTGTACATCTCCTACGACTCGACCAACAAGAACTGCCAGGCAGGGGACGTCGACATCGTGGAGTTCGGCAAGGCCAAGGACGACAAGGGGCTTCCCGTCTTCAATCTCGCCCTTGCCTTCGACAAGACCAACCAGGTCCCCCTGTTCTACGAGGAGTACCCGGGCTCGATCAATGATGTCTCCCAGTTCAGCTTCCTTGTCGACAAGGTGATCGAATACGGGTACAAGAGGATGGGCTTCATCCTGGACAGGGGGTACTTCAGCAAGGAGAACATCCGCTACATGGATGAGAACGGCTACAGCTTCATCATCATGGTCAAGGGCATGAAGGATCTCGTCTCGGCCCTGGTCACCAGCAGGATCCACACCTTCGAGACCTCCCGTGGATGTGCCATCCGCTCCTACAGGGTCTACGGGACCACGGTCAGGGCCCGGTTGTATGCGGACGACACCAGGGACCGCCATTTCCACATCTACTACAACAGTGGGCGCCAGGCAGCCGAGCGGGAGAAGCTGGAACAGAGGATTGAGGGCTACAAGAAGCTTCTCAGGCGTGTCGAGGGCCGGGCGGTCACCTTCAGCAAGAACATCACGCAGTATTTCGACATCTACTACGGCAAGGAAGATACGTTTCTTTACGCAAAAGAGAAGGCATCGGTCATTGAGGCTGAACTGGCCCTGTGCGGCTACTTCTGCATCGTCACTTCCGAGAGGATGAGTGCCGAGCAGGCGCTCATCCTGTACAAGGGAAGGGATGCCTCGGAGAAACTCTTCAGCTCAGACAAGACCTTCCTGGGAGGCAGGAGCATGCGGGTGCAGTCCCAGAATGCCCTCTCTTCCAAGATCTTCATCGAGTTCGTGGCCCTCATCATACGCAACAGGATCTACACCCTCCTGAAGGAGGAGCTGTTCAGGCTTGAGACAAAACCGAACTACATGACGGTTCCCGAGGCACTCAGGGAACTTGAGAAGATCGAGATGGTCAGGAGGAACAATGGAACATACCGGCTTGATCATGCAGTGACGAAGCGGCAGAAAACCATTCTGGGTGCCTTCGGCCTGGATGAGGAGTATGTGAGGCTCAAGGCAACCGAGATCGGCAGGCTGCTTGCCGATGGCAGGTCCCTGATGGATTCACCCGACAACGAAGGAGATGACGAAAATGGCGAGAGTGAAGAGTATTGCTTCAATTGAAGCCCAGATTGCCAAGGCCCAGGAAGACCTGGTGAAGGCGAAAGCGAAATACGATGCCGTGGCCGGCAATCTGGAGAAACTCATGGTGCAGAAAAAGGAACATCAGGCCCGCCAGATAATGGAAGCATTCATCAGGAGCGGCAAGAGTTTCCAGGAGATCATGAACTTCCTCGATGCCGGTCGAAACTGACCGCTCTAAGCATTGAGTGTAACTTTTATGCAGAGTTCACATACAAGGAATTGTCGGGTCATGAACCAGCGATTACCCGATTGAGTGTTAAAAATGTAGGGAAGCTCAAGAATAACCCTAAACATCGTGCGAGATTTTGGGATTATTTTGTTCGCTTTGATCTAGTCCGCTTCCATCCAACTCACGCAAATTATCGATCAACCATTTTCTTTGCATCAAAACTATCTTATCACCTTCAGTAATATTTTCCCGACACCACTCTATTATATGGTTGATAAGGTTTAACTCATCTATGTGCATTACTCCAAATCGTGTATAAATGACAAAAATGGCTCCTCTAAATCCTTGATATAAACGTGGAGTAGCATTTGCTAGAAAATGCTCGATCGTTTCCCAATCAATAAGAGATAGAAAGTGTTTATTTATGAATATCTCATTTTGATTTTCAAAAATGTACTCTTTCAATCCATCCATATCTTTGTTTCTCAAAAACAGTCCAATTTTTTCAGCCATCTTAGTTTCCAAGTACGATTTCTTGCAATTTCCCCACTCAGAAAATTTGGTATGAAGAGTTTCTTGATGCGCTTTCAACATAGTATCATCTGAAACAAAATACTCAACATTAAAATAGAATTCTTTATATTCTAGGCTATCCCAATCAATCGATTTCACTTGTGATTCAAGCATACCAATAACTGACAAGAATTCACCTTCATTTATTAGAGTCTCTTTCTCTAGTTTCGAGATCAACACTAAAAGATCCCCCCATTTATATGGAGGGTATCCAGAAGCCTTAATCTTTCCGAGTAATTCTGAATATAATTCAGTTAACCTCTGCTGATTTTCTAATTCATGATATCCATTCCTAAGTATATTAAGCGGATCACTTTGATTAGTTTTCTCCCACTCGCTATTTCTTATAAACTCATCAATTGCTTTTCTAAATTGTAATTGAGGCATAATGGAAGATTTCACAAAAGAGTCAATATAACTAGGAAATGATCTCAATTGAAGGGCCCATAGCAAATTAGTTTCAGTCCATCTTTTAGTAGGCTTTTTGCCTAGTTTAGAAAATGCAATCTGAATAATAGAAATCATAAAAAATTGTTTTTTACTCGCTTGATCTGAGAATAGTTCATTAATCTTAGGATTAATTAACGACTTAAATAATCGCCCAATAGTACCAATGACGCTTTGAAATTTTCTCAGATTGTATTCATTAACATCAATAAAGACACTAGTGATAACCTCTGTTATCTCCACTGATGATACACCTATTTCCTTTTCTATATTAAGATTATTTGAGATAGATTGAACAAATATTTTCGCAACATCAAGAAAATCTGGTTTGAAATCGATTTTGTAGCCAATCAGTTTTTCCCCATATTGTGAAAAGATATTCTGCTCTTTACCTTGAGAGGAGTTGGAATTATTGCTACTGTCATCATGCTCTTTGGTTAATTCAGCTTCATTAATGTCTCCAGTAAAACCTATCTTTGGTTGACAACCAATTAGTAACACTTTTGCTCTATACTGCTCAATAAAATTATTGATATAACCAAACAGGTCCTTAATTTGACATGAGGCACGCTCAATATCATCGAAAACAAATAAAAATTTTCGGTCATTCTTTTGCGGCAATAAGGAAGCCCATTCAGAATTACTAGGAAAATCGTTAGAATTAAGAGCCAATCTCTTAAGGATAATGTTTATAGATGTTTTCCCCAACATGATGCCCAGTTTACCAAGCTTTGACTTACAAAATTCCTTTTTATCAAATGCCTGAAGCAACAACTCTGTCGATATTTTCTCGTCCAATTCCTGGATTGAAGCAATCCCAAACAAAGAAACATATACATATCGAAAATTGTCTGGTAGACTACTCTTGAGTGTATTTCTTATAAAATAGGTTTTACCAATTCCCCATTCTCCATCAATAAATATGGAATATTGGTAATCACTTGAGTTTATAAATTCAAGTATACCACTCTGAATATCATCAAGTTTTACAGTATTGGATTCATCCAAAATAATATTCCTTATTTATTGTAGAGTCTGATTGATCTGAGTCAGGTTCAGCAGCAACTTTCTGAGAGGGCTGAACAAGAGCCTGATTTGCAGGTGTGTGGATTTTGTGGAAGTTCTACCTGGTACCTCGAATCGCCAAATCACGCTTCCAGTGGCCTAAAAAGCCGGTTTTTTTGGAAAATGTGACAATTCTTCCTGGTACCGATAATACTGATTTCTATGAATGTGGATTTTGTGGATTTCCTTCCTGGTACCTCGAATCGCCAAATCACGCTTTCAGAGGCCTAAAAAGCCACTTTTTGAGGATAATGTGACAATTCTTCCTGGTACCGATGGTAATAACAACCAATTATTCTTCATTATTTTCTTTCCCCTTAAGATTACCCACTTCTTCTTTTTCTTTATCTTCACCAGATAAGGAATTATTATTCATACCGTTATCACCAGCCTTTGATAGCTCAGATAATGAATCTTTAGAATTCGTCAAAGATTCTAAATGTCCATTATTTGAAACAGGAAGATAATCAGCAATATTTCTTGCTGCCTGTAAATAATCACTTACTGAAACAGGAAGATAATCAGCAATATTTCTTGCTGCCTGTAAATAATCACTTACTGAAACAGGAAGATAATCAGCAATATTTCTTGTTGCCTGTAAATAATCACTTACTGAAACAGGAAGATAATTTTTAATTTTTGATTGTGTTTCTATAAAGCTTTTAGCACTTTGGGGGGAAATGTCTACATGACTTTTTCTTGCTGTTCTCAAATCATTATTATCACCATAGATTGGGTTGAATACAGCAGATTCTATTTCTTCATCAGGTATGTTTATTTCAGTTAGCTGCTTGATAGCTTTTCCCAAGACTTCTTTAAGCCATTCGCAATGTTCTATCCCTTGATTGTATTGCTCTTTGGAAATTGAATTATTATGGGCGACAACACATCGGATAGAATACAGCGTATCCCATTTTTTCTTAAATTCTTTTGACTCACAGTTCAGGAGTTTAGAAAAATACCTGTCCCAATTGTTTTTTGGAATAAAATCTTCAAAGGACTGAATTATGCTATGATTTTCGCCATCTAGAGGGGTATCACTTAGTTCCATATCCTTAATAGCATTTTCTAATAATTCAATACTCTTGATCGGATATTTTCCAAATAAAATATTGGTAAGAATACTAAAATCTAATTCATAGACAATACCATTACCACTTCCCTTATTTTTATTCTGGTTCGCTATGACAACATTGATACCAGCCTCTTTCTCCCATTCCAATCCTACCTTCGTTACCATAAATAAGTTAATTAATTTTCTAAGTAAATTCTCTACCTCATATATTTGGGGATATAGTTTTTGAGAATAATATAGAGATAAATCGTCCCATAACACTAGTTTATTTTTTCCTGTAATTTTCCCAATAACAATTTTAAGTGCTCTTTTCATCTCTGAAAAAGTTTCTATTTGTTCTTCTGAAAAATCAATTTTAAGTATATATGCAATTATGTCTGTATTCTTTTCAATTTTTTCTTTCTTTATATCACAACTAAATTTTTCATTTTTGTATGTAATATATTTTTCCGTGATATCAATAAAATTTTCATCTGCACGAATAAGAGATTTAAGACCTTTTTTAGTTGTACAGATATTATTCTTTATATCAATAATAATCATTAATTCATAAGTCATAAATCACCCCTTTTATATTATAAATTTCTGTAACTACTCAGTGATCTGAGTCCGGTTCAGTAGACACTTTCTGATCGAAGAATCTAGAATGATCCTGATTTCTGCAAATGTGGATTTTGTGGATTTTCTTCCTGGTACCTCGAATCGCCGAATCACGCTCTCA
>CAZBOU010000068.1:0-5321 GCA_964493625.1 uncultured Caldisericota bacterium
AAGTGGATGCAACCACGTCTTTTTTGTATACCGACAATAACAATCCTTGTTTGCCGACTAGTATTACAAATCCTTTGGGACAAACCACTTCACAAACATACAACTCCCACGGACAAATCACGTCTCTTACCCAGCCAACTACAGGAGGAACAAAGACAACGAGCTATACATACAGTCCTACCACAGGCGATCTAACCCAAGTGACAGATCCTCTTTCCAATACGACCAGTTATACCTACAATCCTGCTGGCTACATCAGTACAGTCGCAATGCGAGAAGGGGGTACAACCGCTGTTTCGAACCAAGTCATTACGCGCAATCCATTCAATTTGATTTCTGGAACGTCCGATAGCGTGACGGGACTCACTTCTTCCTATGCTGCCGATGCCAATGGAGCAGAAACATCTAGCTCCTCGGAAGGCGGCTGCGAAGATTCATCCGAATACACCGATGCTTTGGGAAATACACAAGCCAATCCTCCCGTCTTGTATATCCAGCCCTGGAATCCTCCTTACCAAGGTAATGTGTATGCTGCCTCCGTACCCTATCGTCCCAATCCATACAGCACCACCAATAGCCGCGGAGAAACCACTATTTATACATATTATGACAATGGCAGTGTATACACAGCTACGAATCATATTGGCCAAACTTCTACCATGGTGTATGATGATTTTGGTCGATTGGAAACTGGTACGGATCATGCTGGAAAAACCACGACGTATGACTACGATTTAAATAGCCAGGTGACCAGTATTCAGGTGGAAGGCGAAGGAACCACTGGTTATTCCTATGACAATGCAGGCCATGTTACGCAAGTTAGTGATCCTATTCAAGGCACCATTAGCTATACTCGCAATGTGCGAGGAGATGTTACAGCCGATGAAAAGGGAACGTATCAACTGGATTTACTGGGACGCCCCCAAAGTCTAACCTATTACGGGGGAGCTGGCATTGAAACTTGGACGTATACCCCCGATCAAAAAGTAGCCAGTCATACCCAAAATGGAGGAACCGATACATATACGTACGATGCTGTAGGCAATTTGACATCCAAAAATAGTACGACCTTCTCTTACAGCGGCACCAGTCTCCTAGGAATTCCTTCTTCGCAAAGTGGAGGAGGCGATTCCTATTCGTTTTCGTATGACAACCGCCATTACTTATCAACACTGCAAAACACTACATTGGGACAAAACTTCACCTATGGCTGGAGCAATGCGCATGAACTGACCAATCTATCGTATCCCAATGGAACCAACTTAACCCAGGTATACAGCCAAAAATACAACAACAATGTCACTGTGAAAAACAGTGGATTGCAAACGCTCCTGTCGGGGCAAGTGACGCGAGATGGAACCACTCATCAAATCTCGCAATATGACTATTCGGTGACCGATGGAGGCATGAATACACTGGCCGAAATTGCAACCATTTCCTATCATGCAACCGGAACACTCAAAGGAAAAATCAATACTGTGTCGTACAATACAGGAAAGCCAACTGTAACCTATGGGTATGACGCCAACACAGGAAGAACCAATAGTCTGCAAATAGCAGGACAAGGAACGTACAATATTGCGTATACACCTGAGGGACAAGTAAATACTATTACCTATCCCAATCTAAGTCAAGAAGTGTATTCTTACACAGGTCCCAAAGGACAAGTCTCCTCTATTCAGTATCCCAATGGTACGACCATGTCGATGACATGGACAGCACAAGATCGAGTGAATACCATCTCGGAAACCAATGGAGGCAGTAGTGTACAAAATACATTTACCTATACCCCTGCAGGAGATATAGTTAACTGGACCAAAGTGGTCAATGGATCGCCCCAAGAAACCTGGTCGTTTCAATATGGACCCCAGGGCATTGAAGGGGCTACATGCATTACGCCTTCAGGCACCATTACACAAAACTATTGTACCGATCCTTCGGGCACACCACTGGCGATGTATTATACAGATCAAAGGGGAGGCATTGGACAAACCTTTACAGGCATGCTCTATTTCCATTATGACAATTTTGGCAATACGGCTATGTTAACCGATGCTTCAGGAGTACCTCAAGTTTTGTATCAATATGATCTTCGTACCTCTCTTTTTACCTCCATCAATGCCAACAACATTCGCAATCCCTTTACTAGCTTAGGAGAAGAAGGAGCCATTACAGACTCACTTACCCTGACAACCAATGTAGATTGGACGGTGTATAAGGGAGGAGTGAACATTGATACTAATATCATCAGTATACTTAAATCTTCTGTTAAAAAGACTCCTTGTAATGTTATTAAAACATCTTCACTTCCAGATTTAGAATACGGCTGGGGAATAGGTTTTAGCTGTTTGTGCTGGAATGGACATTTCACTAGAAGTCAAAGGCAAAAACTCCATGAAGAAATGAAACAATCAGGCGTTCCTGAATCTTATATCTCAGGAATCATTGATTCCATGGAGGATGAAATGAATAGGTGTTGTTTTTTAGGCGGAGGAAAAGGCCTTGATGTTGGGATTGTTAAAGAATACAATGACGAAGACAAGATAGTTGGCGATAGTAGATGTCAACTAGGAAGTGGTGAATTATTGTTTCAAACGCTTATTACAATCGCATAACACTAACGGAGGTAGAGATGAAAAACCAAAATAAGTTAACATTCATTGTCTACGTTGCTATAGTAGCTGTAGCTGTTTTATCTTGCTTTTATCTGACAAGATATTTTTTCCCTATTACCATAACCTACGATACATCACATAATGATATGCTAAAACTAATGGCTCCAGTCTTGGTACGTGTAGAAAATGAAACCGGAAAAATCTTGTATTCAGAATTTCAGTATTACCCAAACGATTTAATATCTACGATCAATTCTTTCAATCACGATACTCCTTCCATAAGCGTTCCACCTAATAATAGCTACCATATAGTGATTGAAAAGAAAAATAACAAATGGATAGGGAAAAACGGAGGTACACCAAATGAAATCCTGAATATGATTGGTTTTAAAGATGGTAACTACAATGTCAAAACTTTAACATATCTTGTATCACTAAATTGTCGCGTGAAGATTGAAATTGTCGATTCAGATACAAACCTAATTTATGAAGAAGAGGGTTTTATCCCTCCTCTCTTAGACTTCAGAGAAGATGATACATTGCCTAGCGATACAAGGAAACTTACAATTGTTCTTCAAAAAGATGGATCCATTACAACAAATATACAGTCAACTCCAGTAAGGCTTTCTCGGTAGAAAGAAGAACTTTGTTTGATTACTTAACGTTAGACACATGTTTAGCGTCCTGTTCCATAAAAAGCTGAAGCATGAGTTTTAATTCGAAAGTGTAAAAAGTGAATAACAGGAGGAGAGAATTATTTTAGGTTTTCTCCTCCTAGTTTCGTAGAGAATTGGTTTTCATCAGACAGTGAGTACTATATTCTGAGAATCTTTTCTCAATGGATTGTTTCGTGTATACTTGATTAAATCAGTAGGAGAATGAATTGAAATTGATTAAACAGGAAACAGTGCGATGGATGTAATTAATAGCAATGGCAGTGCATCTTTCTCGTATACAGGCACCGGCTCAACTGCGTTAGGACTAGTAGGATCAATGAGCGGAACTGGCCATGTAGGAAGCCAAAGCTATCAATACGATCAAAAGAATTGGTTATCCTCTTTTACAGATGCTAGTAAGACGCCTTCTCCTTCGTTTGGATATACGTATTCCAGTGCCAAGGAACTGACGTATTTGGACTATCCAGGGAACTTGCAGATGCGTCAAATCTGGAATGGAAAGAACATCACCTCGCAGGTGTACCAAAATACACTCACCCAAACAACCTATGCGTCCATTTATCAGTCCTACACCAGTGACAAGTTAACTGGGTATACATACAATATCAAAGCCGGAATGACCAATTTTTCCGATACCGTTACACCCTCGTATGTATCGACGGGAACCATGAAAGAAAAACTGGATACGTTAACCTATAGTGGATCTGGACGGGTCATTACCTATGGGTATGACGCCAACCATGGAAGGCTCAATAGTTTAAAGTACAGTGATATTGATCCCAATACTCCCTTTGCACTGAACTACGATAGTGCCGGGCGATTAACCTCCATTGTTGATCCCAATAGTCAAACCATTTCTACCTATACATATGATCCAAACAATCAAGGATTGTTATCCAGTATTACGTATACCGGAAACAAATCAGCAACATTTACGTGGAATGCCAAGAAGCAAATTACCAATTACGTCTATACCGATAATTCTACTCAGCCTGCTACCACCAAAGCATGGGAAATAACGTATTACGATGATGGCAGGGTAGCCACCCATACCTATTCTTTAAATGATACGTACCAATACGACTGGAAGTATTACTATTCTCCCTATGGCATTGACAAAGCACTGAAGTACAATAGCGGACAACTCCTGATTACTATTGATGCGACCACAGCGCCCAATGGACGCATGCTATCTCTGTACTATCAAGACCATACTTGCCAAACCAATTGTTTCCAGGGGGAAGCTTCGGCTGTATATGACCCCTGTGGGAATATGATTTCATTGGTGGCAAACAGCAGCGGAGCAGAAGTATGGGCCAGAGCTATAGACAAGAATTCTGATTCAACCATTGGTATCTACAACCCTTACAATATGGAGATTCCCTTTTCTGCCCAGGCAACCATCAATCCTTCCTACGACCAACCCATCAATGGACCTATTGAGTTCCACATCCCTGAACAAGGGCAATTGGATCTAAAAGAACTCCTTGCGAACATGACCAGAGTAAACACTACTATTGGAGAAAATGGTGTAGATGCTTCCAGTAGTGGGGATGATGATTGTGGGGAAGATGAATGTGATCCATGTGCACCTGAAAATATGTTTCCTGAAGGTGAAAATTCTTCTTATAGCGGTTGGTGGTATGAATTGAACAGAAACTATAATGCTAGATGGAAAGATACTACCGATTGTGAAACTCTAAAAGGTGAATGGACAACTCAGCATAATGTTTGGAAACGTGCTAAAAATGTTGCAGGGTTTACTGGAGAATATAGTGATTATGAACCTGGTTCCGATTTCGATTATGCATGGTCTATTTGTAAATATGTAGACACAAGTATGAGTAGAGCTCCAGGAAGCGATGCAGAAAAACTTATGTGGGCCTTTGAAAGACAAGATTATAGACGTGCAATCGCAGGCTTACAAGTACTAGATTGTTTAATGGCAAAATTGGGTTGTGAGTGATCATCAATATGAAACCTATATTCAATCGACTTGTTTCCTTGTGTGTCGTATGTTGCTTGTTAT
>CAZBOU010000069.1:0-5182 GCA_964493625.1 uncultured Caldisericota bacterium
TTTCAAAATACAATCGTCCACAAAATGTTTCATCATTACGTTCCTTGAAAATAACTCTCAATACCCATAGGTTTTCAATGGGTATTTAGCATCATTGTCACTATTTGTCTTTTTAGTAACGCTGGATCGGAGTTTTTTAAAATTCTTCTTCTGGAAGTAGTTTTTTGAAATGCTTCTTAGGCATCCATTAAACTGCATGACTTTTGGTGGATCCTAGGTCCACTAAGCCAGGTTCTTTACAGTTTATGATGTCGTACATTTAGTGCCTTCCATTGAAGAAGCGGTTGCAGTAGAATGCGTTGTTGAAGAAATGGATCATTAGTTAAAAGAGAAGGATCAATTATTCCCCGATCTAGAAGTAAATCCAAAAATGCCTTTTCGGATTCATTCAAGGGAAGGACAGCGGATAAAGCTTGGCGACATTCCATCGCAATCTTATTGCCATATATTATTGGTCCAACCTTGATCTCAGAGGAATTCACACGTAGGGTAGGTATTAACTGTCTTATCAAATCACTGGAGTCGAAATCCACATCGTTTATCGAGATTTAAGGCGGTACCGCCCTTAAGCACAAGCCTCTCTTTGAGGAATGGATGGTCTTTTATATCGTTGAATAATCCCAACAAACGAGCCACTTTTTCCAGATAATCTGGTCTGAAACTCGTCGCCTCTGCTTCCATTGTAAGTTTCTCTAGAGAAATTCTCATATTACCTCCGCCCAGGACCGTTCAATCACTTCCACTGGTACCACTAGGTTCCATTTCGGTACGAGTCTGCTGATTTTTCTCCTGGACCTATCCAAGTAATGGACTTGTCGAGGTCGCATATCGTAAAGCTCTTTGAGTTGCCAATCTTCAACCATTAACTGAGTTCGATGTTGTTCCAGGAAAAAACCTACCCTTGCTGCAGTAGTCGCATTTTTAAGCAGGAGTGTATACTCTATGACTTTATTAAGATTGAAAAATTCAATAGACTCTAACGAGCGCCATATTTCTTCCCAACTTCCTGACAGATCAGGTCGATCCAGAGTTTCCACCAGAGTCCTCTCCAAGTTTGAAACTCTTACGATTATACCTGCACGTTCTGCAATCAAAACATTAGTATGCGTTTTACCCTGAGTCTCAAGAGCATGGGGAAATTTGGTTCCTCGAAAAGTATAAGATTGAAAACTCAGAGAACCCAATGGACGAGATGCCGAGTAAATTATATGAGTAAACAAAGAATACGCTTTACCATGAAACTCTAGTGCTGTATGGTGCGACAACACCGAATCTGGTGTTAATTTTGATGCAATAAGATACGGATCAACCGAGAAAAAATCCCTACTAGTACCCTTCGGTATTACTGCATATAATCCACGTCGTATTCGTACAATATGTCCAGTCTTCTGGTGGTATGCCAAGAGAGCTTCTTGTGTCCGTTCACCAGGTTTACCTTGCAACAATAGGTGTTTTGCCAGATCTTCTCCAGTAAAAACTGGATTCTTTCTGAAAAACTCATCATGTTTCATCATTGTAGTCCTTGAAAACATATCTAAATACCCATAGTAATTCTATGGGTATTTAGAATCATTGTCAAGTGTACCAGGATATATCAAACAAAGATAGAACATTATACGATACAAAACATGTGTCACCAAGGGATATGGACAACATTGTGGACTTTAAAAAAAACAGAAGGATGCGTGTGCGCTTGCCCCTCCTCTTCAACCCTTTAAAAAAACAATCGCCCACAAAATGTTTCGATCTCCTTTCACTCTCTTAAATCCTTTTTCAGGACAATCATATCAACAAGCTGTATGACACCATCGAACATTGGGTGGTCGTAGTGGTCGGTGATTTTAAATCCCCATCGTACAGAGCAAACATATCGCCCTGGGGCAGGTATTTATCAATCATATCTTCTTGTTCATCAGCCAGGAGCAGCAGGTCTAGAAACTGCTTTTTGTTTTCTGTAATGTGCTTGATCGTTACCATTTTACTGTTTTCTATCCTTACAACTCGAGTGGGTTTCAATCTCATATCATACGCATAAAGCATTGATCACGTTGGATAGCATGAAGCGAAGGGCTTTGGTTTTGTAGGAAGAATCATTGAACGTACTAATGATGTACGATTCTGTTTCTGGATGATAGAACAGAAACGCCCCTGTAACACCTACACAGCCCCAGCAGTTGAACTTAGAGGGCATCACAAAAGGAACTGTCACAAACTTCCATATCGAGTAGCCATAGCGAATGCCAATGGCAGGAAATCCCATGGGTCTGTCATCATCAATCATTCTTTGCAAAGTTTCTTTCTTCAGTATTTCATGGTTCACAAGTGTCTTCATAAAAATGTAAAAGTCTTCCAGTGGTGCAATCACACTTGAGCCTGCATGATCAATGGGGGCAACGCCTTTCATGTTGGTGAAATCCACACCATCAATCATTGCATGAGCAGTGAGAAATTTGGATGGCTTCTTTGGTGCAGTAAAATCATTGGTATAGGCGTGATTCATTCCCAGGGGTTCAAAAATCATGGTATGAAGAACTTCCTGAAAAGGTTTTCCTGTAAGGTTTTCAATAATCAATCCCAGAAGGTAATAGTTTGTATCCGTGTACAAGAATTTCTCACCAGGTTTGGATTTTGGTGGTACATTCTGTTTTCCCCAAAAAATAGCCTTTCGGGTAGAAATGCGCATGCTCGGGTCGCGTGTCATCTCCTGTTTTGCCCTCTGCAATCAAAGTGGTACACATTCTCATTAGCAGGGGGTGTTACAAAAAATGATTGACATTTGCATCCTCAAATCCATACAAGCTAAAAATACTAAACAACAGCATCTTGTCAAACAAATTGAACAACTCGCAAACTAAACTCCGCCTCAAACTATACTAACATATCACAAACGTGTTGGTGTTAAGTTAGGAATAAAAAAAATGCTCTTTGGTGAATACAATCGCAGTGTAACTCTGTAGCAGTAAGAGCCCTAATCTGTTATTATTCTCAGGCATATATGCTAATGAGCAGCTGCGTGAGTATTCACCAAAAAGTCTGATCCTATCATTTTTAGATAGGAAACGTTCTACTAGTGCAATATAACTACTATTTCTTTTCTTCAATCATCCCGTGTTGTTTCAGCATTTCAATGCCAGCGTCAACGATTTCAGGGAAAAGTTGTACACCACAACCCGTACATCCACCGCAGCCCGACTTCACGCGCTCAATGGCAATCAATTTCTTTTCTTCAAGTTCAAGTAGCATTGGTTCAAGCGTCAGTCGATCTTGTCCTACCACTTCAGAAAAATCCTGCTTATATACCATGTTCAAAACGTCCAGTAATTTTTGATCCATTATTGTCTCCTATTTCAATAGTGTTTAATTACAGAGATAACAATGCTAAGGTGTAAATAGTTCCATGAAAATAGATATACCTACTGGTTGCATGTTTTGCATAATAGTGGTACCCATTTTGCAAATGTATTTCGCCTTTGGTGGTAATACTATTACGCAAAACATACGTTGAGATTCGTAAAATCATCAAAGTCTTTGGAAAAGACGATTTTGAGTTTTTCTGCCATCTCCGAGTCAATACTACCAAAATACATAATTCGGCGATGTTTGACCTTTCTATTTTCTTTGTACCCTTCTATGAGTTCTGTACATTAATACTTCTTGTCTTGATTCTTACGAGGTGTAATTTTCACAAACATACAATCCCTCAATAAGAAATAGTCTAGACAACTTTTGAAACAACCAATGCGATGAATGCAAGAGTTGTTAGTTTTATGGGGTGGTTTGGGTTGAAGATCAGTTTAAGGTTATGCAATAATGAAGTTATTTTGTCCATCACATTGAAAATATTCGACAAATGAACCAATTCTGGTACAGTCAATGTATGAAAAGTAGTGGTCGCTTTCAAATAATCTTTTATGTATCTGAATATGGAAAGGAAACGGCAAGAAAAAGAATAGAACAATTTAAGAATAGGAGCAGAGCATGAATAAGCAGAACAAAGAAGTAAATCCTCATGCAGGATCCAATTTTGATGATTTTCTTTTGGAAAACGACATATTATCCGATGTAGAGAAAGTAGCATTAAAACGTATACTTGCATACCAAATAAGAAGTCAAATGAGAAGTGGGTCAATTACTGTTACAGAAATGGCTAAAAGAATGAACACAAGTCGTTCTTCTGTAAATCGATTGTTGGATCCAGAAAATAAGTCCATTACGTTAGATACCATTGGACGTGCAGCCAAAGCTCTTGGAAAAAGGTGTCGTATTATTCTGGAAAATTAGAAATCCTTTTTGAGATAAATTAAAGTGTACCACAAAAACTGGAAAACTTTTTATGGTTCTTTTAGAGAGACCAAAGAAGGTCATTTTTCATTGGATTGGACCACCAATAAAAACAATATCGATGGCTACTGGATTATCAATTTGGAAAGATCCTTCTCTGCACGAATCGAGAGGAATGGGAAGTAGAAGAGATTATTTCTGCTTACAGAGGACAATACCATGTTGAATATCTCTTTAGACATCTAAAGAATCCGTATCACCATAGTGTATATCCACAATACCATTGGACCGATCAAAAGATCAAAGTCCATACGTTTGTATGTATAGTAGGACTTCTTCTATCCCAAATGCTATGGCAAAAAGCCAAAGAAGAAGGATATGGGGGAAGTATTGAATCGCTTCTGGATCTACTAACACAAGTCAGACAAGTAGAAATAATCAGTGTATCGGATTTGCAAAAGAAACCAAGCAAAGAAACAACACTGAAACCATGAAACCAGAAATACAAAAGTGGTATGGCCTGCTAAACCAAACCTTTTAGATTTTTAGTATATACAAGCCTGTTTTCTATCACACCGGACAGGAAGAGACTTTAGGGGTCATTTTCAACAATAGCGTAGTAAACTCAAGTTAGGAATGATATCAAAACTAACCGTCTTTAGTAATAGCTCATAGAGTACTCTCTGAGCATCATATTGTAATTCAATGACCGTTATTCAAGGTTTACGGACATGGATTATGTGTTAAGTATGTTTATTTTTTAAACTTTCTAGCGGTATGTACTTGCTGTACGTGGAAAACTAATGGAAAATTTGAGCACAACAAGTTAATATGTTTGCGCCGAAAGAGACTGTCAGATTAACTGTGTAAACGCAATATGATACACTCTATTTATTCTTAC
>CAZBOU010000070.1:0-5181 GCA_964493625.1 uncultured Caldisericota bacterium
CGTGAAGATATACAAAATGTCGGAATAACTTTTTTATCGGAATAATCGGTTTTATCCCGACATCGGGATAAAACCGATATTTCATATATCCCCATGTACAGAGGCTTCTGTTATTGTACCGCGATCATTGATTGGTTTTCTCGCTATATTCTCTCCTGGAAACTATCCATCACCTTGGAAATCGATTTCTGTATCGAAGCACTTCAAAATGCTTTGCAGATCAATCAACCAGGAATATTTAACTCCGATCAAGGATCCCAGTATACATCCCCACAATTTACCAATATTCTATTGGATCGGGGTGTCTTTTTATCCATGGATGGCAAAGGAAGAGCTCTTGATAATATATTCATTTTATCCCGAAGAAATAGTTATCCCGAGATTTGTCTAACTATCTAGAAATAATACCTTCTACGCTACTTTTTCGTTTTGAACAATCAGGATAATTATTTCATGTCAATCCACACAATTTAGCAAGCATCTCGTCATTATCTTTCCAAATAGGTTGGACAGGATTCTTCTTATCGTCCGAAATCGATTGCAAAGAAGAACGAATCATTTCCACATCTGCGGATGCATAAATATCAGTTGTCGATAGATGTGCATGCCCAAGAAAACGAGAGATGATCGGTAACGGTATGCCTGCTCGATACAAATGAGACGCACGACTGTGACGAAACAAATGAGGATATATGCGATCTGGTACTTGCGGACAATGCTCTTGTGCTTTTTTACCATATTTTTGTACCAATTGTTCTACATTGTCTTGTGACATTTGTTGTGGTATTCCTTTAATGACCGTGTAAAAGAGAAAAGATTCTGACTTTACTCCGTTTGGATGAAAGAGTTTACAGTATCTTGTAAGAAACAGTAACGTCTTCTCCATCAAAGGAACAATTCGTTGTTTGTTACCTTTTCCTCTAAGTCTGACAAAAGGCTCTTTTGCTACCAAATCTAAATCATTGCCTCGTAACTGAAGAATTTCAGAAAGCCGTGCTCCTGTATCGTAGAGCATAATCATCAGCATTTGATCTCGAATCCCTTTGGGACTGGAATTGGGTTGTTCCAGAATAGCATGAAGTGCATTTTCGGGGATCCACCGAACAGACATTTTCTGTTCTTTCTTCTTTGGAATTTTGCGAATCATTAGATATGCAGAGGAATTGGCAACATCCTTGTCTGACACAAATTTGAGAAAACTTTTGAGACATGCCAATCGCTGGTTTCTGCTACTAGCACTGCACTCTTTGACATCCGTGAGCCATTGTAAAAATGCCAAAACAACATCTCGGGTTATCATTTGTAGGGTTAGCTCTGACAAACGAATGTGATGCTCTGTCTCCATATACTTTCGAAAAAGGTTCAATCCGTGTTGATAGGATCGTATCGTGTGAGAACTTCGACCCAGCTGCTGGGGGAGATAGACTTGAAGATACTCACCAACGTGTTCAAAGAATAGAGGAGAACCAAGTTTACTCATGCGACACCTCCGGGAGGAGTCGATCGAAGTCTTTGAGCTTGTCCTTAAAGAGTGGGAAAAGTTCTTCTACAAAATGTATATAATGCTGTGTGTATGAAAGAGAAGTATGCCCCATGTATAGACTCAGATATTTCAATCGATGTTCAATGGGGTCTCCATCCATCATCCACCTCTTTAAGCAATGGACGGCAAAAGTGTGACGGAAGGAATGTGTACTTGGTTTAATGGGGGTTTTGCCATAAAACATGGTCTCTTGCCATATTGAATTAAATATGCGACAGATCGAGGTTTTTTCGTAAGCCCGATCGCATCGACTCACAAAAAACCATTCTCTCTGGGGAAGAAATTGATGAAGAAATCGATCCAGACGAAGACACAACGCTGAAACATCATCCGATAGATACACCAATCGATCTTTTCGACCCTTGGACTGTAGAACCCGGATTTCTCCCTTCGAAAGATCAAACTCTTTTCTCTTCAGATAGCAAGCTTCTGATAAACGAAGGCCACAAGAATACATCAACCGAAACATTACAGGAACCACAAGGTGTCGAAAAGGAAACGCTGATCGATAAGGCAACCGATCTGCTACATGAAAAAATGCATTCAATTCCTCATTTGTAAAAATATGAGGAAGTGCATAGGAGTTCTTCCCTTGTTGTGGAATAAGGTAGGCTTCCAATCCTAGGCTTTGCATATGTTTAGCCAATTGGTAAATAGCTTTTACACGGTTGTTGCGAGAATTTATTCCCTCGGTCTCTTTTTGTTTTGCCCATTGCATCACAATATCTCTCGAAAAGCAAGTAGCTGTTGGGTACATTTGAAGACAAAACCGATCAAACCTTAGAAGAATCTTTTCTTCAGTGAGATAGGAAAACCCCATTCTTCGTTTTTCCAAAATCAAGCTGCTTATCTGTTCTTTAAAAGGACCAAGAAAAGTGACAGTCATGGTAAATGTTCCGGGGTTGTCGTAATGTTCTCTAATGATAAGGAACAAGACCGAAGGCGACTAACATCAGTCGAAAGATACGGATCAATGGATTCTATGCTGACATGCCCTAGAAAACTAGCAATCAAAGAAGGAGGACACCCTTCTTGAAGCATTTGAGAAGCCTGCGTTCTGCGAAGGATATGAAATCCTTGTGGAAACGATTTTCCATCTTTCTTTTCCTCCTGCAACTGATATCGAGTAGCTCTGTAACAAGCATTGCGAGTTAGTGGAGTAAATGGAGCTGATGATCGCAAGAATACATACGGACTACTACTTTTGGGACGTTCCTGGAAAATGTACTCTGCTAAGGCATTCCCAACATCTGGAAGCAAAGGAAGTTCCACATGCTTGGATGTCTTTTGTTGAAACAAGGAGATGGTTTCTTGTTTCCAATGAAGATGATGAAATTGGAGCTTAACAATATCAGACGACCGTAATCCCAAGCGAAGTGCCAATAGTATCATGGCATAATTTCTTTTTTGGAAAGCAGTAGGAGTCTGGTCCATCTTCAATAGTTGCTTCACTTCTTTTTGAGGTAAGCAGGAGATGATCTCAGTAATCCTAGGACACGAAGTAGGAACTGCAAGAGGAAGATGGGGAGGTAGTACATTCTGGTCTACTAAAAACCGTAAAAATAACCGCAACCGGTAAGCGTAGGCTCGAAGTCCTTTGGGTTTACGATTCGCAAAAGCGTCTTGGAAAAAAAATTGTTTAACAATACAAGGAGTCAATGCTTGATAGGATAAACAGGAAATTTGCTGTAAATATCCCGTAAACAAAACAATGACTCTTTTTGAAAAAGACTGTGTCGACTCTGCTTTTCCTTCTTCTCGTAGCAATTGAAGGTAAGAAACTACATGATGAGCATCTTGATAGCCCTGCAAAGTGTTGTCAAGGTTGCAGCGATAGGATTTCCAAATAGGTTGTTTTTGCCACTGCTGATCCAGTAAAAGCCCTACACAGCGCTGATACGATCGATACCTTCGCTGCTCCTTAGGATCGCCTTGTTGTAAATGTTGAAATGTAGAGAGCCACTTTTGTCCAACAGCAGGAGTCAATGGTTGTTTGGTACCAATGCAGTATTGCAAAAGCATTTTGCTGGGCATTTTAAAGGAATAAACTGCGGAACTCTTTAATTGATAGGTATCACGTAACTGGATTACAATTTCATCAATACGTCGTTTCAAATCTTTTGGATTCATATATATCACCTCAATGAAATGTCATGACACCAAGGTCATGCAATTTCATTATGATGAAATTGAGATGATCGCAAAGAGTTATCCCGATTTTGAGTGAAGAAAAAGAAATCCAATCTTTCGATTAAGTCGTTTGATCGGGATAACTATTTCTTCGGGATAAAATGAATTATCCTGAACTCGGGATAATTCATTGAGAGATTTTGGTGGAGCTTGAAGTATGAAGAGGTGTACTTGCATGCGTATGCCAATGTCAGAGAAGCAAACCAACGAATTGGGGAATATATTCATTTCTACAACCACGAACGGCTTCATTCCTCATTAAAGTACAAAACTCCCTATAGCTTGTACATGGGAAAGAAAAAAATATAATGTACATAGGTTACGTAGATGTTAAAAATCATGTTAACTTAAATATGTTGGATTTTACTCCAGTCAATGGGGTACATAGTACATTTTCATATACGGGTCGATATATTGGTCATGAGCTATTAAGAAGAAAGATTCCTTTTCAATCCTTGACCAATCACCCCAGACCTTCTGTATATCCTTCCGCTTCCATCCCCGTTGCTCCGTTGCAATTTCAAGATGCATCCTTACTCACTTCTGCTTTACAGAAGAGCACAATTCTAATCAATACGTATTGGATTCGGTATCCTGCAAAGGGGATCTCACATGAAACAGCGGTACAGAATATTGGGTTTTTAGTGCAGTGTGCAAAGCAAGCAGGAATCCAGAAAATCATTCACATTAGTGTATCCAATCCTTCCATAGAAAGTAAACTTTCGTATTTTAAAGGCAAAGCAGAAGCCGAAGAAATCGTTCAGCAAAGTGGTATCCCCTATACCATTCTCCGACCTACGTTGGTATTTGGAAAAGAAGATGTCTTACTTCACAACATTGCTTGGCTTTTGCGACATTTTCCATTCTTTGCGTTTCCTTCTCCGTCTACTTGTTGGATACAACCCATTTCGGCTGAAGAGGTAGGCTACATTACTGTTGAATTGATCCATTCCTATACAAATCAAGTAGTTGATGTAGCAGGACCTGAAGTTCTTTCCATGAAAGATATGGTCCAAAAAATTGGACATGCCTGTGGGTATCCAAGACCGATGTATTCGACATCTCTTGGGATAACTATGGCAGCCGTAAAAATTCTAAATGCGATTTTGCACGATCGAATCATTACAGAAGAAGAAATTCTTGGTTTGCTAAAGAATCATTTAGTATCTTCTCAACCTCACTTGGGTCAAGTTTCATTTTCGGATTGGCTTATGCAAGAGGGATCTTCATTATCTTCTCACTACACAAATGACTACAAACGTTTTTTCTCCTAGAATTGATTGGATATTCTTTTTGTGGATTTTAAGTATAATGGGGCATTGCAGTGTATATCATGAATGCAAAGGATAGAGTGATGATGAAAAAGATTGGCGTTGTTGTGATTATGATTTTTCTTGTGTCCTTTTCGGCAATACTTCAAAGCTGTACAACAGAGAAACAACCTCCCG
>CAZBOU010000071.1:0-5103 GCA_964493625.1 uncultured Caldisericota bacterium
CTCCAAAGCGCGCGCCGTCACTTCAAAAAGTGTAAACTATAGCGTAACCATATCAAGGCTTCCAGTGCCCTAAAACGCCGGTTTTTGTGGAAAATGTGACAATTCTTCCTGGTACCGATATAGTCTACATACGATAATACTCTTTAAGACTCATCAATTTTTGATCTTTCTCACTAATAATTAAGTTCTCGATACCGCCAATGCGATGAAATGGCCATTCAATACCTATATCGCTATCATTATAAATTATTCCAGAATCTCCATCTTTATAGAATCCTGCATTACATGTATAACTTACAATACTATCTTCTATTACTAGATATCCGTGTCCAAAATACTCAGGTATTAATAACTGTATTTGGTTTTCGCCTGTTAACTCAAAACCCTCCCAATTACCAAAAGTAGGTGAATTAGTTCTCAAATCTACTACTACATCAAATATTTTTCCGCTAATACATCTCACAATTTTTGCTTGTTGTCTTCCGAGTTGAAAGTGTATTGCTCTGATAACCCCTTTTTTCGAAATTGTATGAAATATTTCATGTATATTAAAATCAATTCCTTGTTGACGATAAATATCAAAATTATAATCTTTGAGTAATCCACCTCTTTCATCAGGTGCATAGAAAGGAAGGATTTTATATACCCCCAATAAGGAACATGGGCAAAACTCAAAATTGTGATTCATTCTTGTTCTCCATTTCTGATTTTAACCAATCGATAGTTCTAACAATTCCCTCACTAAAAGTAATTTGTGGAGAATATCCAACTTGATTAATTAGTAAGGAACAATCGAGATCCTCCAAAGTCAGAGATTTCCCATCAAAAGGGACTTCTCCAAGATACAAGGGAATTGAGGAGTCTACTAAATCACGCATAGCTAAAATATATTCTTTCAACGGCCTTGGATTATTGCTTCCTAGATAATACCAATTTCCAGATACTCCACGTTCCACAACCGCAATCAACGAATTTACAGTATCAGAAATATGAACGAAATCATAAAGTTGTTCACCAGATGTAAATGAGGCACGTTCACCTGTCAGAAATTTTTTTAAAGCAAAATTTATAAAATTATTCGTTGTATTATATTCTCCATAAGTATTAGAAAAACTACACCAAATATGCTCAACTCCATTTTTTAAGCATTCAATCTTTGAAAAGAGATGTAAACTAAGTTTAGATATACCATATTCACTTACTGGTGATGGCGTTGCCCCATTTTGAAAATGATATGCCATAACATCTTTCTCTGCTAAGGTGCCAATGCCTATAAATCGCTTTACATGCAATTTCCCTAATACTTGAATTAAATCTAATGAATATTTAATGTTACTCAACTGTAGATTAAAGTCACTTCGTTGATTTCCAAACGATCCAGCCCATGCCAAATGTATACAAGTATCAATATCTCGATCTGGGATTAGGTTAATTAGGTCTGAATAGTTATCCATCCCACAATAAACTATCCTGACATTTGTATAGTGAGATATCGAATCAATATTTTCATTACGATCTTTAATTATTGCAATTAACTCAGTATCTATCATTGCATATTGCTTTAATAAGGCATTTCCAATAAATCCATTGGCACCAGTAACAAGAATTTTCATGCTTTCCTCAATTAGATTTTAAAATACATTCGGATTTGAGAATCAATTGAACCTTCCATTCTCCCCTGAATTAATGCTTTTCTTGACCATTCTACCGTTTCTTCTATTGTTCTCACAATATCCCATCGAGGCTTCCATCCTAATGATGTCTTTGCCTTAGAACAATCAAGTTTCAAAAAATTGGCTTCATGAGGACCTCCATCACCTTGAACTCGCCAAGTAGCATCATTTCCCCAAGTATTGCAAAACAGTTGAACTAAGGTACCAGTCGTCACACAGCCATCGTCGTTTGGTCCAAAATTATATGACCCTGCATAGGTCTTATCTTCAGCTTGAAGTTTCGCCAGTAGCAGATAGCCAGAAAGACATTCAAGTACATGTTGGTATGGCCTTATAGAATGAGGATTCCTCACAATAATCTCTTCTTTGGAAAGTGTAGCCTTTACACAATCAGGAATGATCCGATCTTTTGCAAAATCGCCTCCTCCAATGACATTTCCACTTCGTGCAGTAGAAATTGCGGGAGAATCCTCTGATGAAAAAAAGGCTTGCTTGTAGCTATACGTTACCAGTTCACTGCAAGATTTGCTGTTTGAATAAGGATCATACCCACAAAGCTCTTCATTCTCTCTATATCCCCATACCCATTCTTTATTACGATACACTTTGTCAGTAGTAATATTAACACAACTCTTTACAGAGGGAGTTTTACGTACTGCTTCTAGTAGATTCACAGTTCCCATCACATTTGTTGAATAGGTAGTAACAGGATCTTGATATGAATCTCTCACGATTGGTTGAGCTGAAAGATGAAACACTATCTCTGGTTGATAGTCAGCGAACACTTTTTGGAGGTGTTCTCCATCCCTGACATCACCTACAATCGAGTTGATATCATTTTCAGTATTTGTAAGTACAAATAACGATGGATTTGTTGGAGGTTCCAATGCATATCCAATGACATCTGCTCCAGAAAGCAACAAAGTCCTTACCAGCCATGTTCCTTTAAATCCGGTATGTCCAGTTACAAGTACTTTCTTGCCTTTGTAGTAAGAGAGTAAAGTATTTACCATATCTTCCATGGAGCATCACCTTCTTTCCAAAGACGTTCAAGGAGTTCCTTGTCTCTCATCGTATCCATGCACTGCCAGAATCCATTATGCCGGTATGCCACTAACTGCCCTTCAGTAGCTACTTGCTCTAAAGGATCTTTTTCAAAAACTGTTGTATCACCATTAATATAATTCATAATTTCTGGCTCAAGTACCATGAACCCGCCATTAATCCAACCACCATCATCTTTAGACTTTTCTTTGAACCTGGAAATTGAATCACCTTCCTCCAGATCCAACATACCGAAGCGGCCTCCAGGTTGAATTGCAGTTAAGGTTGCTAACTTTCCGTGTTTCTTATGGAATTCTACTAAGTCATGAAGGTTAACATTCGATACCCCATCCCCATAGGTCAGCATAAATGGTTCATTACCAATATACTTTGCTACTCGTTTGATTCGTCCTCCGGTCATGGTATTCAATCCTGTATCTATTAGTGTAACACGCCATGGCTCAGTACTATTTGCATGGATTTCCATACTATTTTCATTGGTAAAATCAAAGGTAAGATCACACATATGCAGATAATAGTCAGAAAAGAATTCTTTGATTACATATTGCTTATATCCACAGCAGATAATGAAGTCATTATACCCAAATGATGAATAATACTTCATGATATGCCAGAGAATAGGATGCTCCCCAATCTCAATCATCGGTTTAGGAATAAGATGGCTCTGTTCTGAGATACGGGTGCCAAAGCCTCCTGCTAGAATCACTACCTTCATAATTTTCTCCTTCAGCCTACCTAAAAGGAAGTTGTGAATTTTAGAAATTTAAAATTTTGTTTTAAAATTTTTCTCATTCTCGGGGTAAGTCGTTTACCAATTTTTGAAACCATACTAAGCTTTATTTCTTGTAATCTTGACATAGTTAACATTGAATCATCCACTTTATAACCCAATTTTTTTATCTTCCTTTTTGCAGAGGGGAACCATTTCCCTTTACTAACACCATGAATAATCCCTAGGAAGTTTCCAGAAATCCAAAAGCAATCCTCATAGTAATCATCCTTGTTATAATTTGCACACTGTTTATTGAGTTCATTTTCTATAGTCCATCCATCAATGGTCCCATCACCAATCAAATCCATAAGATAGTCTCGTGAATAGATGCCACCCCCAATATTTATGCCGTAGGGGACATTTTTAGGTATAGGTAAAACCTCCCATAAATCTGGAGCAATATCACTGTTATGTGCAGGAGGGAAAAATCTACAAAATTTTGCATTCCTTTTAATTAACTTCTCTAAAATATAATCAAATCTTTCATTATCAATATTTTTACTAATAAAAAAGTCATCACATAAAAATAAGATATATGGAGTCTGTATTTTTTTCAGAGCTTCGTGCATCCGCTCGCCCCAAGAGGAATTCTCCCCTGTATACAGATAATTTATATCATTGCCATATGACGCCCAATTTTCCGTCTGCGTAGCTACAAATGTTGATAGAGAACAATCTCTCCAGAATCTTGATTTCATTAAAACAAATAGCCTAAGCAATTCCCTGTTTGTATCAGGACTGGGAATTAGAATCGTACATCTAGTGTCCATAATATACCTTTTATCTCCTGTGTAAAGTGACCTATGCTCCCCCGCACTTTCCTGGTACCAATGATACAACCGAAGAAGGTCTATATCATAAGAATATAATCACACACCTCACGCACTGCACCTTCACCGCCTCTCAATGTTGTTACAAATTTTGCAGCTTGCTTAACCTCTTCTTGAGCATTAGGAACACAACAACCTAGACCTACATTCTGAATACATTCCAAATCATTTATATCATCACCAAGATAGGCTACTTCCGACAATAAAATATTGTATTTATTGCACAACTCTTTCAGTACAGGGAATTTGTCTTTTATACCAATATAACATTCATTGATATTAAGTTTTTTTGCTCTATTTTCAACAATTATAGATTTTTCTCAAGTAATTATTCCTACAACTATTCCTTGTTTCTGGACGAGAGAAATACCCATACCATCTTTAGTATTAAACTTTTTCAACTCTTCCCCATTATCTGAATAATACATGCCTCAATCAGTTAAACATCCATCACAGTCTGTCACAAACATTTTAATTTGTCTTTTTTCGACTTTCTGCTGCTTTTTTCTCTTTAATATGGTTTCGATTATTTCCCAGTCGCTAGGTTCGTCAATCTCAAGATACGTTTCTTCAGGCATTTCTACAACTTGGGTTTTCCCAGAGATCCGACAGTTCTACCCGGTACCTCAAATCGTCAAATCACGCTTCCAGTGGCTTAAAACGCCGATTTTTGTGGAAAATGTGACAATTCTTCCTGGTACCGATGATAATAGTTTTCGCTAGAACATTTGATCTGCGCAAGCTTTGATAGACACTTTTTGAT
>CAZBOU010000072.1:0-5010 GCA_964493625.1 uncultured Caldisericota bacterium
TATTTTTTTAGATGTTTTTTCAACCGAACAAACACAAGAAAAAGTTGATTTTATTGTTGATTTGAAAATGAAGTTTGTAGGGTGAAGGAAAAGAAAATCATAACTCGGTTTTTATGGATTAAATCGACAAGCACCTAGCGAAGAAAGTTGTGAAAATGCTGAACGTCAATTAAATGAGTGCTATATTGATAGATACTTAATAGAAAGATTAGCTGGAGAAAACAATTATCATTTAGTAGTTGTTAAGAAAAAGGATAAAGAGGTTTGCTTAAAGAAATATGAAAGTTTGTTTCAAAAGAATATTCAAAACACAATTAATGAAAGTAAAAAGAGATTATTTTTTGAAAAAACAGATCAAGAGCCTAAAGAAACATTTCTTTATTCATCTAATGTATATGCAAATAGGTATTTTGATCTCAAGTTGATCTTTAAATATCCAGATTTATTTTGTTTAATTGTATATGAAATGGTAAGAAGAATAGGTCGACATTACCGGAACGACTATTCAAAATTCGATGCTTTTATTTGTGCAAGTGTAAATGGGGCTTGTCTTGCCAATGCTGTCTCTGTGTTGATTAGAAAACCAGTTGTGTTTCTTAGGAATGTTGGACCAAGAATGAATGTAGTTGATGAAAATATCACTAAAAGAATTTTAAGGGAAAAAAGGTATGTATTTATCTATGACTTTTTATGCATTGGAACTGAGTTTAGAAGAATAGAGATGTTAAGTTGAATATTACGCTTCAATAATCCCAGTGTTCCGGAAAAATAGATCCACTTCTCCGCTCAAATAGATCCATCATTTCCGTTCTTAGATCCAATCTTTGAAACCTGCCTTTAATGACTCTATATACAGAGATACCTGTGAGAATCTAACATACATGTGTGCTGGGTATGGTTGTTCTTGCAGAGGGGCAATCGATACACTGCTAGAAATCGGATATGCAATACGAGATTATTGTTTTCGTAGCGATGGTTGGTTTACTACAGTCTGACTAAAACCAACTCTTTGGTAGATTTAACGAGATGATAAGTGTCTTATGGTCTGCAATCGTAAAATTTTACGAATTTTAAACATCATGCCTTTCCAGATTACACATCTTCCTATTTTGAGAATGATTTGAAGTATTGTAGCAAAACATAGATCAATGGGTAAAGTTAGAGGGTCAGTTTGATCCGAAATGTGCATATACAGTATCATGTCTGCGGAATAATGGTGAATGAAAAAGGATCAATGGGAAAGTGTCATGGATTTGAAGTGTATCTCAATAAGATAGAATTCCAAACTCCTTAATAAACCCATTAAGACACAGGTTCACCTCTGGGTGGATCTGTGTCCGTACAACTGGATCTAAAATACCGGAAGAGTGGATCTCATTTAGTGGAACACTGGAACTATTTGAGTGGAATACACATTAAGTAGAATAAAAAATGCTTATATTGACTATGGAATTGGGGTTTCCCACTTTGTTTTACCAAGA
The DNA here is from genome assembly GCA_964493625.1 of uncultured Caldisericota bacterium. GTDB lineage: Bacteria > Caldisericota > Caldisericia > UBA6126 > UBA6126 > JAGLCW01. Next base: position 1,482 of record CAZBOU010000072.1, read on the forward strand.
GAAAAGCTTGGAAAAAATGTAAACATTGAATCTCTTTTTGGAATTAATGAATTCAGTGATCAATATTACAGTGTTAACGTAAAGGCAGAAAAGGATTAAAGGATGCAAAATAAGGTAGTGCTTTTTGAAAATAATGAACTTGTTAAAGAACTTATGCGTAATGATGAATATTATAGCTGTTTTGCTTCTTTAGTAGAAGAACACAAATTGATATTGGATCAGGATAATCGGTTCTCTGAAATTGCATACACACCACATGATTTTAAACATCATGTGGTTGGTGTTATGACAAATTTATCAGACTTATTCGAGTTCATGGATCTTAAAAAGATGGTTAATTCAAAAGAGCTATTTAGTCTTCTTACCGCATGTTTACTACACGATATTACAATGGTTTACAACCCTGAAATGAGATATAGCCATTCATTTAAAAATGCTGCGGATTTATACCCAGCATTTGTTGAAAGAATTAAGAAAGTTGTCGAAAAGGATTGGAGTATACTTTTTTCAGAGAATAACATTTCTGAATCCTATAATCTTGATCAAAATGATAATCTTTTGAAGTTTAAGAAGTTAACAGAAGAAATAATTAAAAACAATTATGACCAAAGTAGACAATTTAGGTTTCGAGGTTGTGAAGAAGCAATTGCTTGGATAATATTTGGGCATTCAGATATTAAATTTGAAGGGATATCGGAGAAAATTTGTACTTTAGAAGAATCTCTTTATCAGAACGCAAAAGTGGATAATGGTGAAAATAAGAACATGAAACTGAGGATGTTTTCGGCTTTGCTAAGGTGGGCCGATGAACTCGATTGTGCAAAAAGGAGAATAGAGGGTATTCTCAGGAATGAACCAGAAGAATCTAAAAAATACTGGGATAAATTAGCAATGGTTAAAGGTGTTTTCGGAATCAAAACAACAATGATTAGTATTCAGTTAAATGTTGACGTGATTGATAAAGATATAGATTACTATTTACCTTTAATATACGAACTTGAATCGAAACTAAATGATGAAATGGAGCTTGTTACAAGTGTTTTTAGGACTGAAGGTGTACGATTTAATCAGCGTTTTGTTTTTGATTGGCTGGATAATAATGTACTTAAGGAAAAATACGAAAAGTTCAAGATCAGACTCAAAAAGGAGAATATAACAAACTCCAATGAACCTAAGGGACCAAACCAGGAATCCGAAAGGTATCAATCATTCTCTAACAAAGATAAAATCAATAAAGAGATAATCAAGGAGCTAAAAAAATCTATCGAGGAGCGAATTATAACAAAAGACTTATTTTTGGATGTCCATTGCAAGTTGCCTAAAAATAATGGGACTAAAGTGAAACAGAGGATTAGAAATAAGATAAATTGCAATGGTCTTTTGGTTTATCAAGATATTTTGAATGGAATAACACAGGCTTTTCTTAACTCCTTATTTACTGGTTCTTTTTATAAACCACCAGAAAAAATGGGTGATGAGTATGTGTTGATAGGTGTAGCCAATAGCGGTGCAATAATTGTATCTCACATGGCTTTTGCTGCCAATTTACCTTTTACTTACATGATTCCCAAAACTAAGGGGAATTACTTTACAGATCAAGAAATATCAGATGATGAATTTGTTAATGTAGTATGTTCCGATAGTGAATTTAAGAAGAAGTTTGTTATAGTTGTGGCGAATACACACACGGGCGCTACACTAATGGATATTTGTTCAAAAATTACAGAGAAGTTTAAAGGTTCATTCAGCGAACCTGTTATTGGGAAGGTGATTGGTTTGTTTAATCGAGAAAATTTAAAAAAAGGCGAGATTAGCATTAAGAACTTTTTAAAAAGAGATTATAAGGTTCAACAAGTTTCATTCTTAATTAACGATTATCCTGTTGAATTCTGCACTGTGAAAGAACCAAAAAATTGTACTTACAGAAAGCTTTCTAAGGAAAGTTTTTAACTTGAATTTTTTTATTGAATTTATTGTTACAGAAAGAAGGTAAAATGAAAGTTATTTCTCCATCATATCAAATAATGACAACCACTAGTGCTGAAGATATTTTATGTAGTATAGAGAAATATGGTAGAGTATGCTATAAAAGTGAAAGCAAGATTACAGAAGACTCATCTCAATCTTTTATTCAGAGAATATTAAAGAGTGGGCATGAGTCGGTTATTGAACATGAAAAAATCACAGTAAAAATAATATGTGATAGAGGTGTTACTCATGAGATTGTAAGACATAGAATTGCTAGTTATAGCCAGGAAAGTACTCGATACTGTAATTATTGTAAAGAAAAATTCGGAAGTGAGTTAACTTTTATTCGACCATTCTTCTGGCAAAAAGACTCTGAACAGTATAAGATATGGCAAGAAGAAATGCATTCTATTGAAAAAACTTATAACAAGTTGATTAGCTTAGGTTCTAAACCTGAAGAAGCTAGAAGTGTTTTGCCAAATAGTTTAAAAACAGAGATAGTTGTTACGATGAATCTAAGAGAATGGAGACATTTCTTTAAGCTAAGAACTAATCCTCGAGCTCATCCTCAAATGAGAGAGATTGCAATTCCTCTATTGAATGAGTTCAGAGAAAGAATTCCTGTGATTTTTGATGAATTGTAACAGTGATTGATGTAGCGAGAGTGAACTATTTAATATTTGTTTGTTAAAGAACTTTTTGGCCCTTCGCACTTTCGTGTGGGTAAGCCCTTATTGGAAAGTTCCAAAAAAGTAGACACTTTTTAAGAAATGTACTATAGTACAAGTAAGGAGTGTTTATTATGAAACGTAGACGGTATTCCAATGAGTTTAAAGAAGAAGTGATTCGTTTAGTACTGGATTCTATTCCTGAAAAATCCATGTACCAAGTGTCAAAAGAAGTAGGAGTGTCCTACGCAACCGTGTGTAAATGGGTGAATGCATATCGATCCAAAACAGATCCCTTTAAAATGGAAGGAACTCCTTCCATGCAGGAAGAAATCAGAAGTCTTCAAAAAGAACTGCGAAGGGTATCCATGGAGCGTGATATATTAAAAAAAGCAGCGAGTATCTTCATGAAAGAGCTTCCGTGATATACTCGTGCATTCAGAGGCTCACAAGCGAGGATAAATATCCTGTTTCTTTGTGTTGTTTGGTATTGAGCGTATCTCGCAGTGGATACTACAAATACGTACGGTTAGAAGAACAAAGGCAGCAAAAGAAACAAAAAGAAGATCGTATTAAGTTTCAATTGAGAGTTCTTTGGAAAGAACACAAAGGACGCTATGGTCACAGGCGATTGTTCAAATCTCTTCCAGACGAGATCAAGGCTATTGTAAGTCCAAAGCAAGTTCTCCGTTTCATGAAAGAAGAACACTTGACCTTTCAGCATAAGCGGAAATGGATTCCTACGACCAAGTCCAATCCTTCAGATCCAGTTGCTCCCAATTTACTGCAGCGAAATTTTCAAGAAATTGAATCTCCTAATCTTGTTTGGCTAGGTGCCTGTCGATTTAATCCATAAAAACCGAGTTATGATTTTCTTTTCCTTCACCCTACAA
>CAZBOU010000073.1:0-4788 GCA_964493625.1 uncultured Caldisericota bacterium
CACAGTTTCTTGATGACGGACTTCAGAGCGAACGCGATCTGGGCATGTTCTTCGGTATCGTGCTCATGAGCAAATGTTCGGAAGTTTGGGTGTTTGGTGAACGAATCAGTACAGGAATGCAGATTGAGATTGATAGGGCTCGCTGCAAGGGATACAAGGTGAGATTCTTCGGCAGTGATTGCATTCCAATTGACACCCCGTCTATGTAGACATTCACTCCGCATGATTATTAAGTTCAATTACTTGTTGTGCTTTTACACTGACAAGAATAATAACAAAAAGCTAATATGATATGTTATACTTCAACAGGTATTATTCTATATCGAAGATTGACTTAGACTATAGATCCGATCGGTCATATTCATGGACCAAATAATATTTTGGAGTTTACAATGGGATTACTTGATTTCTTAAAGAAAAAAGAGAAGCAGACTTCTTTAATCACAACTAAAAACTCAGAAATTGCTTCCAAGGAACCCAGAAGCTTATCTATTAAAGGATTAACAATCCATGATGACCTTAGAGACTTGGTATGGATAGGGGATGGAAAATTTCAAAACTACGAACAGCTACAAGAAAATAACAATTCAGTCGACCTAAATGGTATCCGAATAACTGTATCCTTTTTAAATCAGGAGGAACCAAGTCTAATCTACACCAACCAGAGCGTTTCCCCATCTCGAAGGATTGAGGATGTCGAAAGGCCGCCTTACTACCCAACCTATTCAGGTCTGACGCCAGAACAAAAGTGGGTTTATCTAAATCTTCTCGCGAACCCATATAATCCAGCCATCGATGTTGGATTTGTTTTCATTTTATATTACGGATTAGAGAGGCATCTTCTTTTAGGAAATTTTGAAAAAGCATTCGAGGTTATCCTAAAATTAAGAGATGTTCATATTAATAGCTCATTCCAATCCTATTCTGCAAATGCAATAATTTTATCTTGTATGATCCACCAAAGAGGTGACTTAATCTTAAAATTCATACAATCCCTGGACAAGGATCATGAATTAGCTTTCTCAGACAACCTGTTTCTTATGTGCTATTTTAGTTTCGGATTCCACCTTTTCCCAAGAGATATATTGCGGATGGCTAAAACATTTGAGTTTAGCAATACAAACTACATTAAGAAGTATCCCGAACTGTTCTTGGAATGTTTAAAAGAAGCAATTGTCGAAAGAACCGGAGCTGAATCTATAGATTTAAAACAATATCTAACCCCGACAGAAATTAAAAAAATAAAAACACAAGATGCTAGGATTTTTGCGAACGTATCTCTAATAGACAAGTCTATTCCGATACCGCTACTCTCAGAGAACTTTAAGCTAAAAAAAGAAATGCATCATTTTTTAGAAATTGCGCACGAATCAGTAAAATCAAGATTATCGGCATTGAGAAAATCAGGAAACCAGCCGGTACAAAAAGAAACTCCCAAAAAGAGTGAAAAGCAAATTGTCTTTGATCCGAGTAAGGAAAGAGAATTACTGACTGAATTATCAAAGAAAATGAACAACCCGGTTAGCAGGCATTTTTTGTATATTGACCTACAAAATTTCTATTATCGATATAGGGCAATCGGAGAAGAATATATCAACAAATGCATTAAGTATTGTGTTTTGGATATCAATTCATTATCTGAACTGCAAGCAGCATATATAACAGAGGAAGTTTTGAGATTAAAACAGCTTTCATCCTATTACGATGCAAAAGACCTTAATGATTCTATTAATAGAGTAAGGCAACAAGGATTTGTTGGAAATATTCCTGCTTTTTCAAGATTGGCCATAATTTACGAAAAACAGAAAGAATTCCAGAAGGCAATAGAGATCTGTGATAAAGCAATTAAGTATGGTCAATCTGTTGAGGAATTCGAAGAAAGGAAAATAAAACTTCAAATGAAAACATAGTCATTTCTGCACTAAGTTAACAGCAGTCTCGTTTTTCAATCTTTCTAACTTCAGAAAATTTTTCCTATCAAACCCTCTAAAAGAATCCCTTAGATCTTCATCCAATGTGATAATTTCAAACTCTGGGTGGTATTCCAAAAATTGCGAGTCAATTAAATTATTCTTTTCAAATCGTTTATCTGTCTTATAAAATTTATCCAAATACCTCGCATAATAAGCTGCAATTGCTTCTTTTTTTTCACGTCCAATTTCTTTTTTGAAAATTTCAATAACGTCTTCAATTTCTAGCCACTGTTCTCTCCTGGCAAACAGACCGTATGATTTCTTCCCCAGAAATTTGCTCAGGATGTGCTGAATGAATGCATCATTATTATTCATCTCGGCAATATCATTCTTCTCAACATCAGTTAAATTCTCCAATTCAGAAAGCAGAATTCCACTTCTCGAAAGATTGCTATTTATTAACACTACATATAATAAAGTATATATCAGAGAGCGAATGTTATCTTTAAATCTTTTAGCATCAGTTGATTTATAGAATTCTGCAATTTCTACGGAAGCAAAATCTTTGATATAATTACTATTCCCTTCCAGTAAAGCCTCTGTATTAATGTTTAGCCTCTTTTTGCTTCCTTCGTCTTTCAATTCATTAAGAGAAGCAATCGATAGGACAACAACAGCTGATTTTATTACAAAAGATAAGAGCTCGCTCTCTAAATAAACTTTGCTGCTTATTGCTTGCTTTTGAATTTCTGCTACTTTCTGGGAATCGTAGAAATCCAAATGAAAGACTCTTAACAAACTTTTTTCATTCGGCAAGAAATTCAAGACCCTTATTTTATGATTGGTAATATAATTCAATACAATTTCCAACTGATCTATTGAAAACTCTTCATGGTTTAACATTTCAAGAATTGACAATTCAGATACCAAAAAATCTTCCCATTCATCAGAAATGATAGTTCTCAATTTTTGAATATCGATTGATTGGGGTGAGCTAACCCCAGATAAATAATAAAGAATATTGGTATCAATAATTGCTTTCATAGTTTGCCTCCAATCTATACATTGAGTTTTAATACAATTTTTCGTAATTAAGGATTGGATAATCGATTTGTTTTCAATTTCAGATTACTATTTTATGAAATAGTACTCGTCCGATAAACCGGTAGATGGAGCTTGGATCAACGTCCAGCCTCTGCTGGCAATATAGTTCAACAATGCCCCAAGCGTATAATAATTCCCCTCAGAGTCAGAAGCTCCATAATATCCATAGACATCACTACTTAAAACATCCTTTAAGGTATCTTTGGACATTGAAAGCTGGACCATGCCCCCATTGGATAAGGCGTTTTTCACCTGTGTTTCGTCTGACAAGTCAGAATCGTCAGATCCAATCCCTACAAGCAAAACACGTCCGCTAGAATCGATAACTTCACTGGAATTTGTTTCTCGGTACACGTTGATGCTTAGATACGTCAACCCAATGAGAATTAAAATCAATAAGATAATCACACCACCGAAGTTTGCTTTGGATTTTCTGATCTCGTTTTTCAACTCATCAAGATCTGACTGATCAATACTAACTACTTTGTAATCGCCATCCATCTCCACCCTCCCGGAACTGGTTCAAACAGGATCTGTAAAAAGTGATTCAGATTACGACTCTAGCCTACCACACAACCGCTTGAATTCACTTCTTACATCTTCAAAAGTAACCGCACCGATGGCCTTTATCTTAGTATAACTATCGATTCCATTATCGGAGGCCATAGAATGCCAAAAGTACTCTTCAACTTTTTCAGCACTGCGAAGATTGTTTAGCCTCATCCTTGTTGTTCTAATTTTTCGTTTTATTGATTGATCAGCAGAAGGATGAGCTTCTCCTGGACGCAGAACTTTCTCTTCTAGGAATTCAATCAACTGTTGTTTGCTTGCCTTCATTTGATGCGCCTCTCTCGTTAAAAAATTATCTATAGATTCATCCTATTTCCCATTATGTCTAATTGCAAGAAAAAGATTACAGCTCTGCCATTCTCGCTTAAGTCCTGAAATAACTAGTGTTCATTTAGTCGTACAAGTAAAAAATCTTCTATGGGTACGCTTTCTCGGTAGTAGGTAAGGAGTGTCTAATCGTCATGAAAACTCTCTACCGATCTACCAAGGAGGATACGATATGCGTAACCTGCCCATAGCCTATGGTAATAGCTGCTATGCGAAAACCTGGACAAACAAGACCACGACATTCGATGAACTCTGCATGCGATTGTCGGAAACCATACGTACCACGGAATCAGTGGAGGAATACCCAAAGCTTCTGAAAGCAGAGCGCGACCGCATCAAGGACAAAGGTGGATTCGTCGGAGGACAGCTAAGGAATAACCGCAGAAAACGGGAATCCGTAGCTAGCCGCTCCATGCTCACTCTTGATGCCGATCATGCGACACCTGAGTTAATCTCATCATTCAAGACCTCTTGTCCATACGCAGCGTGCCTTTATACCACGCACGGACATACCACTGAGGCTCCTCGAGCGAGGATCATCGTACCGATGGTCCGTGATGTCACACCCGATGAGTACATCGCGATCGCACGCTATTTCACCAATAGTCTTGGAATCGACCAATTCGATGAATGTTCCTACCGCCCGCACCAATTAATGTATTGGCCAACCACTCCATCAAACGGAGAATTTATTTTCTTGAAGACCGATGGGCATTGGCTTGATCCGGATGCCTACCTCGCGTCACACCCGCATTGGGACGACTGCTCACTTCTTCCTACTTCCAGCCGAGAAAGTACAGTACATAATGCCACGGGAAAAAATGCAGAAGACCCTCTGAAAAAACCGGGGGTGATTGGAGCTTTTTGTCGGACA
>CAZBOU010000074.1:0-4756 GCA_964493625.1 uncultured Caldisericota bacterium
CTTTAATCGCTCCTTTAAGGCAATATTAGTGTCCAAGATTTTGTCCGCACCCCCGTCTCTGAAAAATGGATTTTAATACCAAAGAAATTTCTTCATCTGGGAGCTTACCAAGTTTTCTCTCAATTCTTTTTTCTTCCATTGTTATAACAATGCCTTTTACAATACTTGGTTTAAGCAAACCTGATTCCTTCCATTTTTCGATCAAGTAATCTCCATAAAACAGAGACTTATCAATTTGACTAGTAATTGGTGCACCGACAAATTCATGTCTTTCGGCTGTATATCTATCTCGACTTAAAACTACACAAGGTCGTTTTTTCGATAAATCCCCGGAAGTAAACGGGTAAAAAACTAAAACAATATCCCCTTGATTACAAATCATTATATATGTCGTCGTCAGGATTATCCCATATTTTAGAAAGGATAGGTTCTATGCAACCGTAAAATTGAGAAGCACAACAATCCTCTTCAGTAACCTTTTGTAAATTACTTCTTAGATAGGAATCTAATGCTTTTCTTACAATCAGTGACATCGATTCATTTGTAAAAAAAGACATTTTTTTTAAGTCTTTATGAATATCTTCTGGTAATCTACACATAAAATCTTTCATGTTTGCTCCTTCGTAATAAAGTGATATCATGATATTATTCTATCATGTATTTCCTACTCGTCAACAAAAAAAAGGATACACAAAGACATTTTTTGAAGGAGCTTGGGAAAATAATATACTCGCCAATTAGTATTAAATTGAGTGGAATCGTTGTAAGCCAATTTACGGTTCAGTAAACTTCACGTTTGTTTGGTTTGATATTCAATCCCTTGCTCTCGCAAAATGGTGGGCATGATACCTTTTTGATTTGTCCATTCTTCAAGTGACATGAGTAAAAGATCTATAGGATATTTTCTGCAAAAGTTCGCAGGATAAATCATATCCGATCGCTGGAAAATGTCTTTACCATTAAAAGATTCCGACACAACTGCAATGTCAATGTCGCTATTAGAATCTGCCTGAGCAGTAGCCTGTGAACCAAATAGAAAAATGTGATTCACCACAATATCATGCAAAGCTAATTCCATTTTGATCTGGTCTATAATTTTTTGAATTGATGCTGAATCCATGATTGAGTTTCCTTTCACATACATCAACAATATTTTTCATCAGAAGAAAGTCAATCGCACTTGATTCACAAACCTATCATCTTTTATGCTGTGGATATTGGGATTGGAAGATGATCCTCTTTCAACCCTTCAATGTGCATTTGAATAGCCTCAACCATATTTTTCTCTGCTTCTTCCGGTGTTTTACCAGTAGCAACGCAACCGGGTAAATCAGGTGAATAAGCAGAGTAATTGTTTGCAGCTTTTTCAATTAGCACAGTAAAATTTATTTTTTTTCTCAAAAGTTTTTCACCTATGGTGGCCTTATTCATTGGATCTGTAGAGTGTACAGACGAGTTTTGCGGCTTACCTTGCGCTTGCCTTCTTTTTGAACTATTAAAGAATCCCTAATAGTTGATATTTCATCAAGTTCACTCTCTTCAAAAGTGTTTTTAGCATGGATAATGATGAGCGGGTAACCAGTTATGAAGCACATACTGATGAGCATTACACATCCAATATAAATGGTCATCCAGACTGGGTATTGTTGGTTTTGGCTTCATTTAAACTGCACTTCATCGTTGCATTGTATGTTTCAAAGCAACAGTCCAGATAGTATCTTACCCTCTTTTCAACATGAAACATTCTGGAATAATGAGAGAGTAGGGGAATATTCTTTTGTGGGTTGTGTACGTATTGTTTAAAGGCATCAGTTATTATCTGTATGTCTGTATTGCTTCGAGTTTTCAGTATGTCACAAAGGGTTCGCTCTGGGTTATAGACACGAATTGTGTTTTGACATGGTGATTTAGCCAACATAACCCCAAGAGAGTGGTATTCGGTTTTAACTCGCATACAACGCAGGTTTTCTTTTTTTGCTGACAAGGTATTGTACGAAAGTGGAAATGTAAGAGTATATTGTAGTGGTGTGCGATCGGTTAAATCATGAATAAACAACGCAGTTTCATGAGAAAAAATACCTCGCCTAAACCTTACTTGAAGACTCAGCATTTCATCTTCTATTGCGGTTGGAAGTACATATACACCACGGGACACTCTTTCCAAAAGATCTTTATCAACAAGAATTTTTATGTGAGAACGTAATATCCCTGCTTTGGTAATCTTTTCAGCAGTTATAATGCCGTGGTTATCAGAAGCCATCTGAAGTATTCTTTCTGCATTCGTAGTAATCATTTGCCTCACTTTCTTGCATACTATTCTACATTAAGTATGCATGTAAGTCAATCATTTTTCAGCTATTGAAGCACCGTTTGGGTTAAATGAAAGTGGAAGTAAGGAAAAATATTCTTCGATGCAATCTTTACATGCTTTTGGTGTCAGTGTAATTGGACATGTGTGTTTTTACAAGAATGCGCATATAAGAAACAATATGAGCATACTTGTAATTTTCTCTGTGATTTTGTTACTTGAAATCGGTGAGTTAAACAATGGTGTAAAAACACTGTTTCTTGGATACTTGTCAAATTTGCTCTTTAACAACAATGTAAAAGTTGTCATATTTATTGACATATTTGTCTATAATGTTTACAGTATTGGTGACAATATTTTTACTAACAAGGAGATTACAATGGTTTCTGATCTAGAAAATGTTAAAAAGCTTGTAGAAATGATGATACCAATTTCTCGTTTCAACAAGGGAGAAGCAGGAAAAATATTCGAAGAACTCAAAAAAGAAGGGATTAAAATTGTAGTAAAAAACAATAAACCAGCTTGTGTTTTACTCTCCCCCGAAACCTACAATCATTTTCTTGAAATAGTAGAAGAGCATGAGTTACTGCTAAAAGCTCACAAAAGAAACGAAGATACCAGCATAAAAGATTACATTTCACATGAAGAAATGAAGCAAGAATGTTGTGTTTGTGAAAAAGATCCAAAATCCACTACCCTTCTATAAAGGTGGATTTGGGGAACCACTTGGAAATCACACAACAACAAAATGACGGGTACTCTTCTTATATCTCAATTTGCAGTTTCTGAATGCCTACAAATTCATTGGGAACAAAATCTCCATAACCTACATTTAAATAGAGTTGAATGGCTTCTGTAATTCTAGGAATTAACTCTTCGATCGTTTTTGCTTGAGTAAAACAACCCTTTAATGAGGGTACAGAAGCAATATATATGCCGTCTTCATCTTTTTCAATTAGCACTGTGAAGTTTATTTTTTTTCTCAAAAGTTTTTCACCTATGATGGCCTTATTCATTGGATCTGTAGAGTGTACAGACGAGTTTTGCGGCTTACCTTGCGCTTGCCTTCTTTTTGAACTATTAAAGAATCCCTAATAGTTGATATTTCATCAAGTTCACTCTCTTCAAAAGTGTTTTTAGCATGGATAATGATGAGCGGGTAACCAGTTATGAAGCACATACTGATGAGCATTACACATCCAATATAAATGGTCATCCAGACTGGGTATTGTTGGTTTTGGCTTCATTTAAACTGCACTTCATCGTTGCATTGTATGTTTCAAAGCAACAGTCCAGATAGTATCTTACCCTCTTTTCAACATGAAACATTCTGGAATAATGAGAGAGTAGGGGAATATTCTTTTGTGGGTTGTGTACGTATTGTTTAAAGGCATCAGTTATTATCTGTATGTCTGTATTGCTTCGAGTTTTCAGTATGTCACAAAGGGTTCGCTCTGGGTTATAGACACGAATTGTGTTTTGACATGGTGATTTAGCCAACATAACCCCAAGAGAGTGATATTCGGGGTAAATGTAGGTTGGCGTAAGGAAAAATATTCTTCGGTGAGGTGTACTAGGCATGGACTTGAATGCTAACCATGTACTCCAGAGTGCTTTCTTCATTGGGGATAGGTTCATCATGGGATGTAAGACTTTCTAAGTATAACTCAATCGCCTCTTTTACCATAACCATGGCTTGTTCAAGGTTTTTTCCATATGTAATACACCCTGGAAGAGCAGGAACCATAGCGGTATATCCGCTATCTTGCTCTTTTTTAAGAATCACGCGATAGTTGAATATTCTCATATTTCACCCTTCTGTATAACTTGCCATTGATAACGCCAAGATGATGAAAGAATGGAAATTTTTGTGCCATTCTAACCAACTTATTTGACAAGAATGGTTAGAATGTGTTAGATTGGTGTTAGAATTATACGGAGGTTGTTATGAATCTTTCAGAGAGGTCCCTGGACCAGAATTTGACTTTTACGGAAGCAGCACAAGAATTTAGAAATAGAGGAGTTCCCTTTGGTGCAAATCAATATACAGCATTGAAAATAGTGAACTCCGATGGTCTTTATACAAACCTTGGCTTACTGCTTTCTGATCAATGTGTCCATTCTATAAAAATGGCTGTTTTTGATGGAATATCAAAGTCAACTTTCATTGATAGAAGGGAGTTTAATGGTTCTCTTCTGCGTCAAATAAACGATGCATATGAATACATTTCTCAACATAACAGGATAAAAGCAGAGTTTTCGGGCCTTGTTCGGATCGATCGTAGAGATTATCCAGAAGAAGCGCTTCGTGAGGTTCTTTTAAATTCTGTTGTTCACAGAGATTATTCCTATAGTGCTAGTAGAACGTTTCCTAAATAGCGTTGCATAATTTGCATTTTCTGATATACTTAGGTATCTTAACGAATAGGAGAACCCAACAATGTCAGA
>CAZBOU010000075.1:0-4311 GCA_964493625.1 uncultured Caldisericota bacterium
GTCAACGGAGTGCGACGGTTGTTCTCCACGTCGCTCAAAAAAGGCGCCGATACTTTCAATCTTCGTGCCAGTTCCCGTAGACTGATTTGCTTTTCTTCTCTCTTTTGTTTCAGGTACTCCCCGAAATTTGTAGCGGTCTTGTACATGGTTTCCTTATCCTTGCCAGCTTGTTTACTAAAAAGCTTACGAGTAAACGATAGTATGGGAGAGTGAAAATGGTCAATGGGGTTTTTGAAAAATACTGAACAAATGTGTAGCTATCGAAAAGTCAATAACGAAGGTAATGGAACAATGTACTGGTGTCAATAGTAAGGTTTCATAACTCATACGCACAAGCTAATGATTATCAGAGTTAATTGTATACTTCGTGTAATAGGCGTGATAGACTAACTAAGTTTTCATCAAATCCCTAGAAAGATAAAGTTGGAGTCTGATATCTATGGAAATTCTGTCACTTACTGACCGAATATTTATTGAAGTTAAATCCTTAATACCAACAGCTTGTGAAAAAATGAATAATTTCTCTGCTGAGATTCTGAGAACACGAGGTGGAAGATTAGGTAGTGGAATGGGAGCCCTATTGGAAGCTCTGTGGGGCTATATGATGAATCATTTGCTTCAAGAGAAAAATGTTGATTGTGAAATAGCTTGGTTTCCCGGTAATCAGTATAATGATTTTGCATGTCTCTCAAAAGGTAGTTTTTGGGATGAAGTAAGCCGTTCAGGTGAACTCTTTAGAATTGAAGCAAAAAGCATGAATATTGCAGCTGATGAATCAAAAGCGCATTTTGATGTTTTGAGGAAAGACTTGTTCCCAAATGATGCATTATTGATATTGGTTTGGAGTTGGAAAGCAATTAATGAGTGTTATTTTTATCCTCAAGTTATTGACTCATTTTTTGAACGTTCAATTCCTTTAACAGAACTCAGGGATAGTCTTCATCTATGTAGAGGCGGTAGTTTTGTAAGTAGCTCTAATTGTCCAGATGGATGTAATCCAGATCTGTGCCCACATGTTGGTGAACCTTTAAATGCTGCAGGGAAACGTGAAAGGATAACAGGTCCTGAGAATTCAAGGCCGTCACAAAAAGTTGCATATGCTGCAAATTTCGGCGGATTAGTAAGGATGCTTAAAACGGATAACGCAATAGCTAGGACTCAGTTTCGAACTATTAGAAAAGGAAATCGAGTTGCTGATGCCTATATTTCCTTTATTCATCGTAATTTCCCTGAAGAGGAGAAGAATCAGTTTACCACTCAAGAGGTTAAAAATGTAGCAATGAGTTTAGGCATTGAGACAAGAAATAAATCAAAGCTCGAATTACTAATACAGATACGAAAGAATCCTGGGTATATGCAAGTATTTAGAGATCTTCCAGTTGATTAAGTGATAAGTGTCACTAGTCCAGTAATCGGTTTCCCATGACTTTGTTAACAAGTTCTTCTTTAATGTAGTTTGGTATTTCTTGGACACGGATCCGATATTCTAACCATTTATCCCTTTGCTCCAGTATGAAATTGGCGAAGGTTTCCTGTTCTTTACGTGGAGGAACAGGGATTTTAATTCGAAGAAAGTCATCAATTTGGATACGTGGAAGTGATGCGCCGCGAACTAATGCAATTGCTTTTTTTTTCACAATTTCAGATATCAAAACTTCTGCGAGGTATTCACTATTTATGATTTCTTCGTTAGGAGTAAGCACAAAGATTTCAGTTGAGCATATGCCTTCAAAAGAATCTTGAGTAACTAAATATACTTTATTTAGTGATGGTCGCAAGCGACCATATAAAATATCTCCTCTTTTATAAACTTTTGCAGAGGATTTTATCTGCTGTCCCATTTTGGGATTTACATTAGCTAAGACTCTTACATTACTTTCAATATTTTCAAGGCCGATATAATTAAAAAGTTTTTCCGGATAATTTCGTGGTGTTACAATTTCTTTTCTTTCTTTTACCAGATCTTTTAATGCAATAATGGGATACAGGCTTTGTAGTTTCGTTTGTTTCTGTGATACTAAATATTGTAAGCTCCAAATAGGGTAATTAAATAATTCTGAAGAAGAAACAATTTCTGTAATCATTACCATCCCTCCTTCTCAAGGAATTCACATAGTTTAATTGATAGGTTTTCCCAATCATTTTCTTGAAGTACTTTTCCGGTAGCGTCATAACCAATATTATCAATACCTCCCGAAAATACATTATAGGTTGATTGATGAGCATTTTTGTCCTTTACACAAAAAACTATACTAGTTTTTATATTTGCACCATATGGCATAAATGTTTCGATTGGTAGGCTGACAATTGCACGAATTTTTGTATTTGTTTTGATCCATTCTCTCACATATTTATATGTTTTATTAACTAAAATACTTTCAGGGAGAACAATAGCGAGCTTTCCGCCTTCTCGTAGTAATTGTATGCATCTTTCTAGACCGAGAACCTCTAATGGAATTTTGGCATTCCTCTTTATCAGATCAAAATCACCAACATATTGTGTCATCTCATTTGTGAGCGTTGATCCAAAAGGAGGATTTGTCATAATTATGTCAAATGTATTAGGTGTTATGTCATAATAATTATTGAAAGATAGAAGTGCATCTGTACACCGTATGTTTGAATGCCCATCACCGTGTAACCGCATATCAGTCATAGCTATACGTACCATTCTTTCACTTTTCTCAATACCATGGAGCTTATTGAATAAAAACTCATTTTTTAATTTGTCTGATTGAGTACTGTTTCTAGTAAAATTGATACTTTCAGTAAGAAAATGTGCAGAACCACAAAAAGGATCTAGAATCAATTCATTACACGATGGTTTAACAACAGAAATTATGAAGCGAATAACATTTAAAGGGGTAAAATACTGACCCATGCCTGCGCGAGTTGTTGGTCTATAAACATTTTGAAATGCTCTTGCTTTAATATCAATATCTGATTTTGAAAAGGAAAATTGTGAAAACAATTCAGATACTTTAGATAAAGCAAGGCTAGACAATTTAATAGGGTCATCGAAGACTCCTCGTGACCTTTTGTAACCAGGAATTTTTAATGAAAAGACTCGAATATCATATTCATTCGCTTCAGAATATAACTTTCTTAAAGTGGCTGCATATTCTTCATAGTTACCATATACAGATAGATCAAAAAAACAAAACTTAAGTTCTTTAACTATTTCTTCATCGTAAAGCTTTGTATAGATAATTTTACATAATTCATCCAATGCTTCATCCGGGTGTAATCCATCAATATCCCGAATCAGACTATGTGCTTCAAAGAAGAAGCTTTCAAATCTATCCGAAAGAAAATTGGAAGGGTAATTGGGCTTTAAATTTTTAGGCATGCGATATAATAGTATATCGTTACTTTGCTCTATAGATTTTGTTGAAAAATTCTTTTTATAAAAAGAATTTAAACCATTATTGCGTATTATGAATGATGAACAGTATTGATCTTCAGGCCCTAAAAAAATGTCTAAATCTTCAAAATTGTAAATTTTGTTACTAGAAATCTGGAAAACGATTAGAAAAGAAACATTGTTCTTAGTTAGCCATTTGATAATAGTAACGTCACGATTGATGAAGACAGAAATTCGATCTGATAGTTTTCTATTTGGATAACCATATTCGGAGAATACCTCTTCTATGATACTATCAGTTACTTCGTTATCATCTGATTTTGGGCCAACTAATTCATTTCTATCATTGTGCGACAAGAAAACACCTCCAACAAGACGGCTTGACTTTTATTATATGTCAAATTGTCCATTATAGCAAATCAATATTATCAAATATTAACTTCAGGATTCTGCAACAATCTTTTTCATTCACTCTCCATGTTTACGCTGTTCCCAATAAAAAGGGTATCTAGAGATAATTGTACCCAAAGTATTCTTTTCATAAATCAGGGATACTAAACAGGATAGCTATGGTGTATCCTATAAGTTAAAGAAATTCGGCCTCTCTGATTTTTGAAAACGTGCCAATTGGTAATTGTTTGTATGTGTGAGAATGTCCTAGAATTTATAGTTCTTTATTAATGTTCGCGATTGATAGCTAAGGAGATCTGAGATGGCAATTCCGAAGTATGATGAGATCCAGTTCCAAGCTTTGCAATTAATGAAAGATGGAAAGGTTTGGAAAGCGAAAGACTTTATTGAACCACTTACAAGAGTATTCACGCTGTCTGAGGATGATTTGTCCAAGGAATATGAATCGGGTAATGGGTTCATCTTTCTTGATCGGATTACTTGGGCTCTTTCATATTTGAATATGGCTGGAGTAGTGGTAAAACCCAAACGGGGGT
>CAZBOU010000076.1:0-4019 GCA_964493625.1 uncultured Caldisericota bacterium
CAACGAGTTTTTCCTACCATCCCACCACTCATGATCTTTCCGTACAAACCGATGCCCTGGGCAATGAAACCCAGTATTTAAGGAATCTCAATGGTCTTGTAAATGAAGTGAAAATGTATGAAGGTACCATTGGATCGGGCATATTGAAATCCAATATTCAAAAGCTATATTCTCAGTTGAACGCAATAAAAAGCATTACCGATACAATCACTTCTCTAACCTCTACAAAACTAAAAAATGACAATGGGGCTACCACATCCTCTACAACGGAATTGGGTTGCACAACCTCCACTTCCTTTACAGATGCTGCATCGAATGCAATGCCATCAAAGATGGATTTCACAGCACCAAATCGATCCATAGGTTCCATTCTTCCTCCTATTATTCCTGCACCAACATTTCCATTTAATCCTTTTCAGCCACTCCCTGCTTCTTGGTCAAATTCCAAACAACAAACTACATCTGTACAGTATTATGACAATGGTCTAGTGAATACAACGACCGACCATCTAGGATTAACCTCGCAATATCAATATGACGATTTTGGTCGAATACACACATTCACGGATCCTTGGGGAAAAGACAAAACCTATTCGTTAAACTTGAATAACCGTCCAACAAGTGTTCAGTATGAATCACAAGGTGCCATTGCATCCACCTTTGACAATCGAAATCAAGTCATTCAGCATGATCATCCATCATTGGGTTCATTGTCGATTGCTCATGATCTTCGGGGTTTATCATTAAATGATATGTGGAGTACGTATTCTCGAGACATTCTGGGTAGAATTACACAAATTTCCTACAATGCTGGCGGATCGGATACTATAACCTATACTCCGGATGGACATGTAAGTAGCTATGGTTCTTTACAAAAAAGCTATGATTCCATTGGAAATATAACCAGTTGGAGTTTACCACAAAATGGTAGTGCTTCTTTTTCCTACAATGCACCAGGTTCTGCGGTACTAGGGCTTGTTAATACTATGACAGAAACGAGTCATATAGGAAGTCAAAGTTATCAATATGATTCGAAAAATTGGTTGGCTAATTTTACAGATACAAGCAAAATCAGCAATCCAACTTTTGGATACACTTATTCCAATGCCAAAGAACTCACCTATTTAGACTATCCAGCTAATCTACAGCTCCAACAAAACTGGTCGTCTAAGAATATTGCTTCGCAAATATACAAAAATACCATCACACAAACCACATATGCAACCATACAACAGAGTTTTTCTAGTGACCAATTGTCTACCTATCAATATAGCTTGAAAGCTGGAATGACCAATTACTCTGACACTATCTCTCTGTCGCACCATACTACCGGATCTATGAAAGGCAAGCTGAATACTCTTAGTTACAATGGTTCGGGACGTGTGATTACGCACGGGTATGATGCAGTTGGAAGAATCAATAGTCTATTGTACAGCGATATTGATCCAAACAATCCGTTTACTCTGTCCTATGATAATTCAGCTCGATTATCCACAATCAGTGATCCCAACATTCAGCCTGTTGTTACTTATCAATACAATCCAAACAATCGAGGTCGTTTGTCTTCCATTTCCTATGGCAATGGTGATAGTGCAACCTTTGGCTGGAATGCAAAACAGAAAATCACACAATATACTTATACAGATACATCCACACAACCCCCCGCAGTTCATGCATATGAAATCACATACAACGACCTTGGTAAACCTTCTTTGCACACCTATACCTTAAATGACGTGTATCAATACGAGTGGAAGTATTATTATTCTCCCTTTGGCTTGGATAAATTAGAGAAATATGTTGGTGCACAAAGAGAAATTCTTATTGATACAACAGTATCCAAAAGTGGGAAAGTATTGTCTCTGTTTTACCAGGAAGACAATTGTCAAACGGGCATGTGCTATACGGGCGAAGCATCAGTATTGTATGATCCCTGTGGAAATTTAACTTCATTGGTAGATCAGGCGACATCCACGGAAGTGTATACAAGAGCTATTGATAAACATTCTGGAGCAGTTATTGGCGTTTACAACCCTTTTGATATGGAAGTTCTTATCACAGCTTTAAAAGAAACATCTCTCACCTACGATCATTTCATCGGAGGCAACCCTCCTGATATGAGAATGCCCGAAGAAAGACAATGGGCTATAAAAGAGATGATTGACAACATGACCTATGCCAATGTGGATATCAATTGTGCTAGCGTTGCTCAATTCACACAACCTGAAGAAGAGTGTCCTCAAGACAGTGGGGATTGTGGAGATGACCAAGAATGTATTGACCATCCAGAAGATAAAGATTGTTGTCATAATAAACATGAGGCTCCTTATCATAATCACGAAACAGATATGTTTGGTAACTGTTGGGAAACAGAAATGGATTATAAGTTTAACAGATGTCGGTATAGAGTGAACCAAAGCTTAGGGTTTACTGAAACAGAACAGTTAGCTCACGCACTAAACATGAGATATGCAGCTTGTTGTGCAAAAAGAGCAGGTTGCAACTGGGCAAAAGGTTATTACTATAGTGATATGATTACTGACGATGTTAATGAAATGGCAGATAAAGCTCCTCAAACATCAATTTCCCCAATAGTAGGCTCATACAGAGGAAGTGGATCTCCATCTAAACTTATACGCAAAGGGTTTCTTTGGGATAAAAATTTAAAACAATTAGAATGCCCTCCAGGTTGTTTCGGTGGAATGTAGCCATCAAAAGGGGTTGAGTATGAAAAAGTTATTGTTTGTATTGCTGCTTCTTTGTGTGAGTACATCCAGCTTGTATGGGTGTTCTAAACCGAACACAGAAGAATCCATGCAAAGCAAGAAATTGGTAGAATTGTATGTAAATGGTTTGATGCCATACAAGTCGCCTTTTCCTTTGTTGGAATTGGAGAAAAATGATTCGAATCTATCTACGATATCCTACGAACCAGATGATGCCGTTGGATATTCCTTAGACCTTGTTAAACCTAGCAAATATGGCTTTATGCACTTGGAAAGTATTGCCTCTTCCATGTCGCTAAAATTGGGTTTTCCTTTAAGCATTTATCAACGTAACAAATATGCCCGTGGAATTCCTTCCAAAGAGAAGGGTGGGTACGATTGGAATGCATGGATGGAATCTTCCATTGAAACAATGAAGAATTTTGAAGCTCAACAACAAATTTGGGTTTCTTCATTTGAACTCAAACAAGAAAAGGGTGTTTTTGTTCTGCTTGGTTCTTTGGATTTTTCTGATACATGGAATCAAGACGATCTCACCAATCTTCGGTATAGTCTTTTTTTAAAAGCAGATCGTATTTACTACTATTATTACAACGACGAAACTGGTTTCGTTGAAAATCTTGCCTATGATATGATACCTTTATTGGGAGATATCAAAGAAGAGTACGATGGGATTGGATTTCCTTTGTTTTCCTCTTCTGGTGAATATCCAACTAAAGAAAAACCTTCTATTACCCTATGTACCGAACCGTTTACCATTCCTTTTATTGAAGGTTTTACAGAAGAACAGCAACCCAATTGGAGCCTACACCTGATCCTAAATGATGGGACCGATATGGGTAAGAATCTGTACTCCTGGAGTTTTCCTATCAAGGTTGAAGAAGAATCCTAAGAGAATCTTAAAGTATAAAATAAAGAGGGAAGGACATCATCCTTCCCTCTGTTAAAAATGAGTAATGAGGTGATGTTTGAATCAAACACACGATACTGGTGCTCACAACAATATTGGCAAAATGGATCCTATCCAATCCATAGGACCTATTTGGTGGTGGATTTTTAGTAGTTGTTATGCAGGGGCTGGATTAACAGATGAACAATTTAAATTCCGAGGTAAAGGTTTGGATAACTGTAAAGAATGGCGAACTGCATTGAATAGTGGGTACTATTTTGGTTGTCCATAATAGTGAAAGGAATAAACTATGATGCAAAAGATTACTATTGTCGTACTATTGGTGTTCCTTGTGTCCTTTTCGGGGGCACTTCAAAGCTGTACAACAGAGAAACAACCTCCCG
>CAZBOU010000077.1:0-3942 GCA_964493625.1 uncultured Caldisericota bacterium
ACACTTATCACTTCTCCGGTTTCATTGTCTACTGTAATGCTTATTTCTTCATTTTCAATTTTAAAGGTATAGTTAGTTGTCGTTCCGTCCATAAAATCTTCTTCGGTCAATATGCGGGATGCAGCACTATAAGTAGGCGTAAAAGATGCAACAGTAATGTCTCCTAGGGCAGATAATCGGAATAGGTTGTTGATTGCAACCTGGTATTCCCATGCTTCTTCACTGTCAATTCCATATTTCTGTTTGATTGTTTCCAGTGTTCCCTGGTTCAATTTCCATGTCAGGAGAATGTCCCGAAACACTCGTTCTGTTAAATGCCCTATTTCAAGGAAGGAGGGTTGGTTTGTTCGGGGAGTGTTGAAGCTAGATTGCTTGGTTTGAAGCTTTCTGTGCTGTGGTTTGTCGCTACTGGGCTGGGAGAAAATACTTCCTCCATCTGGTATGACGTATGTCAGGGAAGTGGGACGGTTGATTGCATCGTAGACATAATGAACATTTACCGTAGAGGGCAATGCTTCTGTAGTCAATCGATTGGCATTGTCATAGTTATTGGCGTATGTTCTGCTTCCGGGTGCTTGCAACTGGGTTAAACGAGAAGCATCGTCGTATGTGTAGTTTGTAGTATTGCCATCGTACGAGGTTTGGGTTGTTTTTTCCAATCGAAAAATGGGCCACAAAAATGTTTTAAACATGGGCCACTTTTTTCCTACGCCACGTAGTAGTTTCTTCACAACGATAACTGGTTGCTCTTGAAAGATCCAAAATATGTGCTTTGTGAGCGATACGATCGACCAAAGGACTGGTTACAGAGAGTAATCGAAATTCTTCATCGTATGACATTGTGTATGTAAGTAATCCCAAGTAGTAGAATGCTAAGGAATACAGAAAGCCCTTTTTTAAGCTTTAGGGGGGGCATACTTCATCTCTACATTCCTTCCTGATGTACAATCTTTTCTTACGCTTCGCTTCATGGTTAAACCTCCAAGTTTACTGTATATAAAAAACAAATGTACTTTTTTGGTCCTCCATACTCTCACAGGGGAGTATTCATAATCCAATTAAACACAAAGAGATTATAGAACTGTGTAAGAATTTTGCAAACATTTTTTTCAAATTTTTATAATCTATTTCCCAAAAATAATAAAAAGTTACTATGAGAGAAGAAAATGATACTACTACGATAGTCTTGTCATGAATATAGACAAAAAAGAAGCACAATGCTTTGATGAAAGCTTGGAGAAAATGGAAAAGAAATTCCAGCCAAGCCAGGAAGAATTCTTTATTCACAGTCATTCTTTCATGCAATAAGCTTGCAGCAGTAGTACTGAGCAAGAATCATGAAAACACACTGAACATTCACTGCTAATAGTGAATATTCACTTGACGAATGTGAATTTTCACTCTATCATTGTCTATAATTACTAGCAATGTTGGAGGTTTGATGATAATTAACGGAGACTCCTATGAATCTGCAAGAAGTATCTTGCAAGATTTGACGTTCGACACGGCCAAGAAAGAATTCAGAAGTAGAGATGTTCCATTTACTGAAGATAAATATGTTTCGTTGGATTTGTGGAGCTATGAAAAAAACTTATATACCAACCTTGCACAACTTTTTTCAGACCAGTGTTTGCATACTGTTAAAATGGCAGTTTTTGATGATCCCGAAAATACTATTTTTAAAGATCGAAGAGAATTTGGTGGTTCTATTTTCAAGCAACTACATCAAACCTATGAATATTTAATGCTCAATAATCGCACTTCTTCGATTGTTCATGGTCTAGATCGCATTGACAAAATAGAATATCCGACTGAAGCACTGCGAGAAGCCTTATTAAATACTTTGATACATAGAGATTACAGTTATAGCGGTAGCATTATCATTAACATTAACAATGAACGTATGGAATTTATTTCCATTGGGGGTCTTCCACGAGGGTTGTCTACAAGCGACATCATGAATGGTATTTCCCAGCCTAGAAATCCTACGCTTGCACAAGCATTCTTCCGATTGAAACATATGGAATCTTACGGTACTGGGATTCGAAGAATATTCAACCTATACAGTTACTGTGATACCAAACCCTCAATATCCGTTTCAGAAAATTCATTTCGCATTACTTTGCCAAATATGAATTGCAATACCCCAAGTAGGGCGAAAGAAAGCAAAGTCTCGGATATAAAGTACACCCAAACACCCCAAATTACTTCTCAAATGCAAATTATTGTGGACCATTTAAGGCAAAATCAATCTTTAACAGAACATCAGCTTATGGAGCTACTTCATGTGAAAAGAACCCGAGCCTACATCATTACTAAACAAATGGCAGAACTGGGACTCATCAGTATTATTGGGCGTGGCAAGGACAAGAAGTTTGTTCTTCCAACGGAGTAGCATATCAAAGGCCAACAGAAAGAACTGGTTATGTCATGATTAATGGATTAAATACATTGGTATCCTTGCATGATTCTTGATATATAATTACTAATGCAGAAATATTTGCAACCAAACCTAAAAAACCAAATGCAACAATACACTGCTTGCTGTCATTATTCTGTGGATTCAATGTAATTACAATGAACTAATATAGCAGTTATTTGTATTGACATTGAAACGATATAGCGTATATTCTTCTAAGAAAGGTGGTATTTTTTATGGCAAATACAACAAATTTAAACATTCGTGTAAATGAAGATTTAAAACGTGAGGCAGAAGCTATTTTCTCTGAATTAGGTCTGACGATGTCCACAGCGTTAAATATATTTCTTAGACATTCCGTTCGCTATGGCGGTATACCTTTTGAACTTCGCATTGAAAAGCCCAACAAAACAACCCTAGAAGCAATGGACGATACTATACACAATCGAAACATGAGTAAATCCTTTGACTCCATCGATGCTTTGATCGATGATTTAAATGC
The DNA here is from genome assembly GCA_964493625.1 of uncultured Caldisericota bacterium. Classification (GTDB taxonomy): domain Bacteria; phylum Caldisericota; class Caldisericia; order UBA6126; family UBA6126; genus JAGLCW01. Next base: position 2,922 of record CAZBOU010000077.1, read on the forward strand.
TTAAAATACAATATACCAGCAGATTTAAAAAAGACTATAAGACTATCGTAAAACGAGGAATTAGTACAGACCCTTTTTCAAGGGTGTTGGAATACCTTGTTAACGAAAAACCCCTTCCAAGAAAACACTTAGATCATCCGTTGTTAGGATCTTATGAAGGATTTCGAGAATGTCACATAGCCTCTGATTGGTTGCTAATATATAGAATAGAAAAAGATACCCTTACTCTGACACTAACCCGGACGGGTACTCATAATGATCTATTTTAAAATTACATCACCACCAAGTAAAAACAAACTCATGAAAACACATCGAATAGTACCAAAAAGTAGATACTTTTTTGGAACAGTCCAAAATGACATTTTATAAAAGTAGGAGTTTATCATGAATATTGGTGGTGCATCACTTTGTTTAAATGTAAAAAACGTAAAGGAATCTTTTGATTTTTACATGTTGTTAGGATTTAAAGTTGAAGAAGAACACTTAGATCAGAATTGGGCAATTATTAGCCATAGAGGTTTTGTTATTGGATTGTTCCAAGAATGTATAGAAGAGAATTTGATAAACTTTAGAGGTGGAAATATACCAGCTTTAAAAAAATGGTTAGAAGAAAAGAATATAAAAATTGAAAGCATAGAATCCATAAATGAAGATGGAACAGGTAGCTTTTATATTCGCGACAAAGATGGAAACTTGATTTATATGGACACAACGCTACCAGAATTAGAAGATATTGTAGAGCCAGAGGATAAAAAGTAGAATCCTCCGGCTCTTTAAACCTAAACTCTTCTACGAGTTAGGCAACACAATTTGTAATTTCTGGAAAATGATGCGTTGTGCTTTGGTGATTTCATTTAATAGACACGTTTTCCCCTGCCAAATTGCTTTCTTTAGTTTGTGAAGTTCTAGAAACAATCCCCGAATTGAATAGCTAGAGTCTATCTTGCTCGTTTTCATTTTCCCTCCGGGTCTGTCAAATTAAGTGTGTAAACAACATTTAACGTATATCCAATCTTTCTTT
>CAZBOU010000078.1:0-3802 GCA_964493625.1 uncultured Caldisericota bacterium
CTGTGTAAGAATAAATAGAGTGTATCATATTGCGTTTACACAGTTAAGCTGACAGTCGGATACCTTCGTATAATCCCCTATACCAAACTTCTTGATATCCCTTCACATTACAAATCCATTTGTCTGAATCATTTCCATACAGGTAGTGGTGTACACTTGGTGAAAGTTTATCACCCCTTAGGAAGGATGTAGTGCAGTCAAAAAAGAGAAGATTGCAGTATGAATATCGTTGGTCTTTAGTGTTCAGTTCGTTGTTCCATTTTCCATCTATGGGTAATATGGTTGATTCTTTCCATCCTTTTGATATTCTTTGGTTTTGACTTAACTTTGGGTTTTCACTGAAATCAATGATTGTAACTGACTCTTTCGTCAAATAAATGATTTCGTGATCTGTCGAAGCACAATACTGTACGGAAGAATCCCATTGCCCTTGATTTTCGATAAACAAAGTATGAACAGTATTTGAATTCTGGGATTGATCCATTCTGTTTTTAGAAGATATGCCTAAGTAGAGACTTGTCTGTAATGGATGAATAATAAATAGAAAAGATAAAAAGATATGGATACAATTCATATTAACAGCTTTTTATTTTGTCCGATCACAGCAAGGATGGTACTCGAAACTATTGCAACATCCATTTTTATTGAATTTTTCGCAAGTTTCTTTCATCATATTTTCTCCGTAGTCTCTCCAGTGGGATACCTTTAAAGCTATCGCATACCATTCATTTTTACTTTTTGGCGTGATTTTTTCATTTTTAATCCATTCTCTTTGCAAAGAGTCATACTTACCAGTCCAGTAATATGCATCTTTCCAATTCTCACTCATTAATCCTTCAGAACCATATACCGTATCGCATTGTTCTTGCCAATAATCCCGGTAGTCCTCCCATGCATCATATGCCCGAGCTAAGTCGCAACAGTCATCTCCTAATTCATTATCTTCATCTTTTATTCCTGTGTCTGAAATGTTGACAGTCATATTTCGTACATCAACCCCGCCCCTATACACCGTCCAATCCACATTGGTTGTCAGGGTAAGTGAGTCTGTAATAGCAGTATCTTTTCCTTGAGAGGTAAAGGGATTGCGAATGTTGTTGGCATTGATGGAGGTAAAAAGAGATGTACGCAGATCATATTGATACAAAACTTGAGACACTCCTGAAGCATCGGTTAGCATAGCCGTATTGCCAAAATTGTCATAATGGAAATAGAGCATGCCCGTAAAGGTTTGTCCAATGCCTCCCCTTTGATCTGTATAATACATCGCTAGAGGTGTGCCTGAAGGATCGGTACAATAGTTTTGTGTAATGGTGCCTGAAGGTGTAATACACGTAGCCCATTCAATGCCCTGGGGTCCATATTGAAACGACCAGGTTTCTTGGGGCGATCCATTGACCACTTTGGTCCAGTTAACTATATCTCCTGCAGGGGTATAGGTAAATGTATTTTGTACACTACTGCCTCCATTGGTTTCCGAGATGGTATTCACTCGATCTTGTGCTGTCCATGTCATCGACATGGTCGTACCATTGGGATACTGAATAGAGGAGACTTGTCCTTTGGGACCTGTGTAAGAATACACTTCTTGACTTAGATTGGGATAGGTAATAGTATTTACTTGTCCCTCAGGTGTATACGCAATATTGTACGTTCCTTGTCCTGCTATTTGCAGACTATTGGTTCTTCCTGTGTTGGCGTCATACCCATAGGTTACAGTTGGCTTTCCTGTATTGTACGACACAGTATTGATTTTTCCTTTGAGTGTTCCGGTTGCATGATAGGAAATGGTTGCAATTTCGGCCAGTGTATTCATGCCTCCATCGGTCACCGAATAGTCATATTGCGAGATTTGATGAGTGGTTCCATCTCGCGTCACTTGCCCCGACAGGAGCGTTTGCAATCCACTGTTTTTCACAGTGACATTGTTGTTGTATTTTTGGCTGTATACCTGGGTTAAGTTGGTTCCATTGGGATACGATAGATTGGTCAGTTCATGCGCATTGCTCCAGCCATAGGTGAAGTTTTGTCCCAATGTAGTGTTTTGCAGTGTTGATAAGTAATGGCGGTTGTCATACGAAAACGAATAGGAATCGCCTCCTCCACTTTGCGAAGAAGGAATTCCTAGGAGACTGGTGCCGCTGTAAGAGAAGGTCGTACTATTTTTGGATGTCAAATTGCCTACAGCATCGTACGTATATGTATCGGTTCCTCCATTTTGGGTATGACTGGCTACTTTTTGATCGGGGGTATACGTCCAAGTTTCAATGCCAGCTCCCCCGTAATAGGTTAGACTTTGGGGGCGTCCCAGTAAATCCAGTTGATACGTTCCCTTTTCATCGGCTGTAATATCTCCTCGCAGGTTGCGAGTATAGCTAATGGTGCCTTGAATGGGATCACTCACTTGCGTAACATGGCCTACATTGTCATAGGAATAGCCAGTAGTTCCTTCGCCTTCGACTTGAACACTGGTCACCTGACTATTTAAATCGTAGTCATACGTCGTGGTTTTTCCTGCATGATCCGTACCAGTTTCCAATCGACCAAAATCATCGTATACCCACTGCGTGGTTTGATTCAAATACCACCTCGTTACTCGTTTTTAACAGAGGGAAAGAATTTGTCCTTCCCTCTGGTTCTTGATTTTAAAAAATTACTCATTCAGTAAAACAAAACAGAGGATTCTTCTTTTTGGATTTTGTCCATCAGGTGCTGAAAACAATATCTTTCATTTGTTCAGGGAAAATATGAATATAGTTTGCCGAGTAATGTCTCGAACCAAAAATAGTTGTTTCTCGTGTTGAGAAGGACCCTTTTTTCAATGGTACTATTTTTAATCCTTTTCCTAGTGTAATTGTTAAGGAGCTGGCTTCTTCATTAAATCCTTTTATACAAACGAAAAATTTAATATACTGACCTTCTTCTATAGGGAAACAACTTACATCATACTCATCATAATTCGCAATTTTTTTCTGGTTCACCCATATATTGTGTATAAGGGATTCAGAATTGTTGGTAGGACAACTAATTTCCGCTAGATCAAGATATTCAGCCGGAAGCTCGAATGAAACTTCATAACAACAATCATTTATATCATTGGGATGTATATCAAAAAAATAGGTGATGGATGTAGTGGAATCAACAAAAGGATCTGAAAGCCACATTATTGTTTGTGTTTGTGGTTCTGTTTCTTCGTTAACATTATTTATATGGATAGCATATACCGAGTACATGAGTAAAAACAAACTTATACCAAAAACAATTGAAAAAATAAAAAATCTCTTCATAATATCTCCTTGTAATTATAAACATTCACCATTGTCTTGACGTCTCTCAAGTTCTTCTTTAGCAGTCCAATAATTACAACCCTCTCTAGCAAAAGTACCACATGGATAGTCATTATTAGGATTACCAATATAGAATAAAACATCGACCATATGCTCAATATGACCATGATGTTTATCGTCTTTATCATTACCTCCATCTTCGGGACCATCAGTGTGATAATCCCAGTCGTACTTAGCATCTTTCATCTCATTTCTGAGCCCTTCACAATCAGCGTTTTTTATGTCATCATACCTATAACCGTGTAATTTTCCTTCTTTTTCTTTGCATCTACATAAATCAGTCATGCTTGTAAAGCCTTCTTTATACCCTTTTTCGCAGTCTAGATCACAGTCTTCTTCTTCCTCCGAACACTCATCATCTGCTCCTCCATCATTAGAACTTGTGGCTTCTTCTCCATGGCCATTGATATAGCAGCATAGAACTTTGGGAGCAAGGATAGGAGCTAGATTTCCAA
>CAZBOU010000079.1:0-3435 GCA_964493625.1 uncultured Caldisericota bacterium
GTTTCTGACTACAAAACAGAAAAAAGGAAATGGGAAGCAGAAAAAAATGAGATATTTGACATTTCAGGCAAGAATTAATGAATTAAAACGACACGCACCTAGTATTAACTATTATGACTAATTTTATCTTTGGTTTGTCAAACATTTTATCTAGCCATTTCTTTTCATATATCCTTAATTCCCTGCATATTTAGGCAGGAAAACTTTTAATTGTTTGAACAAGAGTCTCTGTGTCTTGGTGATTTCGTTGATGATGCACACTTGTCCTTTCCAAATTGCCTTTTTCAGTTTGTGTAGCTCAAAAAATACACTGTGGATCGAGTATTTTGTATCCACTTGTCCGGTTTTCATTTTTCCCAATAAATAGGTTTGTACAATCAGAGACAAAAAAAGAACAAATAGGATACTTCTCATCGTATTGCTCGAATGAACACGAAGAGGTTGAAATTGTAGTTCATTTTTCCCTGCATCAAAGAGTTTTTCTACGGCTTCTCGTTGCTTGTATTGTTCTAGCAGTGTCTTGCCATCGTTTGGGGTAGAGCTGAGAAGAATCATAACGCCAAAGTATTGGGTTGTTTCTTTCATGGCCTGCGCATTTTTACAAATCTGGAAGGCGTTTTTGGTATGCTGCAGTGTAAAGTAGGACTCCCATTTGCCGGTGGTCTCTTTCCAAATCTCTTCTCTTTTCTTTTTGGTAGGGAACAACGACCACTCAATGTCTTGCAGTACTTCTTCTACATGTAGAAGATCTGTCAGAAAGGCAGTTTCCTCTTGTTGTTTTCGCTGGGGATCTAAATACAGGCCATAATAAAGAGGAAATGTAGTGGAGGAAGGATGGTTTTCCTCTGTCTCTTTGTTTTTCTTTTTAGCAGTAGACGGAGAGGATACGGAGCGTAAACACGGATACTCCATGTATCCTGTGACAGCATAAAGAGGTTTTCCTTTCCATAGAAACAGATGATCTGGTGATTCTAAGGGTTTTTCACGAGTCACAATCTGGCGGTATAATTTTTTGGCTGTGCGAGGCAGGGGGAGAAGAAAAGAATGCTTTTCTGCATGAAGCTTCCCCAGATTGTACCCACTGTAAAACCCTCGATCCAAAATAAAATGAATGGAGGGAATCCCCAGAAGAGAGGCTTCCTCGACCATATTGGAGAGGAGCGATACATCTTTTAAAGAACCTGGATAGATTTTGTAGTAAAGAGGCAGGTGTTGTTCTTGGTTCACCAATACACCTACATTGATCTGTGGATAGGGAGAGTGATCTTTGGCATACCCCATTTCCAATTCTTCCATTCGTTTGGCTTGGGAGGTAAAGGACGTAATATCAAAGAGAAGAGAATCGCCTTCTTTGTTGATTGTTTGACTCCAGTGAAGGAGAAAATGAGGGATTGTTTCTTCCGCCGTTTCTCCGATGTCGGATAAGGCCTTGGAAATGGCATGGGAGGACAAGGATTTTTCGTACGGATAGAGAGTTTTCAGGTCTGTGGTTTCCATCCATGAAGACAAATGAGAAATGGATTGTTTTTCCAAAAGACGATATGCCACGAGAAGCAAAAGAAGGTTGGTTTCTTCGGTGGAGAAACATTTCAGAAGAATCTTTTTCAGACCGATTTCTTCGACCAGTTGAGAAAACAAATAGGCATCCCCATAGGAAACAATTTGTTTCAGCTTGGGTACTTCGGTAGGAGAAGGTGGTGGTTCTTTTGTAAGATGATCCAAATCTTCATGTGGATAAATCTTACGGATGTATCGTGACGATTGTTTTTTCCGTTTGGTTACAGTGTTATAGTGATCAGTTACTTCATACAAATAGAGATTTCCGTTGATTTTCTTAACCCGAAGGTACGGTGCATATTCTTTTGTGTCTGGAGAACAATCAATTTTGTATTTCATCCTGCCTATAGTATAGGCAGGTTTTTACTGATGTCAATACCTTGTATAATCTTATTTTAACGGGTAAAAAAAATATTCCTGCCTAAGAATAGGGAGATTTTAGGATATATGTGAGCATCAGTATTCACAGTATAAGAAGCATCCCATATCAATACCTCACATAGTTTATCCTCTTCAAGATTTTCAACTATTGAACGAGTATAAGCTTCATTGCATTGAAGTAAGTTTATATCAACTATATTGCTAGCAAAGCAGTTGCAAACAACATCTCCTTCGAATATTTTTTGTAGCTGATTCTGGTAAAGTGAAAGATATGAATACTCTATATCTTCATGTTTAAGCTTATACAGTAATGTCCTCATTTTTTCTCCTTAGATCTAAGAAAACTTCAATATGTACCCCGCTAAAGGAGTAATCAAGTTTCTTCACGATATGCTTATTTATCACACTCTTAAAAAAATTGGTATCGGTAAACCACTTCCTAAATATCTTCTTTTCAATGGTCATTGAGTCATACTGTTTTCCAATTTTAGTTAGTTTAGAATTGATAGGAAAATACTCATTTTGCATTTCCCTATCAATTCGCAATATTGCAGATCCAGAGTGAATTTTCAATACTGCGTTATGTAGATATACTAGGGAATGTATTATATTAGGTAAACCGTAAACAGGTTCTCCTTTGACTCCCTTTTTTGGCATTCTATAAGAAATACCTTCTAAGATTCCAGCTAAATCTTTCATATCGTCATCAAGTTTCATATAATCTTCACTTTTGAATATTCTTGTTGAATAGCCTTCTTTTTCGACTTTTCGAAAAATAGTCTGATAAAATCCCTTTCCATGGTCTGAATTAGCAAAAGTCACACCAGAGTTTCGATAACTTTGAAAGGTATAGTAACTGTTTGTACTACTTCCAACAAGTACTTCATCCTCAGAATAAATATTGTGCTTCGTAGAGTTGTGGATTATGTGGTAATAGGCTTTACAAACCTCGGTTTTATCTTTATCGCTAATACCATGTGCTTGTAAATTGTTGTTTTCGATAACTCTAGCGATGTTCTTGCTAACACTAGTATAAATCTCATTTTCAAGTTTAAACGGTAAGGTATAGCAGTCTTTCTCGTAATCATCATAAGATAGAAGCTTCCATTTTGTCATAAGAATCTTCTCAGTAAATCTATCTCGTCTAATCTGGTAAGATTTGTCGTCAACACTTAATGAAGGTAAATCAGTTCTGAATAGCCGAAATTTATCTGATAAAAGAAAAAAATCAGTCATACTTAAATATGTAAAAAGATCGCGTGATGTTCCAAACCTAAAGAATACATCTCCTCCCTTATCTTCATATTGTTTCCGCATGTATGAAAGAAGGTTGCAAAGAACACTCGGTGAAATATATTTAGTTCTAGTTGTATCAATTGATAAATGATCTAGATCTGGATCATTAAGAAATAAAATGAGTTTTGGTAACGTAAAAGCATAAAATGTATTTGGTAATTTAAAAGTGGATCACTTTTTGTAAAAAAACAATTGAAAAAT
>CAZBOU010000080.1:0-1456 GCA_964493625.1 uncultured Caldisericota bacterium
CTCAACCAGGGGGACCAGGCATTATTACAAATCCAGGATTGCATACCGGAGGTGCCACAGTAATTGGTGGAGCTACATCGGGAGTTCTTACAGCTGGATATGATGCGTGTGGAGTGTACAGATGGGATGATGTCTCATCTCAACTTACTGATGATGAAAAAGATGCTGGGTATGTACATAAATACAAGCTCATCATTAATGGTATTTTAGTCTATATATATGAAAAAGAAGACGGGACATTGTATGCCACGTCTAAATCCGGTGGGTTCTTTGAGGATGGTACAATATCCTTAGAAAGCGCAGCCCTTGCACGGGGATTAAATATGGCTTTTGGGAAAATTACTGGAGAAGGATTGTCTGTGGGGAATGTGGAAGCATTTCTGAGTGGCTTAGTTTCTTTTGCAAGAGAAAACTTGGGTACTTTCATGAATATTGTCGGTGGAGGACTTGGTGGATTGACCCAATTCATGAAACATGCCACAATTGGGTATGTAGTTGCCTCAGAGATGCAAAAATACTTCAACTCGGACTACAATGAATACGATATGATATTTGGATTTTGGACAAGTTTCTGGACTGATACCTTAGGTCTGGATATACCAATTCTTCCAACCTATAAAGGGAGGCCTAATGATGGTACACCTCTTTCACTTATAGATATAGCTAATTTAATAAAAGCAGTTGCTTATCAAGAACATAAGTTTGATTCCAGTGAAGGGATTAACGATCAAGGGTTTGGTGGCATTATGCAGGTTCCTTATATTGAATCTGGTGATACAAGAAAGTATTCATTTAACTCTAATTCAAATATGCCAGAAGCTGCAAGGAAATTGAAATTTTTTGAAAATGGAACTCAATTTTTTGATCCATTTAATAATATCGGTATTGGGGTTGGATATTTATTTGAAAAGTTAGTTTCAAAGAGCAGTTATCCATATACTGGAGAACATGCTAGATGGGCACCCACATTTGATGAATGGAAACTATGTGTTGAAGCGTATGGGCCTCACAATGGTGTAGCTGCATGGTATTATTATCCCAGCATTAAGAGTATATTTCTGCATGGATTATCGAAGGACCGTAATCCTGATGGTAGTGAAAATTTAGTGGATGGTGCTCATTTATTTGATGCAGATGATTATTATAGGAATCGTAAAACCAGGGTAGCTCCTTAGTTTTAACCTGTTTACGACTCTACTATACGAAAGGATAACTAGTACAATGACACAGAAAACGAAAAGAATATTAACATCTTTTTTCTTACTTTTTTTTCTATCCTTTTCTTTGTTGTCCTGTCAATCTAAACAAGATGCTGAGATTTTAAAAAAAGAAGAATCGGAAGTTACTCAAACTTCTTCTCAACCTGAAGAAGACACTTCTTCTTTGTTGTCCTGTCAAACCAAACAAGATGCTGAGATTTTAAAAAAAGAAGAATCGGAAGTTACTCAAACTTCTT
>CAZBOU010000080.1:1556-3247 GCA_964493625.1 uncultured Caldisericota bacterium
CTCAACCTGAAGAAGACTCTTTTTCTTTGAATTCTTCTTCAACTAATCAAAACTACAACAAAGAGATAATAGAGAATTTTGATAAGTATGGATTTGGCTATAGTAATAGATCGTTATATGGGAAAGAAATTACATATTTAGGGCAGTATACTACTCTTTCTGGAAGTGACCAAATGTATATTCAAAGCAATGATAGAATTGGACTTGGTGAACTAGATTATGAAGTAAGCAATAGAGATACTTTTTCGGCTCAATTGATTGCTCTTACCGTACAATCAGATTTTTCAAAGTGGAATCAGGAGTCTCCTTGCAAAGAATCTTGGTCCTTCACAATTCCCTATACACCCATTCAAGATATTGCTTTTGATAAAAAAAATATCTACATTGGGACTACATTTGGACCTGGAAGATATTTAGGAAAGGATACTAGCAATATCTTTTGTTTGGATCAAGAAACCGGACAAGAGATATGGCGACAGCCTTTAAAAGGATGGGTCATCTCAAATCTGATTTGTAAGGACAAGCATCTTTACTTCATGATTGCTGGATACAAAATTCACAACCTTTGTATTGTAGATACTCAAACCGGCACTATGCAAGAGGAAATTATTACTGAGCAGGCTGGTGTTGTATCATCTTTTTATAATACATATACTCTATTTTGCTTTGGTGACTTTTTGTACTATTTAGTTTCTGTAGATAATCCTTTGAGTTGTACATCTAAAATTCAAATGCTTTACGCCTTCTCTTTAAAAAACTATCAAGAAACATGTTTATGGAAATCGGATCCATCGTTGTATTTATTTGGTACCACAAATTTAGTACAGGTAGACTCTTATCTGTATATGGGAATTTGTTCTAGTAAGATAAAAGAGCAAGAACAAAGTATCGGGGAAAAAGATCTGCAGATTATTGCTTTTAACCTGAAAACGCAAGAAATTGAGTGGAACTATTCTGACAAAGATTCTAATGGTTTTTATGGTTTTCATTCAACTCTTTGTTATTATGGAAACTCACTATATATAAATGATACAAATACAATTATTGTTTTTGATCTTAAAACCAGGACCCAGAAATTTACAATACATATTGATGATTACATTATTACAAGATTGGTTCCTTTTAAAAATACTCTGTACGTAGTGATTGCACAGGAGAAAATGTCTCTTGGGAGAAATTATGTTTCTTACGATCACCAGGTTCTTACTGTTGATCCAAAAGATGGTTCTTTACTCGCAAAAACTCTGAAATCCCAACTTAACGGGATAGCAGATATTGTTGGGGTTTACCGAGATTACTTGATTACACAAGGTCCAAACAAGGCTTTCTTGGAATTTGCACATGGGAATGGTTGATGATGTGGTAAATTTCAATAATCATGAAAGGTGTTACATGAGATCAATGAAGACTGGATTGCTCCAAAAAAAGTAAACACTATTCTGGTTCAGTCCAATCTCTTATACTTAATACGCAGGCTATGAAGTCATGTGGGATCCAAATGAAGAAAAGGTGACTCTGCTATGGGACAAGGATTGAAAAAGAGAAATGACAGAAATTGTGAGTTCGTTTTTTCAAGGCAACGCCCAAAATGGTTGATCTATCGATGAGAATGCAAGGGATCCATGTTACCCCTACCTACGACGAAAGAAACAATCGCAGTACCAAGAGATTACAAACCCCTTCCTCTGACA
>CAZBOU010000081.1:0-3244 GCA_964493625.1 uncultured Caldisericota bacterium
GCTTTTTAGGCCTCTGAAAGCGTGATTTGGCGATTCGAGGTACCAGGAAGGAAATACACAAAATCCACAAAATCCACATTTGCAGAAATCAGGATCTTTCTAGATTCTTCGACCAGAAAGTGTCTACTGAACCGGACTCAGATTACGGTCAGAAGATGTCTACCAAAACGTGCCCAAATCAACTGCTCTCCTTGTGTATTTGCCCCTTTATTGAATAGATCCTGCTTTTTGTTGCTTCTCGCTTCCCATCAGTAGCTCTCTCTCTTGGTAATCAATATTAATAATAGAATCTCTAATAGAGTTTCTACTGTGCTATTGGCTATTATGTCTCTCATAGATTCTCCTTACAAGGAAGAGATAGAACAGCAGGTGACCAGAGAATACCTAGAGCAGCTTCCCCAATACAAAGACCTGTTCTCCGTCCATTTTTGCAACACTGATGATGGGGTGAGGGGTAATAAATGAAGAAGATGAGATTCTCCTGGAAATAAAGGCATATTGTACCAAAGGAGCATGGGGATAATGAGTGTGGATAAAATGACTTTCAGAGATATTGATGGAAAAAAACCGGAGAAAGAAATTACTGTTACATGTTTGGAATTTCCATTGGCAGAAGATGAAAAAGGTGAATATCAATCCAGCAAAATTAAATGGATTGATTCATTAATTTGCAAAGAAGGAAGTTCCCCTATTTTCAACGATAAATTCAGAGAAGGCTTATCTTTTCATTTAGTAAGATCTGTATCTGAGTTTGTCGATACTCTTCCAAAGACTACGCCACTTGATTCTTCATCTTCTTATTGCTTTCGTGGTCAATCAGCCACTTCCCTCATTCTTCCTTCAATTCTTCGGAATCCAGCTTATTATACTCATATGCAGTCAATGCAGGATGAAGTACTTAGTGCATATCCTCAAGAGTTTAAGGATATCGAGCATTCGTTTGACAAGCTTGCCCTCATGAGATCAAAAGGGCTTCCAGCCAACATTTTGGATTGCACAACTAATCCTCTGGTTGCTCTATATCATGCATGCAAAGCCTGTATAGGTGACAATAAAACTATCGGAATGGTTCTTTTTTATAAAGCTGCTGTATTACACCATGTGAATGAAGTTGAAAGAGGTCCAAATAGTTTTCCTCTTTTTATTAGACCTTCCTATATTGATGCACAGATGGCCAACCAACAGACAATTTTTCTATTATTTCAAAATAAAACATTCAGAACGATGGTTGATAAAGCGTGTTTATTCAATCAAACCTTTCTTGAGAAATCAATATTTCTTATACACAAGAAGTCTGCAGAGATAATCTTAGAGGAATTGGATGAATTAGGTATTGGTGATTACCAGATGGATCCAGAAATTGAAAACCTTACCGAGAGTGTAAAGAAAAAATTTTCAGGAAGAGCGGGGAAAGATTTTTCTATACCAATCGATGGCAATCGCAAAAAAATACATTTGGAAACATTGGCTATGGCTTATATCGATAGGGGATATGTTTCTGTGAGTTGTCATACAAAACATGGCAATTCTGAATCATGGTTTCTATCTGATACTGATTCACTCTGTCTAGAAGATGCTAAAAAGAAGCGGGGAAAAATCCATGAAGAAAATAGAGAAGAAGAGATATTTAATACAGACTGTAAGGGGACAATAAAGTTAATACAAGTTTGTAAGAAAAGTAGTAATTCCGTGTTTAAGAATTCCTTGAAAGAGTTGAAAACACAATTGGAATATTCCATCAAAGTTAGGTTAGCAAAGAGATTAGAGGAGTTGGATAATCGTAGATTTTTTCTATTATCAATGAAAGGAGAGCAAGAGAAACAACGTCAATACTTGGAAAATGATAAAACTGTACTATCCTCTGAGTGCAATAACTTGGGAATTGGAGAGAATTATAGATGGGGCAGTGAAATAAAGAGGATCCTCATGCAGATTCAATCTGAAAAAGATTTTCTGAATACATTGAAAACACATCTAATTATTCAGGAATTTTATCCAAATGGGAGCAGCACTGTTACAAAGAATTGGCTTACATTGCTTTTCTATGATCCACAGAGAATTAAGCCTATAGCTATTGGTTCTGCTGCTGATCTGCTTCAGGAGATAGATTTTTTCAAGAAAGGGAAGGAATGCATACTCAAGCCGTATTCACTGTATTATCGTGGACAGCCCTTACAATTCCCTGTTGAAGCCTCTCTATTTCGCGATATGAACTATATCAAACACGAAAAAGATATGTATGCAGAACTTCTTGCTCGGCTACCAGAGACTTTCAACAAAGAACCTTCAATATTTGATCGGCTAGTAGTAATGAAGCATTATAATTTCCCATCACGGTTGTTGGATTTAACAAGCAATCCTTTGGTTGCCTTGCTATTTGCCATTCTTAACATGACAAATCTTGAAAATCCCAGTCTCGCATTGCAGGCAGTAAATATATGCTTCTCGAAGAAAGAAGATGAGAAAGACATATTAAGCGATACTGTTGTTCGGTTATGTGCTTTGCCACTAGTCGAAGACTATGAATTATCAGACGATGGTAGTGATGAGAATGACTTTTTAAATGAGATCAAGTACCGTTCACAACGCTATGCTCCAGGGTATTATCCTATGCAGCCTTGTATGGAGGAATTGGAAAAGGCTATTGTAGTTCATCCATCAATGAACAATAAACGAGTTGAGCGGCAGAAGGGAGAGTTTATTCTTTCTGGAAGGAATAACGAAGACCCTAAGCATCAAAATGGTGATGTAAACAATTACTTTTTTCCAAGGGAGCTGTCATTCTTATTTCCCATTCCCTTGTTTATCGTTAGTGGGAAGAATCTAGAGGTTATAGCTACAGAGCTGAAACAACATTTTGGTTTAGATAAATCCAGTATTTACCCAGAAATGAAATATAAGATAGGAGAAATTAAAAAGGCTCTGTTTTAGGCGTGTAGCGAATCGCTACCCGACACCAGGAAATGGCAATGGCGGCTTATTATCGGTACCAGTTACAACTTCCACAATTTCCACAGGAATCGCTGAATGGGGCGTCCAGAGCATGATTTTGCGAAAACAGGTACCAGCTAGAAAGTCCACAAAATCCACATCCCTGTTTGATTGGTTTTGAATCTTTTCATTTTTAACGAATCTTTCTGGTTCTGGACTAGAGATCTCGGCCTTATCATCGGTACCAGGAAGAATTGTCACATTTTCCACAAAAATCGGCATTTTAGGCCCCTGGAAGCGTGATTTGGCGATT
>CAZBOU010000082.1:0-3226 GCA_964493625.1 uncultured Caldisericota bacterium
ATCACGTACGGTTCATTGAGGGACTGAGGGTGAGATTCCCTCGGTCTACTCGACCAAGGAAAATCTTATAGGTATTCATTTTCTTTCCCCTTTTCTTGAATTACATTTCGTAGTTTTGTTGAATCATTTTGAACCCTTTTCTATTGTGCCAATGGTTTTTTGGTGGTAAGAGGTATTGTGAATTGTAAAAAAGCGTGGTGCTCCGCCCATTTTGGGAACTGCACTTTTTGTTTTGTTTTCTATTCACTGTCATTCTATTACTTTACTATACTTACTGACTTTCAACAACTTTTACAACTTTTTTTGAACATCAGAATGGATATACAAGAATCAACCAATATGAAAACTCAATTCAAGGAATGACAACCGAATCCATCTTTTCATTCAGCCAGTCTCATTAGCTGTGGTAGAAGAAAAAAAGTGACGTAGACATAAAACCCTACAATAGGGGGGTGGTTAATTAGTTGTACCCATTTCTGCATATTTCGAACCAATTTGACCATCAGAGGGTGCGGACAAAATCTTGTCGGGCGGGGGCGACAGAAAATAGGGTACCCCGTTTACAAGGGGAACAGAATCTCCACAAAGAAAATGAGAATCAAGAAACACTGACAGAATTTATAGATCACTCGGTAGAAGAGAATACCGAAACACAAAATCAAAGCAAAGATAAAGAATCATGTCCATCTCATCATCAAGAAGAAGAGGGAAAGGCCCAATATGACGAAATCAAACAAGACTCTCCCAAACAAGAAGAAGAAAACAATGAAACCAGAAGTACAAAAGTGGTACGATCGTCTGAACCAAATCTTTTCGTTTTTTAGTATATACAAACCTGTTCTCTGTCAATAAAGACAGAGAGAGGGTTTAAGAGTTATTATCAACAATAGCGTAGTAAACTCAAGCGAGGTGAGTCATTATATGAAGCTTGGCGAATTTGAAAACAATCTTTAAAAGGTTTTAGAGAAGCAGTAAAAACAGTTTATAGAGAGGCTATGAGAAACAATCAGAAAGTAGTCGTTGACGATTATAAGGGCAACCCCAGATTGATTGATGCATCAGAAGCATTTAAAAAACAACTTCCAAAAGAAGAATTTTAAAAAAACTGCGATCCAACAGTACTAAAATAGAGCAGCGCGCAAGAGAAGAATCAAACAAGAGCTGTTTTGTTAGGATTATGGGAGTGCATTGCTCTAGCTTTAGCGATAAAAGATCTGCACGGTGTGTTGTTAGGATCTGCACGGTGTGTTTTTAGGCTAAAAAGGACTACTACTATTTCTTCAAACAGTATGTAAGTTTTTAAAAAGAGCGTTTTGTATACATTTTTCATATGGAAACGGGCAACCGCTTCTTTGACCAGAATGTATGAAGAGATTAACCGAATGATCGAAGATCCTATTGCGTATAGCAATCCCCCCTATACGGAGCATCCTAACGGGTATCTGCTGGCGGAAGTAGCTTTATACACTGAGATGTTGAACTTGTGTCAATAGTAGCTGGTATTTCTACAAATATTCATTTTTAGAAATACTGATGAAATGAAGGTGAAATGGTGTACCCTCACCGAGTGGGGAGAAAAATTCATCGTTTATAACTCTTGCTTCTGCATTTTTTTACCTTAACTTGGCATTGGTACGGTTTAAGTTTGATAAATTATGGTCAAAAAGCTTTTATTCTGCTTGCATTTTTTTTCCCATAAACATGACATGGATACGTATTTTGAGTGTTGAAATATTCCTGTGATTTTCAACCTCTCTTTTGTTTTATACTACCTCACATTTCGGACCAATCTGACCACATCTGCGGTTTAAACTGAATCTCCATTTCGTTGTCCACACCTCCCCATTACAGTTTCTGACCATCTATAGCAGTGTAAAATGACCAACCATTTCGTTGACGCCAACAAATTGGTTAAAGTTCTTTCTGGAGCAGATCTTTCAATCATGGAGATCATCCTCCGGGTTTGATAATATTACCTTATTGCACAAAATTGATACCCATTCAGAAAAAAAACAGTGAGGAAATCTCTCTCCTTTTTTTATCCGAATGACCACTCCTTGGTTGCTGGACGAATCAATAAAATGACACCCATTATAAAGCTTTGATAAATAATTAGCGCCATTCATGCAGCTACAAATGTGAAAAAAATGATATTCTACTTGCACAGAATAAAAGAATTTGTAAAATTTTTTTTGTTGGTGTTTGTAGTGGTTTGGGTGTTTCGGCCCCAGATTTATTACCAACCCTGTTATATTGAAGGAAACTACCGTATCATAGAAACAGCTAGCCGATGGAGCAAATAGTGCAAGAAGCCCCATCATCACGACTTCTAAGACCCGGAGACGCGGAAGGTATGTCCTCACTATCCCCTTTGTGTTTTATCGTCCTATTCATTTCTGTCAATTTCCTAGATTCCACCCCATAATTAGGCAAAATTTTCAAAAAGCTTCTCTACAGCAATTCATTTAAACTATATAGAAAGCTTGACATTGGAACAATTATACCCAAACAAAAGGCATAATGAAAACACAAACACCAAAACAAATTGAATTTAACGAGGATGTAACAGAGTACGAACCCTTTTTACGAGTGAAAAAGGTCAAAGACAAAGCGTACTTGTATGAAATCACCCAATATTACAATTGCCGTACGAAAAAGCGATGGCAAACCAGCAAGTATATTCGGAAGATTCATCCCCAGGAAGACTTGGATCACCTCACCAAAGAACCTCCTGCAATTCAGAAGAAATCAATCTCTGAACCCCCCAAAATTCAGCAGCTTACGAACTTCGGCGACGCCTATTTGTATCATGCCTTGGTAGAAGAACTTCATTTGAAGAAAATCCTTCTCAAATGTTTCTCAGAATCCATGACTCATTTTCTTCTATTAGCAGTAGGCTACAAACTACTGAGTGATGGACAAGCCTTCAGTCATATGGAATCGTGGCTCGAAACATCAGATTTACCCTCGTTCTATCCGTTGTCTACTTCGTTTCATTCAGCCTCCATCTCCAAGCACCTAACGCGCCTTGGAAAAGATGAATTGGATTCGATCATGCGATTCTTTTTGCACTGGAGCCAGCACGTTCATCATGAAGGGGAATCGTTACTATTTGATCTGACCAGTTTTGCTTCCCAATCGTCGGATCTAGAAGAAGCGGAATATGGATACTCCAAAGACCACTCCCCCTATCCACAAATCAATATGGGACTATTGGTGA
The DNA here is from genome assembly GCA_964493625.1 of uncultured Caldisericota bacterium. Classification (GTDB taxonomy): domain Bacteria; phylum Caldisericota; class Caldisericia; order UBA6126; family UBA6126; genus JAGLCW01. The sequence goes on from CAZBOU010000082.1 coordinate 3,221, forward strand.
ATCAAC
>CAZBOU010000083.1:0-3177 GCA_964493625.1 uncultured Caldisericota bacterium
AGTTGATCATTCTTCACCTCCCAGTTTGTCCCATAGCAAAATCACCTTTTCTTCAGCAGGATCCCACATGACTTCATAGCCTGCGTATTCTGCAAGGAAACGAAGAGGAAGGACTGTACGTCCACCGATAATCGTATGCAATGTTTCTGATAATCTCTTGCATTGTGGTAGATTGATCATTAGAAATCGCTCAACCCATATTAAAGCTTTGCCATCATTATATTTCATCTGGAATTTTCCATGGCTTTTTGTCTCGTAAAGGTTCCATATAGACACATTCTCCTCCTGATAAAGGCACCCGATACATCTTATAATAAGCTGTCCGATATCCCGTAGGACCAGAAAACAAGAAACGTAAAAACAGATACCCGCCAGCAATATCAATATTTACATGATTCCTATCGATTGCTTCAGGATAATCACAGATTTTCATTGAAACAACTTCCTCAACAAGTCTTGCATGAATTGATTTAGTTTTACTGTTCACAATATAAAAATCCCATCCATTCACCAAAAATCCCATGGTTGTGTCTTCTCGAATTCCACCTTCGTATTGAGTACCGTCAGGTCGAATTCTTCCGTATTTTTCTCTATTGGTATTGTCTTCTGTTCCGAATCTTTCAGATGTAATATAAATCCAGTTTTTCATAGCATCAAAATGGAAATAAGAAACATGGGTATATATAAGTTGAGCATTCGTTCCATCTCTATGCATTCTCCACAGTTCATTGTCTCCAGTTTTCTTTGAATCAGTGTTGTAATATACCCAGTCTTGATAGAGATCAAAATCTCGAACCAAAGCATTTTTCACTAATTCTTCTTTATTGCTTCCATCCAGTTTCATTCGGTACAAAGAAAAATGTGGACCAGTATCATTTCCGAAATGAGGAGGTGCTTTGTAATAAATCCATCCACGATCAATGTCAAAATACTCCATAGTAAACTGTGAGTTTAATTTGGTGCAATTGGATCCATCATGATCCATTCGAAAGATATTGAATTCATCAGCTATATCTCGATTCAATAAAAAGATTCCCTCTGGGATCACCATCATGAAATTCCCAAAAAGGTCGTTTAAAAATTCTCTTTGTGTCCCATCGGGTCGCATACGATAGGTACAACCCTGCTGCAGGTAAATCCATCCATCACAATACACAGCATAACCATGACTATGTGGACGCATAGGGATATCTTGTAAAATTTGTTTTGAAAGGTCCTCCTTAGTCTTTTGTATCTCTTTTACATTGTCTGAAGCTATAGGATTAGAAGGCTTGGAATCAAACAGAGATTGTATCTCGCAACCAGTGGTAAACAGAAAGCATAAACATAAAGTTACTATAAATTGGATATTTTTCATGCGCATTTCCATTTTTGGAATCTCTCTTTCTTACGGTACTACAATATCTTTTCCCCATGGTATTAACCAAGGAGATAGAGATGGGCCTATACCTATTTTTTGTTTTATTCTTTTATCCCCCTCCCAGTCATACTCAACTACACAATAGTTTAACCGAAGCATGTTTTCCCATACTAACCAGCGCATCATTCCGGCTCCTTGATAATTCCATAAGACGTCTTGCCATTGACTTTGGGACAAAGGGCCATCACCTGGATACCAATCAGTTCCTGTTGACCCTCTTACTTTGTTGTACAATACTCCAACTCCATAAAATGTGTTTTTAAAAGGGTCAAAAAATCCATCTGATCTCAATTCTTCAATTCGCTGTTCTTTGGTTTGCTTATTCTTAAGAGGAAAGTTTAATCCCATAAGGCCTAGATCAACTGATACTACTTTACCATCTTCAGTATTCCATCCCCAACTAGTAGCGTTTATACTACTTTCAGTTGCCATTGTTGCAAATACCAATTGAGCTACCTGAATCAATCCAAGAGTTTGTTTACCATCAGATGTGAAAGACGAAAATAAACCCATGTTCGTTCCAAGCTCTCTATCAAAATAACTAACAGAAAAACCTATCATCATTTTTAGTTGAAATTCAGAACTTGCTCCAGAATTACTAGTATTGTATGGATTTCCATTAATGTCTAGCATCCTACCAGCAACTCCCATATTTAAGGCAATACCATATCCTCTTGCAGCATTATATGCAAACCTATAATATCCATCGTATCCTTTTGCAACGCCATCTTTTTCTCTACCTTTGCCACTATATGGGTTTATGTACTCTTTATCTGTTGGTATAAATCCTAGATTTAGATAAGCCGTTTCAAAAGAATGAAACATTCTAATATTCGTATGATAAAATTCCTGTTGTGCTTGTATAAATGCTATTGGATTAGGATGAATACCAGCATCTTTCAATTCCCATACACCATCGTTCATTCCAGCTGCTATAGCCTTTCCTTTTGGAGTGTCCGCAGAAAAACCTGTAATTTCTCCGTTCTCGTCAACATGCATTGTTATGTCATCTCCACCCATTTTAAAGGTTAGTGTATATCCACCATTTTCGGTTTCATTTTTTACAATGCAAGCATCATAACTTGTTGTAATCATATCACCAGGAGAAATTGTAGCACCTCCGGTATGCAATCCTGGATTTGTAATAATGCCTGGTCCCCCTGGTTGAGTAATGTCAGGAATTCTACCTGGATTATAGGAAACATGTGCAATGGGCCCACTCATCCGTGGTGGATTGCCAGTGTTCTCGGGAGAATTGCCAGTAGGATCAATGAGAGTAATGGGATCGTTTTGACAATAGGTATAGCGGTTTTGTGATAGAGGAGAACTCATAGAACCAGGCAACGCATCCTTGGTTAGAAATCGTCCGGTATGGGCATCGTAGTATCGTGCATGCATATAGTACAGAGAGGATTCGGCTTCGTATTGACATTGAGCATTTCCGGATAGAAAATGAGGTTGTGAAATTGATGGCGTTGATAGGAGAATTCCATAGGGAGAATAGTGATACGTTTCTAGAATGGTTCCTTGTGCATCGGTAATCCCTCGAGTATTGCCTCTTTGGTCATAGAGATAGTAGTACGAAGTACTGGTTTGTCCTACGGTTTTCACAAATCCCCAGGGAACATAGGTCAGGGTATAGAGGATGGTGAGAGTAGAAGGATCTTTGTGAACTTCTTGTTGCAACGAAGCTCCACTGTAGTGATACGTAATGAGTTCTGTAGAGGTTTCTTTTTGAATTCGATTGCCATAGGCAT
>CAZBOU010000084.1:0-3152 GCA_964493625.1 uncultured Caldisericota bacterium
AGTGGCCCATGTTTAAATCATTTTTTTGGCCCGTTTTTCGATTGACAAATACACCTTGGAGAAAATGGTGTAGATGCTTCTAGTAGTGGAGATGATGATTGCCCAGCAGGAGAAGGTGATTGTGGGGATGAAGGTTGTTCAGTAGCTGATTGTGAATCTATTTTCAAAGATCAAGATTCTTCAGATACAAAATACAACGACTATGAAGCAGATGAGTACAATTGTAAACTTATTACTTGCTGCGCTGTTATGTATCTTTCCAATTCAGCAATAGGAGGGGATAAAGACGATGATATGGAAGACAGTATGCAAGTTATTGATCAGAAATATTACAATACTAACGGTAAATCAGGAACTTCAACTACCATGTCAGTACAGCTATTTGAAAATCGAAAAAGCAAATTATGGGAATGGGTTAATAACAACGAAAAAGCGTGTAATAAATTTGGTATAGACAAGGCAGATTACGCTTTTGGCAACCCTAAAGGTATATAATAATTCAGAAAGGTAGACATAAATGACACCAAAACTTTATTTAGTGTGTTTGTTTTCTTTGATTTTTCTAACTTCTTGTTCTACAACCTCATCATATTTACCTCAATCAGATAGTGGGAATACGAAACTTTATACTTCAATAAAAGCTGTTACGGTTGATGTAGATCAGAATTTACTAATTACTGGCAATACAACATCTCCACATCTACCTCTTGTAAAAGCATTTCAAAATGAGATTAATGGAGAAAGTGATGTGTTTTTGTCTCGAATCACGCCTTCTGGGGATATTGCTTGGTCCACTTATGTAGGTGGATCATTACAGGATGAAGTTAAAGCATTGTATAGCAAAGACAAGGAAGACATTACAATAGCAGGTTGGACTCAATCGACAGATTTTCCAGGTAGCCAAAACACTCCCCGAAGTGAAACCCTATCAAAGCAATTATTTCTCTCTGTTTTTACATCAGATGGTCAACTACAGTCCACTCAAATCACGAATCTTCCTGATCTAAGCCAGATTACCAATCATAAAGTTCGAATAACGGATAAACACATCTTTATGGTTGCCAGCTTTCCAGCCAACAATGAGTTTAGTGAACTACGTCAGAGTCTTCCTGTTGTCCATCCCTATACACCAGAACCAAAGGGAGTCATATATGCGTTGTTTGCAGATCGGGATGGAAACATTATCTGGGCTTCGTGGTTTGGCGGAAGTGGGATTAGTAGATTTTTTGATTGTACAATTGACGACATCAATCGTCATGTATACATTACTGGATCTACAAAATCTGATCAGTTCCCAATACAAAATGCCTGGCAAGAATCTTTGCGGAATTACAACACATTTGATGCCTTTGTTTCTTGTTTTACCTATGATGGACAAGTAGTATGGTCAACTCCTTTTGGTGGTAATCAAGATGATGAGTCCTATTCGATGGTGATTGATAATGATTCCAATATTATCATTTCAGGGTATACAGAATCGAATGATCTCCCGATCCAGAATACGCATACGCTTTTACAAGAAAACATTGAGTTTAACGATGAGTATGCCCGTGCCTTTTCCTTTTGTGCAAAGTTTACGCCCCAAGGTGATTTAATGGGCAGCACGTATCTTCGTCACTCTCTTCCCATTGTTCGTTATGATATCGATAGTATTAACAATAGTCACCAGCTTTCTTTTAGTGCCTCAAGTTTCATCACGGATTTAGATAAACCCATACATTCTGTCAATCCTTATCAACCTAGACCAATGCAAGAAAAATACGAAAACCATTTTGCAGGTTCTTCCAATATCATTGGCACGATTAATTCTGAAGGTCAATACGACTTCTTTTCTTTTTATGGTGGTATACTGGAGAAAGGGGAAGTAGGTACAAGTTACTTTGATGTGATTCACACCCAATTAAATAATGATAACAAAATGTTTGTCATAGGATATTTCCAATCTATTAAAGAAGAACATTTACCTTTGATTTCGTTCAATCCCACGGCATACGGTACCAAAGATCAAATCGCATTCGTCAGTATTTTTAATACCAAAGGTACATTTACCAAAATTCTTTGCTTTGGTTTACCAGACGAGTACTAGTTTTTGTAATCAAGAACCAGAGGGAAGGACAAGTTCCTTCCCTCTGTTAAAAGTGCGTAACGAGGTGGTATTTGAATCAAACGGTTAGTTTGTGTGAATTTGATATCGTTGAAAGAGTGTTTTCCCCTGCCTGCCAAACCAATTGCTTTACAGGAGAAGCTTCTTCTATATATGATCCATGCGGAAATTTAATTTCCCTGGTGGCACAAAGCACTGGAGCAGAAGTATGGGCCAGAGCAGTGGATAAGAATTCTACACAAGCCATTGGGTTATACAATCCCCATGCAATTGAAATGCCTTTTGTAGGAGACGGGACTGTCATGCCTCCCTACGAAGAACCCATCGTAAGTCCCATTGCCTTCACCATTGGAGGAAGTGGATTCAATGTTAAAGATCACCTTGCCAGCAATACGGATCTAACCATTGCCATTGGCCAGAATGGTGCCCATGCCTCCATTTATGGAGATGATAATTGTGGGGAAGAGCCATGTGGGGGAAAGTGGAAAGTTTATTGTGATTGGCAGTTATGTGATTTTAAACTGTTGGATGACAATGGAGAATTCAAAAAATACACCGAAGTATCTCTTTATAACTGCTTATTCATATCATGTTGCGAAGATGCATGGAAGAAAAAAGCTGATAGTCATAATCAAAAAGCAGGTGAATTAATGGTTCTTCGTCATTTAGAAATTTTGGTAAACACATGTGATACAGATTATGAGTAATTATCTCAGAAACAGAAAACATTTATTTGGAGGTTGGCTATGTGGTTCTTTTTAGTAACAATATTTTTTACGAAAACCCTATTATTGTATTTACTCAGCTTGCAAAAAAAATACAAATGGGATGGAGTTTTTCTTTATGTAAGTTTTTTTTAACACCCTTTTTACTAGTTTTCTATATGTACTTTTTTATGTCCTACTTTTTTTTAGGTCCTTCTGTGCTTATTATTATTGTTCATGTTCTATTATTCTTTTCAATTCTACTTTTTTTCTATTGGTTGTTCTGGAAGTTAAACCGATCTTCAACCTAAACCACCCCTAAAAAATAGCAACTCTTGATTCCA
>CAZBOU010000085.1:0-3120 GCA_964493625.1 uncultured Caldisericota bacterium
CCTAAGGTTTCTGAAATGAATCGCAAGGGTAGGAAGGTTCTTCCGGATCGAATCTGGGGTGTAATATTCAAATTGTCAGGATCAATGGGGGTTTCTTTTCCATTGACATGTGCCATGGGCTGATCCACCCATAGCTCTACGGTAAGATCTTCTCCCAACAACAGCGTTACTTTTTGTTCCTCTGGATTCCATAGAATCTGGGCATTCTTTAAATATTTTAATACCGGAAGAGATTCAACAAGTTTGCGCACCGGTACATAGCTTCTCTTTTGGAATAAGTAGGGGGCTGCTTCGATGGTTTCTTTCACTTTGTTCACTTCTACGGTGGTAGATCCAATGCGAAAGGTAATCCATACAATGCACTCAAGAGTGACAGGAACTACAATGACTTGATCGTTGCCTGTAAAAGTAAGAGTACCATGGTAGATACCGGCTTGTAAATCATGAGCATTCAGATACACCTGCACTTGCTGCGTTTCATCATGGTATCGATTGACACTGGGCAAAAGCCAGGGATCACTACTGGTAATGGTACCTGATAATCCGGGTCCTCCTGTATTGGAAAGAAACAAGGTATCCGATTCACTACTACCAATGGCCACTTGTTTGCGAATGTGCATTGGGGTTACAACAAGATGAGGTTTGGGAACAACCGTAAGAACAATGGGAATAGTTTGATTGCCTCCATTGCTAGTCGCTACAATCGTAGACTTGTATATACCAGGGGATAAGGATTCTGTATGGTACGTAGCTGTAAAGCTCATTAAGCTATCGTCAATCACATGTTCGGAGAGCTGGATCCACGATTCTTGGCAGGACAAGGATCCTTCCAAACCAGGTCCTCCTGTATTCTCTACATGAAAGAGAGTAGGAGGGGGAATATCTCCTTGGTGTATTTTGTATTCTACAGAAGTAGGAATGATCGACAATTTGGGACGTTCCAGTACAGTAAGAGTAACTGATACAATAATAGTTTCAATGTTGGTATCAAAGGTAATGGTAGAAGAATGAGTCCCAACCGATTGAGAAGAAGGATCAATGGTTACATGTACTTCGTTGGTTCGTTGTTTGACTCGATTGATATCGGTATGAATCCAGGAATCACCGCATTCAATGGGACCAAAAACATTCCCCGAAGAAGTAACAGATAAGGTATGCGTAAAACATTCTGTTTCTCCCTCCCAGCAAGTATCTTGAATCTCCAAGGGAGTAACTGTAATTGAAGGTGGGGGTGGAGTAGTGAAATGAGCAATTATTCCACCCCAACGCTCTTTGCATACCACCCATATATGATTGTCTGTACCGACGAGTTCCCTAGGGGGATCTTCAATGAATCGAGCTGATGTGGTAAACAGAACAGCACCATTATCGGGAGAAAAATATTGAAGATTAATATACTCTTCGCTTTGAGTGCAAACAATTAAGTATTCTTCATTGCAAAAGAATGGACCTGTCTTACTTTTACTGCCAACCTTCTTCTTCCATTTGATTGCTCCTGAATCCGTGGATATACAGGAAAGTAAACCACTGTAATCTAAAAAGTAGACATATTTACCTTGTTGTGCCAAGTGCATAAGGTAATGATAAGAGTAGTGAGTATCTGAAAGAGGAATGTGGTTCTGTCGTTGCAGCTCTTTGTATGAAATACTAAAAGTAAACAAAAAAGGAGAAGCAGTCTTCCTACTAGTTGCAACCAAAAATACTTGATTACCCTTGAGAAGAGGGCTTCCAGCTGAAGAGAATCCTTCTATAACTTCAGTATCCAAAAGAGTACCTGTTTTTTTATCAAGAAGACTTAGATATGAAAGAGATGAAGCCAAAACATTCCCATTCGGTTCTTCGTCTATACAACCATAGGATGATGTAACTACGTAATCGTCATCCAAAACTGCTATATTTGGATTACTAAAACTGCTTCCTCCTTGAATATCACGTGATATCCATTGCTTTTCCCCTCCTTTTAGACTAAAGGAGGCAATCTTATGCTGATGACTTAAATAGTTACTGGTTCTACTAGACTGGATCTCAATTACTTTTGCATACACTTCAGTATTACTTACCACCATGCTATTGGCGTAATATCCCTCAATATCTTGTTGCCAGTTTACATTTCCATTTGCTGGATTAATAGCATAAAGTCGTGATACAAATCCTGTTTTATCAAACCAATTGCCCTCTATGGTTTCTAACAGAAGTACTTGGTTTGTTGCTTCTGAAAAAGCACACGTATTGCCTATGCGAACATTTTGTGATACATGGGCTTGAGAATATTTTCTCTTCCACAGAAGATTCTGATTTTCTATTTGATAACAATGCAATGCATTGGTTTCCAATTCAATCAGATAATACCGTTGATTGGCAATTATTGGTGCATGGAAGCTTTTAACAGGAAGAAGCGTATCAAATTTCATAGTTGTTGAAAATGTAGCTGCTGTAAATCCCGAGTTTCTTGAATCCATCCTTGCCAAGGGCCAATTGGTGAAAGTTATGTTTTCATTTGCAGTACTTGAATATGTAGAAAATGTGGGATAAACACATAATACTGATACGAATAAAGTTAGAAGAATAGATTTTACTCTTTTCACCTTTCACCCTCCGAGTTTTTATTGGATTAAAAGCCACTTTTTAGAATCAGGTTCTAAAAATTTATTATTGGGGGTATATAAGGTATCAAATCTCTATCACATTCACATTTAACAAGTGTACATAGAATTTCACTTTTTGGATAATCAATAGGAGGACGTTCTAATATTAGTGGTTTATTTCTTTTACAAAACGGACATGAAGAGCTTTCAAATATCATCATCAAACCGTCCATAGGTGCTTTTTGAGGGCAATCGCTAAAGAAGTAATAAACCCTGTAACTTATTACATCATTTCCAAACATTGATGCAGCTCGAGAATCTATGCAGCGATATAAACCTCTGCAATTCTTCCTTCCGAACCAATATATCTTCTCAGATACAGTACGTACCCACCATCGATCACCTGGAAGATGAAATCCAATGCCAGGATCTAATCCTAATGCCCAGCGACCAAGTCCTGAATTATTGCTGAATAATGGAACAATATAATCATCTCCAATGATACTCTGGCTCATGCCTAGGGGAAGGGAGAAGG
>CAZBOU010000086.1:0-3092 GCA_964493625.1 uncultured Caldisericota bacterium
GTTTTTTAATCTCTTTTTGCAATTTATCAAGTTCTTTTTCTTCTTCCAATTCAATCAAATCTTTAACTGCTTTTTGGATACCTTGCGGTTGAATATTATTCTGCTGGTTGTATTCTTGTTGCAATTCTCTTCTTCGGTTTGTTTCATCCATAGCAAACTTCATGGACGGGGTTGTTCGATCGGCATACATAACAACTTTGCCCTGTAAGTGTCTAGCCACCCTTCCAATCATTTGAATTAGCGAGGTGTGGGAACGTAAAAAACCTTCTTTATCGGCATCCATAATGGCTAGAAGGGATACTTCGGGTAAATCCAGGCCTTCCCGCAAAAGATTGATTCCTACAACGCAATCATATTTCCCCATGCGAAGATCTTTTAATATTTTGATTCTCTCGATGGTATCCAAACTGGAATGCAAATATTTTGCTCGTATCCCCTTCTCCAGAAAATAAAACGACACTTCCTCCGATAGCTTTTTGGTAAGTGTTAATACTAACACTCTTTGATTTATAGAGGCAGCATGTCGGATTTCTTTCATCAAATCTTTCATTTGACCGTCCGTTGAACGGATTTCAATCTCGGGGTCTAGCAGTCCCGTAGGTCTGATGATTTGCTGGACAACTTGCGAGCTTTTTTCTGTTTCAAATTCACGGGGAGTTGCCGATACAAAAATTGCTTGGGAAATCTTCTTTTCAAATTCTTCCCACAAAAGAGGTCGGTTGTCTAATGCGGAGGGCAATCGAAAACCATATTGGACCAATGTTTTTTTTCTGCTTCGGTCTCCATGATACATAGCCCTTACTTGAGGAATGGTCAAATGGGATTCATCCATAAACAACAAATAGGGAGGTTTGAAATAATCAATAATGGTAGAGGGGGTCGATCCAGCTTTTCTATTAGCCAAGTGTCTGGAGTAGTTTTCAATTCCTTTGCAAGAACCCATGGTTTCAAGCTGTTCTAAATCGTACATGGTTCTTTCTTCAATGCGCTGTGCTTCTATCAATTTTCCTTGCGATTGAAACCACTGAATTTGCTCTCGTAATTCATCGCGTATGAGTGGTAAAGCTTTATTTAAACGTTCTTTGGTGGTTACAAATTGTTTGGCCTGGAAAAAAGTGAAATGATCAATTCTATCAATTGTATTTCCTTCCAAAGGATGAATAATTTTCATAGAATCAATTTCATCTCCAAAAAATTCAATTCGTATCGCATGGTCCTCTTGCTCTGCAGGGTATACATCTACAACATCCCCATTTACTCGCAGGCGACCGGGTATAAATTCAAATTGGTTGCGTTCGTATTGAATTTTAACTAGCTTCCTTATGAGGCTATTTCGAGGAATATTCTGTCCTATTTCGACCGATACAATATTTTTTTGATAATCCTCGGGTTCCTGCCAACCATATATGCAGGACACAGAAGCCACAACAATGACATCCCTTCGCTCAAGCAAGGCACGAACGGTAGATTGACGAAGACGTTCAATTTCTTGGTTAATGTCGGCATCTTTTTCAATGTATAAGTCGTGAGCAGGAACATATGCTTCTGGTTGGTAATAGTCGTAATAGCTAACAAAATATTCTACGCGATTGGTAGGAAAAAACTCTTTAAACTCAGCATATAATTGTGCTGCAAGAGTTTTATTTGGAGCCATTACAAGAGCAGGCATATGTACATTTTGAATGACATTTGCCATGGTAAAGGTTTTCCCTGAACCGGTGACTCCTAGAAGTGTTTGATATGACTGGTGAGATACAACTCCCTGGACAAGTTTTTGGATTGCCCTTGGTTGGTCGCCAGCTGGCTGATAAAGAGATCGTAGTTCAAATTGTTGTATCGTTTCCATGTGGGTAAAAAAAAAGAGCGATACTTTTCAGTATCGCTCTTTTTTGTAGTAAGGAATACTACTTTAGCGACAGTCTTTCAATATGAATTGACTTATCGTCTTGATTCCATGTTAATTCAGAACCTAACGTTTCTACTACAAATCGGATCGGAATAAATGTTCTTCCATTGGTTATTTCTGGGGGAGCTTCTAAGGGAACAACAGCGTTGTTTACAATGGCTCGATTGGATCCAATTTGCATAGAAATAATGGTATTTTCCAATCGAATATTGATTCCTTTGGTTTGTGCAACCCATTCAACGTCAGCCCCAAATCCTTTAGCAATAATGGACAACGGAACAAATGTTCGGCCATCTTTGATATAGGGGGCGGCATCAAGCTCAACGGTATCCTCGTTGACAGTAGCAGTTTTATTCCCGATTTGAAGATGCACAAAACGCCTTCGATAATTCGGGATTTCAACTACCTTTTTAGCAAAACCGTCATTGGTTCGAACATTCACTTCAATACGATTTTTTCCTACTTCTACCGGAATCTGTGCTTCAAAATCAAAGGTAGTAGCAGCATCGTCTGCAACGACTCTAGCTTCAATTCCGTTGACAAATACCCATATCAAACGATCGGTTTCGACTCCATCGGAGTTCCTAGTTACTTTTCCATTAACCCCAATGGATTCTTCTTCGATGTATTTGTCATGGAGGTTTAAGTCTATTCGTAATTGAGTATCCTGCTTGTCAATGTTCAAAATCTTGCGCACCTTGTTTCCATACGAATCAATGGCAGCAATTTCAAATACATTTCTATCATTGGTTAACGTGGCGGTATAGGAGAATTCTCCCTGCTTATTAACAGATGCCTTGTCATCGTTGACAGTAACCGTGCTTCCAATTTCAACAGAGCCGGATATAGTAGCTGTATCGTCAGGATTTGTTGTCACAGGATTCAAGCTCATAGAAGAAGCCGCTGAATTCTTATCGACACCAATCACTGCATAACCATCAATCAATCCTTCCATGGTTGCATGGATCACTAGGATGCCCTGGGATTCGGGAAGAATAGTGAAGTCAACTTTACCTTCACTGTCAGCTGTTTTGCTATCTTTGACTCCAAGCCCTTCAATGGATACTTTGGCGCCTGGTACAGAGGCATTGGTACCAGCTTCTTTGACGTACATAACAACTTTTGCAGTTCGTCCTGAAGGAATGCTCTTTTCGGACATAATCTTAATGTCGATTCCTTTGGCTAT
>CAZBOU010000087.1:0-3035 GCA_964493625.1 uncultured Caldisericota bacterium
GGACTGATGGAACGAGCCCATTGATATGTTGCCAGCGATTCTGTTTCTTTCCAATCAATAGAATAAGGTTCAGTCTCTTGTATTGTGGCATCGGCATCGGCGACGGCTACATTATTATCGGTTATTGTTTTCTCTGCTTTGGGTTCTGTAGTTTTTTGATTGCATCCTGTCAAAAGAAAACATCCAACTATACATATAGTTAATAGTATTGGTAAATACTTAAACAAATTTTTCATTTTTTTTATCCTTTTTTTGTTTTAACAAGTACTTCTTATTCAGCACCGAACACTTACACTTGACAGTACTGTATGGATTAACATGAAAAAAATATTTTGCACGCTAGTTCACTTCCATTGCAATCCCGCCAGTTAAAAGAACTCTGTACAGCTTATATCCAATGTAGAAGTATAGATAACCCCCTGCAACAGACATTGAACCAGGATGGTTTTCCATATCACAAATCTTAAAATTATCTTTTCCATTCATTGGTTTTGCATAACATTTGTAGCCTAAAATATTCTTCGTATAAATACACCAACCGTTAATCAGATATCCTTCTATATGATATTCTTCAAATTGGCTTCCATCCAAGCGAATTCTCCCTTGTTGATTTCCATTACCTTCCAAATCAATGTAAAGCCATCCATCTTCATAGAGGTAAGCTCTTACATTGTTAAAAACAACCTCTCTGTCAGAACCATCAAGTCTCATTCTCAACAAATCCTTACCGTTACTAGAATTTGCTTCTTTTTGGCCACACGTATAATAAAGCCAACCTTCTATTGCATTTAGGTGCATAACCCCAACATCAATAGAAAGTTGTTCTTTTTGTGTTCCATCTAATTTCATTCGATATATTGAATGATTAGGCCCAGTTCCAAGTCCAAAATCTGGTGGTGCTGTATAAAAAAGCCAGCACTCAGAAACATTCAAATCAAAGGAAAACTGTCTATTGAGTTGTTTTAAGTTTGATCCATCATGAGCCATTCTATATATGAAGAAATCTGTACCTTCACCAACTGGTCTTTTAATAAAAAAAACTCCTTCTGAAGTAACACTTATCGATACTCCAGAAATGTCAGCAAGTTTTTCTCTTTCACTTCCATCTGGTCGCATACGGAACATATTCTTATGCCCACAATAAACCCATCCATCAAAATATGTGACAATTTCATTTGCTGATGAGTAATCAACAGGTATATCCTGCTGAATGAGATGTTTTAAGTCTCTTTCTTTTTCCTCTATTCCCACAGTCCTTGTTTCTAGTGATTCATTTGCTGAAGGCGAGGGATAAACTTCAGTCTCTTGTACTATGTTGTTGGCATCTGTATTGGTTATTTTTTTTTCTGTTGTAGATTCTGTAGTTTTTTGACAGCATCCTATCAAAAGAAAACATCCAACAATGCATATAGTCAACAGTATTGGTAAATGCTTAAATATATTTTTCATTTTTCGAGCCTCCGTAAAAATCCATTCACTGTCCTTACGTTTCATCTGGAACTTTCCATAATCTCGCACTACTTAATGATTCCATATAGGTACATTCTCCTCCTGATAATGGCACTTTAAACATCTTGCAATAGTCTGACCATGATCCCATAGAACCGCTATACAATTGTTTTAAAAATAGAATTCCACCAGCAATATCAATCGAGCAATTATATACTCTTGTTGGACAGTCACAAATCTTAAATGAAACATCTTCGTCAATTAGTTTTGCATATACAGATGAGGAAGAATCTGAAGTATTTGAAGCATAAATCTGCCATCCGTTAATAATAACTCCATTTTCAACATATTCCCCGTTTATTTCACCAGGTTTCTGAACTCCTTCTTCATATTGAGTGCCATCTAGTCTAATTCTTCCGAATACTGATTCATACTCACCGTTTTCTTTTTTTTCTGGGAAGGTAGTGTAATAAATCCAATCTTTGTATATGGTAAAATCCATAACCAAAGCGTTTTTGACTAGCTCTTCTTTATCACTACCATCAAGCTTCATTCTATACAGAGAACAATCAGGACCAGTGTCTTTGCCAAAATGTGGTGGTGCAAGATAATAAATCCATCCGTTGTTGATATCAAATTCTCTAGTGAATTGCGAATTCAGCCTTATGCGGTTTGATCCATCATGATCCATTCGGAAAAGGAAAACATCCCCTTTTTCTGTGTTGCTCCGTATGAAAATACCTTCTGGAATCACCATCATGAAATTCCCATAAATATCGTCTAACATTTCTGTTTGTGTTCCATCTGGTCTCATTCGCAATGTACAACCCTGTTGAAGATAAATCCACCCATCATAATATACAGCAAAGCCAGAGTTTTCTGGTCTCATGGGTATATCGTTCAAAAATCTTTGCATTAATGCTGTTTCTGACTTTGGGATTTCTGCAGTGATTTCTTCAGTATTGCTTTCAGATAGAGACCCAGAACGAGAAGAAGAAACACAGCCAACAAGCAGGAATAGCAAAATGAATGAAATTCCAATCTTTTGTATTGTTACTGAGTTTTTCATAATACGCCCCTTAGTGAAGAGTGAAAGAAACAACTAACTCTTCATCTCCACCCGATAAAGGAATACGATTTAAAACGCAGTCACGCACATACCGACCACCTTCACAATACAAGTGGTTTCCCGCAATTCCAATATGAACACCTCTACGTTCACTGATTTTGCGAGATGAGTCACCATTGATTTCTATTGCATATGTATTTGGATCATCAATTGTATAGTAAATCCAACCACCATTAAATGCAAATTCATTAATGTAAGGAACACTTACGATACATTCTAAAGGCTTTTTGTCTTTCAAAGGTAGACGATAAAGCCTTCCTTCATCTTCTCGATTTATGAAATACAGCCATCCATCTTGATACTGAAGTGACTCCACAGATAGATCATAAAACAATTGACCCTTGCTACCGTCTATATCCATTTCATAGATAATATTGTACCGGCTTTCAGATTCATGATTTTGTAAATAGAATATTTCGTCATTTACAATAAGAAATCTTGAAATGGGATGATTGCA
>CAZBOU010000088.1:0-2996 GCA_964493625.1 uncultured Caldisericota bacterium
ACTTGGGAAGCTGTCCAGATCCAAACAAAACTTCTCTTCTGGCTAAAAAAGGAGGAACAATTTCTGTGTAGCCTCTAGCAGAAGCAGAGTCTAACATCAGAGACTGCAACTTGCGTGATAGAATCGCCCCTTTTCCTGTTAATAAGGTAAACTTATTACCAGCAAGCTTAACGCCTTTGTCAAAATCAATCCAGTGGTTTTTTTCACCCAATTCAATATGAGAAAGCGGATCAAAATCAAACTCTCTGGGCTTCCCCCAAGTTTTTATCACCACATTGTCGTCTGCTGAATCTCCTATCGGAACGCTTTCATCAGGAATATTAGGGAGCATGGACATTTCTTTCAGTAGAAGATCTTGAATATCTTTGATTTTGTCAGAACCTTGTGATATTCTTTCCGAAATAGTGTTCATTTTGGCACGCAGTGACGAAATATCCTCTCCTTTTTTTGCCAATTGACCAATTTCTGCAGATTGAATCTTTTTTTCATGCTGCATGGTTTCTACATCTTGCAGGAGTTCTCTTCTTTGCTCGTCCAATGCAAGTATTGAATCAATAACGGAAGAGGGGATGGATCTCTTTTGAAGTGCCATTTTGAACATATCAGGGTTTTCGCGTAGCCGTTTCATATCCAACATTGTATTCTCCTATCTATAGCTGCTGAACTATTCGCTGTTTAATCAATGCAATTTTATCTCGCAGCTTCGCTGCTTCTTCAAATTCCAATTGTTCGGCTTTTTGATGCATTTCTTCTTCAAGTCCACGAATTAACAATTGAACATCTGGTTGTTTTTTAATCTCTTTTTGCAATTTATCAAGTTCTTTTTCTTCTTCCAATTCAATTAAATCTTTTACTGCTTTTTGGATACCTTGCGGTTGAATATTATTTTTCTGGTTGTACTCTTGTTGCAATTCTCTTCTTCGGTTTGTTTCATCCATAGCAAACTTCATGGATGGGGTTGTTCGATCGGCATACATAACAACTTTGCCCTGTAAATGCCTAGCCACCCTTCCAATCATTTGAATTAGCGAGGTGTGAGAACGTAAAAAACCTTCTTTATCGGCATCCATAATAGCTAGAAGGGATACTTCGGGTAAATCTAGGCCTTCCCGCAAAAGATTGATTCCTACAACGCAGTCATATTTCCCCATGCGAAGATCTTTTAATATCTTGATTCTCTCGATGGTATCCAAACTGGAGTGTAAATATTTTGCCCGTATCCCCTTCTCCAGGAAATAAAACGACACTTCCTCCGATAGCTTTTTGGTAAGTGTTAATACCAACACTCGCTGATTTATAGAGGCAGCATGTCGAATTTCTTTCATCAAATCTTTCATTTGACCCTCCGTTGAACGAATTTCAATTTCGGGGTCTAGCAGTCCTGTGGGTCTGATGATTTGCTGGACAACTTGCGAGCTTTTTTCTGTTTCGAACTCACGGGGAGTTGCCGAAACAAATATTGCCTGGGAAATCTTCTTTTCAAATTCTTCCCACAAAAGAGGTCGATTGTCTAATGCAGAGGGCAATCGAAAACCATATTGGACCAATGTTGTTTTTCTGCTTCGGTCTCCATGATACATAGCCCTTACCTGAGGAATGGTCAAATGGGATTCATCCATAAACAACAAATAGGGAGGTTTGAAATAATCAATAATGGTAGAGGGGGTCGATCCAGCTTTTCTATTAGCCAAGTGTCTGGAGTAGTTTTCAATTCCTTTGCAAGAACCCATGGTTTCAAGCTGTTCTAAATCGTACATGGTTCTTTCTTCAATGCGCTGTGCTTCTATCAATTTTCCTTGCGATTGAAACCACTGAATTTGCTCTCGTAATTCATCGCGTATGAGTGGTAAAGCTTTATTTAAACGTTCTTTGGTGGTTACAAATTGTTTGGCCTGGAAAAAAGTGAAATGATCAATTCTATCAATTGTATTTCCTTCCAAAGGATGAATAATTTTCATAGAATCAATTTCATCTCCAAAAAATTCAATTCGTATCGCATGGTCCTCTTGCTCTGCAGGGTATACATCTACAACATCCCCATTTACTCGCAGGCGACCGGGTATAAATTCAAATTGGTTGCGTTCGTATTGAATTTTAACTAGCTTCCTTATGAGGCTATTTCGAGGAATATTCTGTCCTATTTCGACCGATACAATATTTTTTTGATAATCCTCGGGTTCCTGCCAACCATATATGCAGGATACAGAAGCCACAACAATGACATCCCTTCGTTCAAGCAAGGCACGAACGGTAGATTGACGAAGACGTTCAATTTCTTGGTTAATATCGGCATCTTTCTCAATGTATAAGTCATGTGCAGGGACATATGCTTCTGGTTGGTAATAGTCGTAATAGCTCACAAAGTATTCTACTCGATTGGTAGGAAAAAACTCTTTAAACTCAGCATATAATTGTGCTGCTAGAGTTTTATTTGGAGCCATTACAAGAGCAGGCATATGCACATTTTGAATGACATTTGCCATGGTAAAGGTTTTCCCTGAACCGGTTACTCCTAGAAGTGTTTGATATGGCTGGTGAGATACAACTCCCTGGACAAGTTCTTGGATTGCCCTTGGTTGGTCGCCAGCTGGCTGATAAAGAGATCGTAGTTGAAATTGTTGAATCGTTTCCATTTGGGTAAAAAAAAAGAGCGATACTTTTCAGTATCGCTCTTTTTTGTAGTAAGGAATACTACTTTAGCGACAGTCTTTCAATATGAATTGACTTATCGTCTTGATTCCATGTTAATTCAGAACCTAACGTTTCTACTACAAATCGGATTGGAATAAATGTTCTTCCATTGGTTATTTCTGGGGGAGCTTCTAAAGGAACAACAGCATTGTTTACAATGGCTCGATTGGAACCAATTTGCATAGAAATAATGGTATTTTCCAATCGGATATTGATTCCTTTGGTTTGAGCAACCCATTCCACATCAGCTCCAAAACCTTTAGCAATAATGGACAATGGAACAAATGTTCGGCCATCTTTGATAT
>CAZBOU010000089.1:0-2776 GCA_964493625.1 uncultured Caldisericota bacterium
ACAGATGATCGGGTAATAAAAAAGCCTAGGCCACCGCGTAGCGGTTTAGTACAATGTAATCAAGACTCCTTTAGCAGTTGACATAATAATTCTTTATTTTCTTTATACGTCTGCTTCTCCCATTCAGATTCTGTTAAGTTTAAAAATATACACTCAAACTTACTCATTTTTTCATTTTCATTGATTCCATAATAACAAGTTGCTAGAGTAGCATAAGCCCATTTATTTTCTTGATTGACAATATCTTCCTCTACATTTTCCTCAATATGCCTAAGAGATTCAATGATTTCTGTTCTCACTTTTTTTGCTGCAATTCCATAATAGATCTTTTCATCAGAATTCTCTTCATTAGTACCTAACAAATTTAAACACAATGCATAATTCTCGCCAGTATAGTAATCGTTCTTTACCTGAAAACCCTTTTTATAATAATATGTTGCTCTTCTAAGAAATTCTACATCATTTGTAATATTCCATAATCGTTTGTAAATCGCTCCTGTCAACCCTAATGTTTCTGGATCTTTTGTTTCATCAGGATTTATCGAATCAATAATCTTTAACGCATCATGCAAAGCACTTTGTTCAGTTGGCACTTTTGATTTATATGTAGCTAGGGCCAATTGCTGTATGAAATATTCTTCTGTAGGAACAATTTGGGAAGCCTTTTCCCAGTATCTAATCGCTCCTACAAAATTACTTTTATTCATCAGCTCCTTAGCTTTCTCAACGATTGCAAACACATGTACCTCTCTATCAGCAAGATCCCCTACAATTCTTTCAAACTCTTTTTTTGGGATTTGTGGTGGTGCAATATCTTTGATATAATCATATAATGGGCTATCAATTGCATGATTTTTTGAAGCAATGGTAATTTTTTCTCTTAGAATTTCCTGACATCTTCTAGCTTCATCTGTACCAATATCCTCCCCAAGATGTTTATAATCGAAAATTCTTGTATGATCTAAATCAAAAGGTATCTTTCCACTAATTTCTTTCAAGATTATTGTTGAAAAAGGTTTTACTGCATGCCTAATTCCAAGTTCATAAACTGCATTTGGATTAAAAGTAGTTATATCGGCAATTACCAAATCTGCATGCATCAATAATGCATACATACATTTATCAATTATTCCTGAATCTTGTATCTCATCAGCTCGTATACATTGATACCCAGATTCAACAACAGCTGGTTGGATAATATTCTTATATGTTTTATCTAGATCATATGTGTTTCCTGTTGAATAATCAGTCTTTTTCCCAAACCCCATGATAACAAAACATATTTTCTCTGTTCGAGCCATTTTATCCTCCAGAAATTAAGTACGTTTCAAATATTAACTAGTATTCGTTAAGATTGCTTGAACTAAGCACAATCTAGTAGCCACCTTTTAAGCGGGAGTTGTAAAAGCCTCATTTTGCCTATGTGGATTTTGTGACAATCTACTTAGATACCAATAATATAGTGGTTAACATGATATGATAGACCCTACAAGAACCATACCCTCTTTGTATGATCATAGACTGCACTTAACCTCTCTCGATTTTCTTCCTCGAATTTAGTGTATAGTCAATTCCTGTAATACGTTTTAGATGGTGGACCAGACCTTCACCATAATACCTACTCTTTCTACCATTAAACCCAAAACTATCATACACTTGACTATTCTCATTATATGCTTCAATCAAACTGTCGATTTGAGAATCAGACAATCTTTCTATATATGGCAATAATTCAGAAAGCTTGTTGCTATTTTCGAAACCTTCACAAAATTTTACTGCTCCAATAAATGTATCAATCATTTTCTCCTTCTTAATCAAAATTTTTATAATTTCAAAAGGAGCTTCCTCCCATGTACTTGATAATCCCTGGAACTTACCAATAAAACCGTATGGATCTTTACCCAATCTTATAGCTATAATAGGAACTCCCTTCCCAAAGGCAAATCCAATTTCTTGGTCTGTCCAGAGACTATCATGGAAGTCCTCGGTTATTAATGCTACAAATGAGTCCATCGTATGGAGAGCATTTTCTATCTCATTTTGCCACTCTTGCGTAGGATGTATATCTTCATGAGCGACAAAACATGAGACTCCATAAAGACTCAGTTTATTCTTTAATAATGCAGTCTCCTTTTTTACCTCAGTTTTATGACTTAGAAAAACCCGAAATCCTTCAGTTTCCCAGATCCTATTCTTTTCGGTATCCGTTATATTTATTTCAGGAGAAATAACTAATCCTGAAGCCTTTCTCCAATTATGATCTTCTAGTAATTCCATTTCAAAAAAAACTTCACCAACAAATTCATTTTGTAAATCATGAATTGTATTCAACCTGTTACGAATCTCTGATTGTAATTCTATTTTTTCATTCACTATTTTTAAATAGATCGATTCAGGGATAGTTAAAAATATTGCATGTCCATATGCCCCACCGTTCCAGGTATTGGACGTCCATCCAGTTTCTATTCTCGGTCTGGCATTTACAATAATTTCCTGCAATTGTCTCTTATCGTCTTTTCCATAATACTTAGATAAGACTGAAAGGTAATTATCTAATTTTAAAGGAAATACAAATTTATCATCTTGACTATTCGTAATTATACTCATCTATTTAGTACCCATCTATAATTTTTTATCGTTATACTCTAGATAAAAATCAATTTGTCTATTATCTGACTATAATCCAGCAACCAATTTATGAACGAGCCTCGGTAGATATGATTTCTTTGGATGTGGATTATGGAGAAGTTCTAACCGGAACCTAAAATCGACGAAT
>CAZBOU010000090.1:0-2755 GCA_964493625.1 uncultured Caldisericota bacterium
CAATTAATGGCATGGAGGATAAAGAATCTTCTTTGGACAGGCGAGAAACATATCCGGGAGAAACTCCTGCATCCTTTTCCAGAGCACCAATCTTATAGTCATACCATTTAGTTAAAGTCCTAATATTGCTCGAAATCCTTTTCTTGAAATCCTTGATATTCATCTCGAACTCCTTGATTGAAGAATATTTATACTTGAATAAACTTTCAATAAAAATTTCGTGAATAACATTCAATATTGAAAAAATGAGATAAGCTTTATCTGATATTTCAAATGAGATGTTTTTATTAATGAGATCTATAAGATGATATCATGTATGTTTCTGCTAATTTGATTTAGATGATTTATAATCAAAATAAATATATACTAATGAAAAAATAAAGAATTTTAGTTATTCATTCTTTGATTATTACTTGCGGATTCTCCAACAGATAGAATAAAATCTGCCATTGTTGTGGCTGCGTTAACTGCTAGTAAAGCATGATAGTCCTTTATATTAACTCTTTTTAAACCCACGCCATGTGAATCACTTCCTTCATTCCTCATTTGTGTGATAGCTGTAACAATCTTTTCTAATCCAGAGAGAAGCATGTTGATTCGCTTGTCCGTGCCTCCATCCTGATGCATGCTATAGAGCGTTTTTACTTGATTATATAGTTTTACGATATCTCCAGAATTTGAAGGGACTTCATTCTTTTTCTCTATCACATAACAGAAGACTTCCTCAAGCATCGTTCTTGACTTGGTAATTGCGCTATCATAGTTTTTTTCATCAATATCTTTTACCGCGCGCTCTCCTAAATCCCTGATGTAACTTCTATCAATCGTTTTTACCGCTGGTGCTGCAACGGCGATTGCGGAACCCATGGGACGAATTTGGAATTGTTTGCCTGCTATACGCAATTCATTGCCACCGAAATATAAAATACTGTTTATATGTTCAAGAACCTTTTCAATAATCATCGCATGAGCTTTCTCGATGTCGGGCGGTGAACAACCTTTCAATTTATCTACAAATTGTTCTTTTGAGAAAAGAAATGATAGCAAATCGGAAATACGATTATTGTCGATACAATATTTCAGCAGATCATCTAGATAACTCCACCTGCTTTTAGAGCCACCTCCCCAGGAATAACTCGCTGCTAATCCGAACCTGCTAGAAATGTCACAAATAGTAGGACCACTAAGGTAAGGCATTGATACTTTGATGATTGACTGACAGCTCCGGAATGATACTTCCCCAAAATCCTTATCTCCATCAAGGATTTCTATTATCGATTTATTTAGTAATAGGTTGAAAGGACTATTGGGTTTTTTATTAATCATCATTCCTCCATATTTGATTTTGATATTTAGTCATTACTTTGAAAAAATCTTTAAACCACTGGTTGGAGGAACTATTCATTGATCTGCCTTTAGGAATCTCAATTTTCGCTCTCTCGGTTTCGATGTAGAAGTTTCTTTAGATCCATGGATATTCCCCAAATTCCAGGTTTTACCTCGATTGCATCCCATATCCTTTTTGGCTTTTTACGGCCTTCAATATTTTCAAATTCAAAATCAGCAATAGTCTTGTTATCTCCTTTTGCTCGAGAAGCATTGAAAGATATTGTCCGACCAAAGTTATTCTGAATGGAACCTTTAGTGATCTCAGAAAACTTGGTTCCACGGATATCAACATTGTCCATCTGTGCACCATCCATATCGGCTTTATGGAAAATTGAATTTGAAAAATTGGACCTATGAAGGGTAGTTCCTTTTAATGAAGAAGATGAAAAATATGAATTTTTGGCAGTCAGTGACTGGAGAGTAGAATATGATAGATCTGCATAGAAAAATGATGATGCGACAAGAATACTGCCATACAGGTTTATGCCTAAAGCATCTAAAACTGAACACTCGGAGTATGAAATATTTGTATTAGATAGATTGATACCTTTGTACTTGTCACCGGCAAGGTCTAATCCTGCTAAACAAATACCACGGATATCATTTTCTAGAAACGGGACAAATCCATGGGGTATCAGATATTCATTCCATTCTTTTAGTTGAGCATTTAGTATCCTATTCTCGCTATCATTTGATTTCAATAAATCAGTAATCTTTGTACGATAAGCAGTAACATTCCGAAAAAGAGCACACCAACGAACTCGCAATTTAAGGATTTGTAATAGTTGTTCTTCATTGAAAAGACTGTTGAACCAACCTGGAAGCAATGGCCAAGATATCGTAAATGTCCCGTCTTCATTGAAAAGCTCTTCTTTAAAAAGTATATTGCTAGTGCCTAATTGGAAATCCCCGTCATCTGATATGAATAGTCCACCTTCCTTGCAGGGATTGTTTTCTAAGAAAAGTGCTCTGTCAGGTCTATTGTTGCGACCAGGCCATACCTGCCACTTCCTGATGGCTTCTTCCTTTGTTTCTCCGTACACTGTCATTGTCGAATCATTCCCCATCTATTTTGTATCGGAAAAGAGGGTGATGCTTTGTGTATATTTACTTCACCTCACTAATTATTATACCATGTATTTTTAATACTACTTACGAAAAGAAGTGATGAGAAAATTGTCTTATAGATATTGGATAAGTCTTTATACTACGTTGCAGTCATATAGCCATATTCTATCCATCACCCTCGATCCGTGTTACAAATGACCAAACATGCCCGACGAGAAAAGAAAACCCATCATACATGTCATTCCAGCTAGGCGACATTTCAAGCGTCTCCGCGTTGCCTTGTACTGTCGTGTGAGCA
>CAZBOU010000091.1:0-2739 GCA_964493625.1 uncultured Caldisericota bacterium
TCTTGCATTTGAAATTCTACAGATTACACTATGATTATCGTTCACTGAACGAATAAATAGATTTTTAGTTAACCCTCTACACAAGGGGAAAGGAGGCAGTATAGAGAACAAGGCTTGGTTCGTGGTGTATTTCGTTATTTGTGACGTAACAATGGTTTCATGACCGTCGGGAAAAATTTGTTTTGATGGTGTTTTTGTAAGTACAAATTTGTAAAATTAATGGAGGTCTTTTATGAAACGTTTTTTTACTTTTTCCAGAGAGAGAGAGAGTAATTTTCATTCTTTCATTTCTTTACTAACGATTGTAACCATGGCATTGGCAGCTATCGGACTATCCCCCAAACCACAAGTCCAAGCCAATAATTATGATGTTGTAATTGAAGCGACCATAGGACAAGAAGAGTACAAAGTACTGGAAATTAACAATACAACGGGGGATGTCAATTTCTACGAATTCACTGTCGATGGCGACCCTGTCCTCGATGGCAACAACGAACAAACTACTTTTGTTCCCGGTGACAATGATTTTGAAGACCGATTGTCCTACCTGAATGATGTCATCATTTCTACTTCTTTAACCATTACTTCTTCAAACGAATTTGCCCTTCCTATTTTTGTAGGAGACGGCTACTACGGAGATACTATTACGCAAGTATGTTATGATGGAGATTCTTCTACGGATTATCGGGTTGTTCAACACAATGAAATAGATGATCCTTTTATCCCAGCCTCTCTTCTTGGCACCTTCGCTTATATGGAAGTAGGAGAAACAACCTATACGGGCTTCCGCTACACTCCCAATGCCCCCCTAGGTCAATGGGATCAAGCTGCCATAAATGGACCAAACTCCAATTCAACTTCGGCCAGACATTTTAGAATTAAACCTAAAAGCCCCACTAGCTATACTGTCATTGGCACCACATCTTCTGGGAAAACTGTCAAAATCGAAGACACAGGAGATGGGTCTGGTCCTCATGTGTATATATGGAACGACAAAGATGAAGATGGTGAGATTGATGAAGACGAATGGGAAGAAGTGAAGAATAAAGATTTGAATGGTGATAAAATTATCGATGAGAATGACGATCGATCATTGGATGAATTAATGGATGAAATTGCTGATGACCTTGAAAATGGTACTGGTTCTTATGAAGTTGTTAAAGCTGAAGATGGAGAGGGAAACCCAGTGGATATTATTATCTGGTTTAAAAAATCTGATGGATCCTATATTGGCATAAAAATTGACTATACGGGGGATGGACAAAACGATTCCTGGTCAATAACAGGTAAAAATGATGTATCGGAAGATTGTAGAATCTATTTGGGTTATACTCCCGCTTCAGGGGATTGTAATCCGACAGGTTCTTGGTCAATAGGTTCAAAAAAAGCTGGTTCAAATGATTATGGTTGGCAAAACTATGCACGATTCACAGGTTTAGATGTTGACCCTAATGGAGAACAAATGCCATATTTCTTTTGTGGCACAGATAAACCAGAACCGTTTAGGGTTTTTGGGCATCTTAGATTTTATGCTTATTTTGAATTCTCTCATGGCGTCTGGCCAACCGAACCATGTCCACCTGTTTAATAGTGGAAAGGAGTGCTAAAAAATGACCATGAAGAAAATGGCTACTGGTATTCTTTTGCTATGTCTTTCCTTCAGCTTTTCTATGCAAATTCAGGCCACGGAGAAATATCTTCCTGAGAGCTACCAATACACCTTCAAAGTTGGATCGCTTGATTTTCATGGTGTAGTGGATGGAGTAGAAGGAACAGGAGCGTTGCTGTATCCCCTATACATTGATGAAACATGTGGGAGAGCTGGAATAAGTGCATATCTTCCTTGTCCGGATAGACTTTGTCCTGATGTTGGGGTAATATCAGTAGAACCGGACGAATTTTATTTGACATTTGGATGCTCTGAGGAAGGGAAACTTATGCTGCATTACCCAAGTCAGAAAGCATATATTGGTGATGAAGAAATACCAAATCCCTTTCCAATTAAATCCATTATAGATGAGACAAATACTGATGCCTATTGGGATGGACCCAATGCCACTTGGGATAAGAATTCATATATCCCAGAGAAATTATCTGTGGATATCGCTCCTCTCCGCCTTGTTTTTGAATTCACCGGTCACAAAGTAGATTGGAACCCCGATACACAGGAAATAACTGTAACCTACCCTGCACCAGAAGCGGAAGAGTAGATCAATAAGCGATGTGACGTAATAAACATGATGAGATAAACACCAAGTGCCTCTGAGAAAAATAACAAAGGTACTTGGTGTAACAAATTTCTTCCCTCAAAAGGGGATTACATTATCCCTAATCCTCTCTGCTCTAGAGTGAGAATGACATAAGCACTAAGAAAAATGATCCTGTTATGTATTGCTTTTGTACAGACATTAGCCTATAATGTAGACATAAAAACGAAAGGAATGTGAGTTAATGTCAAAATCAGCAAATTTGTATACAAGAATCGAACCAGACGTGAAAGAACGAGCCGAAAAAATATTGTCTACGTTAGGAATTCCAGCTTCTAGTGCGATCAACATGTTTTACAAACAAATCATCCTGCAAAGGGGAATCCCATTTGAAGTGAAACTACCCAAAGAGAACCCCTTGGATATGAGTACAATGACCGATGAAGCGTTGAGTAAAGAACTCGAAAAAGGATACACCGAGACTGTCAGATTAACTGTGTAAACGCAATATGATACACTCTATTTATTCTTA
>CAZBOU010000092.1:0-2595 GCA_964493625.1 uncultured Caldisericota bacterium
GTAGTCCTCGGGATGCAGAAACTCTTTTAAACCAATACCGACAGAGAGATCATGTAGAAAAAGTATTTGATAGTGGTAAAAACGAACTCAGAGGACTTCCTTTACGAGTTCATCAGAGCAATACCATGAGAGGATATTTCTTTGTCTTGTTCTTGGAAATGATCATACACAACTATCTACTCTACAAAATGAAAAAGGGCAATGTGAATCCAAAATACTCAGCCAAACGAGTACTGTTTGAACTGCACAAATGGAAAAAAGCTATATGGCACGGAAAGAAATGCCTGTTGAATGAAATCACCAAGCTCCAAGAGACACTGTATCAACAATTGGGCATCGTTATGCCTAACTTATAGGTAGAATTTAGGTTGTTAATGAATGGAAATATGGAATGAAGCTCAAAAAGGGAGGTAGATTATGATAGATAAATCCGAGTTTCTTGATAAGTATGATCTAAACAAAACACTTCTAAGCTCCAGGTATAGTTGGGATAATCTTATCGAGGTTGTAGACGATTATGAATGCCAAAAAGAGGATTTAAACATCAAGTTAAATCAATTTGTGAAAGATTTTTCTGCACTTGGTTTACCTGTGTATATCAAAAAGCGTCTTAAAGATCCTGAGCATTTAGTTGAGAAAATTCTAAGAAAAGAGAAAGATAATGGTAAAAAATCCGATTATGTAAATGTTACTCTTCAAAATTACCAGGAAGAAATAACCGATTTAATAGGGATAAGAGTTATTCATACATTCAAGGTTGATTGGCGTGATGTACATCTTGCATTAGTAACAAATTTTTCTCCTTTTCATGAAAAACCTGAAGTTTTTTATCGAAAGGGAGATGATGTTTCTTCTTTTAATGATTTTTCAGAATCATTGGATATTAAGGAGTCTGATAGGAATTATAGGTCTGCACATTATCTTGTTAAAAGAGAAAACTATATCGCAGAAATTCAAGTAAGAACAATATTTGAAGAAGCATGGGGAGAAGTAGATCATTCCCTTGTATATCCGAATAAGAATGATGACAAATTGCTTAAAGAATTTGGAAAAATTTTAAATCGAATTGCCGGAGCCGGTGATGAATTAAGTTCAATCATGAGAAATTTTGCAGCTCATCAAGATGAAATTCAAAGAGAAAGAAAAACAATTATGGCTAGCATTAGAGCACTTCGAGTAGTATTAAATAACTGTGATATCAGTTCAGAAAATCAAGACAAGATTGAAGAGTTGTTAGAATGTATTCAGGAAGACAAAAACAAGATGATTCCATTTCGAACTTTATTTGAAGATGTTTGGTAAAAAAATGAACTTTTTGCTAATAAAAGTTTGCATATAGTATTATTCCAGAGTATAAATATATTAGATCTTTGCAAGGAGGATGACATGTGTGATAAGGTGTCAGATAAAGCAAAAAGAGCATCAAAACGATTTATTGAAAATATTAAAAACGGTAAAATTAGAAAAGATGTATTACCTAATAATGCACCTCCATTTACTGAAGAAGAAGAAAAGAAAGAATATGAGCATTTTTGTAAATTTGCCGAAAGCGAATTGTATAAAAAGCTAGTAAGTTGATAGGTATTTTGCGTAAGTTGAATTTTATTAGAAGGGAATAATATGGATAACTCAGAATTTTCTGATTATATGTATGTGTTGAAAATTTTCGGTGAAGAGAAGGTTAATCTAAGATTTGAGTATCTTTATAAGAGGATTGAGAAATTCCTGGAAGTTGGGGATTTTGGCGATAGTGTGATTCTTAATGAAGAAACACTATCGCAGGTAGTTGTAGATTATTTTGCTGATATAGACAGGTTGAAAGAATTTCATGGTATTGAATGTACAAACAAAACGAAAAGAACTTCATACCTATCCTACTGGTTTTTATGTAGAAAACCTTTGCAATTGACTAAGGAACCAGAGGAACATAAAAAGATTTTTATTAATGAAAAATTTGTTTTTTCTTCCCTAATTATGGATCATATAGATACTTTATGCAACATAGGTAGTCACACTGTTTTGAAAGAAAAAGTTCAAGAATTTATAGATACCTGCATGTACTACATGAAATATCGAAGGTATTCTGCACAGAGTTTGGAATTAATGTTGCTATCTTTTCAAGCTGGTTTATGTTGTGATATTGTTTCAAAAAAGCAAATGATGCTTAACTTGTTAAACAAGATAT
Organism: uncultured Caldisericota bacterium; assembly: GCA_964493625.1. Taxonomy (GTDB): domain Bacteria; phylum Caldisericota; class Caldisericia; order UBA6126; family UBA6126; genus JAGLCW01. Next base: position 2,186 of record CAZBOU010000092.1, read on the forward strand.
ATAAGGGTGATTTCGAGTTTCTAACTCCAAAAGAAAAGATTTCATACAGATCGTTACTTGACGAACTTAAGGAAAAAGGATATATTCTGCTAGACTATAAATCGAGGTTTAGTGATGGATCTGATATAAAGATTCCTTTTCCTGTGATTACCCATGAAGGTATTAACTTTCTAGAAGTGAATGGACTTGAGAAGTAAGTTAATATTGGTGATTTATTATCAATAACCCTTCAACTGGAAACGAAGAAACATTTGTAGGATGGAAATTTAACATTACTAATGAATATTGTCATCGACAAAAAGAAAGTATCTTTCACTGGAGAGTCTTCCACGACTTTTTCGATACGTGGTTGCTTGATTATAACCTACCTTCCCTAAATGTATAACAATGAATTTTCCAGAAACTACGAT
>CAZBOU010000093.1:0-2565 GCA_964493625.1 uncultured Caldisericota bacterium
GGCATGCTCTATTTCCATTATGACAATTTTGGCAATACGGCTATGTTAACCGATGGTTCTGGAGTGCCTCAAGTTTTGTATCAATACGATCTGCGTACATCTCTTTTTACTTCCATCAATGCCAACAACATTCGCAATCCCTTTACTAGCTTAGGGGAAGAAGGAGCCATTACAGACTCACTTACCCTGACAACCAATGTAGATTGGACTCTTAGAAAGAAAACGCTGCTTGTTAAGCAAATTTTAACCAGTATTGCATTTTTAAAAAATCAAGATTTTTTGCTCTCATTTTACGTAGATTACGGACAATTTAATGACTGTATTTGCGATTGTAATCCTTCAAATCGAGCAAACGAAAACGTTGATAAAAGTGCTCATTGGTTTCAAATGGTTCAAGCATGGTATGATTTTCATACTACTATGACTTGTGATGAGTTATATAGTGATCGTAATGGTCCAAGGTATCCCGAAACATCCGAAGAAGATGGTAGAATTGGAACATCACCTTGTGGAGAATACCCCATCTATACTGCAAGTGGTGCGCAACACGGATATAATAAAGAATATATTGAAAATAAGGGATGGAAGGACTATAAAGAACTGGATCCTTGGGATCAAGACGCATGGAATGAATGGATGAAAGACAGATACATGGACGAATGTGGAGAAGATGGAAAAGGATGTAGAAAAGGAAGAGAATATGCTGCAATATTACAAACAAGTGATTGTATGATTGAATGCTGTGAAAAGCATGTATGGCTAACAAAGTGAAAACCGAGGTGATGACCATGAAACGAGTTCTTTTTGCTACAATTTGTTTACTTCTTGTTTTTCAGTTTGGTTGTGATTATGCAAGTTCGCAATCTAATGTTTACTCAATCAGCTTAAATGAAGCAGAATTGCTACTAGATATCGAAGCAATTCCTGGTATGCCCGAGTTATCTTCTTGTAGTGCAGGAGGAAATTTCTACCAACCTTTCCAAAACACCAATGAACTGAACATCATTATCTCAGACACATGTGGGAATATTCCTTATCCTCAGTTTGTTTGTTATGATTTGGACAATCGGAGCTACTTGTATACACCGCTAATGACAGAAGAACAAATTGCTTCAGTGGAACATACTTCTCTCTTTTTGTCTAACAATCAAACGTCATGGAAAATTTCTCCAACTTCTTTCATTATGGCTTTCGCACACTGGATCTCAACGATCAATCCAACACATTGTGTACCTTCGACTAATCGGTTTCCATTCTTTTGTGAAAGCATTTTTCGAACTGATTCTTATGTTTTTCTGGGAGAAGAAGGGAATGGTTTGTATCGCATAGACTATCCTTCTTATGACCTTTCTTCTTTAGAGAAAATATATACGCTTCGAAATGATCAATACGAGATACAGAGTATTTTACATGTAGACATGAACGAACATATTGTCTACATATCTTTCTGTGAAAAGAGAACGTATGATTCATCAAAAGGCTCCTACAGATCTGGTATCATGAAGGTTGACTATAAAAACAATGTAGAACAAATACTATTTGAAAGAGTAAGTACTTTCGATAGGGCAGACGATTCTTTTCACAAATGGGTTCACACCAGCTCATATCAAGATGGATATTGGGTTCTTACTGAAATATTAAAAGAAAACTCACATACTAGTGTCACGTATTATCTTTATAATCATCTTGACAGTAATCTCTTGACCATCATTCCCTATAAAGAATATAAGAGACAAGGAGATGTTTTAGTCAAATCTCAAGAGGATGGAGTGTATATGTACTGGATTGACAGTTTTCGTCTCTATCGATGGAAAATTCCCTCCTAAAAACAATGTAATTCTCTAGCTTACCAAAGTAGGAGAGGACAGAGTAACCCCAAACACTCTGTCATTGCACAGAAAATGATTGACATTTATACAAGCCAGCTCATTAGAGAACTTCATAGTCGAAGTTTGTAAGTGAATCGACAGTTTAAAATGTGAATGCTTTCGATCTAAGAGAGGAGCAAAATAATTCCTCTCTTAGAATACAAAAGGCAATTACAACACTTTCTGCTAAGAAATTAAATATAGAAACAGGTCAAGGACTTCAGTTAATTCTTGACATACTATGTTCGGTTTTTCGTGGTACGAAAGAGTCAAAGATCTGGGAGAAGATATGGCGTATTGGTTAAAAGAAATTGTCATACCTCCTGATCATGCTACTCCTGACCAAATGCTTGCCAATTGGAATATGGGTCCTAATTTTGATGAAGCGGACAAAACTTTTTGGGGTATTGTATCTGATTGTAGTAATAGATGCAGAAAAAAGAGCCCTGGTACTCCCGGACCAAGACCGGGGTTAATAGGTCCAGGTGATTACGTCAATAGTATCGGTAATTCCGGAAGTGTAAATTGCTTCAATTGAGCGACTATTCTATATTAAGATACCTCAAAAAGAAAGGACAAAGTTATGATGCAAAAGATTACTATTGTCGTACTATTGATATTGCTTGTGTCCTTTTCGGGGGCACTTCAAAGCTGTACAACAGAGAAACAACCTCCCGATCTCTCAAAATTGGAAAAT
>CAZBOU010000094.1:0-2517 GCA_964493625.1 uncultured Caldisericota bacterium
AATCAATTTTCTTTGTCATGCCTATATTATAGGCAACACTTTTTGGATTGTCAAGAAATAAAAGCAAGATATAGAGAATAAAAACTAGAATTTGTAAAACATGTTGCCTAACTATAGGAAGAATTTAGGATATATATGTAACGCATAAAACTATTGCATTTGAATCTTTTTTGTGTATCATAGAAAGAAACTCGATAGGAGGAACTTTCTATGAGATTGGATCAAGTTAAAGACCCCGATGTATATATGCTTCCTTTACAAGAAGCCATTCATTCTCATCCCCAAGGACGTTATCATCATCGCTTGCATGTTGTTTTAATGACGTTACAACTCCGAAGTACGCTTGAAGCTGCAGCCCTTTTTCATGAACCACTGCGTACTGTACAACACTGGATGCAGCGATTCTTTGCTTGTGGCATAGAAGGTCTTCAGGATGAACCTATTCCAGGAAGACCCAGTCGTCTCAATGCACTACAGAAACAAGAGATCAAAGAGGCTGTTATGAATCCTCCCCGTTTTGTAGGCTATTCACAACATCATTGGGATGGCAAACTCTTGTCGCATCATATCCAAAAAACGTACCATATTACTCTCAAGGTACGCCAATGTCAGTACTTATTACACGAGCTTGGTTTTACTCTTCAAAGGCCTCGCTCCATGCCCAAAGGAGATCCAGAAAAACAAGCTGAATTTAAAAAAAAAACGAATGAGCTCCTCGGAAAACTAAAAGAATTCTTTATGAAAGATCCCATGGAGTATTACCCCCATTATAGAGATGAGCAAGAATCTTTACCGGTAACAATCATGGCAGAAGATGAAGTACATTTTTATCAGGGAACAACGGTTACACGAAAATGGTCCCTTAAGGGAAAACAACCTACTCTATGGACTCCCCCTGGGAGAAAAAAGATTGGTTACTTTGGAGCGGTGGATCTTCTTACAGGGAAACTGATTACAATGCCAGAAGAAGAACAATTCACGCAGTATACCTTTCAAGAGTTCTTGGAATGGGTACTGCGATTTACGCATGGTAAGATCATTTTTCTCCTGGACAATGCAAAATGGCATCATGCAAAACGAATTCAGCAATTTGTAGAGAAACATAAAGATCGTCTGGAGCTACTGTTTCTTCCTCCCTACTCTCCCCAATTAAATCCCATTGAAAGAGTGTGGAGAATTACGCGTTTGAAATTTACACACAATCGATATTTTATGAGTATCTATGATTTAATGAGTGTACTGACCATGCAGTTTTTAAGATGGAGTGATCCAAATGAAGAATTGAAAACCTTATGTGCAACTATATAATGCGTTACATATACTCAAACTTCGCACATAATAAACACGGCTAAAACCTCATAAACATTAACAAAAAACTTGAAAGTATCCCATTATTTTGTATAATAATTAGTAAACAACCAATACAAAAAAAGGATACTTTCATGAACTCAAGTATACACGAAAATGTCAGAAAAAACAATACAATGAACACCTCGTATGAAACTTTTTTTCGTCAGTTTCAACTTGCTTCTCTGTTTTCCAGATCTCATATAAAGAAACAAAAGGGTGTACCCGTATCTCGGGTGTTTCGATTTCTTTTTTTGCTACCCTTCCATCATCATACAGGTCATAGAACATTGACCTTGCATCCAAATACAATTCCATTCCGCAAGGATGTCATGTACAGATTTTTGTCCAATCCTTCCTTTCAGTGGACTTCCTTTTTACTCAACCTATCGGCTGGTATGATTCAGAAGTTTTTTCGTCCCTTAACCAGCAAAGACAAAAAAGAAGTATTGATTCTGGATGATTCTGTACTTCACCGAGAACGAAGCAAAAAAGCAGAGTTGTTATCCTGGGTTCATGATCATGTACAAAATCGATGTGTACGCGGGTACGCCTTGTTAACACTGCTATGGAGTGATGGGCATTCCAAGATCCCTCTTACCTTTGCACTGCACAGCAATAAAAAGACATTGATGCAGGATTCTTCCCTTGCCAACAATACCAAAGGAATGCATCCCCGATCTCATGATGCAAGAATACGGAAAGAGTCTTTGATGGACAAGAACAGTGCTTCAATTCATTTGATTCGTAGAGCACTGCGGACTGGACTTACTCCCTCTTACATTCTGTACGACAGTTGGTTTGGTTTTCCCAGGTTTTATCTGTCTTTATTGAAAGTATTCCATGTACACTCCATATGCAGAATCAAGAAGATGCCAAAGGTGTACTATGAATACAAGGGAACACGTTGGAATCTTACCAAGCTGTACTCTGTAATGAAGATGGAACAAGAGAAAAACAAGCAGAGGAACACAAGAAGCAAGACAGAACAGAATCCATCCTCCAGCAGCAAAGAAGAAGAGATAGTGGGATCCCTTGTCGTAAAAACTTCCTTTGATACCACACAAGAAGGGGTTGCAAAGATTGTATTCATACGAAACCGTAACAAAAAACAGGAGTGGCTGGCGTTTCTATCCACCGACGCTTCCTTGCCAGAGGAAGAAATTGTAC
>CAZBOU010000095.1:0-2470 GCA_964493625.1 uncultured Caldisericota bacterium
CCTAGAATAATTCTATTTGGTGGAGAGCCTTTTCTTCAAGAAAATACTGTAATTTTGGAAAGAGTCTTTAAGGAATGTTATGACAGGAATGTTAAAATAACTATCATAACAAATGGTATAGTGATAGGAAACTTTGTGTCTTTATTAAATAAATACAGAGAGTTACTCATAGATATTGTAATTACAATTGATGGACCTACCGAAGTGCATGACATGAGAAGACAAAAAATTGATGGAACTGGAAGTTTTAAAGATATTTGTCGTTCAATAACTGTTTTATTGAAAAACTGTCATCATGTAACTTCTCAGATAATGATTGATTGGGACAATATATATTCTATAAGCGAGTTGTTATTATTCATAAAATCGATGAAATGGGATAAAAGCCCGTATTTTAGCATTGTAGCTGGAAGAGTTATGTTCCCCGGGAATCGTAACCTTAAGTACAAATATGAAATAGCAGATGAGGATTTTATTAAATGTTTTTTCAATCTAGCCAAATTAGATGCTAATTTTTCTTTGCTTACTTTTTCTGTAGGTGAGTTGCAACCTTATTCACATTTTTACAGAGTCTTAAATGGATTTACAGGAACCTTGCCTAAGTTGCATGGATGTGAAGCGATATACCCAGGTGTTAAAGTACTTGAACCCGATGGTTTTGTCTATCCTTGCACACAGTTAACAAGTAATCCAACTTTCGCAATTGATAATTATCTTGATAACAAATTATTCTTATCGAAAACAAAGTGGAATGATTCTTTACCGTTAAATATTAAAGAATGTCGAGGATGTAAGTATGTTACAATTTGTGGTGGAGGCTGTAGAGCAAAAGCCTTAATTCATAATCCACTTACATTAAAACCTTATTGTCCTCATGTTAAGGAAATATTAACATCATTTGTAGATACTAATAGTAAAGAACTTTTGGAATGTTTATCTAAAAATATATAATTGTGAAATAAACTTTTGCAGTTAATAGAACTTAATGGTTATTTCGGACCAAACTGACCACGGAAACGGTTTAAACTGACCACCAAAACGGACCAATCTGACCACGGTTTCGGACCAAACTGACCAGTTTCTCTTCCCTCTCTAACATCTTCTCCTGTGCTACAATACAAGCAATCACTTGTAGCAGGAGGAAGACCTATGAGCCGGAGGAGTATGATGTCAAAGATTCGAGAAATTATACGATTGCAAGCTATAGAGAAATTGACACTTCGTCAAATTGCTCGAAGTGTACGTTGTAGCCATAATACTGTAAAATTGATTTTACAAAGAGCTCAGGAAGCGCACATTGTGTGGCCCATACCAGAGGATGTATCGGACGATCAATTGGAAGAACAGTTGTATCCTTCTTCAAAAAGTACGGTATCTCCACGACCAGAACCTGATATGGACTATATTGAGAAATCCATGCAAGACAAGCATACGAATCTCACTCTTCTATGGGTAGAGTACAAAATGGATCATCCTGATGGCGTTCAATACACCCAATTTTGTGAACGATACCGAAAGCATATGAAGAAGAAAAACATTACCATGCACCAGCATCACAAACCTGGGAAAAAAATGCTTGTTGATTGGGCTAAATGTAAATCTTTTCATTTAGCCCAATATGTAATGTTGAAATAAATGTAAAGTTGAATCTGAATATTGGCTAAAATACTGTTTTTCTTTACATCTATGTGTATTCCACTCAAATAGTTCCAGTGTTCCATTAAATTAGACCCACCTTTCCGGTAGTATAGATCCAGAAATACGGGCACAGATCCACCCATAGGTGAACCTGTGCCTGGATACCATTTTACGGTATAAGATAATCCTCGTTGTTGGAATGCTTTTTAAAGCCATGCCTTTCTCGCATTGATTCTTTTCCATCAATAAAGATTTCATACGCATTGTGTTGGATACGATCCATAATTGATTCACACAAGGTACTGTCCTCTGGATCTCCAATGCGTTCATACCATCCTTTTTGATCGTACTGTGTACCGAAAAGGATCGATCCTTTTCGCGTTTTTACTTCCTGTTTTTTGCAAGACCTTTTTCCCCAAAATTGCAAAGCCTGAGGAAATTTAATAAGGTGGGGAATTTTCTTCTTTCATGAGTGAAAATTTCATCCGATAACTCTCCTTTACAAAGATCAGTAAATGACTGTAATGAATAATTCGATCAATCATTGCAGACGTTAGCTGTTCATCCTGAAAGATTTGTACCCATTTGCTGAACTCTAGATTTGTTGTGAGGATAATACTTCGTTTTTCATAACACGACGAGATGACTTCAAATAGAAGCTGCGATCCTTCTCGATCGGCAGGAACAAATCCAAATTCATCCAAGATCAGTAGCGATGCTTTGTTCAATGTCCGAAGAAAGGACAACAAACGTCCCTCTTTCCGGGCTTCACACAAACGGTTCATCAGAGTGACTGTACGATAGAAGTACGTGCGATATCCCTGGGCACAAG
>CAZBOU010000096.1:0-2411 GCA_964493625.1 uncultured Caldisericota bacterium
TTTTCATACTATAGGGGAGGATAATGAAAAGTAAATAAAAGGAAGCCTTTTATGGTATCGGTGTCAATAGTTGCTTACTTTCCATTATGGAAAACTTTTCATAACCTTTTTGGTTGCCTTTTCCTCCCGCACAAAATCGGGCTTCAAAGCAGTGGTAGGATTGAAAACGAAGAAAACTCTCTTGCAGGATACGATCTTCCCCTGGAAGGATTTTTTTCACAGCCGGTGTGAGATTGTCAAAAAGAATACAACGAGGGATGCCTCCATAAAAGATAAAGGACTTCACCAATCCGTCCAAAAAGAATTCTGTCGAACAGCGTGGATACAACTGTACATATTCCACTTTACTCCAGCACAACTTTGAACATAGAAAGAACATTGTTCGAAGCTGGTTATTCTCTAGGAGTTGAATTTGACCAAAATCCACTTGCAAATGACTTTGCATGGGTAGCAGTTTTACAAATGCTTCTTTTTGTGGATGCCCTAATACTTTTTCAATACAGCGAGTTTGCCATGTAAAGGCTTCATAAGAACCTTGATATCCATCTTCTTGCAAAAGTGTATACATCCGAAATTTGGTAATTTTATCTGCTTTCTCGCGTTTCCAATTCTCTTCCAGCATCACTTTTATACGTTCCTCGAAGTCTCCATTGACCGGTTTCTTCTTTGAGACAGACCGGTGATAGTTTGGGTCATCATTTTGAATGGCTCTTCGAACTGTTTTTCGATGAACTTCACAGTGTTTTGCAATTGCTCGTATACTCCACATTTTGTTGTGATACAAATATCGTATATAATTGTGTAATACCATTTCAATCATCTTTCTACTCCTTGTTCTTTTGGGTTTGTGTTACCAAAAGTATACAAGAAGATTTAGAGGTTGAGGTGGTATACTTTTTTATTGCAATTTTTCCAAAAACGGGATACTTTTATATTAACGTTAACAACTGGTCAGATAGACCGAAATAGCTAGTAGATTTTTTGGATATGATGAGACAAGAGTTTTCTGTCCCAATGATGTTGCGAATAGCCCACAAAATGGGGAGGATTCATGACAGCATTTTTCAGTTCTTGTTTCATCAGCGCATTGAGTCGGTTTGTTCTTCCTGGAATGGTTTCATCTTGAAGACCCTCTACGCCACGAGCAAAAAATCGCTGCATCCAGTGTTGTACGGTACGTAGTGGTTCTTGATACAACGCTGCAGCTTCTTGGGCACTTCAAAGTTGTAATGTCATTAAAACAACATGCATGCGATGATGATAACTTCCTTGAGGATGAGAATGAATGGCTTCTTTTAAGGAATGCATATACACATCGGGGTCTTTAACCTGATCCAATCTCTTGGAAAGTTCCTCCTATCGAGTTTCTTTCTGTGATATAAAAAGAAGAATCAAGTGCAATAGTATATCGCATTACATACAATTCGGCATTTATTTCTAGAACTTCACAAACTAAAGAATACGATTTGGCAGGAGCCAACCTGTCTATTAAATGAAATTACCAAAGCGAAACGGATCATTTTCCAGAAATTACAAATCGTGTTGCTTGACTTATAAAAGAATTTAAGATTTTCAACATGTTAGAATTACCTCATCAAATGGGAGATTATAAGTGACTCAATATGGTGTTTTGTAATTTTAACAAAAAGAGATATAGTTTAATTTGTTGGGTTGTTAAAAATGTGTCTTTTTTTTGTAACAACCCAAAGTGTATTAAATTTTTATTTACGGAGGTTTGTTATGTCAAAACCTAAAGCAGTTTGTTGTATTTGTCGAAAAGAGGAAGAAACTGATCGTTTATTGTTTTGCTCAAAATGTAATTTATGGGTACATTACGAGTGTGCAGGAGGATATATTGGGGGATTTTTATCTTGGTCAAGTGATGCTAAATGCCCAAACTGTCAAACCGTACTTAAAAAACCATAATAGTATTTAAAGACACTTTAATGGGAATATTGTACGATATATGCTGAAAGAATGTTTAATGTTTATGGTTAGATGACTCTGAACGAAGTACTATTATGTTCAAACATGAGTTTACTACGCTGTTGTTGAAAAGGACCCTTAAAGCCTCTTCCTGTCTGGTATAACAGAAAACGGGCTTGTATATACTAAAAATCTAAAAGCTTTGATTCAGTCGATCATACCACTTTTGTACTTCTGGTTTCATGGTTTCCAGTGTTGTTTCTTTGATCGGTTTCTTTTGCAGATCCGATACACTGATTATTTCTACTTGTCTGACTTGTGTTAGTAGATCCAGAAGCGATTCAATACTTCCCCCATATCCTTCTTCTTTGGCTTTTTGCCATAGCATTTGGGATAGAAGTAGCCCCATAATACATACAAAGGTATGGATTTTAATCTTTTGATCCGTCCAATGATATTGTGGATATACACTATGGTGATAGGGA
>CAZBOU010000097.1:0-2390 GCA_964493625.1 uncultured Caldisericota bacterium
TATGCCCTAAAGATTGCAAGGTATAACTACCATCTACTTCCTTGGTCATCTTTCCGGCAAACCCTTTTGGGTTGGTATACGTTTGGCTTTGGCTATCATAGTCAAAGAGATATATTGCACCTGTTGCATCCATATACGTAATATCTCCCGATTGACCATCTTCTTGCACGCAGCTATGCAAATTGGTCATCCATCCTTTTCCAACTCCCACATCAATGGAAGCATTAAAAGAATTGTGGACAAGTTGCACAGACATTGGAAGTCCTGAGGCGGTAGGCACAGACAATACATCCGCCGTAACCAAATGGTTGCCTGTGTCTAGATTCACTACCAAATTGGTCCAGCTACTAGTAGCCATCGTAGCTTTTTCATCGCCCCGATCAGGCATACCAGCATCGCTAGAACCATTCATTAAAGTGCCCACATACAAAGGACGGGGAAAGAAGAAATGAAAGATGCGCTGCATGCTTTGGGTAACAATATTAGTTCCTAGGGGGGGGGCTTGAATAGCAGCATAGGTTGATACAGGAACAGAAGCTGTGAACAACGATAAGGTGATGACAATAGAAAGAATAGAGCGAACAACATGATTTGAACCATTGGATTGAGTACAATTACTCTTCTTTAAAAACATACGAATCCTCCTCAAAATGATAGGGATAAAAAACCGATGCAATGTTTTTTCGACCTGCATCCCGAACCTCAACACACAACAAACAACTCCACTTACACTGGTTCTTCATAGAACCTTCCTTTCTGAAATCAGTCTTCTTTCCTTTACCGGACAAAGTGCCTTACAGAAAAGCTTTTACTCCTCCAAAAGAAGGATGATTTCTTTCAACATCCAAAAGGGTAATTCCTTTATCACAATTATTTCAAAAAGCAAGGAAAAAAATAGAGGTCAAATCTTAAGAAATTCTTAAGATTTATTTTCAAAAATATTAGAGCCTCATGAAATGAAGGTTTGTAAAAAAAAGAAAAGTAAGAAATGTGAAAAAAAATGAAAAAAAATAAATGAAACATGACGATTTCCCGTTTTTGCAAGTTGATACAGAGTTGAAGGACATGAAAACATGATACAATAACTACATGGAACACATAACAATGGAAAAACAATGATTGTCCTATGAGTTTATACACAAAGAATTAGCAGCTGGTAAATGGCGAGAATTAACTTTAATGGAACAGCTGGGAAATGTTGGAAGCGAGGTAGGTAGAACAATTCTCTGGAAAAAGAAAGGCGATACTGATCAAAGTCGAAAAGCTTTTGAAAGAGCTCTAGAACTCATGGACTTAACCATTCAAGACCCAAAAAATAGATATCGTCTGAAAGAGATTTGCCGCTGTAGAGAATTACTCGTTGACTATTTTGTGTACGACAATATCTATGGTTCTTCTGACGAATTGTGGGAAAAATACTTCTATGCATTTGCATACGCAGCCCGTATGCAACACTATCAGAAAACAAATGCCGAAAAAACAGAAAATAATGAGGAATAGAGGACATTCCAAAAGTAGTTTTTAAACCCTATGTCCGTAAAGCCATCTTTACAGACATGCAAAACATATATCTACTCACACCCCTCTCAATCTTTTGTAGACTTGATTTCATATAATGTAGCAAAATTTGTAAAAAGTGTGTAAGATTCCTTGGCTACAGCAATGAGAAACAATCGATCTTCCACCGAAAAATACTGAATGTTACATTGGGACAAATCTGGGCAAACTACCGACCACATTCTTTTTTGGTCCAGATCAATCTGTATGATTTCTGAGCTACTGTCATCAAAAATACTATATATTCCTTTATGCCAGTACCACTTAGCGGTATCCTGAGTAGAAATTTGATACTTCGATGTAACAGAACCACTTTCTATATCTAACTGAAGAAACTCGTATGAGTGTGTATTTTCAGGACTTGGATAATAGTGAAGCACAAGTTGAGGTGATAAAGATGGTTCAGTTATAGCGTTGCAATGAATGGTTGCATCGGTAAAAGAAACCAGCGATGTCCATTGTAAAGATTCTTCGGATGCATCAATGCAAGCGATGTATTGATTTAAAGACTTTTTCCTTTTTCTACCATCTTCAAATTCAGTACTTGTTCCGTTTGGAATCAGTTTTTCGAAGGGAAGTAGAAAGAGGGAGTGTTGCCCATTGTCTATCAAATATAGTTTTTTACCATGAATATATGCATTCTGGACAATATGTTTCCACACTAACACCAATGATCCATTAGCACCAATCTCGTATTTCTCAATCCAAGCTTCTTTCTCTTTTTGAGAAGTAATCCAAACATGCTGTCCCATATGATAAACAAAGTTTGAATTCTCCTGATGTATTTGGTAATTTAAAAGTGGATCACTTTTTGTAAAAAAACAATTGAAAAA
>CAZBOU010000098.1:0-2333 GCA_964493625.1 uncultured Caldisericota bacterium
GAGAGATTGTTTCAGTGGATCTCTGTGTTTTGCCTATAATTTTGAGGAATTTAGGAACATTAAAAATCTCCTCCCATCATGATATTGTTTTCTAATCATTTTATAAGTTTATGGCAGTTGGGCAAATATGACATTCAATTCTTCTGCTCACCCGCAAACAAAATATTACTCTTCCAGTAAAGGGAATGCCACTATCATTTGCTTATGCTGGATTTCCTTGGAGGAAATAGGAGTTTGTTCATCGACAAGTACAACCAGGGTTCCATCGGGGGAAACTTCTAGTAAGTTTCCTTCATGATTGTCGTAGTTGATACAGGTGCAGTGTTTAGGTAAAAGAGATTCAAGATTCCAATATTTGCAAACTGATCCGTCTCGCACATTTACTTGACAGATATATCGATTGTTAAGAATAACTACGATTGTCCCATTGGGCTGGATTTTGCTGTATCCAGTAACATCGTCTATTTCCCATAGAAGTTGAAAGGTATTTGTATCAAATACTTTGAATGATTCATTGTTGAAAAACACTACAGAGTTTTCTGATGCATCCAGAAGAAATAAACCTGGAAAGTCGTACGTGGTGGAAATGATACGACTGTCAGCTTTTGCTACATTTACGTTCGCCAGGACATACTTTTCCTTTTTTGCATTGGTTTGAAAATAGTATTGAAGCAAAGAACCCTTTGGATCTATAGCGTAGGAAGTATTAGAAGGAGTTTCAATCTGTCCATGCATTTTGCCAGTAGAGGCATTGATAATATATAGAGTTTGGTCCCAAGAATAATCAGCCCATTTATCCTCTAGTAGAGAATAAAGATAGAATTCTTCACCATTTTGTTGAAAGACTTTCGAAAACCAAAATCGGATTTTCCCAAATTCAACAGGATTCTTCACTTCCCACACCAATTCCCCAGTGTCTTTCGACAATGCACAAGTCACCACATTGGAACCAATTCTTGTTGAAGAATTGCCTGTATAAGAAGTATACAAGATGTACATATCGGTTTGAATAAAACCGCCCCAGGAAGGAATATCATGTGAGTCATTACTGATTTTTGGAATAGTATGCTCCCACAGAATTTTCCGCTTTTCCTGTGTTTTTTCCACAGCCATAATAACGTCTTCATTGTGGAGATATCCAATCATAGGAGAAATGAATTCAGAGGGTTCGCGAAGATTCTTGAAAGAAAAGGGAAGCTGAACGTCGTTTTTCTGTAAGAAAGGAAATCTTTCGTATCCGTCCATGCTAATTCTTTCATATAAATAGTCTTCGAAAGGACTGGGTACATATAGATTCCCTGCATCAAAAAAGAATCCTTCGTTGTATAAGAAAGAGATACTTCTCCAATCTTGTGGAACATCAGAGCTTGATAATTTTTCTGTGGAAAGTAGCGTGATTGGTGTATACATGTCGTCCACTATCCAACTATAATCGGTAGATGGCAAAGAAGAAGCTAGAGTTTCAATGTTCATTTTAGGACCATCTTTTGTTTCAATGAGTTCATCATTCTTTTGCTTTTGCGTGCATGATGTAGCTGAACACAAAAGAACCAATATGGTCACAATACACGTCAGTTTTTTCACGTCTCATTCAACTCCTTGGTGAAAAAAGTGTGGATAGGAACTTTTTCAAAAAGTGCAGTCAAAGTTTCATGTTTCAAGTAATTTCAAGAATATCTCCTCATCCTCCATAGCGTTATTCCGTACATTGCTTCCACTTTGATAAGAAAAATATACCGTTGCATTCTTCAGTTACCAACTCGTATTCTTGAAACAAAGAAGAACGAAAGCCTTTGATATAAATACTTATCGAACCAACTGTATAGGCTGTATCGCCACATACAAGTAAATCACAAAATCGGATATTAAACGACAACGGGAGATCATCGTCTGGGATATCCTCAAAGCTTTGATGATACGGATCAGACAGAAACACAGAACGATTTTCCCAGGGGGAGGGTGGTGGTTGCAAACCAACCTGTGTGTTTCCGTTTTCAGGATCAATAAAAGCCAAAAACACAAGACAAGCACGATATGGGAGCAAATGGATGCTAGGAGAATCCGTTATCCCAGTGCAATAAATCATATTGTCTTTTACCTGAATTGCATTCACCGTATCATCTTTTTCCCCACCAAAATAAGAATTCCAAAGTAGATGTCCCTGAGAATCAAACTGAACAAGTATTCCATCTGCATTACCATGGAATGGTTCTCCAGTGGGACTTGCAGAAACCTGCAATGCCTGTTCTTCGGTAATCCCTGCTAGATACAGTTTATCTTGCACAAGACAAGCATCAGTCAGAAGTAACATAGGGCCACTAAAATAGGTAGAC
>CAZBOU010000099.1:0-2308 GCA_964493625.1 uncultured Caldisericota bacterium
ACACCAATCAATCCAAAAATCTCACCCTTTCCTATAGATAAAGAAACATTCTGCAGCGCTACAACATTTTTCTTAGCTTGCCGAAATGTTTTCGAAACCAATTCAATAGCAATCATCATGCAGAAATACTAAGAAGACTTCTCCGAAGTATTCTGCTTATCATCTTTATCTTTGTCTGACTCTGATTTTTCTTGTTTTTTGGCAAAATCTCCCCGTTTGTATTTTTTATGGATAATGCTCATCATTTGTTTAAAGTATAATTCATGTTTAAAAGAGCTACATGAAGAGAAATCTTTAGACCGCAGTACTTCTCCGTGGTGCACAACGTGATCACTGGGGCAACCTCCAAAACAAATTGGGAAAAGGTTACATTTCGTACAGTATTGATTTCGAAAGGGATCAAATAATAGCCATTTGAGAAAGTTGTTCTGGTGTTCAGGTTTCATGATATTATCGGCTATATTACCGACGACTTCACTGTCCATCCCTATCGTTTCCCAGCATTTAAACAAATTGCCATTTGGTGCAATTACAAAAGAGTTTTCTGATACTGCACCACATAGACGAAAAGAAGGAGTTGGGTAACTGTAGTTTTGAAAACCTAGATTGTCAATTTTCTTAATAAATTCAGAATTATTTAAAACAAATTCTTCGTCGGTAAGACAAGATCCAGAAGAACTTTTACAAGCTTTAGTAGTCGCTTTGATAAACCCAAGATAAGGGGAAACATTCATGGTGTGAATTTTGTTTTCCACAAGAATATGTAAAAGCTCATCTAAACTTTCAATATTAGTTTTAGTCGCGTTAATACGCAAGGCTACCGGCATATAACCGGAAACTAATTTGACACCGTTTAATATTGGATAAAAAGTGTCATTGCCTGACACATGCCTTCTGGTTTTATTATGATACTCGGGTGGTCCATCTAAGGTAATCTGTATCTTCTTTACTTTCCAATCTGACAATTGTTTTACATTTTCTTGATTTAAAAGATATCCATTAGAAACCATGCCTGCTTCGTAAAGAATATTATGTTCTTTAGTCAGTTTCATAAATGTTTCAGATAACTTTTGAATAGTATCAATTTCTAATAGGGGTTCTCCACCATACCATTCAACAAAAAATGAAGTTATACCATTTTTGCAGGCTTGCTCAACAATATGTACAATTTTTTCAATCATATCGTTGTTCATTGCAATCTTCTTGTGTTCTTCATAACAATAAGTACATGCAAAGTTACAATCTAGTGTTGGCAGTATAGTTAGTGACAGTGCAGTTCTTCCAAATCGTGATTTAGTGGAAAGATACTGTAAATAATCCAACTCATTGCTTTCATCGTCAATCAGAAAATTCCCTTCCTTCATCATCGTAATTGTATTTTCATCACCATCTTCAATAATCTTTTGTAATGAAAAATCTGGATCGGTTATCTCAATCAAAGCACAGCTTAATGCATTGAACAAAAGAAGCGGTTCATCTTCATCTTGACCAAAACGAACATAGTGATTATATAATGATTCCTTCAACATTTTATAGACTTCGATCTATTTTCTATTCAGTTCCACAAGGATAAAAATTACCATTGGAACAGGTTACAGATCCACAGGTTACATGATGGTTGCAGACAAGCATTAAACAATAATTTCTTGCTTTAAAAGTGGGCTCCATGTTGCAAACATAATTGCTACATTGAGGTTTAATGAGGTTATCATTTGTCGATATACTTGATAATGTTGTTAGCATTGGGAAAATTACCCAGTTAAATTTCATAGTCTCCTCCTTTTAGCATGATTCATTATATGTACAACCATGTACAGTTTTGCACACAAACTTTGGTTTTTGACAAGTAGAGAATTTGTTTTCGCAAATGAAACCACTAGATCCCGGTATTGAATCAATTTTGTCACAAAATCCATGTTGACAACTAAACATGAAGGTTGTTGTACTCAAAATTCCTATTCCAATTAAGGGCTTTATCATCCATTTCATTTTTTACCTCTCTTTATGGCAACTGAACCAAGGTTATATCCCATTCATTGGGATCTTGTCCGGAACCCTTGGAATTGATTAAGACAGTATTATCGTTTTTATTGAATATGATTCCTCTTGTTTCTCCTGTTGAACGAATGGTAGTAGTTATTTCAGTGGTGATATTGTAGACTTTTACACCGGGCCATCCACCATACACAATATAGTTATTATAAAGACCTGCATAAGACACCCAGTCATTACCTCCATTTCCATGGAGATTTGCACTTTCTGCAATCAGAGTTTTAGAGGTAGTTGGAATATTGTACAGATATAGTTT
>CAZBOU010000100.1:0-2292 GCA_964493625.1 uncultured Caldisericota bacterium
CATACTCTTCAACAGAAAGATAGTGTAATAGTAATGGTACGTATACTAATCCTATGAGGATATGGAGTGCCATATTCACATAAGAGAGAAGAGCTCCTACTTTAAGTTGGTTCATATTTGAATATACTCATTTGATTAAATTGAATTCTATTGGAAGGTTTTTGCAATACTGCTTTATAAATCAAATCCCATTTGGTTTCAGATATCATAATTTAGAGAAGCTTTTCAGATATCATAATTTAGAGAAGCTTTAAGGAACTCTATCGCTTTAGCTTTCTCACTCTCAATAACCGATTCTACATAGCTAAAATCAATATTCAAGAGGTCTGCCGTAAAGACACCACTTTTAGTGATAAATCTATCTTCAAGCTTAAACATTTTTAGCAATGTCTCAATTCTGGTGTTCATAGAAAATCCGTTACTTTGTCTCTCTAGAACAACAAAGGGCTTTCTGAAAATGATTGAGAAAATCACTCCATGAAACGAATCAGTTATTACCACATCAGCTGAACACAAGTACCCGAGAAACTCGCTTGGATCAATAGTAAATCGTTCTTTATCCTGATATGAATTCAAGTCGATCCTCTGATAACTATCTAATATAGGATGATGAGAAATGAAGGAACAGATTGAATCATCTTGATTCCCAAGAAAATAGGTAACAAGAAGTGGCTGTTTAGGGATATTAGGAAAAATGGCAATACTTCTCCAATCATCTTCAGTTAGCATAAGTGTAGGATCCATCAAGACCGGTACATCTTTTCCTATAAGATGATGAACAATTTTCGCACCGGATTCTTCTCTAACCGAAATTGTATTAAACTCTTCAAGTCGTTCTTTGTAAAACTGGCTTACTGATTCTGGTAATTCTGGTAAGCCAAAACTTGCCGCATATGCAACTCTTCTGCTTTTTGGAGCAAATGTGAGAAAATCTAGCGAAAAACATCTCCTAAAGTAAGGATTCCAAACTTGATCACTACCAACAACAAAATAATCGTATGATTGCAAGGAACTTGAAAAAATGTCTTCTTCCTTTATCACGAAGGATGAAAAAGCAATATACTTATCATTCCAAGACTTAAAATTCATTTTTCGTTTATTGAATAATCGTTTTCTTTCCTCAATACTATCCCTATATAGAATCTTTCTAAGTATTCTTTTTGGAAAATTTAATAATTCAATTACTGCCTTTCTTTTCTTTGGAGGAGGTGAGTTCTTTATAGAGATCGGATTACATCCAAAAGAGATGAGTATTTGTTGTGTTGCGTAATTCTGAAGTCTATTCCCATAGTTTTTCTCATCCCAAATAGTAACGATTGCTACATTTTTTTCGTTGTTCATTTTGATATAATCATCCAAATATTATTTTTAAGAGAGGCTCTTGCAAAATTGCAAAATCCTAGCAATTTCTACAATCTGAAGCATCCCGAACAGCCTTCATGTGCACAGAATTGTCTAAAACAGGCCCAGGTCGGGCAAAATATATGGAAATGGACCTGACAATCCTCTATAATGTTATTAGCTACAAAAACATAAGGGGGAGAGCAGGTCCATGAAAAGCATAACAGAAATCCTTGGCGGTTGCCAGATGGTTTTCGGCATTTCCTACGACATCCAGGAGATTTTCGAAGGATATGTGACCAACGAGCACCGCACATTCATTCAACTGCTGCAAGTGATCGAGGAATTTCTTCCCGCATACGACCGCCCCGCTAGCCCGCTCGGACGTAAATCGTATGATGAGATGGCGATGATCCGTTCTTGCTTGGCCAAACAATTCTTCAATATTGCCACAGTCACCTCATTACGCAATCGGTTGCTCAGCGATCCGTCATTGCGGCAGATCTGCGGGTTCACTGTTGTCCCCAGCGAAGCCACCTTTGTGCGCGGTATGATAAATTTGCTAGCGCACAGTAGGCAAGTTTTCTAGACCACAGTAAAGAGTTTTTTCAATCACATAGTAATCAAGTTTTTCGAACCAACAGTAAGAATGTTTTTCAAAGACGCAGTAAGGGACTTTTTCTTCAAAACCAGGAAACGAAACCCGTCGGCACTAGCAAATCAACATTGTTTGTGAGCTCTGCCGATTTGTTACACTCAAACCTCTGAAATATTCCATTCTCGTTGAATAAAGCTCGGGTTCATAACGAATTCCGGGCTTTTTTTGTTGCAATTCACCGATGTTTCTTGTACAATATTGAGTGTAACCGTTAAACTCGTACAGGAGGCAGCATGTATGTGAGCTCTGCCGATTTGTTACACTCAAACCTCTGAAATATTCCATTCTCGTTG
>CAZBOU010000101.1:0-2155 GCA_964493625.1 uncultured Caldisericota bacterium
ATGAAAAACTTCGTTTGCTTCCTGGTTGCAAAGCTCGATGTATGGAAGCCAGTAGCAATGTATTTCCGACAGACACATCATTTCTCATTTGAGAGGAAAAGACATCAGAAAACAAAGCAGGAAGTTCTAACTTCTGCGCTGCTTTCCATAATAATTGTACAGCTCCATGAGAGCGAGATTGAATTTCTTTTTGCACAGGTCCTTGGGTTAGTCTAACCAGCAATTTTTCTGCGGTGCCCAAATGGGCAACAACCACCGGTCTGGGTTTCCCATTGACCCGTTTGGATTCAACGATCTGCCAATATACATATTGTCCCACTTTTTGTTTTCGTAAAGTTGCCATAGTTAGTTTATACCATAGCAACTTACGGTTGTCAATAAAAGATTACAATCAATTACATTTTTAGTCTATACAAAAAATGGGATGAAAGTCTGATGAAATCAGAAACGTTGTTTTTAGCGTAGTAAACTCACGCTAGAAGTTTCCGTAAAAACCTACCAAAATATGGGAGTGGATTTTGAGTTGGTTATCTCTGACAAAGCCCATCGATCTATTGTGACGGAATCAGCTGGGTCGTGTTTGAATACTGTACGAGCTACAAGCTTGGTTTGAAACCCACACCAAAAAGCTTTAAAAAGGTGAATGATGTATTACAAGTTAATCAAAAATGACTACCAAAAAAGTAAAGCGGTAACCCTAACCACTGTATTCTTTGTTGCTGCTGCTGCCATGCTGGTATCGCTTGCTATGATCCTGGTTATTAATCTGACAGGTGCAATTGACTCCCTGATGATAAAGGCTAAAACACCCCACTTCTTACAGATGCATTCTGGTGAACTGGACATGGAGCGCCTGCATATTTTTGCTGAGGAAAGCGAGTTTGTCGAAGAGTTTCAAGTAATGGAGTTTCTCAATATTGAAGGATCCCAGATATTTTTAGGTGATAGCTCTCTTGCCCACAGCCTCCAGGATAACGGCATCTCCAGGCAGAGTGAAAAATTTGATTATCTTTTAGACCTTAACGACAAGATTATTATACCTGACGATGGAGAGCTCTACGTTCCAGTTAGTTTCATGAGAGATGGTTCAGCACAGGTTGGCGATAGAGCTTTGATTAGCGGAAAAGAGTTTACCGTAGCTGGTTTTCTCCGCGATTCGCAAATGAATTCCTCTCTCGCTTCATCAAAGAGATTCCTAGTCAGGGAAATTGATTTCCAGGAGTTACGGAGCTCTGGCAGCATTGAATTTCTGATTGAATTCAGACTTCACGATTTATCAACCCTCAGGGCATTTGAATCTGCATATAATGCTGCGGGTTTAGAAGCAAACGGGCCAACGATTACCTACCCTCTTTTTAAATTGATCAATTCAATGTCTGATGGGCTGATGATCGCGTTAATCCTGCTAGTTAGTATTTTGGTTGTATTGATTGCCTTTGTGTGCATCAGATTCACCTTGCTGGCAAAGATCGAAGAAGATTATCGCGAGATTGGTGTGATGAAGGCTATTGGCCTTCGCTTATCGGATATCAAGAGAATCTATCTAGCAAAATATGCAGCTATTGCCTTGATCGGTTCTGCCATCGGCTACGCGCTTTCATTTCTATTTAAAGATTTACTGCTTACGAACATCCGGCTTTTCATGGGCGAAAGCGACAATACCTCACTTGCTCCCCTGCTCGGAGCTTTAGGAGTAGGTATTATAGCTCTGGCAATCATCATCTACGTTAATAGGGTTCTTAAGCAATTTCGGAAAATATCTTCTGCAGAAGCAATCCGTTTTGGCATAGCCCGTGAAAAAGGCATTACCTCGAAGCGTTTCCTCCTCAGCAAGAACAGGCTTTTTAATCCCAATATATTTCTCGGGATCAAGGATGTTCTTGCCAGGAAAGGTCTTTATGTCACTATACTCGCAGTGCTTGTCCTTTCGGCCTTTATCATGATTGTTCCGCAAAACCTCTACAACACCATTTCTTCCAAGAACTTTATTACATATATGGGCATCGGTAGGTGCGACTTGCGTATAGACATCCAGCAGACCGACAATGTTGCTGAAAAGACCGCTGAGGTAGCCAAAAAGATCGAAAAAGACGGCGATATTGCTAGGTGCTTGTCGATTTAATCCATAAAGAACCATTTCTTTTTTCTATTGTAT
>CAZBOU010000102.1:0-2021 GCA_964493625.1 uncultured Caldisericota bacterium
TTAGTCTATACAAAAAATGGGATGAAAGTCTGATGAAATCAGAAAAGTTGTTTTTGGCGTAGTAAACTCACGCTAGTCTTTTCTCCTACTGTTGTAGAAGATCCTGATTTTTCAAGTATTTTAAATGTTTTCATGGTTTTTGATTTAGGTGTAGTGGCGAAAGAGTGAATGAAAAGATCAAAGGGCAGAATGGTAGTTCTTTGATCCTTTATTGTACTAAAGGAGCATAAAATGAAGATTAACAAAAGTACCGTTGTTCTTGTAACCATCAGTTTTCTGGTGAGTAGCATGGTATTTCTTCTTCCTGCCCATGGAGAAACGGGAAAGAAACAAATTGAAGTTACGTACCGGAATATTGGAATACAGGTTAATGGAGAAGAAATAGGATCAGAACAAGAACCTTTTTTGTTTCAGGATCGGGTATACGCTTCTTTACGTACTATTGGAGAAGCAGTAGACAAAAAAGTTACCTGGGACAATGAGACCAGTAAAGTCTTAATTAAGGATTCTCCAACAAATTCAAAGTTTGATTCAGATACCTTTTGTTTCCCCATACATATGATAGAAGAAAGAGTAGAGAGATTTCCTTATGTGGTTACTATAAACCGTGTTTTTATTGAAGAACTAGAAGAAGTAGAAGGAGAAGAAATTCGCATTGATCTTCGTTTTGAAAATATATCCGACAAATTTCTTGGATTACAAGCAGCAAGACCTTTTACCCTATGGGATAAAAATGGGAATATGCTTGCTTTTCTGTGGCAGAGAGGACTCTCTTCCTTTGAATTTCCACCACATTATGATTCCAAAGAAAAAACTCCCTGGGCATACCTATGCGTTACTTTAACTGATGAGTTAAAAGAACAAATTAGAAACAAAGATGTTCTTCTCATGTTTATACCTATCGCAAAACAGGCTAGCGTAGAATTTACCAATGCACTTCTGGTTTTTGATTTAGGCGTAATAGTGAAAGAGTGAATGAATGGATCAAGGAGCTACCATTCTATTCCTTGATCCTTTAGTGCACCAAAGGAGCATAGCATGAAACTGAACAAAAGTACTGTTGTTCTTGTAACTGGTGTTCAACCCGATACCCTAGGTTCACCTTGTGATAGATTAAAAGTGTGTTAAAAAGTCTAGACAACCATGGGAGCTTTTATCTTTGGAATCCCAAATGCCTTCAGAACTTTTTGCTCTTCTTTTCCCACGCCTGTTAAAGCAAATCTTTTTTCCCCTTTCGGTAGAGTTAAGGTGAGTAAATGAATATTGCTCAGGAGCCTGAGTATTTTTCTTCCCGATCGATGAAGGCTTGTACATTTGGAAGTGTACTCGATCGCCATCATCAGGAAATACGCGATTACACACATATAGACATGTCCTTTGACTCGGTTTTCTTTCCAATGGTAGATGGGACGAACATCCAAATCATTTTTCAGGATTCGAAATGCATTTTCTACGGTATTGAGATGTTTGTATATCTCAATTAGTCGTTTCTTTGAATCGTTTCTTTGATTGGTTTGAATCAGAAAGGTACCATCCAGTCTCTGATCTTCTTTTACTTTCTCTTCTATGATGTCATATTGAAATCGAAAGGTTTCTTGAAAAGACTCTTTACAAGCTTTTTTTGATTTCGCTGAAGGAAGTCTTTCCTCGGTATACACATGAAAATACTTTCCTGCAGGAGTGTCTTTCAGAATGGATCCTGCTTTTTTCATCACTTCATCGCGAGATAGAGTTCTTTTGTTTTTATGAGGAGAGGAATGCATGGAAGAAGACATTGAGGAATCGTATACTCTTTCTTTGAGTGCCTCCAGTTCCTTTTGAATGGTCTCGATGCATTTGTCTCTGTAGGCGTGATCATCTTCTCTTTTTTGTGTATTGAGACATAGAACAAAGCGTTCCTCTGACATACTATTGCCATGATCATAGTCAACAGTTGCCGCATACAAATGCTTTTGAGACTGTCAGATTAACTGTGTAAACGCAATATGATACACTCTATCTATCATTACACAGGAGGACCT
>CAZBOU010000103.1:0-2015 GCA_964493625.1 uncultured Caldisericota bacterium
CTTCTGTAGATTGAGAAATAGAATCATTGGCATGGGTTTTTAAAGTTTCATTACTGCCACACGATACTAAAGACATAAATAGCAAACCAATTGTAATGACTACAGCAACTGTTTTTTTCATGTTTACCTTCCAATCTTTCGGGAGTTAATGATACATCTATTCTACAATTCTGTAAAGTTCTAGATAGGTTCTGTACGGTCCTTGCGTAATTAGGTAATCATCGTATTGTCCAGCTAGGATTCCTTCTACCCCACCTATACCAGTGAAATAGGAAGGAGGGGCAACAATATCTAACTCCCCTGTTTCTTTGTCCAGATACAAAGTCTTGTGATCGAACTCTACCCCTTCCCTTGCAATCACTTTATAACTTGATACCACCATATAAATCCGATCTTTATAGGGAACTATCTGGTTTGATCGATACCCTTCAAAGGTTGTTTGCCATTTTTCGGTTTGTGTGAAGGGATCAATCGCCGTGCAAGAAGCACCGTATTGGAGAGCATATAAATAGGTTCGATCAAAAAACAGTTTGTGAATTCTTCCTTCTATTCCGAGTTCCATTGACCAGTCTATTGATTGAGTACTTATATTGTAGGCATACAGAAAACACTGGGTTGATTGATCAGAAAAACAATAAGATGTAGCAAAACATAACCAATTTTGAACTTGTACAGGAGAAGATACCAATGTTTGCAAAAGTTCTTCAGATTGTTTGCTATTTTCATCATACCACACTATTTCAGATGTTTTTGTTTGCAGTGAATATTGTTCTAAAATGGGTCCTTTTTCTTTATTTATGGAAGCAAGGTATACTGCATCCTTTATCTGCAATCCTATTATTGATTCATCGTAAGTTCCTAGTATAGAGCCATCAATTTTATCCATTTCTATCATTTGGTTGCCATGATAGTCGAAGATTGAAAACAAGAGTGAATGATTCCAAACATAGAAAGGACTTTCTACAGGACCCGGAATAACTTTCTTCCATATATTCTTGCCAGTTTCTTTTTCGAAACAGAGTACACAATACTCACCCTCATAGAATTTCCATTCAGGTCCTTTTCCTGTTGAAACATAGACATGGTTCTTGTCATAATAGATCGATTGGATAATCACCCCTGTTAGTTGATACGACCACTGTTCTATACAAGCAGAGCCCCATTCCAATCCTCCCTTTTCGCTTTCATTCACACGCAGTGCAATGAATTCACAGGAGTAGGCTTCACTAGATATCATATTGTCTCGTTGTTCATATAAAGTTGCATGAGGAGTACTTTGGATGTAAATCTGGTGATACCCCTTCTCAGTTTCTGTTTGACCCAGATAAGTAATTTCTTTTCCATATATGCTTCGACTCTGGCCAAAGTGTTGAAAATCGTCTAGTTCTTGTTCTGAATATACATGAAGTAGAGGTTCTTGTACAGGCTTGACTGTTTTGCCAAGAGAAGCACAAGCCCCGCACAAAAACACACAACAGAATACACTCAATATTTTTTTCATGTTACGCTCCTAGCTTATTTAACTCTTCTTCTAGTTCTGTAATATTCATGTACATCAAAAAGTTTTGTATGATACCTTGTTATTAAAGTGTCAAAGTTTTCTTCATCATCCTCATTTGTGTTCCATAATTGCCAAAAACCTACGCACACTATGCTATGGATATTATTGTAGTAATAATCAAACGGTTCTCCTGCTTTGGATGTTCCCTTGCCGTAATGAGGACCATACGCTTGAACAGCACCAACATAATCTTCTGTTCCAATCCAGTCTTTTAATGTTGGAGCATTTCGATCTCCAGCAAGATAAGAATAACCACTAGCAGTAACAATTTTAGTAAACAAACAGCCAACTCCAATCCCAATATTGTTAAAAGATTCGTAAAACTTAGAGGAATTATTGTAAAAGGTAAATGCTGCAGCAGAAGCAGGAACATTTACACTAGTTGTAAATTCATATGTTCCTCCATAATATACTTGCATTATCCCTGCATATCCTTGTTCGTTTCTTTCGGTAC
>CAZBOU010000104.1:0-2006 GCA_964493625.1 uncultured Caldisericota bacterium
GAGAGATTGTTTCAGTGGATCTCTGTGTTTTGCCTATAATTTTGAGGAATTTAGGTTGATCTTCTCCATAATGTTCTACAATGACATGTGAAGGAATAGAAGTGAAATAAGTCTTGCGGATTTCTTTCAGACTTTTCACAGAGGAAGCTTGTACTTTTTTAGATTCTTCCGGTTGTATCCACACAGTTTCTTCTGTATCAAAGTTGCCTATCTGAAACCATTTTTCTTCGGGACCAACTTTTGATAGGGAATACGAAGACAAAGGCAGCGATAGTATTCTCTGAAGTTCTTTTGCATCTGTATCGTATTTCCATACAGTAAACTCTTGTATTTTTCCATATTCTGCTGAGACTCCAAAATAGATATTGTAGGATCGTAGTATGGTTTTCCCCCGACCGCGAATCTCAGCTTCTTCTGGATACTTGTATACAGGGAAAAACTCCTGTTTCTCAGGGGAAAGAATGCTGATTGTATGATTGTGCAGAAAGAGTGCTGGTGTAGTAATTTGATTCTCTTCTAAAATACTACCCAAGGAATACACAGAAGGAGGATTGGAAGCCAATTGACAGGATGCAAGAAAGAGAATACTCCCCAACCCACATACAACAAAAAACCTATATTTCATCATGTTTCACCTTTTCTAGGATATGCCGATGTGCCTTAAGCACATATCTTTACAGTCTTTTTCTCTACAAACCATTTCTTCGAATTCTTGAAGTATACTTTGAAATTGTTCAGGGTCATACTCATACTCGGAATTCGGATGTAGATAATCATAAGCTGATAAATCAGCATCATCAAGGCTTTCTTCGTTATCTTCTCTAATTTGTGCATACATTTTATTGTTGAAACCGTCCTTTTGGTTTATTCCATATTATTACGCTCAAGATCAGGACGGTTTCAACCCTTATAACTTGTTTCTATGCAAGTTCAGCTACTATTTTTAAGTGCAAAAGTTGAGTATTAAATTGATCAAATTTAAAACTTTTTCTTTGCAGTATTCGTATTCGGTTAATGAATTAACGAAGAATCAAGGTTTGATATTCACCTTTGATATAGTATCAATGAGATCATTTAATTCCTTTGATCTTAATTCCTTGAAAGCGTTTAATTCTTCTATTTTTTTATGTAACCTTTCTTCTTCCGATAAATCCGAATTTATGTCATGAATTGAAGATGAATCTATTGAATTTTTAAAATCTTCCAGTTTAACATCTAAAACACCTATTGTGGATTTTAAATGTACAATTTCATCATTCAATTGATTACACTTTGTGTTTAATTTATACGCCCACAAAATAGCACAAAATGT
Organism: uncultured Caldisericota bacterium; assembly: GCA_964493625.1. Lineage (GTDB taxonomy): Bacteria > Caldisericota > Caldisericia > UBA6126 > UBA6126 > JAGLCW01. The sequence goes on from CAZBOU010000104.1 coordinate 1,313, forward strand.
AACAATAATAGCTATTGCCGTAACAATCTTCGAAACGCTGTTAACTGAATTCCTACTATCGTTCATTTTTTTCTCTTTCTGCGAAAATTCATCTTGCTTCTTACCAGCAATTATCATTTATTGATCTTCGCCATTTAGTAATTTTTGACAATCATCAAAGTTATCCCTCATCCAATAAAGGCATTCTATAGAGCGATCCAGATAAATTGATCCCAATATTCCATGGAAATGAGCTTCTTTATACAAACGTGCCGCTTTGTCTTCATCGTATACACTCATAGCATGTGCTTGGTCCATTAAATCACTTTCTTTAGCAAAATGTTCGTTACTCACTTCCAACCAAAGTTCTTGACAACAAGAAACAAACAAGCAATTGTAAAGACTTACCGGTACGTCCTTAAACCGACCATACATATCAAGTAGTTTGTCGCTGCATTTTGATAAATCGCAGTGTACATTAAATCCACACATCTCTTCCCCACAATCATCATCGCCACCAATGGAAATACTTATACCCATTTCTCCCAGGGTAGTGTTTACTTTGGTTTGGTTCGCAAGGAGTTCTTTTAGATCCCATTGCCCTTGTTCAGGGATGTGGAACTCAATGGGATCATTGATGGGTTGGTCGTAAGAAGGATTAATGGTTGCCTGGGCAGAAAAGGGAATCTCCATTGCATAGGGGTTGTAAATCCCA
>CAZBOU010000105.1:0-1876 GCA_964493625.1 uncultured Caldisericota bacterium
ATACATACGATGCCTTGGATCGCGTACTGACCATGACCGATCCTTTGAATCACACGTATACCTTGTGTACTTCCTGATGTGGCAGGAAATATGGGTGAAGTACCCATGATTGAGAACTTCCATGCAGCAGTTTTTCCTCCTGATAGTTTCAAACCTTTTGATGTAAATGATGTAACGCGAGTTAACAAGGAAAATACTGGAGATCATTCATTGTTCCCGCTCCCTATCACAACATTACCAGGAGGACCAAGTCCTATCAAACCTCCCAGTACTGAGATCATAGAAGGTGCAATCATCGGATCTGGATCTGTTTTAACTGCAGCCAATGATGCATGTGGAGCTTTACCCGAATGGAGGATAGAAAATCAATGGGGACAAGTTATTGCAGAAGACAGAGGAGATGGTACCGGAGCACACTATTATAGAATTAGCCAGAAAGGGAAATTAATTGGTGAAGATGGAGAAGAAATTAAAGAAAATGATGACAAATATACAGATAAAAGAGTAGAGATAAGTGATTTAAAAGAACTAGAGCAGTGGTTTTACTTTGCATCAATACTTGCGTGGAACAACAAACTTACTCCATATGCATATTTAAATGGAGAAAAAACAAGCGTTATGATTGGTATAAAAAAACAAGATGGAGAATCCTGGATGAGTTTTTCGATTAATTCACGTAACAATTGTATGAATTTTTTTAATGGATCATGGTTAAGTGGTGGTAACGCTATTCTTGAATCCATGAGTCCTGGATCTTATGTAGTTATGGAAATTCGTGAATTACTAATTGATGATAATGGCTACAACACGGAACAAACATGGAATGTATGGCATTATAATCGTGATTTTTCAAATAATAGATATATACAAAGTTTTTATCGGTATGTTAATATGAAAACATATTTTAGTAATCGTATATCCTTGTTTTATGGTAACGATCCTTATATTAGACCAGATAATGATAATCAAAAAGGAGAATCTAATGAGAAATGTTATGAACAAAACCATTGTACCAGTGATATCTGTATTCCTTTCTATCTTTCTCCTCCTAAGCCAATCACCTTCTGTTTCTAGCAATATTGTATACCTTCGTTCTGAAAACAATGCTTCTTCAGACAAATCAGTGATATTTTATATTGATGGAGAGGATGTTGATTTAGAAGCCAATTCATTTTATAGTAATTTCGGTATAGTACACTCAGGAAAGGATAAATCAAAACTACTAACAATCCATAATCCTACTCAAGAAGAACGCTATATTTCCATAGGAGGAACTGCAAGTTATATACATTTTACACCTGCAAATTCTTTAACAATTCCTACAGAGGGTTCGATTAACATTATTTTCACACTATCTATACAATCTTCAAAAGCCTCTCGAATAAGAGATTCTTTTTTTCTCCAAATGGGAAATGAACAATTCCTATGCAATTATGAATTTTGGTTGCAGCCCAATCAAAGAAGCATTATGATAAAAAACAATGATACTCATTACATAGTAGATGGAGAAAGGGTATCTATTGGTGAGATTCGACCATTTATTCTTCATGACCGAATGCTGGCAGGTGTACGATTTTTTGTTGATCACCTTGGCTTCCAAGTTTGGAGACCAATGAATGATAATTTTTCAAGTGTAACCATGTTTTATGATGACAATACCTTCTATTTCCAGGATGGTAATGATCGAATTATCGTAAATGGCGAACCAATTTATTGTGATCCTATTCATTTGGTTCATCATGGCCGAATGTGTCTCCCCATTCGTTTCCTTGCAGAATACGCAGGCTATGAAGTCATGTGGGATCCTGCTGAAGAAAAGGTGACTTTGCTATGGGACAAGGATTGAAAATGAGAAATGACAGAAATTGTGAGTTCG
>CAZBOU010000106.1:0-1859 GCA_964493625.1 uncultured Caldisericota bacterium
CTACCGTAGCAGAAGATCCAAATTTCAAAATACATGACGATACAGCCCATTTCTTCCAAGATTCAGTCAAGAATATCTGGATGCTGGAAACCGAATCTGGTGAACTCCACAAACTACGGTTGCCCTGATTTGTAACGATACTATGCTTCTGGAAAAACATGAAAAGATTGATACAACGATGAAAGTTTGCATAGGTTAGTGAAAGAGTTACTACGAAAGGACAGACATGAATGAAAGTTTTTCTTAGTATGTTGTTGATTGGGTGTATTTCGTTGTATTCATGTACGAACTATGTGGATTCTCCAAATGATGGTAATGAAAATGGGCCTTCTGCATTTGAAAATGCTCCGAATATTGAGTTTACCATTGACAAACCTGAATGGACCAAAGAGATGGGAATGATGATTTTACAAAGCGAAAGTACAAATGATGCTACCATGGATACCATTATTTTCCATGGCAGTAATCAAGAAAGATATTCCCTACCATCTGTATCCAAAAATGATACAGTTTCGTCAAGAATGCAGTGGAGTACCAACAGGAGCCAGTATGTATTTGCTTATTCGAATAATGCCGGATCCGGTATTTATATTTTTCACACCGACAAAAGGATAATTGAAGCTAAAATTTGGAGTAGCAATCTTCAAACTAGCTATAGTAATCCTTTTTTTGGAGTAGACGATACTCAAATACTGTTTGTGCAGAACACCCTACAGCACTCTGAGCTAGGAATTTTAGATCTTGCCTCCGGGAATACATCCTTTGTACCTTTGGAGGATGAAAAAGAGATTCAGAATATCCAGTTGGACAAAAACAAAAAGAATGTCTATATTCTTACAAAATCCCATTTAAAAGTAGTACAGCTTTCTGCTGATCTTGCTACAAGGGATATCCTCTTTGAGGGAGAAATGATGACATATTCGTATTCTCCTTCATTGCAATATCTGGCGATAGTTTCCTCAACAAACCCCGGAAATGCTCTGTTTCTCCTTCGCTTTGATGAGGAGATTCTTCGTGAAATTAAAACTTTATCAACACAATATATTCCTTCTCCCTCATGGTCCCCTAACGCGGATTATATTGCCTTTCATGATGTTTCAAATGCACTGGATGATATCTTTCTGTACTCTATCCCCGATTCGTCATTGCAGAACATTACACAAACTCCCCATGAAAAGGATCTTGTATACTCCCATACCAATCCCTGGAACGAAGAAAATCGCTATTTGGCTTTCACTACCTACGATGGTGATACATGGGCAACCAGAAAAATGGGATTGTATGATTCACTTGAAAAAAGAGTTTTGCACGTTTCTTCGTTTGAAGATCAGAACTTATTTATAGAATGGGGAAAAAGAGATATCTTTTTGTTTCAAACAGGGCATTCCCATGATGTCGTAAATATGGGTATTCAAAGCATCGACTCAAAAACAAGAATAGACCTCACTTCGTTTATGCATAGCGAGGAGGGAAAATTTCTTTCACATGCATGGTCTCCTGATGGCACTTGGTTTGGTTATGTGTACGATGACAGTCATTCTATGTTGACACTGAAGCTATTCAATCTAGAGGATAACACTCGCAGGGAGTACCCCATTCCTATCAAAACAAGTAACTATATTTCAATGCAGTGGTATGGTAGTGATCCCTTCCTTGATGTATCAAAAGTGATTAATACAAAATGAAGAAGAATCTTCCCCTTCCTACCTCTACATTAAATATGGTCCAGTGTTTGTTGAAAATGATCTTTTTTTTCTCTGCAACAATGGCATTCTATATCACATTCCTACAAAAATAATGGTACAACCTGACTTTTACACTTCATGTTTCTACCATAATCTCAGAATTTCTGTATTAAT
>CAZBOU010000107.1:0-1834 GCA_964493625.1 uncultured Caldisericota bacterium
GGACTGATGGAACGAGCCCATTGATATGTTGCCAGCGATTCTGTTTCTTTCCAATGAATAGGATTTGATGGGAGGATCATGCATGATTCTTCTTCCTTATTCGGTACAAGAGAACCAGAACGAGAAGAAGAAACACAGCCAACAAGCAGGAATAGCAAAATGAATGAAATTCCAATCTTTTGTATTGTTACTGAGTTTTTCATAATACGCCCCTTAGTGAAGAGTGAAAGAAACAACTAACTCTTCATCTCCACCCGATAAAGGAATACGATTTAAAACGCAGTCACGCACATACCGACCACCTTCACAATACAAGTGGTTTCCCGCAATTCCAATATGAACACCTCTACGTTCACTGATTTTGCGAGATGAGTCACCATTGATTTCTATTGCATATGTATTTGGATCATCAATTGTATAGTAAATCCAACCACCATTAAATGCAAATTCATTAATGTAAGGAACACTTACGATACATTCTAAAGGCTTTTTGTCTTTCAAAGGTAGACGATAAAGCCTTCCTTCATCTTCTCGATTTATGAAATACAGCCATCCATCTTGATACTGAAGTGACTCCACAGATAGATCATAAAACAATTGACCCTTGCTACCGTCTATATCCATTTCATAGATAATATTGTAGCGGTTTTCAGATTTATGATTTTGTAAATAGCTCAAACTTCGCTTATGATTAACACGGCTAACACCTCATAAATACTAACAAAAAACTTGAAAGTATCCCATTATTTTGTATAATAATTAGTAAACAACCAATACAAAAAAAGGATACTTTCATGAACTCAAGTATACACGAAAATGTCAGAAAAAACAATACAATGAACACCTCGTATGAAACTTTTTTTCGTCAGTTTCAACTTGCTTCTCTGTTTTCCAGATCTCATATAAAGAAACAAAAGGGTGTACCCGTATCTCGGGTGTTTCGATTTCTTTTTTTGCTACCCTTCCATCATCATACAGGTCATAGAACATTGACCTTGCATCCAAATACAATTCCATTCCGCAAGGATGTCATGTACAGATTTTTGTCCAATCCTTCCTTTCAGTGGACTTCCTTTTTACTCAACCTATCGGCTGGTATGATTCAGAAGTTTTTTCGTCCCTTAACCAGCAAAGACAAAAAAGAAGTATTGATTCTGGATGATTCTGTACTTCACCGAGAACGAAGCAAAAAAGCAGAGTTGTTATCCTGGGTTCATGATCATGTACAAAATCGATGTGTACGCGGGTACGCCTTGTTAACACTGCTATGGAGTGATGGGCATTCCAAGATCCCTCTTACCTTTGCACTGCACAGCAATAAAAAGACATTGATGCAGGATTCTTCCCTTGCCAACAATACCAAAGGAATGCATCCCCGATCTCATGATGCAAGAATACGGAAAGAGTCTTTGATGGACAAGAACAGTGCTTCAATTCATTTGATTCGTAGAGCACTGCGGACTGGACTTACTCCCTCTTACATTCTGTACGACAGTTGGTTTGGTTTTCCCAGGTTTTATCTGTCTTTATTGAAAGTATTCCATGTACACTCCATATGCAGAATCAAGAAGATGCCAAAGGTGTACTATGAATACAAGGGAACACGTTGGAATCTTACAAAGCTGTATTCTGTAATGAAGATGGAACAAGAGAAAAACAAGCAAAGGAACGTAAAAAGCAAAGCAGAACAGAATCCATCCTCCACCAGCAAAGAAGAGATAGTGGGATCTCTTGTCGTAAAAACTTCCTTTGATACCACACAAGAAGGGGTTGCAAAGATGTTTTTTGCAAGACCTTTTTCCCCAAAATTGCAAAGCCTGAGGAAATTTAATAA
>CAZBOU010000108.1:0-1702 GCA_964493625.1 uncultured Caldisericota bacterium
ATTGAAAATGAGAAATGACAGAAATTGTGAGTTCGTTTTTTCAAGGCATCACTTAAGATGTTTGACCCATAGATGAGAATGCAAGGGATCCTTGTTATGCCACCATACAATGCAGCTTCTCGCATTAGTGCAGAAACCGATACCATTGATGGAACCAATCGCTCCTATACTTTTGCTCGAGATAGTGATGATCAATTGTTAACAGCAGTAACCCCCGAAGGCACGTATACCTTTACGGTTGATGAAAGAAACAATCGCAGCACCAAGAGGTTACAAACCCCTTCCTCTGATACTACTGAATACTATACGTACAACGAAGGGGATCAACTATTGTCCATGACACGGAAAGATACCGTTACTCAAACTATCTTAGTATCCTACACCTATGCTTATGATGCACAAGGACGTCGCACATCCCAAACCAAAACATCGGTTACCCCTCCAGAAGTAACATCGTATTCGTATCAAGTAGGAGGGAACCTAGAACAAATTACTCTGCCCGATAGTTCTACCATTCAATACCAATACGATGCCTATGGCAATCGAATTCAAAAAGAAACCTCTACAGAATTGATTACGTATCATTACAGTGGAGCTTCTTTGCAACAAGAAGTTCATAAAGATCCTTCTACTCTCACCATCCTCTATACCCTAACCTATGTTCCCTGGGGATTTGTGAAAACCATTGGACAAACCAGTACTTCGTACTACTATCTCTATGACCAAAGAGGCAATACTCGAGGCATTACCGATGCACAAGGAACCATTCTAGAAACCTATCACTATTCTCCTTATGGAATTCTCCTATCAACCCCATCGATTTCACAACCTCATTTTCTATCTGGAAATGCTCAATGTCAATACAAAGCCGAATCCTCTCTGTACTACATGCATGCAAGATACTACGATGCCCATACCGGACGATTTCTAACCAAGGATGCGTTGCCTGGTTCTATGAGTTCTCCTCTATCCCAAAACCGCTATACCTATTGTCAAAACGATCCCATTACCCTCATTGATCCTACTGGGAATTCTCCAGAAAACACCGGCAATCCACCACGGATGAGTGGGCCACATGTCAATCCCAGTAGTGATCCTTGTGTACTTCCGGATGTGGCAGGAGATTCTGGAGCAGTGCATTTTTCAGGAATGGGAATTCCCGGAAAAATGGAGATCCAAAAACCAAATCCAGCCATGGTGATTGGTGGAACTAGTCCAGGAGTTCTTACAGCTGGCTATGATGCGTGTGGGGAACGTACTAAGACTTTGGAAAGTCTATTAAAAGAAGTGTCTGAAATTGCTATGTCAGGGGAATTTGAGAAGGCAGAAAGTTATAATATTGAAATCGATGGACAAACAATCCACGTCGTAGTAAAAGATGGTAAAATTGTTAATGCCTATTTCCTATCCGGCAATAATCCTATTAAAGGTGAGATAATTGCTCAAGCCATAAATGATGCTGCACACAGACTCCAGTTGCATGGAGGAGGCATCAAAGATATTCTAGCTTTATTAAATTCTTTGGATGGTTTTTTTCAAAAACATTACAAAGAATGGAATACTATTACAGGAGGAACAAATGATGGAGGTTTATATAACTTTATATTTCATGCAGTTCGCGGTATAGCCATTGGTCAATACTTAGCATGTACAAAATACAGAGGTGATGTAGATAAAGGTCAATTCGATGATATGATTGGTT
>CAZBOU010000109.1:0-1636 GCA_964493625.1 uncultured Caldisericota bacterium
CTATGAAGCAGATCCCTTTACATTCATTTTTGAAAAACTAGATCCTCAAACAGGGGATTTAATTTGGTCTAAAACTGACAAAGCTGTAGTGGAGAACATCAATGTACAAGGTATCTATTATCGTGACATCGGTACGCAAATGATGGGTCAATACATTTTAGTCACCGACTTCAATGGGAATTTGTTTTTAATCGATACGGAAGATGGTAATCTGATGTGGGCTTATTCTTCCAACAAAGATGGTGGTGATTTCTTTATTGTTCAAGTTTGTGAAGACTTATTTTTCACAGAACCTCTTAGAACCAACTCCATATATTGCTTCAGCCTTGCAAAGTGATTTTCGTCACTTGTTACGGTTTTCGCAATCAAGAACCAGAGGGAAGGCATTTTCCCTTCCCTCTGGTTCATTGTACATGTGTTTCGTATAATAGATTACTCAACTGGGAGACGGACAAACAGTTGGACATTGATGTTGCTCTAAAAGTGAGATGTAGGCATACACAAAACAACAAATGCGACGAATGCAAGAGTTGTTTTTTTGGGGCGGTTAATGTTGAATGGAAGCTACCAATTGTAAGGATCAAATTCGATGTCTTTAGTTTTACACTTCTACAAGGTCAAAAACATATTTTTCTTTTTTTTCACATTTCTTACTTTTCTTTTTTCTACAAACCTTCATTTCATGAGGCTCTAATATTTTTGAAAATAAATCTTAAGAATTTCTTAAGATTTGACCTCTATTTTTTTCCTTGCTTTTTGAAATAATTGTGATAAAGGAATTACCCTTTTGGATGTTGAAAGAAATCATCCTTCTTTTGGAGGAGTAAAAGCTTTTCTGTAAGGCACTTTGTCCGGTAAAGGAAAGAAGACTGATTTCAGAAAGGAAGGTTCTATGAAGAACCAGTGTAAGTGGAGTTGTTTGTTGTGTGTTGAGGTTCGGGATGCAGGTCGAAAAAACATTGCATCGGTTTTTTATCCCTATCATTTTGAGGAGGATTCGTATGTTTTTAAAGAAGAGTAATTGTACTCAATCCAATGGTTCAAATCATGTTGTTCGCTCTATTCTTTCTATTGTCATCACCTTATCGTTGTTCACAGCTTCTGTTCCTGTATCAACCTATGCTGCTATTCAAGCCCCCCCCCCTAGGAACTAATATTGTTACCCAGAGCATGCAGCGCATCTTTCATTTCTTCTTTCCCCGTCCTTTGTATGTGGGCACCTTAATGAATGGTTCTAGCGATGCTGGTATGCCTGATCGGGGCGATGAAAAAGCTACGATGGCTACCAGTGCTTGGACCAATTTGGTAGTGAATCTAGATACAGGCAATCATTTGGTCTCGGCCGATGTAATGTCTGTACCTACTGCCTCAGGACTTCCCATGTCTGTGCAGCTTGTCCACAATTCTTTCAATGCTTCTATTGATGTGGGAGTTGGAAAAGGATGGATGACCAATTTGCATACGTGCGTGGAAGAAGATGGTCAATCGGGAGATATTACGTATATGGATGCCTCGGGGGCAAAGTATCTCTTTGCCTATGATAGCCAAAGCCAAACCTATACCAATCCAAAAGGCTTTGCAGGAAAGATGACCAAGGAAGTAGATGGTAGTTATACCTTGCAATCTTTAGGGCATA
>CAZBOU010000110.1:0-1528 GCA_964493625.1 uncultured Caldisericota bacterium
CAGAACTCATTACGTATCATTACAGTGGAGCTTCCTTGCAACAAGAAGTTCACAAAGATCCTTCCACCCTCACCATCCTCTATACCCTGACCTATGTTCCCTGGGGATTTGTGAAAACCATTGGACAAACCAGTACTTCCTACTACTATCTCTATGACCAAAGAGGCAATACTCGAGGCATTACCGATGCACAAGGAACCATTCTAGAAACCTATCACTATTCTCCTTATGGAATTCTCCTATCAACCCCATCGATTTCACAACCTCATTTTCTATCTGGAAATGCTCAATGTCAATACGAAGCTGAATCCTCCCTATACTATATGCATGCAAGATACTACGATGCTCATACCGGACGATTTCTAACCAAAGATGCTTTGCCTGGTTCTATGAGTTCTCCTCTATCCCAAAACCGCTATACCTATTGTCAAAACGATCCCATTACCCTCATTGATCCTACCGGCAATTCTCCCGAGAACACTGGCAATCCACCCCGGATGAGTGGGCCGCATGCCAATCCCAGTAGTGATCCTTGTGTACTTCCGGATGTAGCAGGAGATTCTGGAGCAGTGCATTTTTCAGGAATGGGAATACCAGGAAAAATGGAAATCCAAAAACCAAATCCCGCCATGGTGATTGGTGGAACAAGTCCGGGGGTTCTTACAGCTGGCTATGATGCGTGTGGAGGATATGATGCGGGTGGAATATACAGATGGGATGATATTTCATCTCAACTTACTGATGAAGAAAAAGACGCTGGATTTGTACATAAGTATGAACTCGTCATTAATGGTATTTTAGTCTATATATATGAAAAAGAAGACGGGACATTGTCTGCCTCGCCTAAATCCGGTGGGTTCTTTGAGGATGGTACAATATCCTTAGAAAGCGCAGCCCTTGCACGGGGATTAAATATGGCTTTTGGGAAAATTACTGGAGAAGGATTGTCTGTGGGGAATGTGGAAGCATTTCTGAGTGGCTTAGTTTCTTTTGCAAGAGAAAACTTGGGTACTTTCATGAATATTGTCGGTGGAGGGCTTAGTGGATTAACCCAATTCATGAAACATGCCACAATTGGGTATGTAGTTGCTTCCGAGATGCAGAAATACTTCAACTCAGACTACAATGAATACGACATGATATTTGGTTTTTGGACAAGTTTTTGGACTGATACCTTAGGTCTAGATATACCAATTCTTCCAACCTATAAAGGGAGGCCTGGTGATGATATACCTTTATCTTTAGTAGATATTGCAAATATCTCAAAGGCAATAGCATACCAAGAAACTAGGATAAATCCGAATTCATTTGGTGAAAATGACTATTCTAAAGCTGGCATGATGCAAGTTAATTATGGGGGAGGTTGGGAATTTACATATAATACGAATATACCCGATGTGGCAAAGAATCTTCATTTCTACCACAGTTGTCTAGAGTTTTACGGAGCTTTTAACAATATTGGTATTGGTATAGCCTGACTTTTACACTTCTACAAGCCCAAAAAATCTTACAACATTGAATTGATCCA
>CAZBOU010000111.1:0-1500 GCA_964493625.1 uncultured Caldisericota bacterium
TCTACTGCATGGGGATTGTACAACCCAATAGCTTGTGTAGAATTCTTATCGATAGCTCTGGCCCATGCTTCTACTCCAGTGCTTTGGGTTACCAAGGAAATCATATTCCCACAGGGGTCATACGCAGCTAAGGCTTCCCCCTGGAAACAATTGGTTTGGCAGGCAAGAGAAAATGCTCTTTCAACAGCACCAAATTCATACAAACTAACCGTTTGATTCAATTACCACCTCATTGCTCATTTTCAACAGTGGGAAGGAACTTGTCCTTCCCACTTTCTGCTAGAGTTATTGAACAAGGATAAATTATTGACAAAAATCTTTCCTCAATCAATCCAACATAAAAATTCATTGTAAGAACTATCATTTTCATCGACCCAAGGAAGAATTATCGTTGGATACAAAGAGGATTCTTCAGTTGGACAGACCATAAGATGGAAAGAAAACTCATCCTCAACCGTCTGCAAACTTTGACTTAAAATAACATAGTTTTCTTGGTGAGAAAGTGAATGGGGTATAAGCTCAAAATATGTAATGGAATCATCATGTTCAAGAGTTGAAATGATTTGAAAATCTCCTGTACCAACATTGTAGTAGTAAAAACTTGATGCAATGGGTTTTTTGATAAATTCATCACTACCATCTATACCAGTTTGGATCATTACAACGAAAGTTCCTCCGCCTTTGATAAATCCAGAAGCATCACACGTAGTAATGTTACCATATTCACGAGCTTCTGAAAACTCTTCATCAACGTAATACGTTTGAGGTTTACCTTTCACTGTATCATATACAATCAAAGTTTGAGGTCCATCATAAGTTTCTTCATCAGAATGCAGAGGGCGGAAACCATTAAAAAATCCAGATCCCTCCATTCTCTCGCCTGTGTAGGGATTCATTGGTTCCATGTGAAACACCCAACTTCGATAAGAGTTTTGTTTTTCTGTGTAATGCGATGGATCCATTACTTCCCAGGAAGTCCATTGCTGATTTTTATCTACTCGAACCAAATCAAGAGATAAGGTATCCCGACTGTAAAAAAACAACTGATTCTGGAATACTTTTGATAATGTAGTGGTTCTACCTTCTGTCATAGTAGCAGGTAGTGAAAGCCATTGTATGGTTCCATCCATGCGCATAGAGGCCACTTCAAGTTGCTCGTCCCATGTACTTTTCGGTATACAAACAACCATACAACTCATCTGTTCCCCAAAAACCCCACTTCAAATACTTCTGATCATTGATTGAAAAAGAAGTTGTTTTTCGGGTTTGGAAGTTGTATACATGAAGCTGATTACTATCAAACGATTGATAGGCAAACAAAGTCCCATTATCATTGATTTTTGAATTGATTCCTTCGCCAATCAAAGTTGTATCAGCAGGATTGTCAAGATTCAACACAGAAAACAGATAGCTAACGATACCGTTTTCGTTGTTAATTTGATCCTTTAATTCCGCACCGTTTTAGGCAAAAATACTTGCAATGCTTCCAGTAATATCTTC